>NZ_JASEFJ010000010.1 GCF_030019085.1 Methanoculleus sp.
GTTCTCCTGTGTCAACACAACCCCATCACCGAGATCCTGTTTCTGCCCCCGCCCCACGGGGGGTGGAGAAAGGGATCCTTCGCTTTATGCAGCGTTACTGAACCGTGGTGCTCCGGTAGCAGAATATCTGCCGCAATGCCGGGTAGGTGAGAGGGTAAGGTCTCGAAAAGTATGTTTAAACGGCCTATTTACGAGAAATCGGCGGGACATCAGACGGCGGTTGGCACCCACCCAGATCAGGCCTCAAGCCTCTTTCTTCGGCGCAAACAGTTCACCTTCTCTTACCAGTCGGCCCAGGAACGACTGCAGGTAAACACCAAAGAATGCGCAGAAGAGTCCTCCTATGATCGAGACGACAATGTAGACTACCCCATCCGCGCTCGTTACCGGGAACCCCGGAATATCGCTGCTGATCGAGAGTATATAGACGCTTGCCCCATAGGCGATGGCCCCTATTGCAAGGATAAAGAACGGCAGGGCAATCACACGCTGGATGGTCTCACGCTCGTTTAAGAAGATATCGATGATCTTTCCCACCGATGCAACCAGGCCTGCCACAACGAACCAGGCCACCGCCCCATAGATGAATGCCAGAACCTGGATGACGATGCCAAAAGGTACGTAATACTCCAGAAGGCTGACAAGCCCCATTATGACACCGACTATGCAGAGCAGTATTGCGGCAATGTATGAGACAAAAGTAAACCTGCCACCATGGAGGGATGCTTTCAACGATTTTACCAGGTAACTAAAGAACTCGTCAATTCCCATCCCCTTAAAGAGCAGGTAGATGCCGATAACACCGACAACTACGATGATTGCAACCTCAGGGTATCCAAGCAGATAACCCAGCGCATAAAGGAGCATGGCAAGCCCGATCGGAACAAGCACAATCCTTGAGACCTTCGGATCGTCAAGGAAACGTCTCAGGATGTAGTATGTTCCCTCCAGGTTCGGCATCTGGTTGACCACGACCTTCCGCACGCTGCTAACCGGCACCCGCGACTGGATGACCGGCATAACATACTCATCCTCTGCACCGTCCGTCACGACAATACAGGATGTCGCATCGGTTACCTTGAGGACAGTATCGAGGCCTGTCGCAACACGTCGGTCACCCTCGATCAGGTTCATGTGATTACCACAGATAATAGCGATGGCAACCTCCTCTCCCCGCGCGGCAAGTTCATCATAGATTTTGATAGTTTCGAAGAGAGCGTTGACATCGGAATCCTCCGGATCGGCCAGGGCGAGCGATGTCGCTGCATGCAGGCACCCCTCCCTGCCCATGATGGGACCTTCGATCCCGGCCTTAAAGCCGAGATCATCATCGCGATCGACACAGAGGATAAGCGTCCGCTCTTTTGCCATTCACTAGAACATCTTGCTGGAACTATTAAATAATTATCAGGGCACAAAAAAGAAAAGTGTTAGATGAGCTTTGCACGCTGTAGCAGGAGCAGATCGTCGGTTGTAATCTTTTCACCGTCGCGGAACTGCTGGAAGACACGTTCCGCCTCTTTCCGGACGGCTTTCTGCTCCCTGGTAACCTTGGTCTTCTTGGTCTTCTTTCTAAGACCAGATATAACCTTATCGTAATCACGGAGTTCCTTCTGACAGGCGATGAACAATCTGTGCTCCTCGTCCGCCGCCTCTTGAGCCTCGACAAATTTCTGATGAGCACGGTCGGCTTCCTCGCGAGCCTTGTCGGCCTTACGGTAAGCCTCAACCATCAGGTCATGGTGCTGCTGGGCGAGTTCAGCCATCTCTGTGACCTTTTTATGGATCTCAGAGGCCTGCCTGCGGAGTTCTCTGGCCTCGGCAAGTTTCGCCCGCATCTCTTTGTTCTGCTCGAGTTCGGCCTCCTGTTCCTTCACCAGCGCTTTCAGGTGCTTGATCTTCTCGATCAGTTCTCGTTCTTTATCGGTGCTGTAGACCTCGGTCTGCTGCTTGAACTCCAGGTGCTCGATCTGCTTCTGCAGTTCTTTGATGCTCCGGTTCTGGAGGTTGCCATGCTCCCTCTTGAAAGCCTCGATCTCCTCAAAGAGGACGTTTGCACGCTCGTTATACTTGTTTCTCTCATCTTTCAGCGCCTGGACATCCTTATTTATCCTGTCCCGCTCTTCCTTGTGTCGTTGCGCCTCCTCTACATATTCGCGGGTCTGGGCATTCAGCTCATTGCGTTCCCGGGCGTTTTTGCTGGCAAGTGCATTCAACTCGTTACGCCGGTTTTTGTGCTGTTCAGACTCCGCAAGAATTTTTTTTCGTTTTTCAATCAGATCGTTCAGCATTCTTTACCAATCCTCGACATTCGGTACCTGTTTCATAACCCAACCCGCAGGGGACCACTTCCATACTGCTGCAGGAACGCCTGGACTCGTGTAGCGGTTACATCACAAGAAAAGACTTTTCCGGACTCGCGATCCTGACCATCGCTCATCTGCCTGCTCATGTGTTCAACCCCGGTACCCTGGCACCGCAGACCTTAGCGGTCTCTGCCCTGCACAACACACCCCGTGCGGGGGAGGATTATACAAGAACGTCTATATCTCAAATGTCATCTGTCGTCTTAAGTATTTCGCAGTGGCGAAAAAAGCCGTCGTCGCTCTCAACCGACCCGGTTCAAAAGAATATGAAAGAGGGTAGGGGAGGAGTGATCACATAAAATCAATAAGGTGCCCGCTCGCGGCATCCTTTGCCAGGCGCCTGTTGGCTGATACCACAGGTCTTGACGAGACCTGATCGTAGGCGCGATGGTTTCCGAGGATCTGTGCACTTTTCACACCGGTCATGATCGCCATGACACGGACTCTACCTTCGAAGTCGCTGTTCACCCGTGCCCCCCAGATGACGTCGGCGTGGGGGTCAAGTTCGTAGGTCAGGGAGCTTGCGATCTCCTCTGCGTCCTGGAGGGTCAGGTCGTTGCCACCGGTTATGTGGATGAGACTCCCCGTTGCTCCGCGGTAGTCGATGTCAAGCAATGGGTGGTTGAGACACTCATGAACGACGCTCTCTGCCTTGTTCTGTTGCTTGCTCTCACCGACCAGCATCACGGCGACCCCGCCCTTGCTCATGATGGCACGCACATCAGCGTAATCGATGTTTATAAGCGACGGTTCGGTGATCGTCTCGCTAATTCCCTTAACGGTCTCCGCGATGAGCTGGTCCATTACAGAGAAGGCCTGACCGAGAGGCAGGTTGGGGACGAACTTGATAAGACGGTTGTTGTCAAGCACAATCACCGAGTCGGCAGCGCCTGAGAGCGCTTCCATCCCCTCTTCCGCACGGAGAAGCCGGGCTTTCTCAACCTGGAAGGGATAACTGACCATCCCGACGACAATCGCCCCCTGATCCTTTGCGATCTGTGCGACAACCGGGGCTGTGCCCGTGCCGGTACCTCCACCCATACCGGCGGTGATGAAGACCAGATCCGCATCACAGAGGAGAGCCTCAAGGGTCGGTCGGGCCATCTCGGCTGCGCGCCTGCCAACATCCGGGAAACCGCCAGCCCCGAGGCCCTTGGTGAGCGACTTGCCGACAAGAACCCGCTTGTCGGCGCGGATCATGTCAAGATGCTGCTTGTCCGTATTGATCGCGATGGTCTCGGCACCGGTAACCTGCATGTGGTAAAGGCGGTTGACTGTGTTGTTCCCCGCACCACCGCACCCCACGATGACAATGCGCGGCTGGCCAAGGATGTCATCCTCGGCCTCGTCCATTTCTGATTTCAGATATTTTTCACGCTCTGCGTGCTTCAACGCCTCGTTAATGATCGTCTGCATCATATACCTCCTAACCGTTGAATGAGATCTGATCGGCCTCGCGCATGACGCGGTCTCCATGCTTTTCAAGAAGCGCTCTGACAGAATATCGCACGGCCTCCGATACCGTGGGGAACTCACCTGCCTCCACCAGCTTCTCGAGCATCTCAACCTGTTGTCGTGGCAATCTGATAGTGATCCGATCCATCATTCCAATCACTCATATCTGACAATTAGCAGCCTTTAAGCAGACAACTGTCAGACAATTGTACTCCTTTTGTCTGATTGTATCAGATAAGCCATAATAACATTTGTATTGGATATAAACCTGTCGATATGTTTCTTTGTTCGGGATAACGATTTTATGGGTTGCAGACGACAAAATATCCTCAAAGGTTTGCCATCGATATGCGAGAGTATCTTCCCGAGAGAGCGGAACATGGCGGCCGGGTGCGCTGGCATCGCAGCCGTGAGACGACAGAGAATGTAGTTGACTTCAGCGCGAACATGAACCCCTACCCTCCAGATATCCCCTGGACTCCTGATCTTTCGGCACTGAAAGACTACCCGGACGACCGGTATGAGGAGCTGAAAGAGGTGATCTCCAGGACGTTCGGGCGTGATGCCGCGGAGGTAACAGTCGGGAACGGATCGGTCGAGCTGATCCGCGCGTTCTGCTACGCGGTGCTCGGACCTGGTGATGCCGCCTGTATCGAGACACCCACGTTTGCCGAGTATGAGGTTGCTGTGAGGCTCGCCGGTGGCAGGTGCGTCAGAGGGGACGAAGGCGCCACCGTCCGGTTTCTCTGCAACCCGAACAACCCCACCGGTGCTCTCCTTTCCCGCATGGAAGTCTGCCGGGCGCTTGATACAGTTGCAAGGCACGGCGGTTACCTGTTCCTTGACGAGGCATTCATAGAGCTCGCCGACCCGCGCCAGAGCCTTGTAGATCTGCCCCACGAGAACCTCTTCGTGCTGCGATCCCTCACAAAGAGTTTTGCCGTCCCGGGGATCCGGTTTGGCTACGGGTTTGGCAACCCCGAACTCATCGACCGGATTGAGAGGGTGCGCCTGCCCTGGACGGTGAACACGTTCGCCGAGTCCTTTGCGATCGAGGCCTTCTGCCACTACGATCTCCTGGAAGAGTCAAGGAAGCGAATTGGAGAAGAACGGGCATGGCTTTCCAGAAGGCTGGAGGAACTCGGTCTCGTCTGCGCGCCACCTTCGGCAAATTACATCCTGGTCGAGATCCCGATGGAGTCTGGAATGCTCAGCGAACGTCTCCTCTCGAGGGGCATCCTGGTGCGGGACTGCCAGTCTTTCGGGCTCCCCCACCATATACGTGTGGCCGTACGAACCCGCGAGGAGAACCGGCAACTCATAGAGGCTCTCGAAGCATGCTTGCACTGATCATGGCCGGCGGGGAGGGGTCGCGGCTCGGGATGGGCGAAAAACCCCTAGTCACCATCTGCGGGCGACCGATGCTCTCCTATGTGATCGATGCCTTCTCCACCGCAGGCCACGAGGTGATTGTTGTGGCCTCACACAGGACACCGTTCACAAAGAACTGGTGCCGGGCACAGGGCCTCACCATCTACGACGCAAAAGGGCTTGGCTACGTTGAGGACATCAATGCCGCTGTGGCCGACCTTGAGGAGGAGGGAAGACCTCTCTTCACCTGTGTATCCGATCTGCCATGCCTTGCAGCCGAGATTATTGCGGATATCGAGGCCGCCTGGCGCCGCTCGGGACTGCCGGCATGCTCCACCTGGGTGCCCCGCGATCTCTGTCTTGAGCATGGTTGCCGCACGCAATACACAGAGATAATCAGCGGTGTTCCCGCCTGCCCCGCCGGGGTCAACATTCTTACAGCCAGTCGGGAAGCTGGGACGCCAGAGGAGGAGGTGCAGGTTCTCCTGCATGACCGGAGGCTTGCTTTCAACATAAACACACGCGAGGAACTTGCGGTGGTGCAGCGGTATCTCTGCGGGGATCGTCAGAAGTAGTCCGCGGCGTTTTTCGCCTCTATAACCCACTTCCTGTACTCAATTCCAGACGTTTCCAGTTCTGACTTCTGTGCAGGTGGTTCTCCAATGGCCTCGCGCCCTCTCGGGTGTCTGGACGCTCTTTTAACTATGCTCGAAAGAGGGACGGGGAAACCCTATTATCGGACAATTACCCACGTTTATATATGAGACCCTGCCGGGAAATCGAATTAGAGGGGCATATTATCGATTCAGGCATCATGACCATGGTTTTTGACAGGATCATGGACATGGGCGGTGAATTTGAGATTGTTACATTCAACGTCGGAAAATTGAAGACCGACACCAGTTACGCTCGGTTGCGCGTGACCGCTACTACCGATCAACAACTTGATGCCATTCTCTCCGAGCTCCACCGACTGGGCGCGCGCACCCCGGAGGTCGACGATGTCATCCTTGTACCGGCAGAGGGTGACCGTATACTCCCGAAAGGGTTCTACTCGACCACCAACCACCCAACTTACGTGAAGTACAAAGGGGAATGGCTGCCTGTAGAGAATATCGAGATGGACTGCCACATCGTGATCGATGAGACGGAGAAACGTGCGATCTGCACCCCCATATCCAAGATCAGGGCGGGTGATCTCGTCGTGGTCAGCGAGACCGGTGTCAGGGTTGTCTACCCGGAGCGTCCGCGGAGGTCCAGCACGTTTGAGTTCATGCATGGGACTGTCTCATCTGAGCGACCGAGCAAGGCGATCATAGCAAAGATCGCTCGCGAGATCCTGAAACTGAAGAAGGAGGGCGGGAAGATCGCGCTTGTAGGTGGCCCTGCCATCGTCCACACAGGGGCGGCCGATGCCCTCGCGATGATGATCCGGAAGGGATACATCGATGTTCTCTTTGCCGGGAACGCCCTCGCCACCCACGATATAGAGTCAAACCTCTACGGCACCTCGCTTGGGATGGACATCAAAACGGGCACGCTCATCACCGGTGGGCACAAGCACCACATACGCGCCATCAGCGAGATTATGAGAGCCGGTTCCATCAAGAACGCCGTCGAACAGGGGGTTGTCACCGGCGGAATCATGTATGAGTGCATAAAAAATGGCGTCCCGTTTGTGCTTGCCGGTTCCATCAGGGACGACGGCCCGCTCCCGGATGTGATTAGAGATGTTGTAGAGGCGCAGGACGCCATGCGACGGCATATTCATGATCTCTCGATGGTGGTGATGGTGGGGACGCTCCTCCACTCGATCGCCGTCGGGAATTGCCTCCCATCCTATGTCAAGACCGTCTGCGTCGATATCAACCCCGCCTCGGTGACGAAACTGATGGACCGGGGCACGACGCAGGCTATTGGCGTTGTAAGCGACGCAGGGACGTTCCTCCCGTTGCTCTGCGAGCAACTTGAGGAACTGGAGGGGCGTTAACGGGTAAGCGGCATGCAGTGAGGCTCCTCCTGCTCAAGCACAAACTTCCACTCTTCTTTGCATTCGCACTCCATCTCCGCAAGTGCGCGCAGGAGACCGACGTCTTTGTTCAGCGAGTAGTCAACAATCCCCTTCACAATCTGGCCATCGCAGGCACCACAGTTGTGCGGACCACGCATCTGCCCGCCACCGACGGGATCGCAGAGGATGTGCACCGGTGACTGAATCAGGACGTCCAGGACACTCCAGAGGTATGGCGGCCGGTAGGCATGCTCTCTCCAGAGGCGCTCGAGTTCGGTCCTGCTCTGGACGGTGCAGAGGTTCATGGAGATACTTTCGACCAGGGGAGCGAGATCCATGATGGAGTGGATCATGTCATCGCGCGCCTCACGTTCCGTCAGAAAAGGCGGTTTCATCATCAGGTAGGCCTTAACGCCTGCTCCCGAGGCGTGAGCGATCTCTGTGGCGCGGAGGAAATCGGCATAGGTGAACCCCTTATCAATGCTCTTCTCCCGGATGAGGTCGTTTGTGGTCTCAAGACCCATGGCGATTGTAAGAGGCATGGCCAACGTCCCGGTATCGATCGCATCACGAAACTCGCGAACAGGATCGGCCTCAACGTATTCCGGCCGTGTCTCGACGATCAAGGCCTTGCCACGGAACGCCTCGGCAACGGCGTCGCGTGCGATTGGAGGTACCTCCATGGGGTCAAAGAAACTGCCGGACGTGAATACCTTTACCATCTGGTAGTCGTCGTCGGGAAAGTTCTTTTTCACCCAGCGAACCTGACGGATGATCCGTTCGGCAAGTTCGTCCCCGGAAAGATCGGCGTAACGCTCGTGTCGGTAGCCGCACATCCGGCAACGGTTCCAGGAGCAGCCTCCGCTTCGAAAGATAACCGTCAGCGTTTCCAGGATCCGGCCGTTGTGGTGGTCTTTCCCGCGCCAGGATGCCAGCGGTTTCTCGGTCAAATGGGATAGCATTATACCCCATATCCGTTGATCTAATGGTATGAAAAGGATCGCATGGTTGACACTCATCGTAGCGTTGGTGCTCATAACACCCGCATCGGCCGCATACGTCTCTATCAACGCGCCACAGGAGGTCTACGTCGGCGACCCGCTCGTCGTCAAGGGGACTTCGACCTTGGAAGGACAGCCGAGACCCTCGCTTAACCCCGGGTTCAGCACCGAGATCGTCCTCTACTACGCCCAGTACACCAAGCGCGAGGTGGACAGGAAGACGATCGTCGTCCAGGAAGACGGGACGTTCTCCGCGACTTTCGAGACAGAGGGGCTTGAACCCGGGCGGTACTCGATTGAGATCATCGACCCCACAAAGACCACGTTTGGAGGCAGTTCGAAGACGCAGCAGCTGGTAACGCTGATCGATCGCTCAGGGATTATCACAATAGACTCTCCTCTCACCCAGGAGTTTGACGGTACTCTGGATATCCGGGGTTCTATCGCGGACCTGGGAGATGCTGGTGTGCAGATCAGGGTTGAACACGGTGGCTTTATCGTCTACGGACCAACCTATCTTGCGACCGACAAAAACGGGGCGTTCTCCGTGGAGGTACCAATATCGGTCGGTGGCACCTACGAGGTAACCTTCCACGACGCCAGAGGCTACATAGGTAGCCGTGAGTTTGTTGTGAGTGGTGCCGTGCAACCAACAGCAACCCCGGTGGTCCTCTCCGCAACCGCTCCTGCCAGTCGTTCCGCGCCAGCCTACTTCGAGGTGGAGACACCGGGCGGGACGGTAACAATAACAACCTCGTCCGGGTTCGACTGGGTCTTGGAGTACATCGACGAGAAGAACGAGCGCCACAGGGTCAACGAGAAAGGCATGCTTGAGCCTGAAAAGGTGGAGATTGCTACAGAGGGCGGCACGATATACCTGAAAGTCTATCCGCTGAGTTACAGTGATGATGCTACAGTGCAGGTCTTTGCAGCAAACGCCAGGGCAGTCAGGGTGAGTCAGACCGCGCCCTCTCTCTTCGGGGACGCGACCCCAACGCCCACGCCGTCAACGCCACTACCGCCTCTCCTTGCGCTCCTCGCCATTTTTCTTCTAGTTCTCGCCCGGCGGGGATGAACAATCTTTTTTTTGTACGCCGATCAATAGGTTAAGGCAGGCCGGGATAGTCTAGTCCGGTAAGGCGGCGGCCTTGAAAGCCGCTGGTGCTCTGCACCTCGGGAGTTCAAATCTCCCTCCCGGCGTTAATTTTATTGCACAAATATCTCCCGGGGTCCGATTACAGGGTGTATTCACTCTCAGGAGAGGGCGTTTCACCAGACTTGCTGCTGAAAGATCCCCTGGACACTCCCATCGACCGGCGCGCAAAATGCCGGTTGAGGATGAACGCATGATGAACCCTCTCCCGGATTATGGAACGATCACAAAAGAGGCTGTTTTTCAGGATACCTGGTCGGGAAGGTGCCGATCGTGGTGAAGGTGTAAAACACCCTGCCGGGAATGGCAGGGTGTGGTTCACAGAATCTTCTCTCCTGCCTTTGGTCCGGGCGTGCACTCGTAGACCTCCCGGATCTTCATTATGAGCAGGGTCTTTGCCGGTGCCTTTGCCATCTTCGAACGGACGGTAAACTGCATCTTTTCAAAGTCCGGGCCGCTCGTCCTGATCTCGACCTCGCCCTTGATCTGGAAACAGCCCTTTGTCTCCGGACCCCAGATGTAGATGGCGACCCTGGGGTTCTCCTGGGCGTTTGCAAGCGTCTTCTTCATGAAGTTGTCCGCTATCCAGATCGTCTCATCATCAACAAGTTCCACGAACGCGATCGGTACCACGTTCGGCCATCCTTCTTTTGACGCAGTGGCGACCGGATAGGCCTTCATAGTGCGGAAAGCCGCTTTCATCTCTTCAGTCAGTGCAACCATCGTCTCTCACAGGTATACACTCTCAACTGCACATATATAAATGGGATCCCTACAAGAGTTGGGGTAGGGGATGGCCATCATATCAACGATCTGGGTTATAAAAAAAACTCCACCTTTTTCCAGCAGCATGCTCGACGATTGCCAGATTACCACTGAACGTCTTTCTTTGACCGCACCCCCCCTCAAGGGGGCGGGCAGTGATCGGCGATAGCAGGGAAGGCCGTGCCAGGGAGGGTTTCACCCACATGCTGGAGATACCCACCCTTACACTGTATCCATGGAGTATCGCCCTTTTGTGGAGGGGCTGACGGGGAGAGGAGGACGGAACGTCCCCCGCTCCTGTCTTAACGTGTTACCAGGGACATTTTTCGCTGACCAAACCCGCCACCCGGGATGGCCATGCATGGGTCTTCTCCAGAGTTCTCTCCCCGTGTTTCTGGCAATTGCCCGCCAACAACGCAGATGATGCACATTTTTAACGGTTTTAAACTACCAGGATCCAATATCAGGCCTCAGAGCGAGTGTAGTTTTACAAGGAGAGCGATCTTTGAGCCTTGAAGTGCGGATCTAACGGCAAAATAAGGCTGAAGATCCAGATAGTTTTGGAGGGGGCTAGACAGGAATCTCAGGTTAATTCTACCTGAAAAACTGACAAAGAACAGAATAGAGTCTATCTGGAAAAACAGGTCATCCGGAGATGCAGATAAAAGGCCGGTCTGCGGGAATGCACATCCCCCTGCCACCAGCCGGGGAGAGGTTTATCGCTGGAGCGGGATGGCATAAAGACCCCATTATATCAGGGATTGCCGGCACACACAATAGACCCGGTCTTTGCGCAGCATAACAACTTATGGATCTCACGGATTGGGCAGCGGTCGCAGAGCGGCGACTTTCTGCAGGTGGTCTTTGCCAGGTGGACGATCTGGGCATGATAATCGTTGAAGAGGCCCACATCTGGCTCCAGGTTCTCCGCGAAAAGACGCTGCGTCCGGTCGTATGACGCGCCTTCCGGCAGCAGACCGTAGCGCGAGAATACCCGTCGGGTGTAGGCATCGACAACAAAGACCGGTTTTTCGCAGGCATACAAGAGGATGGTGTCCACCGTCTCCTTCCCGAGGCCACGGATGGCAAGGAGACGCCTGCGCAGTTCGTCGGTATCCATGGCCGCCATAACCTCTGGGTCTGCTCCGAACTCTGCAACGTAGATCCGGGAGAACTCGCGGATCCGCTCCGACTTCTGGTTGTAGTAGCGGGATGAGACTATCTGGCGGGCGATCTCGGAGGTCTTGGCCGTGGCAAGGGCGTGGGGGTCGAGCAGTCCCGCCTCATCCAGGTTCCGAACTGCCTGCGCCGCATTCGTCCAGGAGACGTTCTGGGTGAGTATGGCCCCGATCATCGTCTCAAAGGGCGTCTCTGCGGGCCACCAATGCTGGTGGCCGAAAGCTGAACGGAGGGCGTTGTATATTGCGAGGAGGTCGTCGGCCAGGCTCGATCTCATCATCTCCACCATGGTCGTGCAGCGATCGGCATCTGCCAGTCCGTCCCGAACGCCCGGTCGGTCACACGGATCCCTGGCGGCGCCTGCCTGCGCTTGAACTCAGCCAGTTCAACCATCCGGACAACCTTCCAGACGGTCTCTTGCGGGTAGCCAGCATCGATAATCTCATCAGGAGACTCGAGTCGTTCGATGTAGCGCTGCAGGATTGCGTCCATGAGATCGTAAGGTGGAAGGGTCTCCTGATCCACCTGCCCGGGCCGTAGTTCCGCGGAAGGCGGTTTCTCGAGAACACGCTGCGGGATGACCGGGTGCCCGGCATTCAACCAGCGAGCAATACGGTATACCATCACCTTCGGAACGTCGGCGATAACGGCAAGCCCGCCCGCCATGTCGCCATAAAGTGTACAGTAACCCACCGCAATCTCCGATTTGTTCCCGGTCGCAAGGAGCATGAAACCAAACTTGTTCGCCATGGCCATCAATACCGTCGCCCGGATCCTGGCCTGCAGATTCTCCTCGGTGATGTCCCGGGACATGCCTGAGAATACGCCGGCAAGTCTGGTAGAGAACGTCTCCATCATCGGCGTTATCGGTATACAGCATCTCCGGATCCCCAGGTTCTCCGCAAGTTGTTCTGCATCCTCTATGTTCGCAGCGGAGGTGTAGGGGGATGGTAAAAGCACCCCGAGAACGTTCTCTGGCCCGAGCGCACTGGCTGCTATGGCGGCTACAAGCGATGAGTCAATCCCACCGGAGATGCCGATGACAACCGAGGTAAACCCGCATTTCAGGACATAGTCCCTGGTACCGAGAACCAGCGCCCGCCATATCTCCGATTCAGGCACATGGTCATCCGGAGCAAGAGACTCTGGAGAGGGGCTGGCGAGATCAGCGGTAACGATATCGATGTCAAATGGCGCACCGCGGGCAACGAGCCTGCCGGCGGCATTGAAGATGGCACTCCGGCCGTCGAAGACAACGTCATCGTTCCCGCCGACAGAGTTCACAAACGCGACTGCAACCCCGTGCTCTCTGGCAAACCTTGAGAGGTACTCCTCCCGCAGGCGTGCTTTCCCGACGGTGAACGGCGATGCGACGGGGTTAATGATCACCTCCGGCATCGGGCCCTCGTAGCAGATTCTCTCGCCGATGACCACGCCGACAGTCTTTCCGCCAACGTGGATAAACGGGACCTCCCGGTCTGCAGTCTCAAAGTAACGATCCTCATTCAGGACGCCTGGAGAAGGGGAGGATTTTCGGAATATCTCTGCGACCTCTCCACCCCTGATAATAGCGGCGGCGTTAAATAGGGGGCGACCACTACCTGCTGGATTCGGTACCGGGAGGCCGATGATGACCGGTGGCGCGTCGGCGAGGCTTGCAGCAAGTTCATCCAACACAGAGAGACCTCGCGCAACAAACCCTGGTTGCAGCAGCAGATCCCGTGGAGGGCACCCCGTCAGCGAGAGTTCCGGTGTGACAATAATGTCCGGTCGATCCCGGGCCGCTTCCCGGACACCTGCTGCTATCTGCCCCGCGTTCCCGACAAGGTCGCCAACAACGGCATTCAGCTGGAGGAGTGAGATCTTCATGGGGGTTCCTGGACGTCTGATCATTAATGGCAGAACGATTGGCATATGTCTTTTCCTGCCCCTCTTCCCGTGGAACGGTATGCAGGCACCGCGCTACGCCCGATGACCAGGACAGATCATATACCTTTTATGCAGCAAAGATCATAGCGCCCTCTAGAGAGTATGCAGAGAACATACCATGGAATGGTATTCAAGACTGGTCGGGGGTGGGCGGACTGACCCCCCGGCGTCGGACTGCAGCAAGGGAGACACGCCGTCTCCTTCTGCTCACCGCATCGGTAATCGTTGTCTTTGCCGCAAACGTCGCCGGCCTCTTTTCAGGCATCTCCACTGTCCTTCCGCACCTCTTCTACCTGCCGATAGTCCTCGGCGCCTACTGGTACCCCCGCCGGGGTGTCCCCTTCTCGCTTGGCCTTGCCCTTGGATACCTGGTGATAAGCGTCCCATTTATCAGCGGAGAGGCGGGTCTGCTGGTCCAGGCGATTGCAAGGGCGGTTGTCTTTGTCGCCATCGGTGCTGTCATATCGCTTCTCTCTATACAGCTGCGAGAACGCGAAGAACGGTATAGAGGCATCTTCGATAACTCAGAGGCCGGAACGTTTATTATCGCAACGGAGGCAGACGGAGAGCATATTGAGGAGGTGAACTACGTTGGCGCCTCGCTCTTTGGCTCCACAACAGATAAACTAAAGGGCGAACCAATCAACCGGTTCTTTGATGACCCCGCTATCTGGGAGAGCCTGAAGTCGGATATTGACCTGAGAGGCGCCGTCTACGGTTTTGAGACAACCCTGCGCCGAACCGACGGTGGTACCGTCCACGCGCTCCTCTCGGCCGGCCGGCTCCATGGAGGGGGGATCGTCCTCACCTTGGTAGATATCACAGCTCTTAAGAACGCCAAGGAGACGCTCCGTCGAACAAACGCCAAACTTAACATGCTCGGGAGGCTCACTCACAGGGACCTTGCTGCAGCGGTCTCGCAACTCCTGGGGCAGATCACCCAGGGAATGCGGCAGTTCGACGACCCGGCGTTCCACCACTACCTTGAGGATCTGGAGGAGAGTGCACGACTGGTGCAACGTCGGGTGGAGATCGCACGGGATTACCAGGACCTCGGTCTCCGGCCAGCGGACTGGCAACCGTTGCAGGAGGTGATCAGGCGGGCGACATCGTGTCTGCTGATACCTCCAGGAGTATCCATCCGCTCCTGGGTGGAACGGCTTGAGGTCTTTGCCGACCCTATGCTGGATCGGGTCTTTTCAAACCTGATCGAGAACGCCATCCAGCACGGGAAGACCGTATCCTCGGTCGTTATCACGTATCAGATCCTGGACGACGGGCTTGCCATCTACGTCGAGGATGATGGTGTGGGCGTTCCAGAGGAAAATAAAGAACGTATCTTTGAGTATGGCTTCGGCAGCGGTGGCGGGCTCGGGCTCTTCCTGACAAAGGAGATCCTCGCCATCACAAACATGACGATCCGGGAGACGGGGACGCCTGGCGAGGGTGCCAGGTTTGTGATCCACGTGCCGCCGGACGGCTACAGGATAACCTGAAAGAGGCTGGAAGATGTTTCCAGAAGTGCTTATTCCGACAGACCTCTCAGAGACTTCCGCCACAATGGTGGAGAGGATCGGCGAGGTTCCTGGCGTTCGTGAGGTAATCCTCTTTCACGCCCTGCGAGGATCGACCGACCTCTCGCCGGCGGGGGAGGAGGCGCTCAACCGGATGAAGGAGACCGTGCAGAGCCAGGGCTGCACCGCAAGGGTGGTGGTGGAAGAGGTGAAGACGGATATCCCGGCGCGGATCCTCCAGATCGCCAGAGAGAATAATGTGGACCTGATCGCTATAGGAGTTCGCGACCCCGGACTCTTCCGGAACCTCTTCTCCGGGAACATCGCGGCCACTTTGCTTCGGGATGCCGTGGTGGACGTCCTGATCATGCCTCAGTCGGCAAGGAACGGCCCACCCCTTTGGGCAAGGCTGCTGGTACCGACAGATCTTGCAGACCCCGCACCCGAGATCCGCACGCTTCTGCGCGACTCTGGCGGAGTGGGGGGGGCGTTGCTCCTAAATGTAATGGAGCCAGGGCGTACGGAACAGGAGGTGGCCGATCGGCTCGCAGCCATAAGGGTGGAACTTGCAACCCCCAGTCGAGAGGTTGAGGTGCTGACACGCACCGGTGATCCGGCGCGCACTATCTGTGCCGTGGCTGAGGAGTTCGAGGCCTCCATGGTAGTTATGCCGCGCATAGGTAGGCGTGACGCCGCGGGAGCGGCCACGCTCGGAAGCGTCACTGGCGCTGTTGCCACCTGCGTTAAAAGACCGCTGCTTGTGCTCGCGATCCCTATACACGTACAGATCGAGACCCGCGAACTGCGGAGCGAGGAGTTTAGGCTTGCAGAGGAGATCTGGGTGGACTATCATGGGTTGAAGGCCGACCCAAAGACCGATCGGATATTCGGGGTCTTTGCCGATGGCAGACTGGTCTCCGTCGCCAGGTGCCGGAGGCATCCGGACGGATACGAGGTGGACGGTGTATTCACGCCGATCAGGTTCCGTGGCAGGGGGTATGCCAGGCGCGCGATGAACGCGCTGGTCGAGGCATGTCAGCATGACACCCTCTACATGCACGCTGTCAGGGAACTTGTCGACTTCTATGGCCAGTATGGGTTTGTCTCGATACCGGAGAGCGATCTCCCGCCCACCATCTGGGAGAGGTATGCGTTTGCTATGGGGGAGATGGAGGGGGTAAATGTACAGCCGATGCGCCGCCCCCCTGTCCGTTTTATCCAGTGAGGCACCCCCCTCCCTCAGCCACAGAACCCCCCATGATAGCACACAGCGTCAGGGCAGGCAACCATATATCACGTGCGAGCGCCAGGAGATACTTAATGCTGGTAGGAATCCTCGCTGACACCCACGACAACCTTGAGAAGGTGGATGCAGCCGTAAGAACCCTGAACGCGAAAGGAGTGGATCTGGTGCTCCACGCCGGTGATTACGTCTCCCCATTTGTCATCCCGCGGTTTGCTGATCTGCAATCGCCGATGATCGGCGTCCTCGGGAACAACGACGGCGACCATCGACTTCTGCAGAGACGGTTTGACGAGCACGACCAACTCAGCCTGCGTGGACGTTTCGCCTGCGTAAGCGCTGGCGACCTGGCAATTGGGCTGCTTCACGGCGACGAAGAGGAACTCCTGGAAGTGCTCATCAGGCGGAAAACCTTCGATGTTATCGTCCACGGCCACACGCATCAGGCCGCGGTGAGCAGACTCTCGGGGACGCTTATCATCAACCCCGGTGAGGCCTGCGGTTACCTGACCGGCCGGTCGACCATCGCCGTGCTGGATACGGTGACCAGGAACGTCGAACTGCTCACACCCGGCCACGAAGGGCCGTAGAAGTGTGGTGCGTTCTGGCAGGAGGCAAGGACCTGGTTATCCCGGTAGGCCAGTAAGAAACATATATGTGGTTTCGCAGGTTACCGCCATAAGAGGGCTGACCCCATGGAGATTGTGAAGATACCCAACATGGAGAGGGCGGAGTATGATAGACTCATCGAGGAGGGATTTCTCAGTCGTATCGCATTCCAGGGCGCAAAATACCCCTATATCGCCCCATTCCTGTATGTGTTTGATGGAAAATTTCTCTACTTCATGGCAACCAGATACGGCCGGAAGAATGATCTTTTCCGGCAGCACCCCTACGTATCCGTAGAGATCGAAAAGTATTCAAGCGACCTCTCCTGCTACACCTTCGTGACAATGCAGGGCTACCTGGTTCAGGTCGAGGACGCTATCGAGAAGAAGATCATCCGGGAGAGGTTTGTGGAGATGATCAGAGAGCACAACCTCTCACGCAACATCCTTGCGGCGCTCGGCCACAAGCCCGAGGAACCGATCGAGGCTATTGCATCCGAGGAGCGCTCGAACATCTGGAAACTGACCGGTGTGAAGGATATAGTCGCCTTAAAGAACCTCTGACCCAGACGGCGAAAAAATTGCGGCCACTCTTAGGTTGCCGACCGCTTTCAGAGTTCCAGGGATAGCGGTTATTGCGTCAGGCATTATACTCCATGAACGCAACAGTTCTTCCATGGGGGCGCAAATGCCGTGATCTGTATCAGCGAAGATTGGGGAGGGCTTGCTGCAGCACTCCTGGAGTCGGATCTCAGTGAGAGCGTCTATATCGTGGGGGCGACGGACACAGGAAAGACTACGCTCTGCCGCCACCTCCTCGGAAAGGCGGCAGCAGAGACGCGGACTGCCTGCGTCGACTGCGAGCGGGGCAGTCCTGGATAGGCCCTCCAACGACCGGGGGTTGATCCTCCACCCCGGGCCCAACACACCCTGTCCAGACACTTACCGGGGCGAAACGCCTCGTTGAGATGGCCCTGGAGGAAGGTGCTCGTAGAACCCTGATCGACTCTCCTGGCCTTCTCCATGGGGGGATGGGCCTCGAGTTCCAGATCCAGTTGATCGACCTTCTCCGCCCCGATCACATCGTCGCTCTCCAGCACGGCCGGGAACTTGAACAGGTGCTTGCAAACTTCGCGCGCCGTCCCGATATCCAGACTCACCGAATCCCCGTCTATCTCGTGGTCGTCCCCAGGACAGCGTCAGAACGGCGGCGTTACCGTGAGGAGTGGTTCCCCTCCTATTTTGCCGGTGCATGGGTGCAGCAGATCGCGCTCAGGGGGCAGGGGTTACAGGGGAGGGTGCCCGACCCTGACAACCTGTCAGGGGCTTCCGGAGGGCTGGTCTCCTTCAACGACCCGGAGAACTATGTCATCGTGCTCGGGATCTTCAACGAGTTTGACCCAAAAGAACACATTCTTACAGTCTTAGCCCCGCCTTTCGACCCGACTTCCGTTGCGTCCGTCAGATTCGGTTCGGTCTCCCTTGACCTTGAGGCACCACCTGGATCGATGGAATGCCACAGGTTCGAGACCTCTAAACGGGGACAACCGAGAGCCAGACCGCATACACCACCGCCTGGGCTATAGTGAGCGGGACGCCGACTCGCGCGAACCCGGCAAACGTCAGCGTCTCCCCTTCACGCTCCGCACACTGGATTATGATGACGTTGCTTGCCGCCCCCAGGATCAGCATGTTTCCGGCGATTGTGCTGCCGGCCGCAAGCGCCATCATACCCACGGTGGAAACTCCTGCATGTGATATGGCCGGGAGGAACAGGGCAACAAAGGGGACGTTCGAGATAAACTGAGAGACTATGACGCCCAGAGCGATGATAACAGGGACGGTGCCCATGCTGAGTGTTCCCCCTTCCATTAACGGCTGGAAGACGCCTGAATCCCAGACACTTGCCGTAAGGACGAACAGGGCTGCGAAGAAGACCAGTGTCGGCCAGTCGATCCGGCGGAGGATCTCAAACCGCCGTCTGCTACCCACCAGGATGGGGATGGCCGCAATCGCCGCGACCCAGGTCAGCGGGATCTCAAATCCCGGGACGAGCATGACGACGGCGATCCTGGCGGCGATCATAAGGACGAGCAGAACGAGCGAGAGACGGGTAAGGGCTGCAAGAGCGGGGTCATGGATCTCCTCCTCACAGTGGATGAGCTGACTGGTGGATTTAAATTCATCGGGGAACGCCTGGCGGAGAAACCAGTACGTAAGCAGGAGTGAGATCACCGTCGGGATGCCAAGGTAGAGCGGGAAAGTGATGAACGGATTTGTAACGCCGCCCCAGAGCGCGATAAGGAGGTTCTGGGGGTTCCCGATGGGGCTTGCAACACTCCCGGTTGTTATGGCGAAAGCAAGCGTAAGAAGCATGAGTTTCGGCGAGATCCCGTGCCGCCGTGCGAAGTAGATCATCAGCGGGGTGCCAACGACCGCGAGGGTATCGTTCATCAGGAGCGCCGAGAGCGCCCCCGCGCCGATAAGGATGAGGAAGACCAGACTCCGGACAGATCCTGCCCTGCAGAGGAGGCGAACGGAGAGGTGGTAGAGGTAACCACTTGAGACGAGCGCCTCACCGATAATGAACATAAAAAAGAGGAAGAGTATCACATCGGTGTTTATGGACGCAAGCGCATCGCGCGGCGTGATCGATCCCGTCAGCACTACCACAACCGCGCCAAAGAGCATCACCTGCCAGATCCGGAGATCGACGTTCCCGATCCTCCGAACAGCGATCAGGATGAAGACGATGATGAGAACGATAAGTGGTATAAGTGTGCCCATGGCATCACCGGGAGAGGGGGACCCTCGCGCGATCGATGGTTTGCCTGCTTCCCGGAAAAAGATCTACTTTTGAGATCACTCCGCCATGATCAGGGTGATCCAGAGGAGGAGGACAAATAGCAGCACGATCAGGGCGACCGACCGCTTCAGGTAACGCTGTGCAATCGCCCGGTCGCGGCTACTCCTTGGCCTTATCTTCAGCATGGCCACAGCCAGAAGCGCACCGACTATCAGCCCAACAACCTGCCCGCCAACCAGGAGCGCGGAGGCGATCAGGCTCAGTGGCTGGATTACAAGAACGATACCCATAACGGCCATCGGCGGTATGATGGCGGCAGCGATGGCAACCCCGGCAATCACCTCCGAAGTACCACGGTTGAACGCCAGCACCGCCGCAAATCCGAGGAGAACTGCCATCAGCGTGTAGATGGGGTTCACCACAACCCGTGAGGCAATCTCCCCAGTCATGGTGAGGGGTATGGCAAGATTTATCAGAAATGTGGCAACCGCGGAGAGGGCAAAGACGCTCAGGAGCAGCGCAGCGAGGACACCGAGGCATCGCAGAGACTCCCGGACCATGCCGAGAGCAACATATATACTGAACCCATAGATCGGGCCTATGATCGGGGAGAGCAGCATCGCCCCGATGATGATCACAGGGTTGTTGAGAAGCAGCCCGGAGAGAGCGATCAGCCCGGCAATGGAGGTCAGCGCAAGTTTCTCAAGGTCGAGTTCTCCATACGGCCTTATACTGTCAAGCAGTTTCTCGACCGGCGTCTTCTCCTCTTTCTTCTCTATGCTCTTCACGGCGCGTTTGAGGCGGGAAGAGATGACAAAATCCGGTGTGGACACCTCGATCAGGTTCTCGTTGTAGCGTAGATCGATAACCTTCTGGATCTTTTCAATCAGATCATCCAGGTGCTCATCGGGCGCGTATATGGTGAACTCGTGAACGTCCTGAATTAGCACTTCTGTGTAGTGAACCCCCTCCAGAACCTCCTTTACTTTCTCGTAGCCGTCTTTCCGTACATGAACGACAATCTTCTTCATACGTCTGCTTCATTGATCTCGGTTCTGTCGAACGGAGGTGAATCTCCGGAAATAAACTTTAAGATCGACCAATCGACCCGGTAGGTGGTATTCATATATTGTTACCGATCGAGCTCGAACACGGGGGTCACAAGACCGCCACACGCTTATGTGGAGGACTTGAGACGAAAGATCTCGCCATTCATACCAGTGCTGCCTGTACAGGGTCTTATCCCCAGAGTTCGGTGCGATCCAGGGCAGCATCATTCTATGTGACGTGTACAATGATCGTGGATGACGTTAAACTTTCGCGGCTGCGCTTCAGGGGAGATGCGATACCAGCAGATCAACGATCTGAACTACAAACTCGCTATCTTTTCCCGGCAATATGTGCTGGACTATCAGATCGCTCCCGCTGATCGTCCTTCGTCGATCGCCCCACCATCTGGTCGCTCACCGGACTCCAGATCTCCCGCTCACTTCCAGTCGGGGTTTACGCTGCGATAACCCTTACTCGCACCCCGGATCACTCGGGGTTGACCTCGATGCTCTCCCCTGGCGAGAGTATAGCGACCCGGATCGGCGTCGTCCGCTCGATCGTCTTCTTGAACTCATCCAGGTTCTGCTGGATTGCAGGGAAGGTGTTGTAGTGCATAGGGATAACCAGTCGCGCCCCTGTATATCTCGCCGCGATCATCGCCTCCTCTGGCCCCATCGTGTAACACCCACCTACAGGGAGGAGTGCCACATCCGGTCGGTAGAGGTCGCGAATAAGTTGCATATCCGAGAAGAGCGCAGTATCCCCGGCGTGGTAGACGCTGACGCCGTCCATTGTGATGACAAAACCGGCGGGTGCACCGCCATAAAACCCGCCCCCCTCACTATCCAGTCCGGATGAGTGAAGCGCAGGCGTCATTGTGAAACGGACACCGTCAACGGTGATGCTACCCCCGATGTTCATCGGTTCAGCAGGGACTCCCTTCGTCGTCAGGTATTGTGCAAGTTCAGCGATGGCGACCGTCTTTTTCTTCAACTGCGCAGCGATGCCCAGGTGATCCCCATGAGCATGCGTCACGGCAACTATGTCAGGCTCCTTACTGAGGCTACCTCCAGGCATGAACGGATCGATGAGGACACGCTTCGATCCATCCAGTAGAAAACATGCATGACCTACCCAGGTTACCTTCATGAAGAAGAGATAGATCTGAGGCCTGAAAAATGTTAAGTGAGGTGGGGGCGGATGAGGGTCAGAACTCACCCATGTCGATCGCTTCGGTGATATCAATCGCCTCGCTCAGGCCATCGTTCGCGACACCGCGCGTCATCGCCTCAGATAGATCTCTGTCCTCCATCACATCCCGGATCCGTTCCAGGTAGGGAACGAGCGTGGTATCGCTCTTCTGCTCGATCACGTGGCGATACTCACGGAGCGTCGATGGGCTTACATTTAACTCCTCGCTGATCTCTTTCATGGTCTTGCCGGACTCAAGGAGTTTCAGCAACTTCTCCTGGTCAAACGGCATCTTGAAATCAAGGTCCCGGAAGAGTTTGAGTCGAACCCTGGCACGTGCCACGGTCTTGCTCAACTTCTCATCGCCCAGCGCCCTGGCTATCTCGGTGTCGTTCATACCATCGTAGTACGCAACCACAAGTTTTGCAAGCTGCCGCGGGGTGAGTTTGGTCTTAAAATAACCCCGATCGAGTATCTCTCGCATGATCAGGGCAATCTCACGCTCAACAGCATCACGATCCCGCAGAGTCCCGTGAACCTTTCTCATCGGTTCGACGATTGCTTTCTTGTTTGTTATTGTCGTAAACAGCTCCAGGAGCTGCTGCTTGCGGGTGTCTTCTGCCATGTCCATCTCCCTAAGTTCTGTAAATCCGCTGTCTGGTCAATGAGGTTACTCATGATAACCCTGATATATACTTTGCCCCAATATTGGGGTGCAATGTTCCCTACATTACAACCTTTAACATTTAAAACTTGTCATATAACCCGCAAACTGCGGGAATTTTTTCCGGCAGGTGACCTCCCACCTTTGCGTTCGTCTCGATAACAGAACACACACTCCCCCCTCCGGCACTGTGAGAGGAGATCTCCCGCGTCGGGGGACTATTCTTTATTAGCATCGCCGCGCAATTTTATATTAATACTATGGCCGAGACGAGCGATATTTACGAAAAAGTCATGGATGTTGCCAGGAGACGCGGTTTTGTCTGGCCATCATCCGAGATCTACGGGTCGGTCGCCGGGTTTATCGATTACGGTCCTCTCGGGGCGATGTTAAAGCGGAACATTGAGAATCTCTGGCGTTCATTCTACGTCTTTCAGGAAGGTTACTACGAGATCGAGTGCCCCACAATAGGAACCGAGGCGATCTTTGTCGCATCCGGCCATGTGAAAGAGTTCGCCGACAAGATGGTGCAGTGCCCGCACTGCGGTGAGTACCTCCGCGCGGATCACATTGCGCAGGAGCACGGTATCGAGAACGCCGGCACCCTTTCAAGTGAAGCGCTCCGGGCGACGCTCCGCGACCTGCCATGCCCGTCCTGTAACGAACCGCTGGGCGAAGCAGACGTCTTTGCGTTCAACCTGATGTTCCAGACGACCATAGGCCCGGGTTCCCAGCGAAAGGGTTACCTTCGCCCGGAGACCGCCCAGGGCATATTCACCGATTTTCCCAGACTCCTCCGCTTCTACCGGGACAAACTTCCTTTCGGCGCTGTCCAGATAGGGAAGTCCTACCGCAACGAGATCTCACCCCGGCAGGGGATGATCCGTCTGCGCGAGTTCTCCCAGGCGGAGGCCGAGATCTTTGTCCACCCCGAAGAGAAGAACCACCCATCTTTCCACCGCTATGCCGATTACACCGTGCCCCTCCTCACCATGGAAAGGCAGGCGGAGAACGTTGAACCGGTCACGATGACGATGCGTGCCGCTGTGGACATGGGGTTGATAGCAAACGAGTATGTTGCCTACTACATAGCGTTGACACACGAGATCCTGACATACATCGGGGTCGATCCAGCAAAACTCCGGTTCCGACAGCACCTGACAGAGGAACGGGCGCACTACGCGGCCGACTGCTGGGACGCCGAGGTATACTCCGAACGTTTCGGATGGGTCGAGATCGTCGGGATCGCCGACCGCACCGATTACGACCTGCGCTCTCACGCGGAACACTCGGGCACCTCGATGACCATCTTTATCCCCTACGGGGAGCCTCGTGTGGTTAAAAAGCGCCGGATTGTGCCTGATATGGGCGTGATCGGCCCCAGGTTCCGCGATAAGGCGAAAGCCATTGTGGAGGCCCTGGCGGTCTCAGAGCCCGGCGAGGACGGCGTCCGCATCACCATCGACGGCGAAGAGATCTTTATTTCCGCCGACCTCTACCAGGTCCGAGAAGAGGAGGTGGAAATCAGGGGTGAAGAGGTGATGCCCCATGTCATCGAACCGTCATACGGCATCGACCGGATGCTCTATGTCGCCCTTGAGCATAGCTACGCTGAGGATGAGGTTGATGGCGAGACCCGACGTCTGCTCAGACTCCCGCCGGCAGTGGCACCCATCCAGGTCGCTGTCTTCCCTCTGATGAACCGCGACGGACTCGATACAATCGCGCGGAAGATCACGGATACACTGCTGCAACACCGTATCCTCGCCCAGTATGATGATTCCGGTGCAATCGGCCGTCGTTACCGGAGACAGGACGAGATCGGGACACCATTTGCCGTCACCGTCGATCACGACACGCTGGAGAACAACACGGTGACCATTCGAGACCGTGACAGTATGGAGCAGGTCAGGGTGCCGATCGAGCGGTTGCCCGGGACACTCTCTGCCCTCATCGCCGGCAACGTTACGTTCCACGAACTCAGTAAGGTATGAACTACGTCTCCCACCCGCTGATCCGACCGCAGAGCATCGAGGAGCGGCGCTATCAGATCTCAATCGCGCTGAGGGCGCTCGATATGAACACAATGGTTGTCCTCCCGACAGGGCTCGGGAAGACCGCCGTAGCGCTCATAGTCGCGGCGTCCCGACTCTACTCTCACCAGGGGAAGGTGCTTGTGCTTGCACCAACAAAGCCCCTGGTCGAGCAGCATCTCCGTTTTTTCAGGCAACACCTTCTTTTTCGCGAGGCGACCGAACCGGAGGAGTCAGATTTTGCGATGTTCACCGGGGCCACCCCTCCGGCAGAGCGGGCGCAGGCGTGGGAAGCGTGCCGGATCTGTTTTGCCACGCCACAGGTGATCAAGAACGACTGTCTGTCAGGGAGGTACAGCCTCACCGACGTCGTGCTGCTGGTCGTGGATGAGTGCCATCGGGCGGTCGGTAACTACGCTTACGTCTTCATCGCCAACCATTACTGCAACACGGCAAAGAGCCCGCTGGTTCTTGCGATGACCGCATCACCCGGCGGTGACCGACTGAAGGTGCAGGAGGTCTGCGAGAACCTGCGCATCGAGGCGGTCGAGACAAGGGTGGAGACAGATGAGGATGTCCTCCCTTACATCCACGAACGCGAGATCCATTACATAAACGTCGACCTTCCGCCAGAACTCCAGGAGGCGCTCGCGACCCTCAGGCGACTTCTGGAGTCACGGCTTGAGAAACTTGCAAAACTCAATTACCAGGTTCCAAAAGTCGATAAACTCTCGATAAAAGCTTTAAACGCATTGAACGCTCAGATCCAGCAGCGAATACAGTCTCGCGACCCTTCCGGGTTCATTGCGGCATCACTGCATGCGGAGTGCATGAAACTCCGCCATGCCATATCTCTTGCCGAGACGCAGGGAAGCGAGGCGCTTAAACTCTACCTTGCAAGGCTCGGCGCGGAGGGCGCCTCGAACTCCGGGAGCAAGGCAAGCAAACGACTTGTCTCAGATCCAGCATATCGGAGACTGGTCGAGACCGTGGCGGGGTGGAAAGAGGAACTTCACCCCAAGGCCTCGATCGTCCGCGAACTCGTCCAGGCACAGCTGGCAGTGCATCCGGATAGCCGGATCATTGTTTTTGCCACCTACCGCGACACTGTCCAGACGCTGGTCGATACTCTCACTGCGGCAGGTATTCCCTGCGAGCGGTTCGTCGGCCAGGCGTCCAGGGACGCGGAGCGTGGACTCTCGCAGAAAGAGCAGATCGCGACCCTGGCCCGGTTCCGGGCAGGGGAACTTAAATGCCTGATCGCAACCTCTGTGGGGGAGGAGGGACTCGACGTTCCATCGACCGATATGGTGATCTTTTACGAGGCCGTCCCCTCGGAGATCAGGAGCATCCAGCGCAAAGGCCGGACAGGAAGGAGCGGCAGCGGCACGATCATCGTCCTGGTGACGAAAGGAACCTCTGATGAGACGTTTCGTTACGTGAGCCAGAACAGGGAACGGGCTATGATGAGGGGCATAAAGATGATGAGTGCGGCTCCAGTTCATAGCCCCACCACCCGGCAGACGGAGATCCTGACGTTCACATCGTCCGGGCCTGCTATAACAGTCGATGACCGGGAGACCTCATCCAGGGTTGTCGAGCGCCTGCACGAACTCGGGGCATCGATCTCGCTGGAAAGACTCGATCTCGGTGATTACGCCATAGGGGATCGAATACTAATTGAACGAAAGACGGTGCAGGACTTCGTGACAACCCTCGTTGAACGTGACCTGTTCGGGCAGATTCATGCGATGGCCGATGCCGTGCCACGCCCCGTCCTGATCATCGAGGGGTCCGACGACCTCTACGCGGTTAGAAACATCCACCCGAACGCGATCAGGGGGACGCTTGCCGCCATAATGGTTGATATGGGTGTGGCACTGATCCGCACGCGTGATCCGGATGACACCGCTGAGACGCTCTATGTCCTTGCACAGCGCGAGGGAGGTGAGCGGGGGGAGCGAAAGGCGCACCCGAAGAAGTCCTACCGATCGAGCCGGGAAGAACAGGAGTATGTGCTTGCAGCGTTCCCTAACGTCGGTTTAAAGAGTGCAAGACTCCTCCTTGAGCATTTCGGCTCGCTCAAGGCGGTAATCGAGGCTGAACCAGAGGAATTGATGGCGGTGGACGGGATCGGGGAGAAGACCGCCAGCGCCATATGGGATCTCGCCCGCAGACCTTACCGCTGACCGAGTCTTGCGAGGGCCCTGGCCCCACGCTCGACCGCCTTCATTAGCGTCAGGCAGTCTTCAGCCCTCTGTTCACCCCTGACACGTTCACAGAGGTGGACGATCGTCCGCTCGATCTCGGCTGCCACCAGACCGTCCGGTTCGCCGGGTTTTGTCGCAATTTGCGGGATCTGAACCGGGGCAGGTGCGGTGGGTTCGGAGGCAGGATGGGGTTCCCCTGACTCCATAAGAGGGCAGACGACACACTGCGTCTCTCCCTTGTATTCAAAGAGAGGGTAGCCGCAGACCTTACAGGATTTTGCAAGCATCTTCCCTCCTTTGAGGAGATACTCTGCCATGACTTCATCGGCCCGCTCAACCGTCATTTTGCTTAACTCCTTTAACCTATATATGTCTGGATGGCATTAATAATAGAGGGGTTATTCTCATGGCAAGTCCAGACGAAACAATACAGATCTGCATCCAGATGTTGCAGAATATCAGCGAAGATTCCACCATACCACGAAACATCCGGCGTGTTGCAGACTCGACAAAATCTGTTCTCCTTGACGCGTCGCAGAGTATCGGTCTTCGTGCCGCAACCGCGATCTCCATGATCGACGAGGTCAGTAACGACCCGAACATGCCCGTCCATGCACGGACAAGGATCTGGGAACTGGTATCTCAACTTGAAACGGTACCTCTTGACTGAATCGTCCAAATTAATTGATCCCGGCAGAGTCATAACGGAAAAGGGGATTAGCCGGCTTTGCCGACCGGAACCCTCTATCTGCCCTCTCTTAGTGGTTTTCATCCATGATGGTGACGTGAACGGTGCGCTGGCGATGCGACCGGACGTCGAGCTCCAGGAGGACGATCTGCTGCCATGTCCCGCACGCAAGTTTGCCTCCGATGATCGGGACGGTGAGTGATGGGCCGACGATCGCCGCTCTGACGTGCGATCGACCGTTACCATCGCCCCAGGCTGCATCGTGGGCGTAGGGGATGCCCTCTGGTGCGATGACCGAGAGCGCCCGGCAAAGGTCAGAGAGCACGCCGGGCTCATACTCGATGGTGGTGATGGCGGCGGTCGAACCCGAGACAAAGATGTTTGCAATGCCTTCCCGCACGCCGCTCCCGTCGACAACCTCTGCGATCCGTGGTGTGAGGTTGACGATCTCCCCCTCTCCGTGTGTATCTATCTGGATTGTCCGGCGGTACATCATCGCTGACACCTACCTCTTTGACATGCTCCGTTATATTCCTGCAACGTGATAAATGCGGCGGGGGCTTTAAGGAGATCGGGGCCACAAACCGTATATGGAGGACGGTGAACATCTCTTCTCAGGAGATGGTGGACGTGCCCTATCGGTGGAACAACAGAAAGGATGTGGACGAGGCGGTTGTCGTCGTGCTGAATGCGATGGATTCAGAGCAGGAGATTGAGGGGTGGTTGATACACACCCTTGAAGAGGCGATCAACGACTCCGATCCAGAACTCGTGAAGCACTTCTTCAACGAACTTGAAAGGCACCGACCTGAGGCGCTCCGCTACTTCGCAAAGCACGAATTTTGAGTTTAGGCTATACCGGCAGCGGGGGGTTCGGCCGGGTTTAAATAGCCGGGGAGAGGTTTTTCACCATGACCTGGAGAAAACCCTCTTCCATTCCCGGTGGAACTGTAAAGGTTTCGCCATCGGTAGAAAATGAAGATCCGATGAGATCCGATCCTGTGCACAAAAAACGGATCTTTCATATTGCCCCGCGGCACATAGGGTATCATGCCCGCCAAAAGCGAATTTGGTAGAGGATTCATCGTCAACCTTATGCTGCTTTCGCGGCATTTTGGCCTTCCACCGGAAAGAGCATTCTATGGCGCTGCAGACCACCTGAATGACTTTATCCTTCCGGAACGATTCAGAGGGACTGAGATCGAGGAACTTGTCGAGCGGCTCCGTAAGGCGGTGATCTGGCATCAGCCAGGCATCATGGACAAAGAGGATGCAGCGGACATAAAGCACCTCCTCAACCGTCTCGCGATCGCGATCGACCGGGAACTCGGGATCGCCGAGCCTGACGTGGGGAAGTACGACTGATGAACGGAGGTGTACCTCCAGGCGGGGCACAGGCGCAAGGACCTGCTGTAGTGGTGCGATCTTCTGGACCGCTGAGCAACGGGATATGCGTGAATGACGGCAATTTCCCCTGAGCCACAGGTATAAGTGTCCCTAAACCAAATATTTACTGTGAGTTTTGCTGCGATAGGGGCACCGCTCGTTTCAGCGGAGGTCAATGGATGACCGAGATCTACGATGCCTCTCACATCACGGTACTGGAAGGCCTGAGACCTGTACGCGAACGCCCTGCCATGTATATCGGCAGCACGGATACTCGTGGGCTGCACCATCTCGTCTACGAGGTCGTGGACAACGCCATAGACGAGGCTCTCGCCGGTTTCTGCGACCTGATCATGGTGACCATAAACCGTGACGGTTCGGTCACTGTTGAAGACAACGGTCGCGGCATCCCGGTCGACATGATGCCTCGCTATGGCAAGAGCGCTCTCGAGATTGTTCTCACAGTGCTTCACGCCGGTGGGAAGTTCGATAAGAGTACATACCAGGTCTCTGGCGGGCTGCATGGCGTCGGCGTATCGGTGGTCAACGCCCTTGCATCCTGGCTTGATGCAACGGTCTACCGTGATGGCAACGTATACACGATGCAGTTCCGGCGGGGAGAGGTTGCAAAGCCACTTGAGAGTCGCCCCGAGACCGAAGACGATATGAGAGAGCGATACGAGGCGCGTTACGGCACCCCCGCTCCAGAAGAGATAGATTATGAACGACTCAAGGGGACACGGATAACGTTCCAGCCCGACCGCTCGATCTTGGAGACCGTTGAATTTGATTACGACGTGCTGGATCACCGTCTCCGCGAGCTCGCCTACTTAAACCGCGGGCTTAAGATCGTACTCCGGGACGAGCGCACCGGTGACTCTGTCACATACTGCTTCGAGGACGGTATCCGCCAGTTCGTTGCCCACCTTGGTGAGGGGAAGGAGAAACTCCACGACGATATCATCTACTTCCAGAAGAGTGATCCCGAGAGCCTGGTCGAGGTCGAGGTTGCTCTTCAGTACAACAACTCATACACGGAGACAGTCTTTACCTACGTCAACAGCGTCAACACCCGGGAGGGAGGAACGCACCTCGAGGGGTTCCGGAGCGCCATAACGAGGGCAATCAACAACGCCGCCCGCCGGAATAACCTGATCAAGAACAGCGATACCCTCTTCCGCGGTGAGGATGTCAGAGAGGGGCTTGCCGCCGTAATAAGCACCCGGGTGGCAAACCCACAGTTTGAAGGGCAGACCAAGATGCGCCTTGGAAACAGCAACGTCCGGGGTATTGTGGACTCACTCGTCTACTCCTCCCTCACCGACTACTTTGAGGAGCACCCAAAAACCCTCCAGACGATCGTGGAGAAGGCAATGGCGGCCGCGAGAGCGCGGGAGGCTGCCAGGAACGCGCGTGAACTCGCCAGGCGAAAGAGTTCGCTGGAATCGACCGGGCTACCTGGCAAACTTGCCGATTGTCAGGAGCGTGACCCGGCAAAGAGCGAACTCTATATTGTGGAGGGCGACTCTGCCGGGGGTTCGGCCAAACAGGGTCGGGACCGTAAGTTCCAGGCGATCCTTCCGTTGCGGGGAAAGATCCTGAACGTTGAAAAGGCCTCTGAGCACAGGATCCTGAAGAACGCCGAGGTTCAGGCGTTGATATCCGCCATTGGCACAGGTGTCGGCGACACCTTCGATGCGGAACGCGCCCGCTATCACCGGATTATACTGATGACAGATGCCGATGTGGACGGGGCGCACATCCGGACGCTCCTCCTGACGTTCTTCTACCGCTACATGACAGGACTCATTGAGAAAGGGTTCATCTACATCGCCCAGCCACCGCTCTACAGGGTCGCCAGGGGTAAACAGGAACGATACGCATACGGTGAGGAGGAACTCCGGGCCATCCTGGCTGAGTGGGGCGATAAGGGCGTCTCAATCCAGCGTTACAAGGGTCTTGGCGAGATGAACGCAGGGCAACTCTGGAGCACCACGATGGACCCGGCAAACAGGATCCTTAAGCAGGTGCGGATCGAGGACGCCGCATACGCAAACGCTATCTTCGAGAAACTGATGGGAGAGAATGTGGACGCCAGGCGGGACTTCATACGTCGGCATGCAAAAGAGGTGAGCAACCTTGACATCTGAGCAGCAGGTTGTTCCGATCAACATCGAGGAGGAGATGAAGTCATGCTACATCGACTACGCGATGAGCGTGATCATCGGCCGCGCCATCCCCGATGTGAGGGACGGCCTCAAACCAGTCCACCGGCGCACCCTCTACGCCATGTGGGAGATGGGCAACACGAGCGACAAACCCTACAGGAAGAGCGCTCGTGTTGTCGGAGATGTGATGGGTAAGTACCACCCCCACGGTGATGCGGCCATATATGACACCCTGGTGAAGATGGCGCAGCCATTCACCTATCGCTACCCGCTGGTGGACGGTCAGGGGAACTTCGGTTCGATCGACGGGGATGCCGCTGCGGCCATGCGATACACGGAGGCTCGCCTCACGAAGATCTCGGAGGAACTCCTGGTTGATATCGACAAGAAGACGGTTGATTTGGTTCCGAACTTCGACGGGTCGCTTGAAGAACCGGAGGTTCTCCCTGCACGGATACCAAACCTCCTCATAAACGGTTCAAGCGGGATTGCCGTCGGGATGGCAACAAACATGCCTCCACACAACCTTCGCGAGGTCTGCGAAGCGATCTGTCGTGTAATCGATAACCCCGTTACCTCTACAACGGAGTTGATGAGGATCATGCCGGGACCGGACTTCCCGACCGGCGGGATCATCATGGGCACCGAGGGCATCAGGGACGCCTACCTGACCGGACGGGGGAAGTGTGTGATCCGCGGTGTCGCGGAGATCGAGGAGGAGGGCAGAACACCGCGGATCGTCATCACCGAGATCCCCTACCAGGTTAACAAGGCGCGGTTGATCGAGCATATCGCCTCCCTAGTACGCGACAGAAAGATTGAAGGGATCAGCGATATCCGTGATGAGTCTGATCGGGAGGGGATGCGGATCGTGATCGACCTCAAGCGAGGGGTGGCACCACAGGTGATCCTCAACTACCTCTACAAACACACAGCGCTTGAATCGTCTTTCGGGATCATCAACCTGGCGATCGTCGATCGCCAGCCCCGCACCCTGAACCTCAAGGAGATCATAGGCGAGTTCCTTAAACACCGGGTGGAGGTTGTCCGGCGGAGGACTGAGTTCGATCTCGCGAAAGCACAGGAGCGTATGCACATCCTCCACGGTCTCCTCGTCGCCCTCGATAATATCGATGCGGTAATTGCGACGATCAGGGCCTCAAGTACGACTGAAGAGGCACAGAAAGCGCTTGTTGCGAAGTTTACGCTGGACGAGGTGCAGGCGGACGCCATCCTGAAGATGCAACTCCGGCGGCTTGCGGCGCTTGAGCAGCAGAAGATCTTGACCGAGCGCGACGCTCTTGCTGCGGAGATCGAGCGACTCGGCACGATCCTCTCCACCGAGGCAAACGTCCTCGCCGAGATCAGGAAGGAACTTCGCGATATCATCACCCGCTATGGTGATGACCGGAGAACCAGGATCGTGGAAGCGGTCGAGACACTTGAGAAGGAGGATTTAATCGAGGACAAACCGATGCTGGTCTCGCTCACCTCCTCAAACTACATCAAGCGGATCGACATGGATGCCTATCGGAACCAGCGTCGCGGCGGTCGTGGAGTCATAGGCATGGCCACGAAAGAGGATGACGGTGTGGAGAGAGTCTTCGTTGCGAACATGCACGATTACCTTCTCTGTTTTACTGACAGGGGAAGAGTCTACTGGCTGAAGGTCTACGACCTCCCGGAGGGGCAGCGGACGGGCAGAGGCAAAGCGCTTGTCAACCTCTTGCCCCTCGCTGGAGATGAGCGGGTGACGGCGGTGATCCCGGTCAGGGAGTTCCGACCTGACCGCTACCTCTTCTTTGCAACGAGAGGCGGTACGGTCGCGAAGGTAGCACTTGATGAGTTTTCACGACCGCGTCAGACCGGGATCAACGCCATCAACCTCCGGGACGGCGATGCACTGGTGGATGTGAAGATGACCGACGGCAACCAGGAACTGATCCTGACGACCAGGTTCGGTCAGAGTCTCCGGTTCGATGAAGACTCTGTCCGCCCGGTCCACCGGAACGCCATGGGTGTCCGGGGGATCAGGTTGCGCAACGGTGATGCGCTGCAATCGGTATCGGTGGTGGAAGGGGATCATCTCCTCACCATCACCGAGCAGGGTTTTGGGAAGCGGACTGAGTTTGATGAGTTCCGCGGTCACGGGAGGGGCACGCTGGGCGTGCGAAACATCGTTGTCGACGCCCGGAGCGGCGGTGTCGTCGGGTCGATGGCGGTCTATGAGAACGACGAGATCATCGTTATGAGCGCGTCCGGGATCGTGATCAGGACGAAGGTCTCTGAGATCTCGATCCAGAAACGGGGCACGCGGGGTGTCCGGATAATGAGACTCGATGACGGTGACCGTGTTGTCGGGTTCACGATCCTGAATGCAGAGGACAGAGACGAGGAGTAGGCGCCCACACGTTCATTTTAGGATCAGAATAGGGCTAATTCCCAGCATTCAGGAACTCCTGCTACTTATTTGTGACCGCCGGAATCATCAGAGAAGGGTTCAAAACCCAAATACCGTTATTCTCTGGATAGGCGGCACTGCGCGAATCTTCATGAAATACCTGCACCCACGCATCCTGCGAATTTCGTGGAATTATTTGACCCTTTTGATAGTGTCCTTGCTCTATCTGTTGAGGGACTTGAATGCCTCCCAGGTTGGAGAACTGATTCTTGAATGTTCACTCAAAACACTGGACCATTCTTACCGTAGAGATATAAACACAATCAGATACCCCCGGGCGGATTCGAACCGCCGTCGCCGGATCCAAAGTCCTGCATGATTGACCACTACACTACGGGGGTAGGAGAACCAGACCGGGGCAGCATCTACCTCTGGCTGCCGGCCCATATTGGTATGCATCATGGGATTATATCGGTTTTTGTGGGTGCCTGCCGGCACTATCTCCTATCAAAATCGTCTTCGAACCGGACTATGTCGTCCTCGCCGGTATACTCCCCGATCTGAACCTCGATCAGCTCGAGCGGCAGTATACCAGGGTTTGCAAGCCGATGAACCTTTCCCGCCGGGACGAAGGTGGACTCGCCGTTCCTGACCAGGAAGGTCTTATCGCCGATCGTCACCTCAGCGCATCCGGTGACGACCACCCAGTGCTCCGAACGGTGGTGGTGCATCTGGAGCGATAACCGTCGTTTTGGCGGGACGGTAACCCGCTTGATCTTGTACGACCGCCCCACCTCCAGGTTCGTGTAGGAACCCCAGGGGCGGTGAACCTGCGTGTGAAATAGCGCACGTGTATCCCCCCTATCGCGGAGGGCTTTCACGATCTCGCCGACCCTCTGCGCCTCTTTGCGTGCGGTAACCAGGATTGCGTCCTTCGTCTCGACGATGGCAATATCATGGACACCGACGGTGGCCACAAGGCTGTCGGCGATGATCAGGTTCCCGGAGGAGTCGATCCCGATATGCTCACCGCGGACGGCGTTACCATCACCGTTCTTTGGCAGGGCGGCGTAGACCGCATCGAAGTTCCCAACATCATTCCAGTCAGATTCGAGCGGCACAACCACCGCCCGCCGGGTCTTCTCCATTACCCCGTAGTCGATGGAGAGGGCAGGTGTCTTGTTGTAGGCATCCTCAAGTGGTTGCTCAAACGCCCTGACAACTTCCGGTGCGCAGACCTCGCACTCGGAGAGGAAGAGCCCTGCATCAAAGCAGAACATCCCGGAGTTCCAGAGGTAACCCTCGGTGACGTATCTCATGGCGGTCTCAAGGTCGGGCTTCTCGACAAAGGCATCCACCCTCGATCCATCGTCACCGAGAGACTCACCGGGCCGGATATAGCCGTATCCGGTGTGTGGTGAGGTCGGCCGCACCCCGAAGACCACAAGATAATCCTTTGCAAACCGCTCTGCCCGGCGGAAAGCCTCCTGAAACTCCCTCGTTGCGGTGATCAGGTGATCCGAGGGGAGGACGGCGACAGTGTCAGGACCATCCTCCCGGACTATCTCCTGAACACCGTAATAGATCGCCGGGAGGGTGTTCCTGCCCACCGGCTCCACCAGGACGCGACAGTTGCACCCGATGGCGGCGAGCTGGTCTCTGACCAGGAAGCGGTGTTCGGCGTTCGTGACTATCGTGATCTCCTGGGGGGTGGAGAGGAGGAGCGCTCTTTTCACGGTATTCTGGAAGAGTGAATCGTTGTCGAGCAGATGGATGAACTGTTTTGGATAGTGCTCACGCGAGAGCGGGAAGAGACGGGTGCCGCTCCCGCCTGCAAGTATGATCGTCTTCATGGAATCGACCCCGTGCCGCAAGGCATGGTTGTTGTAGTCTAATTTATACTTACTGAGGATAAAGACCTGAGGTTTTGCCGCGCAGACTGATTGGTGAGACCTTACCGTATTATCTCATCATCTTCCGGAACCAGGCCACCGTCTCCCGGAGACCATCATCGAGGGTGTAGGCGGGAGAGAAACCAAAAGCCTCCCTGGCACTGGATATCGCGGCGACCGAGTCGCGCACGTCCCCCACTCGAGGCGGATCATAAACCGGCCGGTGGTTTACACCGGTAACCGTCGAGAGGATGGATGCAAGTTGATTGAGGCTGATCCTGCTTCCGCCGGCGATGTTAAAGACCCCTGATGCGCTGCTTTCCATCGCCATGATGTTTGCACGCACCACATCGGCGACGAAGATGAAGTCACGGGTCTGCTCTCCGTCGCCGTAGATTATCGGCGGGTTACCCTTGAGCAACCGGGTGATAAACTTCGGGATCACTGCGGCATACTCAGAGTTCGGGTCCTGCCGGGGCCCGTAGACGTTGAAGTAACGCAGGAACACCGTCCTGATGCCGTAGAGGTCAGAAAAGACCCTGCCGTAATGTTCACCCGCGAGTTTTGAGACAGCATAGGGGGAGAGCGGTTCTGGTGTCATGCTCTCCTCTTTGGGAAATACCGGGCTGTTGCCGTAGATCGCCGACGTGGAGGCGGCCACGACCGCCGGGACACCGCACTCTTTTGCGGCCCAGAGCAGGTTCACCGTCCCTGTCACGTTCACTTCGTTTGTCTCCAGTGGGTCTGCAACAGAACGGGGGACGGACGCGATGGCCGCCTGATGGAATATTCCGTCTGCACCAACAGAGACATCGAGGAGCAGATCCAGGTCGGTGATGCTCCCCTCCACAAACGTCACTCCGGGATGGTCGAGGAGGTGCTCGATGTTCTCCCGACGTCCAGAAGAGAGGTCATCTATTATCACAACATCATGATCGTCGGCCACCAGTCGATCTGCGAGACTGGAACCGATGAACCCCGCCCCTCCGGTGACGATGTAACGCATACCGGTATGTTAGGCGCTCTTCTGATTTGAGCGTTGCCGGGAAGCGGCCAAAACCAGGAGTGGGCCGGAGGTATGGGCCAGTCTCTTCCTGGTTGTTGCATATAGCATCATATGGTTTATCTGTCCCTCTGGCAAGGATCATTCCGCTACTCATCTTTCCCGTTCGAGAGCGGGAAATACTGCTGATAGACGCGTTTACGTTCATCTATGTCGGTATGCAGGTAGATCTCGGTCGTCTTGATGGATGTGTGCCCCAGGTTCTCCTGCACGACACGGAGGTTCCTTGAACGCCGGTAGAGTTCGCTTGCATAGGAATGCCGGATCTTGTGCGGTGTTATCCCTGGAGGAGCGTATTGCCTGAATATGTGCTGGACGGTCCTGGGCGAGAGGTGCTTTCCCTGCTGACCAGGGAGGAGCGGGCCTGCGATCTTGTTGCCTATAAACTGCTCGATCTCCTCAAGAGTCTCGTCGTCTACGAATACCATCCTTATCTTGTCCCCCTTTCCCCTGACCCGGATCGTGTGCTCCTCAAAATCGATATCCTCGATGTTTATGGAACAGAGTTCCGATACCCGGACGCCGGTTGCATATATCAAGCGAACTATGAGGTGGTCGCGCTCGTCCTCTATAGTGTTTAGCAGGCGGATAACCTGACTGTGTTTGAGGTATTTTAACTCCTGATTCTTGATCCGGGGGCGCTCTACCCCGATCATGGGGTCTGCGGCAACAGCGCCCTGAACATAGAGGTAGCGGTAGAACGATGATAACGTCGAGATCATCCGGTGGAGCGTCCGCGGCCTGTAATTCCGCTTTTCGGTGATGTATGAGAAGAAATCGGTTACAAGCGCTGTGGATACGTTGACATCTGCATCCAGCGGGGCGTCGTCGAGAAGATCCGCATCGAAACCAGTGCCATCGGGATCCAGGTTTTTCCGGATCCAGGCGTAGCGTGCGAAACGCCTGATGGTCTGGAGGTATTTCTCGATGGTTCGGGGAGAGTAGTTCCGCATCCGGAGGTAACCCCCGAACCGATCCATCCATTCTGAGAAATAGGCGTTTTCCATTGGAAAATTAATTAAATACCAATGTATATCAAAATTGCGGTAAATGCCTATTCCGCGCAACCTGTCTCTGACACCGACGCGACCGGGAACGGATCCGGTGACGCTCCTTTGGTCAGGCAGTTGAGACAACCTCGATCCACAGTCAGAACGCCCCGGACTGTTCGACTCTCTAAAAAAGATTATTGGAGTGGTGCTGATTGGTTCGGAGTTAGGAGGTATGATGAGGGTCGCCCCCCTCTGGTGGAAGAGGGGGCAGAACCCTGTTGAATACATTACCCTGAAGGCATATGAACCCTTTACCGCGCGGTGTGAAAGTAAAAAGTGATATATAAAAAAATATCTCTATACCAGTCGTCGATTTCTGTCGCACATAAACAATCTCCACAAATGAGCATAGGCGTCAGATCTCTTCATCTGGTGACCATCTTATTCAACAAGGGGTATGATCCTGGCTTAAAAGTGCGATATGAAGGTGCCCTGGATCGAAGATCACAGGGAAATGCGCTCTGCTCATCGGATTGCGGGTTGCCCCACCCAATTTTGCAATTCAGGGTCATGGGACGGAAGAACAACCAGTTGATCCTCTCCGTAGTAGTCCTCCATTATTGAGAGCCAGAACGCCGGGAACCAGAGGGTTCCAGCGCTGATAGAATGGTATACTCAAACACTCTCCCGGAACGCCAGAAACAGAATATAGCGCGTCAGGACGCCTTCTTACCCTGCGGAACAGTACCGGGGGAGGTAACCACAAAGTTACGCATAAACCATATGTTGCTATATATCTGACTTAGACCATCCACTCTCTTTCGCTGAACCACCTCCCCCCATCGGGGGCAGTGATCGGCGACTGACCCAAGAAGTTTTGCAAGGAAGTGGAAACGAGAACTTCAGAGCGGACCCGCTGAAACTTGAAGACGACATCCTTTCTCGTCTCGTATCGGTGTAGTATCACACCCCTTAGAGGAGGAGGCGTAACGTCCCTTTATATCGTCTGCCGCTCAACCGGATCCGCTTTCGCCGAAAACGCTGGGCTACCGTACCTCAAAAAGTGGGCGGCAATAATCTGAGACCCGCTCCCCCAAACCATATCCTGGTTGAAAAACCAGTGAAGAATTGAATTTCCGGCCCACCCTTTCAGACCAGACTTATTGAAATAGCAAAACCAACAAGAGGATAGGTAAAATGGATGATCCTGAGAACTTCAAAGACCCTAACCGTTACCAGAAATTCAAGAAAGTAGACGGCGCCACCTACCAGCGGGTCAACCAGTTCCTGCGCAAGCACACTTACATCACCGCCCGTGAATGGGCTATCGCGCGCCTCTGTGCAGACTTTAAGACCGCTGGAGGCTCGGAGATGACGTTTATCGGCGAAAACCTTCCAGAACTCTGCCCGTTCATGATCGACACCTACACCCCGCAGGCGGTCAACCAGGCACGGAGTTCGTTCAAGAAGAAGGTGAAGAAATCCGGTGCCACATTCTTCTACGGCGCAATGTGCGGTTTCTTCACCGCTGAAGAACTCGACGAGATCCTCTTCGAGGCAAGCGAGGTTGCCCGGTTTCTGCTGGAGGTTGAAGGGACAAGTCTGAACCTCGACGACGAGATCGATATCGAGGACCGTATAACCGAAGTGATGCGTGGCGTGGCCGAGGCCGCCTCGGTAATCCTGAAGGCGCGACCCGGTCAGGAAGATGAGCAGGAAGCAGAGAGCGACAGGGAAGAGAAGGAGGAGGAGAATTGAAGATCATACAGGTCGTCGGTGCCTCAAACGCCGGGAAGACCACCTTCATAAAGCGGTTGATCGGTGCGCTCTCCGCAGACGGGCCCGTTGGCGTGGTTAAACACCTTGGGCATCACGGTTTCTTTATCGAGCCCGGCAAGGACACCACGGCATACTATGAATCAGATGCTGCTATATCCTGTGGCATCGATGAGGAGAAGTCGGTCTTCATCATGCAGGAGACCGATCTCAACGCCGCCCTCGAGATCCTCTGCAACGCCGGTGTCAGGTATGCCATCCTTGAGGGGTTCAAGACCAGGGTGTTCCCGCGGATCGTGATAGGCGACATCGAATGTGAGAACACCGTGCTACGCAACCCCTCCGTCGACGACTTGCTCGCCGCCCTCGATAGGTTCGAGGATTTCTACACCATGGAAGGACTTGTCAGGGAACTCAAGCGCGACTGCGATATCTCACATGCAGGGGCAGTCCTCACGTTCAACGGTATCGTCAGGGAGTGGATGGGGGAGGAGCGCACCGATCACCTCGAGTTTGATGAGAGCCTCGATGACCTGGCAGAAAGGGTCCAGAGAGAGATCGAGAGCGTTCCCGGAGTCCTTGGTGCCAGGGTTTACCACAGAAAAGGGCGGCTCTATGCTGGAGAAGATATAACATATGTTGCTATACTCGCAGAACACGGGCAGGAGGCGTTTGCGGCGGCAGCGAGTGCCATTGACCGTCTGAAACGAGGGTTACACGGTGTTTGAGGAGTGATGAAGTAGATGCAAAAGAAGAAGCGGATGTTTGGAACAAACGGTGTGCGCGGAGTGACGGGGGAGACGATGACACCCACGCTCGTCTATAAGATCGGCGCAGCGCTTGGATCGATGAGGAAGGGGACTATCGCGGTCGGCAGGGACACACGGACGTCCGGCGAGGCCCTGAGCCACGCCCTAAAGGCGGGGCTGCTGATGACAGGCTGCGACGTGCTGGATCTCGGTATCCTCCCGACCCCGGCGCTGCAGTACATCATAAAGAGCGGTCGGTTCTCCGGTGGTGCCATGATCACCGCATCACACAACCCGCCGGAGTATAACGGCGTGAAGGTGATCGAACCGGACGGCACCGAGATGTCGGATGAGGAGACCATCAAGCTCGAGGAGAGATTCTTTACCGAAGAGTTCGATCTGGCCACCTGGGACACGGTAGGCAGAGAGACCATCGCTCCAGAAAGGTTTGAGAACTACATAGAGGCTGTTACGTCTCATTTCCCCCCCGGTATCGGAGAGGGGATGACCGTTGTCGTCGATCCCGGTTCGGGGCCGGCAGCGCTCACGACCCCGATCATACTCGCCAGACTGGGTTGCCGGGTTCACACGATCAACGCCCGTCTCGACGGCACGTTCCCGGGCCGGATGCCCGAACCGAGCCCTCAGGGTCTGCAACCGCTAGCTGAGATGGTCGTTGCCACCGGCGCCGATTTCGGGGTCGCGCACGACGGTGACGCTGATCGGGCGGCCTTTATCGACGAAATAGGTCGTTATGTCGAGGAGAACTGCGAGTTCGGGCTGATCGAGGATTATATCTGCTCGAAAAAGACCGGCGGCATCATCGTCACCCCGGTTGCCACATCCAGCCTTATCAGGGAGATCGCAGAGAGGCACGGTTGCAGCGTTGATTACACACCCGTGGGGAGCATCTATGTCGCAAGGAGGATGATCGAACTGATAGCCGCAGGAAAGGATGTCGTCTTTGGGGGTGAAGGAAACGGAGGTCTGATATACCCCGACCACCAGTTCTGCCGGGACGGCGGGATGACCGCCGCCATGATGGTGGCGGTTCTCGCGACCCATAAAGGCAGAAAACTCTCTGAGATCATAGACGACCTTCCCGCATACCACCTGATCAAAGAGAAGTATCATACCAACGATCCCCATACGGTCGTTCGCGCTGTCGAGGAGGCATTCTCCGGGGAGAAGATCGAGAAGATCGACGGAATAAAGATCCTTAGAGAGAACGCCTGGGCACTGGTGCGGGCATCGGGCACAGAACCGATGATCAGGATAATGGTCGAGGCAAAGGATCCGCGCGTTGCAGACGGCCTCTACCAGGAGATTGCGCGGGTGCTAACGAAGAGAGTTCCCACTGCTGATAGATCGTAAATGCCGCGGAGCGTATCGGGGAGTTAGTGGTGACTGTCTGAGGGTCTCACTCTAAACGCTGGAGGTGCGCTCCTGGAGATTGTATCGATGGCAACTTGCCCTTTTGTTGAGGGGCTGACGGGGAGGGTGGTTTAGCATCCCCCGCCCCCGTCTTGACGTGTCCTCTGGCACTCTCTTCCGTGGATACAGAACACCCCCACCAACCGGCGATACCACGCCCCACCCAACCCGATCTTCCTGCAATTTTCCGTAACGGGATTGGTGAATTTTTTTTAATTTCTCGATTTATATTGGTCATTATTTTTCACGCAACCAGCCATTTTAATCACTAAATCACTTTCAATACGAAACAATGTGGAACATCAAGAAAAAATATTCATATAGTGGCATGACAATCTTATGTCTGGTGACGGCCTGGCAGGACAGACCACCGCGGAGGTCTAGAGGAGATGGATAGGAGCATACCGATAGAAGAGATGGTAAAATCCGCCATAACCTCCGGCGATCCTGAGGAACTTGAAGAAGCCGTCCGTGAGATCTCAACGACCCGCACCAGGAAAGGAAAGCGACAGTTCTATGCGCAGGTAAACGCCGCTATCACGGGAGTGGCATTTGAGAGAGGAGAACCAGATATACTGAACCTGGTCACCGAACCGACAGAAGAAGAGGTTACCGAAGCATCCCGCCGCGCAATAACCCGGTATATCGATAGCGCAGACGAAGCCTGGATCTCTGCTATCTTTACCCTGGTTGGCAAACTCAATCGAAAGGGCCAGCAATCAGAAATACTCGCCAGGATCTCAGGTGAACTGGTTCTTCGCGGAATAGACACGGGTAAGGAGCAGTACATCGAGAGAGCGCTAAATACTCTCGAGGCCATCAGCATCCGCAAATACCGCTCGGAGATTCTCTCTGAGATCATCCCCCACCTGATCCGTTACGGCGAGGAGCACCGCAACGTCGAGATCCTGCAGCACGTTCTCGCGATGCTCCCAGAGATCAGCACCCTCTCGGAGCGAGCGAAGCTCAGCGCCGGGCTGGCCCGGGCGATCGCCACGGTCGGTATGGTGTCGAAAGACCGGGGCCTCCTGATCCAGGGGCTATCGATCGCCGCCGGAATTGAACAGAAGATCCAGCGCACCGGCACTATCTCCGATATCGTGAACGGCGCCTGGCGTTCTCCCCTCAAAGCAGAGATCGCTGATATAGCGAATATTCTGGACTCAATTCGCGAGATCCGACAGGAACGAATGGCAGAGATCCTGGCGATCCTGACCGTAGGGCTCCTCGACCACCAGAAGGACAGGAAAGATACATACAGACGGCTCACGGAACTTGCCGATAAAAAACCGTGGGCAGGCCAGGTAATCGCCCATGAACTCCTGGCAAAGGCGGAAAGAAGCGGGGACTACTGGTTCCTTGAGAAGATGTTTGAGTTTGTCGCCCGCCATGGAGAGAGCACCCCTCCACCCATCGAGGATATCGTCAACGCCGGGATCGCCATCGCCACCAGGAGCGGCAACCCGGCCGTTCTCTCCGATATCGTGCCGCTGGTCGATGAATACAGCGACGGGGCGAAGGCCGCCAGGCTTTACCACCAGATCAGCGAGACTCTATACCGGGTTGACGACTTCCGGCAGGCGGTTCTCGTCCTGAAGAAGGCGGGTAACCCGCAAGGCAACTCTTTGTTATTCCAGACAGCCATCAAACTGGTCATAGAAGCTATCCGACGCGACGAGATAGAGTTCATACGCGAGATCCTCCTCGCCGGAGAGGAGACCCGGATCGCCGACACACTGATCCAGCAGGCACTGACCGACTTCTGCAGGAAGTGCAGTCTCGATGAGGTTGCCGGGCATATACCGGCCATAAAGGAACTCGCAGCGTTGCACCAATCACAGGACACACTTCTCCTCGAGTGCAGCATCGTCCTGCTCGACCGCGGTTTCATCAAGGATAAAGGACCCGCCGCACTGCTGGACCTTCTGAGCCAGATCACGGATCATGGTCTGCGAGAGGAGGCGTTCTCAAAGATCGCAATCGATATGGCGCGGATCGGCGCCGACAGGAACGACCGTCATCTCCTCCAGGCCTCAATCGCTCTCGCCTGCAAGATCATAGAACAGAAGAGACTGGCCAGTACGCTTGCCGGTATCGCGAACCAGGTGACCGCGCTTGCCGTCCAGGAAGCCTACCCTGACCTGCTCCGGGGTATGCGGATCCTCTTGACCTCTCTGCTTGCACAGGATCTGTGTATGATCGCGATGGAGAGCATTATTCAGGGACTGATCACATATGGGGTAGAGCACGGTTCACTCCAGGCGCTGGATGAATCGGCCCGCATCCTGGTTGAGACCCACGATCCCTCTCTCCAGCACCTCTTCGCGACCCTCATCGAGGGCTACGTCCGGGTCGGTTGCATCCGGATCGTGGACAACCGCTCAAGTGCCAGACCCGCGTTATTCGAGGGCGTCCTGGATCCTTTTGAGACTGCGCTCAGCCTCCTCAAGACCAGAACACCGGATGCGGCGTTCCAGATAAGGATAGGAGACTGCATCGATATCATGCTCGAACAGATGCAGGAGTCCAGGGACGCCGTCCTGGTGATCCCAATGGCTCTATTCTCCCTGGAGATCGAGAACGAGTATGAACGGACCGCGATGATCCAGAGGATCCTCACACCCTTCACAGAGCGGACACAGGAGTTCGACTCCGCCGACCCCTATGAGGCAACAGCATACCTCCTTGAGGGACTCAATGGGGCTACGGCTTCATTGCCGGTGCTCGACCTGATGCACCGTCTATTCGAGCACACATCCGATCTTTATGCACGCTACTCCGGGATCTACCGTGTTGCGAGCGCCTACCTTGTTCTCGACGAGAGAGAGCGGGCTGAGAGTACCATAAGGAGGCTACATGAGACCATCAACGAGACCCCCGACCCGGCGGTTCGTGCGATCATGCTCTCCGACCTCGCAGGCCTCATGGCCGGTATCGACCCCAGAGAGGCCAGAGACTACCTTGATGAGGCAGAAGATATGGTCGGGTCCGTCGGAGAGGAGAGAGAAGATCTCGTCAGAAAGCATCTGATCCATGCCTTCAGGGAGATCTGTGCTGCAAACGGTGAGGAAAAAGATCTCCAATGGGCGATCGAGCAGGCCCAGAGAATAGGCAACCCGGTCGACTACGTGGACGCGCTTTCAGTGGTCTATGACATGGCTGACGAACCTGCGGCGAGAAAGGAGATCCTCTCTATAATCTCTCAGACTGTAGCAGGCATACCTTCCGTTTACGTCAGGCTCCCGTTGCTATTTCATGTAGCGCGGTTTGCTGAGACATCTGGCGATGAGGATGCGATCGAACTGATCCTGGAGAGCATGGAGAGTGCCGCTGGTTCTATCCGGATTCCGTTCATTATTGCCATGACGCAACTGTGGGTGGCCGGTTTGCTCTACTCACTCTACCGCGCAACCGGCAACTCCTCCGCCAGGGAACGCGCAACCGCTATCGCTTCCTCAATCGAGGATGAGCGAATCCGCTATATTCTCACGGTTCAGGTGGATCAGATCGCTCCCGGGTCATGGGAGGGCACCGTCTATGGCAGGATCCTGGAGTTCCGCGAGCGGTTACGGCGTGGCAACTGCACCACAAAAGATCTGGTGGCACTCGACCGCGCAGTAGGCGCAACACACGACCGGCTGAAGAGGGTGATCTACTACACCGAGGTCTATGTGTTCGCCCGTGACGCCGGACAGCATGAGATAGCGGAGAGGATGCTGGAATGTGCGCTAAAGGAGGCTGGCGGGATCAGACCTCTCTCACGACGAGCGATCGCGCTAGGAGATATGGCCTGCCGTCTCCATTCAGCGCGCTACGAGGACCACGCAGGCGATCTCCTGGATCTGGCAGTGGGCGTGGTGGTGAACATCCGTGACCAGGCAACAAGAGAATCGATATATGACGAACTGGATATGTCCATAAGGATCATTCAGGAGTACTGGCTGTGAAGACGATCGAGATAAGTGTTGCAGGACGGGTTCAGGGCGTTGGGTTTCGCGCATGCGTCAAAAGGATCGCTACAAATCTCGGTGTCGTGGGTGAGGTGATGAACCTGCCGGACGGCAGGGTTCGCGTTATCGCAACCGCCGATCCAGGTATCCTGGATAAGTTCGTCTCCATGCTCTACAGTTGCCCGCATGTTATAATCCGTGAGATCGTCCAGCGGGAGATCCCTCTCATCAACTTCTCAGAGTTCAGCATCCTGCGGAGCGGTTAATACCAGTAGAGCACCTGAAATTCAGCGTTTGAGAGTAGAGCGTCGCGCAGGATGCGTACCTGGGCGTCAAGACGGTTCTGGTCGATGGACTCGCGGAGCGCTGCGGTCAGCAGGTTCACAATAGCAGGATCGAGGTAACATCTCTTCTCCCCGCACTCGTAATCGTCAGTGGACACACCCTCCCTTGCGAACCGAAGTACGATACGGTCTACCATCGAGGCTTTCTGCGGTTCTATGAGGTCATACACAAGACCCCCGGGGCCTTCATGGAGCATACCGCGGTCGGGATTGAGATGTGCGCCGACCACCGAGACGCAGCAGTTTCCATACAGCATCGCGTAGCCGAGCGAGAACATGGTGTTGACAGGGTCGGTGTGCGGAGGTTTTGTTCTGCGCCGGAACCCGAGTTCTGGCGGGATTGTGCGGGCCAGGATCTCATAGTACATGTCGGCGGTCAGGCGTGAGAGTCTCCGAAGTTCTTCCATCGTGACCGAGACCTCGAGTTCCTCCCTGACCTGGTGAAGGAACTCGAGTTCCCCGGAATAAAAGATCGTCTCCCCACGGTGGTCAGAGAGTTCTCCAAGCAGAAGGAGCCTGGACTGGAGGGCTGCCCGGGCGAGTGGCTGGGCGAACCTGTGTGGCGCGGCCCGTTCCTGCGCAAGCCTTACCTCCTCGTCCTGGCGGTAGCCGTATGGGTAGAGACATCCGACGGGTGTGCCGTCGATATCGAAGAATGTGATGGCAGCGCCGGATTTGAGGAGATTTGTCACCGCGGAGGTATGGAGGGTATGGCCGCCGACTATGAGGAGGTGTTTCACTTTGTCGAGGGGGTAACGCCAGGTCTCGCTCCCACGTGATATAATGACCTCCTGTGCCGTTGCCTTTATGTGCCCTCCATATCCGAAGACAGGGAGCCAGGTTCCCGTTGCTGCCATCCAGTCACTCCGGAAATGAGTATTGGAGTGTTTTTGATGATTAATGCATCGATTGGGCGGATATGGTGAGGTCTTTACGATGCTGGAGGGGACCCTGGTATAATCTGGTTAACTTATGCGGGTTAATTAACTGTAAAATATTTACATGGCCCGGTTCCAGTTTAAATCGTTACTTTTCTGGAATGGGTCCAGGAAAGGGGATGACTCAAAAAGGGTTGATTCCATGAATGAAAAGGCGAAAAAGATTCAGTACGCTCTTTTCGTACTGCTGTTATGCTCGCTGCTGGTACTGCCGGCAGTCGGGGAGACTCTCCCGGGTGTGAGCGCGAGCCCCGGAGATGGTATCGCGGATGCCACTCTGATTTCTGAAGTGGCGCCAGACGACGACCTGACGGTAACTACCGACGGGGAACCTGGGGTAACACCTGAGGAAGAACCGCTGGTGACACCGGATGAAGAATCCGCCGGTATCCTCTCTGACGAGACCGTTCTCTTCAAAGGAACAGTTGCGCTGGATGAGGGCACTTTCGAGTGCACAGCATACAACTCCGGAGAGACCTACACCGTCAGCAACCGGACACCTCTTGGCGCCCTCCAGAAGGTCTCGGAACTGAAGGGCTTCACCTACAACGTCACCGACAAGCGATGGGCATATGATGAAGTCCTCCTGCTCGATGACATCGATGGATACCTTTACATCAAAAGCAAGGCCAAGTGGGCGTGTTACGTCAACGGCGACCTGAAGGATGGATATGGCAACCACGATGGCGGCATCAACGTCGTGGCACTTGCCGAAGGCGATCAGGTCGTCTTCTGCTACGGCGGTGACCCGACGCCGGAGGATGCAACAGCGCTGATCACGATCACTGTGGGTCTCGAGGACTCGGATGAGACACCGGTGGAACCAGCCACATGGAGCGTCGCTCTTATCGGTGCACGGACGGAGGAGGTCGACCAGGACTACTTTGAGGACGGTGTGGCCTGCGGACATGCCGCCACATACACCGACGGTAACGGTGATGTGTGGAGCGGAATGCCTCTCTGGTACCTCATTGGCCTAGTCGACGACGATGTAAGGCACGGTTCCGGCGCCTTCAACGACGACCTCGCTGCGCAGGGTTACTCGATCAAGGTCACCTCAATCGACAATTACGATATCAACTTTGATAGCGCAAGCGTCGCGAGGAACAACGGGATAATCGTCGCAAACACCTTAAACGGCGAGCCACTCCCTGCAACCATCGGCGATAAGAACAAACCCTGCTGGCCGCTCCGGATCGTCGGTCCGAGCGTCGGTTCAGGGCAGTTGATCGGTGGCATCACCACGATCGAACTCATAGGCCTCCCTGAACCTTCCGAAGGCTGGGAGATCACGCTTGTGGGCGCTTTCAACCGGACGCTCACCCAGGCAGAGTTCGAGGAGGGTGTTGCATGTCACGGCAAGAGTTACACCGATGACAAAGATCAGGTCTGGACCGGTATCCCGCTCTGGTACCTGGTAGCCGTTGTCGACGACGTGGCGACCGGGAATCACTGGGCGTTGAACGATACACGAGCGGCCGCGGGCTACACCGTGCGTGTGAGTGCGATTGATGGTTTCAACGCCACCTTCAGCAGCGCCGATATCGCCCGTAACGATTCGTTCATCGTTGCAAATAAGATGAACGCAGCCCCGCTCACCGAGGATAACGGTGCACCCCTGAAACTTGTCGGGAAGGGCGTGACCTCAGGGAAACAGCGGGTCGGCAATATCGCCACGATCTCCCTTGAGGGGCTCCCGGATGAGATCACGGAGTCGGAGTGGACGCTCAGTCTTGAGGGACCAAAGATCACCGATCTCCTGACAAAGGAAGAGTTCGAGGAGTGCGGCTACCACGCCGTGACGTATAACGATGGTGTCAGCACATGGAGCGGCGTCCCGTTGAGGGTCCTCTGTGGCTGGGTCGACGACGATGTCATGCACGGTTCTGGAGCCTTCAACGTCCCCCTTGCAGAGACCGGCTACACCGTGATCGTCTCCTCCGGCGGGGATAACCCCTACAGCAAGGAGTTCTCAAGCCAGGATATTCTGGCAAAACCGAACAACTACATCGTTGCAAACAAGGTCAACGGCACCCCGATCACCGGGAACGCCTATCCGCTCCAGCTGGTCGGCGCGGGGGTTACAGGGAGCCTGAGCGTGAAGAACGTCCAGCGGATCCAGCTCGTCGACTTCCAGGAGCCCGAGGAGCCGCCATCCATACATATCGTCCGCTACGCCTCCGACGAAGTGACCGTTCTGAACGAGACGACAAAGACCATCCAGTGGATGGAGGAGAACCTGGAGGTATACGGCGCACCCAACGGTGTTAGACTCGGGTTCCAGGGCCCCACCTTCGATCCAGACGACCTCTGGAACCCGGATGAGAACATCAACGTGGACCCGGCCAAAGTCGATGACGTAGTGAAAGGAACGGCGATCCGCGACCTCTGTGACCTGGTTGGTGGTATCCCAGTTGGTGGTGAGATCGAACTTATCGCCTCTGATGGTTACAGTGTCAAACTCAACTACACCAACATCTACGAACCGCTCGAACGCCAGGGTGAGGCCATCGTCGCGTGGTGGGCAGAGGGACGGGGGTATGTCCCCGACTACCGTGACGGCCCGCGCCTCTTCTTCAACACGCCCGACGGGATCTTTGGAAACGATGACATGCGGACATGCCTGGCTGAAGAATACTGGCACTACTACTGGGCTGACGGTATCCAGTACCCATCGGCTGCCGGTCTTTCCAACAAGAACATCGCAACCATTGCGATCAAACCCGGCGCACGAGAGGACTGGACGCTTCTCCTGAGAGGTGCAATCACCGATAACATCAGTCGCTCCTACTTCGAGTCGGGCAAGGCCTGCGCGTTGGGCGGGCACGGTGCCACCTGGACGGATGATGAGGGACATGTCTGGTCAGGGATGCCGCTCTGGCTCCTATGCGGCTGGGTTGACGATGCAAACAAGCACGATTACGGCACGGATCCATTCCGTGACGATCTCGCGGCGGCGGGTTACAACGTGACCGTCATCGACTACGGCAAGGACGGCATAAAGGGCACTGATGACGACTTCTCCGCCACATTCAACAGTTCGTTTGTGGCGCGGAACAACAACATCATCGTCGCCGACGAGATCGACGGCGCTCCACTACCGAAGGACGGCAAGACCTGGCCGCTCAAACTCGTCGGCTCCGCCTTGACCTCCAACAAGCAGAGGGTAGGGAGCATCGATGAGATCGAGCTTACCGGCGTGCCGATCGTCGAGGAACCCTCTGAAGCCGATGCTACGATCAGCCTTGAAGAGGGCTGGAACTTCGTCTCCACGCCGAAACGTCTCATGGATGGTGCAAACACGTTCGCGATCTTCTACGACAACGTTGGTACCGCCGGCCACTCGATCCTGCTCTATGACGGGATCACGCAGGAGTGGAAAGCGGCGGCCTCGGCCGATGCCTTCAAGCCGCTTGACGGCGTCTGGGTCTATGCAAACGAGGCCTGCACCGTCCAGCTGACATTCGCTCAGGGTGGTCCGCAGGTCCCGCCCACAAAGGACCTTGGCATGGGCTGGAACGCGATCGGGTTCACGGACACCGTTCCCGAGTCCGCTGCAACCACCCTGCTCTCTCTGGGTGATCACTGGACCACCCTGATCGGGTTTGATGCGGAGAACCAGGAGTATGAGGTCTCTATCATCCGGGGTGCAAGCGGCCGACATGGAGATGAACGCACGATGCAGCCGATGCAGGGTTACTGGGTCTACATGACCGATGCCGACACGCTCGCTGCCATCGGGGCCTGAGGATGAAGGGTATGTGGTTGAAGCAACACGGTATCGTGCTCCTGCTCCTCCTCGGCCTTGTCGCCGGGGCAGCGGCAGCAACGGAGGGGTCTCCCCCCGTTCTGCCGCACGAGTTCTACGGGAACGTGATGGTAGGCGGATCCGCGGCACCGGTAGGGACCGAGATCACCGCCACGATCGATGGTGTGGAGTGCGGTTCTGTCGTGATTGTGGAACCGGGACGCTACGGTGGTCCCGACCCGAGCATCGGGAACCGACTGATCGTGACGGCAACCGCGGACCAGGAAGGAGCGCCGATAACCTTCCTGGTCAACGGCAGGGTTGCCGGCGAGACCGCAAACTTCACCTCCGGTGCGGTAACGGCCCTTGATCTGAGCGTTGCCGCGGAGGCCACACCCACCACGCCACCGGCAGGCGGTGGCGGTGGCGGGAGCACCGGCGGCGGAGGAGGCGGGGGTGGGAGCAGCACCTCCGGTTCTTCTGGTTCAGAGGTCGTCTACGAACCCGGGGCCCCCATCGCCCCCCTGGCCTTCACAGAAGAGGCCACCCTGACCGCATCGAGCGACGGCGTGGTGCTAGAACCGGTGTTGGTCAGGACGGAGGACGGGGTTGCCGCATTGACGATACCTGAAGGCACAACCGCCCTTGACGCGGCCGGCAACCCTCTCACCGCGGTCATCTGCACAAAGGCTGACCCGGCCGAAGTCCCGCCGGCACCACCTGGAGCGAGTATCGCAATCGCCCTCTCATGCGGCCCTGACGGTGCAACCTTCGACCCGCCGATCAGCCTCACCTATACCCTCTCTGAGGACGAGTGGGCGCGGATCGACGAAGGTCTCAGGCCAGTGGTCATGTGGTACAACCCCGAGAGCGGCGAATGGCAGGAGATAGCGGCTACGGTCGATCCTGCGACCCGAACCATCACGGCCAAGGTCTCGCATTTCAGCATATTCGCGCTTGCGTGGACATCCCCGGAGGCTACACCGGCACCTGAAACGGAGGCTACACCTGTATCTGAAGAAGAACCGGCTGCGTTTCCGATCGGGGTGATCGTTACCATCGTTATCATCCTGGTCATCGTGGTTGCAGCATACGTCCTGATGAGGAGGAGATAGCCAGAAGGTTATCTGTATGATAGTTTGAGTTTAAGGACGGAGAATTATGATACCTGAACATTCAGTCCGGTACCAGGCGATCCTTGCGCTCTGTCTGTTGCTGGCACTGGCAGCACCTGCTGCCATGGCAGCGACAACCGAACTTCATGTCGTCAGGTATGCAGCAGATGGCGTGACCATCTTAAACGAGACAACGGTCGACTACCGATGGCTTGAGTCAAACCTCCCTGTTCAGGGAGATGGTGTGACCCACTACTACCATCAGGGACCCGTATTTGAGGGCGACCCCTGGAACCCGGAAGAGGATACAAACGTCCTCGAGAAGGATATGGGCGCGGTGAAGGGAACCGACCTCAAGGATATCTGTGACCTCGTCGGCGGGATGAAGGAAGGAGAGACTGTCAGGATCAAGGCATCGGACGGACTCTCAAGGGTGTTTCCCTACCGTAACGTCTACGAACCTGAATCCCGACAGGGTCCGATGGTGATAACCTGGTATCACGACAAAGACGGATACGTCCCCGATTACCGTTCGGGCATGCGTCTTGTCTTCTTTGCGGATACCTCGACAAACCCCTACGGTGTCCATGCGTTCGGTGTCTGGGACATGCACGAGTGCTTTGACGAGGAGTACTGGTACTTCTACAACGGCAAGTATCCAACAACAACCGGGCTTTCCGTCCAGTACATAAGCGAGATCATCATCTACAGCGAGGAAGAGCCCACAGGGAGTATCCACGTGACCTCAACTCCATCGGGGGCCAAAATCTTTCTCGATGATGAAGATACCGGGCATGAAACCCCGCACACCCTCGTCGGCCTTGAGGTGGGGAGCCACTCCGTCGTGGTCGAGAAGGAGGGTTACATCCGACCGGATGAGAGATGGGTTATGGTCGCAGCAAACAGGGTTGAGGAGGTTGAGTTCAACCTCACCCCCATCACCGGGAGCATCGCAGTCTCTTCCGTTCCAAGCAACGCCAGCATCATCCTTGACGGAGAGGTGACCGGATTGTTCACCGACACGATCCTTGATGAGGTGCCGGTCGGTGAGCACACGATCGAACTTGTGCTGCCTGGTTACTGGAACGTCAGCCGGACGGTCGTTGTTGAGGAGGACGAATGCAGCATTCTGGATCTCGTTCTCACCTCCATAAACGAGAACGTGCCTGAGACCCTCTCGGAGACAGCGATGAATGCAACGCCGGGTAACGCCACCCTGTTTTCACTGCTCGGGCCGTTTGAGTTTCGCGGCAGGCTTGACGTTCTCCCGGCAAACACCTCTGCGACCTCCAACGGGAGCGTTGTTAGTTACCACCTTCCCGACGGGGCGAAGGGACGCTGTTACCTCTACATTGATAACAGCAGCGCCGGTGAACCGGAGTTTGAGGGGGTCGCCCTGGATCGGCGATACGCCACCGCCACGGCCGCGACTTTTGCTGCAAACCTCACCGGCGACAACGCCACGTTTACCGTGCATTGCCCGCCAGGGATCACCGCCGATGGTCTCCTCCTTACAGCGGAAATGGACGAGAACGCATCCTCCTCCATCATCTGCTGGATAGGTGAGGGCGTTATCATCCTGGATGAGGCGACCTCTTTAAGGTTTGAACCGATGCCTGAAACCTCCAGGGTCTCCGATGCCAGGTTGCTGATCGTGGGCAGCGGGAATATCACTGCCTCGTTCAACGGCCACAGCATAACCGGGATCCCGCAAGACGAACCCGTTGTCACGGAGTATGACGTGCTGTCCTGTCTGAATGGTTCATCAAACGAACTCCGCCTGGAAGGGGAGGGTGCGGTGATCAGGAACATCATCCTCTGCCTGACAACCGCCGGGGTGACCTCTGGACCTCCGCCAGGATCGGGAGAGACTCCGAAGTCTTTGATCGAGAGGATACTCGACTTCCTGTATAGGATCTTCGGGTTCTCGGTCGAACCGGAGCAGAACACGACCACCGTCCCTGAGGTTGAGGAGACCCACGTCCCCGAAGAGACCCGACCAACCCCGGTTGCGACACCCACCTATGGCCGGGTCGAGAAGAACCACTCGGGCGGGGTCTATGTCACCTCCTACCCGCCCGGGATGACGATCATACTCGACAACAAGAACCTCTTACGCCAGACACCCCGGGTGATTTACGGTCTCCGTGAAGGGCTGCACACCATCCAGGTCGAGGCGAGCAAAGGTTCTGCAGGAGAGGTGGATCCCGGTTACCGGTTCGAGACCGTCCAGACCTGGGTCTACCCGGACGCTATCACGCCCGTCCATCTCGACGGCGTGGCGCCATCGTATAAAAAGACCGTCCGTGTCGAGTCGGAGGTCTACAGCGGAGAGAGGTTCACCTTAAACGGACTCTTCCCCGCCGGCACCATACCGGGCGAGGGAGAGATTGAGGGCGGCGGTGTGGCCTGGGCAACCGTCCTCCACGACGGGCAATACCTCTCGTATAACATGCCTTCGTCTGTTGAGAACGGCATGAAATTCGTGATCGAACCCTGGAAGGGCGAGACCGTATCCCTCAATGTCAGGTCGAACCCACCTGGTGCCATCGTTATCATCGATGGTTTCCCAACAGGCGAGAGAACCCCCTGCCGGATAGACGGTCTCTCCCCCGGGCGTCACCGCATTCTGGTCTCAATGCCGGGCTACCTCCCCGCCGAAGAGGTGATCACGATACCGGAAGGCTCGAGAACCGGTGGCGTCATAACCTGCACACTCAAGGAATACACCAGCGGCGATCTCCTGGTCGAGAGTAACGTCCCGGACGCCCGGATATACCTCTACGGCCGCTACACAGGTGAGAAGACGCCGCACACCTTTACCGGGATGAGTATCGGCACCTACGAGGTCAGGGTAGTCTCGGAGAACGATTCCAGAACCATGGAGGACGTCCTGGTGAAACCCGGGACAACGACCCGCTGCCTGGTAACTCTGAAGGAGTGAATGGGAGATGAAACGTTACTGTAATCTACTTGCAACTGTGACGGTTGCGCTGTTACTCATTCAGACAGTGTCGGCAGGGATCGTATGGGGCCCCTATGTCACCAGCACCGCGAGCGACTCGGCAGTGGTCTCCTGGAAGGCGACCGGTGAGACCGGTGGATGGGTGGAGTACACCCCGGTTGAGGGCGGCGAGACCCGCCGTGTCCCATCATCCGGGACTGAGAAAGGCATCCAGCACGCCCATCTCAGCGAACTCTCCCCGGCAACGACCTACCATTATCGTGTGGTCAGCGGGAACGAGACAACAGGAGACTGCAGGTTCAGGACGTTCGGTGACCCGGAGTTTACCTGTATCATATACGGTGACACCCGTGGCCAGAAACCTCTCTTCACCCAGACCGAGAGGCACCGCCTTGTGGCAGAGAGGATCGCCGAAGAGGAAGAGATCCTCTTTCTTATCCACACGGGGGATTTCGTCTGCGATGACTCAGAGTGGGATGAGTTCTTCGCTGTGGCAGGACCGGTGCTCAGAAACACAACCCTGGTACCGGTGGCAGGCAACCATGACGGCACGGCGGAGGAGTTCACCAGGATCTTTGCCCTCCCTCCATACTACTCGTTTGACGCCGGGAGCCTCCACGTGACCGTCCTCGACAGCAATGATCGCGCCTGGGCGGATATGCCGACCCAGACGGCCTGGCTCAAGGAAGACCTCAGATCCCCGCTGCCACGAAAGATCGTGGCGTTCCACCACCCGCCTTTCAGCGCCGACCGTAGCCATCCCGGCGGTGATCTGGCGATCAGGGGCGAGTGGGCTGACATCTTCTCAGAGAACGGTGTTGACGCGGTCTTCAGCGCGCACACCCACGCTTACGAGCGCTACAGCGTGAACGGGACAGACTACTTTGTTATCGGCTGTGGTGGCGCCCCCCTCTACCCGCTTGCGGATGAGAAGCCTCAAGGGTATCGGATGGGGTGCGAGGGGACGCTCGGGTATCTCCGGGCGAGAGTCAGCCCTGAATCGATCATCATGGATATGATACCGGTTGCAAGGGTTATCGAGGATGAGGTTAAGCTCTACCCGCGGGGGACTGTCATTGAGACCGTCCGCCTCCCGCCCGGGTGGTGGAGTGTCTTCCCATCAGTTGCAGGTGTGACGAGACTACCAGAATTATGGAGATGATGGTTTTGCATGCAGAGATCAGACGGATTCTGCTCGCGCTCCTCTGCGTGAGCGTGGTATTGATTGCCGCCGTATCGGCGGCACCGACGACCGAACTGCGGATAGTAAAGATCGGAGACGATGGTAAGACCATCCTGAACGAGACAACGGTTGACTATCGCTGGATGGAAGAGAACCTCCCGGTCCTTGGGGACGGGGTGACCCGCTACTATCATCAGGGCCCAGTATTTGAGGGGGACAAGTGGGACCCGAACGAGACGACCAACTTCAAGGACAGGGGGGCCGTTAAGGGGACGAACCTTCGTGACCTTGTCGAACTGGTCGGCGGCGCAAACCCCGGTGATGAGATCATGGTAAAGGCGGTCGACGGCTACCACGTCGAGTTCCCATACGAGAACATCTACGAACCCGATCCCCGTCAGGGGCCAATAGGGATCTGCTGGTACAACGGCGCCGATCCTGAGGTCGGCGAGAGACAGGGGGTTGGCTACGTTCCCGACTACTACACAGGGATGAGGATCGTCTTCTTTGCGGACAACTCCACCAACCCTGAAGGGCTTCATGTCTACGGGAATTGGGATATGCATGAGACGCTCCCGGCTGCCGCCCAGCACTTCTACGACGGTCTATACCCCTCGACCAGCGGTCTTACGGTGAAGTGGGTGGACGAGATCAGGGTTTACACCGGTGGATACCAGGGTGAGAGAGGAGCACTGGCGGGATCCCTCACCACCCCGGCGGGGACGGTCAAACCGACAGAGGCCCCGCTCTCCTTGCTGGTGACCGCTCTCGCGGTCGCTGGAGCAGCAATCCTCTGCGCCAGGAGAGGAGCGTGATTCCGGTGCGCCGCCGGGTATACCCCGCCCTCCTCCTGCTCTCCATCGGCCTTCTGGCTCTCGCGGCCGGATGCCTCGGTACGACGACCGGCGGTGACGACTACCCGGCCTGGAACCTGACAATTATCGGCGATACCGAGATTGTGCTCAGCCTCGATGAGATCAGGGCTATGGACGCCGTCGAGGGTTACGGCTACGCGGTCTCCACTGTCGGAATCAGATACGGCCCGAACCGTTACCGGGGTGTGCTCCTGACCGACCTGCTCGATATGGTGGGCGGGGTCGGGGAGGACGATCTCGTCTACGTCTCAGCGCCGGACGGCTACATGTGGGTCTTTGATGGCGTTCAGGTGAGGGGTGTGGAACTCTTCACGTTCGATGAGAACCTCCACGAGATCCCTTCACCGCCGCTCCAGGTCATCCTGGCCTACGACTGTGACGGCAAACCCCTGGCCTACGACAACGGCGGTCCGCTCAGGCTGGTTGTCATCTCAGAAACGCCAGATGTTATCACCGAGGGAAGCCCCTGGGTGAAGTGGGTAGAGAAGATCGAGGTTAAGAGGCGATGACCCGCGGTGTAGCCCTCCTGGCGGTGATCGGTCTCCTCGTCATCCTTGCATCCACTGCAGGGTGCATGGGTTCCGATCAGGAACGCACAGTCCTCAAGGTTGTCCCGGCCGGGAGCCTGCTCTACCCTTTTGAGCAGATTGAGGCCGAGTTTGAGAGTCAGCACCCCGAAATCGACGTCCAGCTCGAGGGGCACGGGAGTATCCAGGCCATTCGACAGGTGACAGACCTCGGGAGACCCATAGATGTCGTCGCGGTCGCAGATGCATCCCTCATCCCGGATATGATGTACATCCCGATGGGCGAGGGGGAGGAGAACTACACCGACTGGTACATCCCTTTTGCCGAGAACGAGATCGTGATCGCCTACACCGACCGGAGTAAGGGCGCAGACGAGATCACGCCTGAGAACTGGTATCACATCCTGGCCAGGCCGGATGTGCGGGTGGGTTTCTCAAATCCGATGCTCGATTCCTGCGGTTACCGGGCGCTGATGGTGACAGCGCTTGCAGAGGATTACTACAACGAACCAGGGCTCTTTGAGGCGATCATCGGTGGTGCATTTAACCCCCCGATCAGACCTTTCGTCTCCGACGGGATGACCACGATCACCCTTCCCGAACGGATGAGACCCGCAACCGAGAAGGTCGCTATACGGGACGGGAGCATCTACCTCCTCTCGCTCCTTGATGCCGGCGGGATCGACTACGCTTTTGAGTATCGGAGCGTCGCTGAGGAACACGGACTCCACTGGATCGATCTTCCGCCTGAGATCGATCTCGGCTCAGCGGAACACGCCGGTTACTACAGGACGGTGCGCGTGAACCTGGGGTTCCAGCGGTTCCAGTCCATCGGTAGCGAGCGGATCGGCCAGCCGATAGTCTACGCAATCACCGTGCCGCGCAACGCCCCACACCCAAAAGAGGCGCATATGTTTGTGGAGTTCGTTCTTGAGGCGTTCCGCGAGGAGAGACCCGGATGGCCCGACCCCCTCAGCCCGGAGATGAGGGCTGTCAGCGTGTAGCGTGCCATCCATTGACAAACCTTTTCCGCACCGCACTCAAACCTAAAAGAGAGACTATGCCCGGCGGTGCGGCTCTGGCATCCCGCCGGGGAGTAACAGAGTCGGGATGAAGGGGGAGAACCCTTTCTGCCGGCAAAAGACCGATGGGATACTAACTATGTTCTGGAACAGGGCGATGGAGACGATCCGTGGCGACGAGCTTGCGGATCTCCAGCTTAAACGGCTGAAGTGGTCACTGCATCAGGCCGGTAAGACCGGGCTATACCAGAGAAAGATGAGAGAGGCGGGCGTCTCGCCAGACGACATAAAGACGCTTGAGGACGTGGAGAGACTTCCTTTAACCACAAAGAAGGATCTCCAGGCCGGTTACCCGTTCGGGCTCTTTGCCGTCCCCTTGAGAGAGGTCGTCCGGATCCACACCACCTCAGGGACGACCGGGAAACCTACCGTTGTCGGCTACACCCGAAATGACCTGGATAACTGGTCGGAACTGATCGCGCGGAACATGACGATGATCGGGCTGGGGGAAGACGACATCTTTCAGAATGCGGTAAATTACGGGCTCTTCACGGGAGGACTCGGGTTCCACTACGGTGCTGAGAAGATCGGTATGACCGTGATCCCGAGCGCGACCGGGAACACCCGCCGTCAGATCGAGATGATCGAAGACTTCGGGGTGACCGTCATCCACTGCACCCCGAGTTATGCCCTCCATCTCGCCGAGGTGGCGGAATCTATGGGGAAGAGTCTGGATTCTCTAAGGACCGGGATATTTGGGGCGGAACCCTGGTCGGAGAGCATGCGAAGCGAACTCGAACGCCGTCTTGGAGTGAAGGCCTACGACAGTTACGGGCTCTCCGAGATGTATGGTCCCGGTGTGGCGTTTGAGTGCCCGGAGAGGGATGGGCTTCATATCTGGCATGACTCTTACCTGGTGGAGATCGTCGATCCCGCGACGGGTGAACGTCTCGCTCCAGGGGAACGCGGCGAACTAGTCATAACGCCGCTTGTCAAGGAGGCTATGCCACTCATCCGTTACCGCACTGGCGACATTACCCGGTTGATGGATGAGGACGGGTGCGTCTGCGGCCGCGGGCAGAAGATCGAGCGGATCACCGGCCGGTGCGACGATATGATGGTCATCCGGGGGATCAACGTCTTTCCGTCCCAGATCGAGCACGTGCTGCGATCACTTCCGGAGGTCGGGGACCAGTTCATGGTATATATCGACCGCGTCAAACATCTTGATGAGATGACGATCGAGGTAGAGATGAGCAAGGCTGCGTTCTCCGGCGAACTCCAGGACCTGGCCCGGATGCAGAAGAAAATCTCGGCCGAACTTCAGAACACGCTAGGGCTGCGAACGGCGGTGAGACTGGTGGAACCGGGGTCTCTGCCACGGTTCGAAGGAAAGGCAAGACATGTCATAGACCGGCGGGGGGATGCCTGAGATGCCGCCCTGGAACCCGCGGATCGAGGAGATGCCGATTGACGAACTCCAGCGGCTTCAGTTCAAACTCCTCAAATCCCAGATATACCGGCTTTACAGTTTCAACGAGTTCTACAAGCGCCGAATGAAGGAGCACGGCGTCCACCCTGACGATATCAGGACGCTTGGAGATCTTGCGAAACTTCCGTTCATGTACAAGTCAGACCTGCGCGATGGTTACCCTGACAGGATATTCACCGCCGAACGGAGCGAACTGGTCAGGTACCACGTTTCATCCGGGACGACGGGAAAACCAACCGTTGTTGGGTATACGGAGCGCGATATCGCGAACTGGAGCGAGTCTCTTGCGCGGGCGTTCTCCTCCTGCGGTCTTGGCCGTGGAGACGTCGTCCAGGTGAGTTACGGCTACGGGCTCTTCACCGGGGGGCTCGGTGCACACTACGGTGCCGAGCGTCTCGGGGCGACAGTCCTCCCGACAAGCGTCGGGAACACCGAGCGCCAGGTGGAACTGATGCAGGATCTCCACGTCACCGCCATCGCCTGTACCCCATCCTACCTCCTCCATATCGCGGAGGTGGCGGAGAAGATGGGCGTCTCGATACGGAACGATACCGACCTCCGGATGGGTTTCCTGGGCGCCGAGGCCTGGTCGGAGCAGATGCGAACGCGGATCCAGGACTGGCTCGGGATCCGCGCTTACGACATCTACGGGACAAGCGAACTCTCAGGGCCGATGTTCACCGAGTGCAGCGAGCAGAAAGGGATCCATGTCTGGGGAGACCTGGCGCTGCTGGAGGTTGTTGACCCCGCTACTGGCGAGGTTCTCGAGCCCGGCGAGGAGGGGGAACTCACCGTCACGATGCTCCAGAAAGAGGCGCTCCCAATGGTCCGATACCGGACAGGCGACCTCACCGCCATCGATACGGATCCCTGCACCTGTGGTCGGACGCATCCACGTATCGGCCGGATACGCGGCAGGGTTGACGATATGCTGATCATCCGGGGGATAAACGTCTTCCCATCACAGGTGGAACATACATTGCTCGGGATACCGGATGTCGGGAAACATTTCCAGATCGTCGTCGACCGGAAGGGTGCGCTCGACTCGATGCTCGTGAGGGTGGAGGTGAGCGAGGAGGCATTCTCCGACAAAATTCCTGATCTCATGGAGATCAAGAGGAAGGTGGAGCACCGTCTCCGGAGTTCGCTCAACGTGAGCGTGGAGGTTGAACTTGTTGAACCCGGGAGTCTTCCGCGGTTTGAGGGCAAATCCAGAAAGGTTATAGACAGGAGGTCGTTGTAATGGAGAAGTCATCTTATATAATCAAACAGATCTCGGTCTTCTCGGAGAACCGGCCGGGACGGCTTGCGGCAATCGCTGCTGCGCTGCGAGATGCGGAGATAAACATCCTGGCGTTCAGCATCGCTGAGGCGGACGGGTTCGGGGTTGTAAGGGCGCTTGTAGACCGCCCGGACGATGCCTACCGGACGTTGACCGATCTCGGGTTTCGCGTCTCGTTTACAGATGTCATCGGGGTGAAGATGCGCGATGAGCCTGGTGGGCTCTCAGAGATAGCCTCGGTGCTCGGGGATGCCGGGATCAACATCGAGTACGCCTACGCCTACTCGGGGAAGGACGCAGCCGTCCTGATCCTTCGCGTGGATCAGGTCGAGGATGCCGTCCGAAAGATCCTGGACCACGGCGGGGAGCTCCTGAGACTTCCAATCAAGTCGTGAAAGGGCCACGGAACGGGTTAATCGAGGCCGTCGAATAAACGATCCGGGGTTATAAACCCTCCACCTTTTTCGGGGTGGTTTGCGTGGAGATGGCCTGATCGCTCCCTCCCGCATCCCTTTTCCATTTCCCTCCGGACGTGGGGCAAGCTGCGGCGATTGCACATACTTCCATTCACCCGAATCCGTGTCCCGGGCGAGGGTCATCATTAAGCCAGGGCACAGCCCGAAATTACCGGTTTGATATTCTCTACTCTCCTACCTCATTCTTGCGAAACATGTGAACCCTTCCTGCAACACGTCGGATAGGTATGACAAAGACTATACCCATACCTGGCTGGTCAAGTTCGCCAGCGGCGATGATTGCATCGAGCACCGTATCCGTCCGCTCGGCGGCTACGACCGTTAAGATCACCTCTTTCTCGGGTTCGATGGCAAGCCCGAAGAGAGTCTTTCCTTCATGAATACCGGTTCCGCGGCCGAGGAGGATGGTCGCCCCCTCAGCCCCGGCGCCGCGGGCCGCCTCGAGCACAGGCTCGGACCAGCCCCGTTTTACAATCGTGACGATCAGTTCGTTAGCATAATCGTTACTCATCTTGTTTCACCTCTTTTTCTCCTGTAGAGTATGCCAAGCAGCAGCACCGAGATTATGGGGGCGAGCGCTATCAGCGCTATCAGCCCGAACCCGTCCACGACAGGGTCTCGCCCCTCGATCCCTGTCGCAACACCGATGGCAAGTGAGAGGAGGAATGTTACCGCCATCGGGCCGGTGGCGACACCCCCTGAGTCGAACGCCACCCCGATGAAATCCGCATCCGAAAATTTGAGGAGGATGAGGGCCAGCAGGTAGCCCGGCATAACGAAGTAGAGGAGCGAGACGCCGTATACAAGGCGGAGCATCCCGCACGCGACCGAGACGGCGACACCGATGGAGAGGGAGTAGAGGATGACAGACTGCCGGATTGAACCGCTCGAGGCCTCCTCGACCTGGTAGCAGAGGACACGGACGGCGGGCTCGGCATAGGTTGTGAGAAAACCCAGGAAAAACCCGAACGGGACGAGGAGCCACCTCTGGTCGAGTGTGGCGAGTGTCTCCCCGATCTCGTGCCCCGCCGGTAGGAACGCAACTCGCACGCCCTGAAGAAGGAGGATCATCCCGAGAGCGGCAAAGATGATGCCGCGTATCAGGTTTTTGATGTAGCTGCGCGGGAGTTTGAGATAGAAGAACTGGAATCCCAGGAAGAAGACAAGCAGCGGGATCAACGCCTGCGTAACCTCAATGATTACTCCGTCCAGGCCCTCAAGTAGTCCCTGTGTTATCAGAAGAAGAACACCCCCATCGCCATGACGCCGAGTATCGGCCCGATCGAGGCCAGACCGATCAGCCCGAACCCGTCTGTGATCGGCGATCTGCCCGCAAGGACCCTACTTACCCCCGCTCCGAGCGCCAGGATAACCGGCACCGTAAGTGGTCCTGTTGTGACCCCGCCCGCATCAAAGGCGACAGCAAGGAACGCCGGTGGGGTTATGAACGCAAGGAGGAGGACAAGACCGTATCCGGCGGCAAAGAGGTAGCCTATGGGTACCCCTGCAACTATCCGGAGAACGCCCACGGCGGCAAAGAACCCGACGCTGACGCCGATGACGACTATCAGGGGGCCCTGAGCGATCCCGCCACCGGAGACGGTATCTACCATATTGCTGAGTACACGGACGTCAGGTTCTGCCACCGTGGCAAAGAACCCAAAGAGGAAGACCGCAATGACTACCAGTGTAAGCGATCCTCGAGCGGGCAGTTCTGAGCCGATCGCCTCACCCATGGGCAGGATCCCCGACTTGACACCGAAGAGGAAGAGTGCGATCCCGAGGATCACCATGCCGCTGCCGAGCAGGAAGTGAAGGAGTTCGGCAGGCGATGCCCGGAGCACAAAAATCTCGAGGAGGACGATAACGAGGACTATCGGGATGACCGCCTGCAGAACCTCGAGCAGTTCGTCTCTTAACCGCTGCATATCTGGATTACGTTCCTCCAGGAATCGTGGTTATTCCATTAATTCAGCGCCGTTTCTCCCATTTCAGGAGTTCGGAGACCTCTGAGAGTGTCCGGCCGCGCCGGATCTCCTCGCGGATCCGCTCTTCGGTCTTCCTGACCTCCATCGCCCGGCGGGCGATCTCGTAGGCCCGCTCCCGGGGGACTACCACGACACCGCTCTCGTCGGCGATGATCCAGTCGCCGGGCCGGACCTCCTGGCCGCAACAGAGGATCTCGGTATTGATCTCTCCGAGACCCACGGGTTCTCCGGCGTTAGGGACGGTTGCGGTGGCAAAGACAGGGAACCCCATCTCGCGGATATCGTCAACGTCCCGCACTGCGCCGTCGATGACGATGCCTGCAAGGCTGCGGTTCTTCGCGGAGTGGGTGGCAAGTTCGCCCCAGGGTGAGATATCCTTTCGGCCGTCGTTACTGATGACAAGGACATCACCCGGTCTGGCGATATCGATCGCCTCGACGGGTTTTGCCCAGTCGCCGGAAACTGTCCGGACGGTCACGGCCGGGCCGACAGCCCTGACCCTGCCACAGATGGAGACCACGCCCGCCATCGCGCCTTTCCGGTGCATGGCGTCGGTGACGTTGGGCGCAGAGACGCCTTCAAGGAGACGGCGGATGACAGTATCGGGACTCTCTTTCTCCCGCGGCCGAACTTCCGGGCGGTCGATGGCCTCCCTGACCCGGCGGGTCGCTGCGGTCACGTCGGCGGCCTTGACGATGTTGCTGCCCACGATGACGATCGAGGCTCCGGCGGCAACTGCGGCGGATGCGGTCTCTGCGTTCAGCCCTCCAGCGACAGCGATGGGGACGTTCACCTCGCCAGTGAGGCGGTGGAGGAGGTCAAGTGAGGATCTGCCGATCATCTGCTGGTCGATCCCGACGTGGGCGTTGATGTAGTCGACACCGAGCCCGGCAACTTCGCTGGCTCTGGAGACGGGGTCGCTGACGTTGATAAGGTCAGCCATTAGACGGACGCCATACTTGCGGGCCGAGCGGACAGCCTCGGCGATCACGGCATCGTCGGCGTCGGCGAGGATGCAGACGATACCGGCGCCGGACTTTGCGGCCATCTCCACCTCGATCGCCCCGGTGTCGGCGATCTTCATGTCTGCGACGATCTCGTGGTCGGGGAAGCGTTCCCGGAGCGTCCGCACCGCCCGCATCCCCTCGCTCTTGATCAGTGGTGTCCCGACCTCGATCCAGTCCGCACCGCCCTGGACGGCCTCAGTCGCGATCTCTATCGCACGATCGAGGTCAAGGAGATCGAGCGCCACCTGGAGAGTAGGCTTTGGCATGCACTATGATATGGTGGGGATCTTATTTATTCAGCGGTGGTGGCGCTGGCTTTTGTGGCGGAGTGAGAGGAGGAAATGTTATCCGGGGGTGGTTTGAGATCTGTGCGCTCCGCTGATGGCAATCTTTGGCGCACAATCGAGAAATCCGATGATCGGGGTCGGTGGGACCATGAGATGGTGCTATTTCCTGCCGGGGACTGTGACGGTGTGGGGGGATCGCAACGTGGGGGGAGGGGGCGACTGCCCCCGCCTCACGCCCGCTCATGCGGCCCCCCGGGTGAAAGACTATCCTTAAGGCTTGCGGGCCAGGGGGTTCCGGGCCACGGCCACCCCCCCCTGGATACACCTCCTCCGAAGGGCGTTTCTTACCGCTATTTGAGCGTTATTGCGTTTTTGGCGCCACCAGTGGGACGCCTGCGCCGGCCTGCTTTTAGTCAGGATATCTGGATTTGCAAGGATTTGAATAGCCTATTACGGTAAAAGAAGTGATTTAGTGGAGAGTTCATAGTAATCCTTATATACAATATATGCTCATCCTAAAGCGTCGGAGCTTTACTTATGGATTATGGTAAGATGCTGAGCGATTCGTTCGGCTATGCAAAAGATGCTGTCTGGGGCAAATGGGTCCGGTGGATCCTGCTCGTCATCAGCACGATCATATTCCCGCTGATCATGGGGTATGTGGTCAGGATTTACAGCGGTGCCAAACCGGCCCCGGATGTAGGAAACTGGGTGAGGACCTTCATCGACGGCCTGAAACTCTTCATCATCGGTATCATCTACAGCATCCCGGTCTTTATCGTCGCGCTCATCTTCGGAGTGCCCGCGGCGATGGTCAGCGACCCGATGGTTGCCATCGGTACGATCGGTATCGGGCTGCTGGTCATGTTCATCGTCGGTATCCTGGTCACGCTGTTCTCGATCATAGGTATCGTCCGGTTTGCACGGAAGAACAGCATGGGCCAGGCTTTTGCCTTCGGTGCCATACTCCAGCACATCAGAAAGATCGGCTGGGGGAGTTATATCCTCGCGCTCATCATTCTCTGGGTTGTCGCGCTCGTCTTTGGCTTCATCGCCGGTTTGCTGGCGATGATCCCGTTCATAGGATGGCTGATTCTGCTCTTCCTCTACCCGGTCTGGATCATCTTTGTGTCACGCTACGTGGCACTGATCTACGAGAGCGCCCCGGAACCGGCGTAAAAACACCCCATTCTTTTTTTATAGTATACCCTCCACGAATGGATCAGCAGGCGTGTGTCGCGACCGATCCCCCAGCGCCTATATCCGGCCACGTCCACCAGGAAAAACATAACGGTGTAATTATATCCCGGTATCGACAACCGGGTGTTGGTGTTATCACACATGGATTACGGTGCTCTTATCTCCAGGTCCTTTGACTATACAAAGGATGCACTAACAGAGAAGTGGACGCGGTGGATCCTGCTTGCGATCCTCTCGTTCCTCCAGGCTCTGACGCTCTCTCTCGTCCCGCTCCTCAGCGGTTACCTGGTACGGGTTCTCTCGGGGAAGACGCCCGCCCCCGAGGTCGATGAGTGGGGCAGGCTCTTTATCGACGGCTGGAAGTTGAACATAATCATTCTCATATACATCATCCCGGCCGTCCTGATCTTCCTGCTCTTTGGCGGGCTTGGTGCGGTCGGCATGCTTGCCAGCGCGGCGGTCGGCGGGGATGCGGCGCTGATTGGTGCTGCAATAGCCAGTATCCTTGCGGGCATGCTTCTTGCCGGAATCGTCGCGATCATCACGGCGTTTGTCGCACTATTTGCCATCCTGCGGTTTGCTCGCACCGGGCGTATCGGTGATGCCTTCAACCTGGGTGCAATCTTTTCACAGATCGGTAGCCTTGGCTGGGGGACCTGGATCATCACGGTCGTTATACTTCTGGTCGTCGCATTCATCTACGGAATCGTGGTCGGCGCCCTGGGCCAAATACCCTTCGTGGGCTGGATCATCGTTCTCTTCCTCAATGCGGCGTTTGCTGTCTTCGCCGCCCGCTACCTGGCCCTGGTCTACGAGGAAGCCCCCACAGCAGCGTAAGAACATAACAGAACCCCCTGCACTTTTTTTGGACTTTAACTTGCGGAGAAGGTTCAATGCGCAGAATGGGGTGGTAGCCGGTAGCGACGCGAGTGATCCTGTACCCCGTGATGCTGAGAGAAGAGACCCACCGCACAGCCACGGTCTGCCCGGGACAGTGTCAGGTCTTCGCATTCGGGTCGTCCGCTACACCGATCCTGGGCCGGATCGACTGGACGTAAGTCTCTGACGATCGTGTACTTCCCCGTGAACCCCATCTGCTGGATCTCGCGATAGACCCTGGCGGCAGTGAGGGGATATTTGGATAGACGGCTCTGGATGTAGTCTTTGTAGTCGTCGAGTTTGCTCGGTTTCCGGGCTCTCGGTTTCGCTATCGGCGGTGCTTTGGCATTCACGTATTTACGTATGGTCTTACGATCAAACCCGGTCTCCCGGGCGATCTAACTGATTTTCAGTCCTTGATCGTAAAGGTCGCGGATCAGGAAGAACTCCTACATCGTTAGCATTGCTACACCTACAACAACCTGTATGGTGATTATCGGATGAGGAATTTTAGTCTGCCGATAGCGAGATTTTTAGCCACCGGTGTCCAGGAGGTCACGCACCACGGAAGCCCGGATCTCGAAAGAAGGCATATCCTCTCAAAACTGAGTTAGCCCCATCCAGATTTCACCATTCAGCCACCTTTTGAGTCTTCGTCTTCTGGTTAACGCCAGGTGTAATGGTCACCCCTACCAGAAATATACTCACAACAGGGGTATTTTTACAATTATTCAGAAATAGTAGCACAATTCTCGTAAATAGGCCGTTTAAACTTACTTTGTGTGACCTTACCCTCGCCTCTCCGGGCATTGCGCTAGATGTTATGTTCCTGGAGCACCACGGTTCAGTAACTCCACATAAAGCGAAGGATCCCTTTCTCCACCCCCCCCGGGGGTGGCAGTGTGGGGTGATTGCGATGGAGGGCCGTACCAGGGGAGAGAAACAGGATCTCGATGATGGGGTTGTGTTGACACCAGTAGATACCTCCAGGCAGTGTGGCGATGGGGAATCGCCCCTGTCTCATCGTGTCACACAGACACTTTCTTCCCTGGATGGAGAAC
>NZ_JASEFJ010000011.1 GCF_030019085.1 Methanoculleus sp.
GTATGCCCGGATCTTCTGCTCCAGAGAATGGTTATACACAAACCGACAGGCATGGATGTGCTTCATAAGGAGCGTAACCTGCTCTCTCGATGGATACATCCGATACTTGTAGGCTTGAAGCATGTAAGGATTGCTTGTTTGTTCTTATAATAATATATAGTCCCTGGTAATTGTGCGACGAGGGGCGGCTCTGCTTTTATCCCCACCCTAAAGGGTGGGGTCTTCCCGCTCCGCCACCTTCACCCCCCCAAGATAAATTTGAAAACTATACAGAGACATTTCATTACAGTGACCCCTTATCTCTCTGAAGAGTGACCCCGGGGCGCGTACCTTGTTCGGGGCGTGATAACCTGACGTGGGATGTTATCGTTGTGGGTGCAGGGCCTGCGGGGAGCGCTGCAGCGCGGGCCTGCGCGGAGGAAGGGCTCTCAACGCTCTGTATCGAGGAGCACGGGACGATCGGCCACCCGGTGCAGTGTGCCGGGCTCCTCTCGACCTCTGCGTTTGCGGAGTGCGGTGTATCAAGACGCCCGATCTTAAACGAGGTGAGCGGCGCCCGCATCCTCTCCGGCCTCGGCGGGGAGATATCCTTCGATGCGGGTGTCACAAAGGCCTATGTCGTTGACCGTGGTCTCCTCGACCGCGAGATGGCAGAGAGGGCGGCAGACGCCGGGGCGGAGTTCCGGTTGAAGACCAGCGCAACCGGTATACAGGGCACCACTCTCCAGACCCGGGGCGTCTGCGGGCACGAGGAGTTCTCGTTCCGTCTCCTGATCGCCGCCGACGGACCACGGAGTTCTATCGCCCGCATGCTCGGGTTCCAGCGCCCGGCGGTCTACCTTGCCGGGATACAGGCTGAAGTCCTCTGTTCCACCGACCCGCGTTACGTGGAGTTGCACCCAAACGCCTCGCCCGACTTCTTCGGCTGGGCGATACCGGTCTCGTCGACCCGGGCCAGGGTCGGCCTCTGCGCGAGGGAGCACGCAAAAGAATCCTTCGACCGTTTCATCGCCGGATACGGGGGGAGCATGCTCCACCTCGTGACAGGGGTCATCCCCCTCGGGGTCATGCCGCAGACCTGCGGTCATCGGACGTTTGTAGTCGGGGATGCGGCCGGGTTTGCAAAACCCACCTCCGGCGGTGGGGTCTACACCGGCGTCCGCTCGGCAAAACACGCGGCCACCGTCGCAGCGGCGTGCTGCTCCGGGGGGACGTTTGATAACGCGCATCTCCAGGATTATGAACGCCGGTGGAAGGAGGATTTCGGGAGAGAACTCGATATCGGGATGAAAGCGCTCAGGATGCGCCAGCGGATGACGCCCGAAGAGATCGACCGTCTCTGCCGGACTCTCAACAGCCCGGAGATCATAAGGACGATCGTGGAGCATGGTGACATCGACCGGCCGGCCACTCTGCTTCGCAAACTTCTCGTGAAACCAGCGGTGGCCAGGGCTATGGGGATACTTTTCGCATCGGAAGTACGCCGGATTATTACCGGTTTAAATAACAATATTGTTTAGTAATACATTTATACTAAAAAGTGCTACAATCGGGTGAGATGTGTTATGCATATCCCTGATGCGTTCATCCCTATCGGGCAGGCCCTGGTTTACTGGGTAATAGCCCTGGTATTTGTTGCTCTCGCTCTCCGCTGGGCGAGGCGGTCGATGGGAGAGGAGAAGATACCCCTGGTTGCCGTGCTTGCCGCCGGCATCTTTGCCATCCAGGCGTTGAACATCCCCATTCCCGGCGGGACGAGCGGGCATATGGTCGGTGCAACGCTTGCAGCGATCGTCCTCGGCTCGCCGTATGCGGGTGTCTTCGTTCTGACGCTGGTACTCCTGGTGCAGGGCGTCATCTTCGGCGACGGCGGTATCACCGTGATGGGTGCAAATATCATAAACATGGGCGTGATCGGCGGGTTCATCGGTTACTATGGTTACACCGCCGTCAGGAGGCTGATCGAGAACCCGTATGCCGCAGCGTTTATCGCAGGCTGGGCGTCGCTCTTTCTCTCTGCAATCCTATGTGCGGTTGAACTTGCAGTCGCCGGCACGTTTCCCCTTGTCGCCGGGCTTACCATGATGGGTATTTACCACGCCATCATCGGTCTCATCGAGGGAGGCATCACCGCGATAGCCCTGTACCTGATAGCCTCGGCACGACCGGACATCCTCGAACATCCGCTGGGGGTGGGTGCATAATGGAGACGAAACGGTTTGTCATCATCGGCATCGCGGTTGCCATCCTGATCGCAATCGCCGCACCCTTCCTCGCATCGAGCAACCCCGATGGGCTTGAGAGCGCGTTCTTCAGCATCTACGGTGCGAAGTCATTCATGGGCAGCGACCTTGACGAAGAGACTGCCGCCGCTGCAGAAGAAGAGGCGGTTGCGGTGACTGGAAACGACTTCTCCCACGAACCCCTGATACCTGATTACAGCATACCCGGTCTGGATAAGGCGGGGGAGGTGCTTGCTATCGTGGTCGGGACGCTGCTCATGCTGGGACTTGCATTCGCCGTTGCAAAGGTCTCCACCAGGTCAGGCAGTTAGATACCTGAAAACCTCCAACCATTTACTGTTATGCACCTGATCGAGACCCGCGAACTCACACACGTCTACCGCGGCAACGTCCGCGCCCTGGAGGGCGTGAACTTTGTTGCAGAGCGAAAGGCACGAATCGCTGTTATCGGGCCGAACGGTGCCGGAAAGAGCACGCTCTTCAAGCACTTTAACGGCATCCTTAAACCCACCTCCGGCGAGGTGCTGGTCAGGGGAGAGCCCATAACAAAGGAGAACCTCCGTGAGGTGCGTAAGTTCGTCGGGATCGTCTTTCAGAACCCGGACGACCAGATCATCTCCCCCACCGTTGAGCAGGATATAGCCTTCGGCCCGATCAACCTGGGTCTCGATGATGAGACGGTCGCCCACCGTGTCGAGGAGGCTCTGCGTCTCCTCGGGATCGAAGACCTCCGGGAGCGTGCGCCACATCACCTATCCGGCGGCGAGAAGAAACGGGTCGCCATCGCCGGTATCCTGGCGATGGAGCCACAGGTCCTGGTGCTCGATGAACCGACCGCGGGACTTGATCCGCAGGGTGTCGCTGACCTGGTGACGTTCATAAACCGGTTGCCCGAGGATTACGGCATGACGGTGATCTTCTCGACCCACCATCTCGACCTGGTGGCAGAGATGGCAGACTTCATCTATGTGATGGACGGTGGGAAGATCATGGGTTCAGGAACAGTCGAGGAGGTCTTTGCCCAACCGGAACTCCTCACCCGGGCAAAACTCGATGTGCCGCCCATCCCGAGGTTGATCCGGTCGCTGCAGGAGAACGGTGTGGAGATCGAGATGGCCTACACCTACAGGGGTGCCGAGAAGGTTTTCCTTGACGCCTATACGAGAGGAAGATGATCGACGACCTGTACTCCATCGAGAAGTCCGCCTACGGCACAAGCATAATCCACCGACTGGATGCAAGGATAAAACTCCTGCTGACTCTTGTTGCCATCGTGGCCATTGTGGCGCTACCATACTCTACAAAGGTCTACACTCTCGGCGCCGCCTTCTTTGTTCTTTTTCTCATTCTCTGGGCGGCATCGCGTCTCTCACCGCTGGTCTACTTCCGGAGGCTTGTGTTTATCCTGCCGTTCGGGATATTTCTGGTGGGGTTCCAGGCCTTTGTGAAGAACCCTTATTACGAGACCTTTCATACGGTTGCAACCCTGCCCTTCGGGCTCGAGGTCTACGCGGAGTCGCTGGAGTTCGCCTCGATACTCCTTGTGAAGTTCATCGTCAGCATATCGTTCATAATCCTGCTCTCCTCGACAACGAAGATGCAGGAGATGATCGAGGCGGCCGGGAGGTTGGGTCTGCCTCTGGAGTTCACACTCACCCTGGGGATGATGGTCCGCTACATCTTTGTATTTGCCGAGATGTTCGGGAGGATAAGGACGGCGATGTCAACCAGGTGTTTCGATCCCCTTGACCGCCGCCTCCCCTACCGCTACAGACTGCACCAGGTCGGCTACACAGTGGGGACGATCTTCATCAGGTCATATGAGCAGGGGGAGCGCACCTACACGAGCATGCTTTGCCGGGGCTACGGCGGAAAGTCCGGTCTTTATATACGCAAGAAGCCCCTCAATACCGGGGAGATGGTCTTTGCAGCCACAACACTTGGTTTCATTGTGCTATCAACAATACTGGTCTACCTGCATCCATAGGACGCCGTGGCCCGGTCTCTGGCAGGATTGCACCCTGAAAACCGTGCCCGGGGGGATAAAGGTGGTCGGCGGGGAGAAACAGGATCTCGATGATGGGGTTGTTGTGTTGACAGCAGGAGATACCTTCCCGGACAGTGTGTCGATGGAGAATCGCCCCTGTCTCCTGTCTTGATGTGTTACCGGGACACTCTATTTTCGGGCAGGGAGTTGACCACCCCCGCCTCCCGGCGCCTCCTCCCGCCCCCTCAAGGGGGCGGGCAGTGTGTGGAGATAGCAGGGATGGTCGTGCATATCTTCTCCAGAGTCTCCCCGGTGTTTCTGGTTTTAAATAAACCGTGGCTTCCTCGAGAGGTAGCCCGGCGTGTAGAGGGGGCGGAACGGTTTCCCGTCGCTTTCCATTCTCACCGCCTGGATGAGTTCGCTCTCGGTCATCGTCTCCCGGTATGGTATTTTCTTCTCCGAGAGTCTCCTGATGGTGACCGTGAGCCTGCCGGTCTCGGCCTCCAGGTCGCCGATCATCACGACGTAGGGCACCCAGTCCATCCCGGCCTCACGGACCTTCCTGTTCACACTCTCGTCCCGGTCATCGATGTCCACCCGGATGGCTGCTGCCCTCAACCTGGCGGCTATATCCTCGGCAAAAGAGACGTGCCGTTCCGCCACCGGCACCAGTCGCACCTGGGTCGGCGCAAGCCAGGTCGGGAACGAGGGCACCTCCTGAGTTGCGGTGTTCTCAAGCATAGCGCAGATCACCCGCTCGATCGAACCCGTCGGCGAGCAGTGGAGGATGGGGGGATGGATCTCCTGCCCCTCGGGGGTGTAGTAACTGATATCGAACCGCCCGGCGCTCTCGACATCGATCTGGACGGTCGGGTTCTCGATCGGCCTGCCCTGTGCATCGATCGCCGCAAGGTCCACCTTCGCGATCCAGTAATGACTCCGCTCCGAGAGAACCTCGATCAGCATCGGCACCCCGGAGTCTGCAACGATCTTCTTCACCCATGGTTCATACTGCTCAAAGAAGTCGCGGGTGCATCTGAAGACACCGACAAGCGGCGTCTCGAGGTCGCGGCCACTCTTCCAGCCCATACTCAGCTGTTCCTCAAACACCGCAAGCGCACCCTCCATGTCCCGGCAGAGCGTGTGCATATCGGGCATCGTGAATGCACGGAGACGTTTTAACCCGATAACCTCCCCCTTCTGCTCGTGGCGGAACGAGTAAGTCGAGAGCTCGTAGAGTTTCATCGGCAGCGTGTTTGGCGAGATGTGCATATCGTTCATGATGGAGAACATCCCGAAACAGGCCGCAAAACGGAGCATCATATCACGGTTGCCGCTCTTGAACCGGTACTGCCGCTCCCCGAACTTGGCAGCGTGCTCCGCAATAGCCCTATCAGCCAGGTCGTACATCACCGGCGTCTCCACCGGCATTGCACCGTAATCGAGCACCTGAGACAGGACATAATCGGCCAGGAGGTCGCGGATCAACTTGCCCCTGGGCATCCATCGGAGGTGGCCTACGTCCGAACGCGGTTCATAGTCCACAAGCTCCTTCGCCCGCATCAGGTCAACGTGGGCCGGTTCGACTCCCTCCTTCCCGGGGTGGCCAAGTTCCTTCTGGACAAGAGATGCAAACGGCGTATTTCCCGCCGCATATTCGTTGGCGTCCCGGCGCTCGCCCTCGGGTGTGATGACGAAGAACTCATGCTCGATCTCCTTCTTCGCGGCGGTCGAAGCCCCCTCCCCCGGGGTGATCGTCCTTGAGAGTTCAGAGAGCGGGTGACCCTTACAGGAGAGGGTGAACGCCTTGTACCAGCCAAAAGGCGCCCGTTTCACAACAAAACCGTCCTCCTGTTCCCGGAGCGCCCCTTCAATACCCCGGAGAACGCTCACCGCCACCTCCGGTGGCGCCAGGTCGGATGAGAGATGGGCATAGGGGTAGATCATGATATTGCTCGTGCCGAGTTGCCTGGCGGTATTGACGATCTCCTCGACCGCCTGCCTGACGACATCATCAATATTCTCCTCGTCAAGAGACTCTACCGCGCAGAAGACAGCAAGCGCCTCATCGAGTGCGTCCTTTGGGACGGCATCCTCTTCGGCGACCTTCGTCTTCTTCCTTGCCTCATACTCGATATGATCAGAGTGGATCAGAAGAAGTCGCATTGGTATCCCCAGTTGAATTGTTCAATGTCTGTTTTCCTGCTATATAGTGCATAACGCTCGCTGTCGGGGTCGCGCCGACCCCTCTGCCCGACCTTCCCGTGGTTTGCCGGATCCCCTGCGCCTGATCAGGTGCGGCGCGCGTTCTCATGGTAACGGGAGAGCGTTGCCTGCCGCTGGTTCATGTACTTTGCATCCTTCTTCATGTTGTATGGGCGCGCGGCACGGTCGGTGTGGTAGAAGACCAGCTGCCCGATCGCCATCCCGGCATATACCCGCACCGGCCTGGAGTTCACGTTACACATCTCGAGCGTGATCGTTCCCCGGAACCCTGCATCGATCCAGCCTCCCGTCTGGTGGAGTTCGACCCCCAGGCGTGCGATGCTGCTCTTCCCCTCAATGCTTGCCACGATATCGTCGGGGAGTTCGATCGACTCCAGTGTCTCGCCAAGCAGGAACTGGCCCGGTGCAAGTACGATAGAGTCGGCCACGGTCTCCTCCGTCCCCGCACATACGCTCTCCTTCTCAAAAGGATCGATCACCATACCCCCGGGAACGTACCAGACAAAGTGCGACCCGAGCCTGATATCCAGCGAGTTTGGCTGAATCAGGTCGGGATCGTAAGGTTCGACCTTTATGTGCCCCCGCCTGATCCGATCCTCTATCTGCCAGTCAACAAGAATCATTCTATCATATCTCTCATGCAGACTATTCCTTGTTTTCGAGATGCCACTCCGCCCGCCGCATCAACCCGTGCAGCGTGCTCACCTCGCGGGTGGTAAGTTTCGTCCGGCCGAGCACCCGCCGGATGAGTGTGAGCGTGTTATCCCGCTTGAAATCCGGATGCTCGATCAGGTCGAGAAACGCGTCTATATGACGGTAGAGCGACTCCATCTCGATTGGCCCGGCCAGGGGGTATGTCCCGCGCGGCAGGCTGGCAAGTTCGTAGCAGAGGATGCCAACAGCGTGGGAGAGGTTAAGGATGGGGTAGACCTCCGAGGTTGGAATGGTGCAGATCAGGTTAGCGCGCTCGAGTTCGGCGTTCGAGAGTCCCCAGTTCTCCCGTCCAAAGAGGATCGCGACCGACCCGTCGATATCAGCGATGATCTCTCTGACCTCTGCCGGAGTGTAGTAGGGCATCCGCGTCGGGGTGCAGACCGATTTGCTCACCTCACCCGTCGTTGCAACAACAAAATCGAACTCCCGGTAGACCTCGTCGATCGTCATCCGGCGGGCGGAATCAAGGACGTCGCGGGCGTGGGATGCGCGCATTATGGCATCGTCGCCAAGAGCGCAGGGGTTGACCAGCACCAGGCGGTCGAACCCGAAGTTCTTCATCACCCTTGCGGTAAACCCTACGTTCCCATCGTAGAGGGGTTCGACCAGGACTATAGAGATCTCTGGCATACTCTCCTTTCAGTGCACCGCCCGGACGGTCGCCCGGAGCACCTCGATCCCTTCCTCGTAGACCGCGTTTCCTACAACGATAGTGTCGGCATAGCGACCCATCTCCGCAGCCTGTTCAGCCGAACGTATCCCTCCCCCGTAGTAGAGGAGGGCGTCCTGGACCGCTCCGGCTGCCGCCTGCACGACCCGCGGGTCGCCGTATCTCCCGCTGTACTCGATATAAACAATCGGAAACCTGAAGTAACGGTCAGCCACCTCTGCAAACGCCGCCACCTCTCTCGCAGAGAGGTTGCAGTCCGCACCCGTCACCCGACCGACCGCCGAGTCCGGGTTGAGGACTATGTAGGCCTCGGGCACAACCATCTCCCAGTTTATGCCGTTGCCGCTGTTGAGAAGCCAGGTGTAGTGTTTCCCGACGATCCAGCGGACTTCGTTTGTGTTCAGCACGCTCGGCACAAAGAGGTGGTCGACCCCGCCATCGAATATGGCGCAGTCGGGGCTCGCCGGTTCGACCACCACCGGCAACCCGTAGGGGGAGACCTGGTCCAGGAGTTCAAGGAGGTTCTCTCGTGTCACGTTCAGCGTGCCCGAGAGCATCAGGGCATCTGTGCCGCTTGTTGCGATCTCTTCGACGGCTCCCGCAGGGAGGCGTTTATCGGGGTCCAGTTTTGTTACGTGGGTCCACGTCTTCCAGTTGGCGTGCATTCTATCTCACTTCAGGTGACTGATGTAGTCATGGATCCTGGCCTTCGGGATGCCGGTGATGGAGGAGACCTCCTCCGGGTCAGCCTCACGAAGTGTTTCGGCATCGTAAACCCCCGCAAGGTACAGTCGCTGAAGGGTCGCCTCGCCCAGTCCCGGGATCTCCAGGAGTTCTTTTCGCCCGCGTTCGATCACCTGTCTGCTGACCTTTGGGGGTGTGGGGCGACCGAGATACCTGCAGACCAGATCCACATGTTTATGTACGGTTTCCGGGTTAATGCCGGTTTTGGCCGCGAGGTAGGGGATGGGAAGGTAACAGAGACCCTCGGGACTGCTGATGCCCGCCTCAAGGTACTTCTTCAGGCTGACCGCAGGAACCCCCGCTTCCCTCAAGGCGCGTTCACTGGAGATCCGGCGCGCCTCCTCGAGCAACTCGTTTGCAGCGGTCTCGGGGATGCCCGCTTTCTTGAGCGTTGCAACTTCGGCAAGAGAGAGTGCCTGGAGGTCGCCGATCCCCTCTTCGAGCAGGTTCCTGAAGATCTTTGCGTGGCTCCGCCCCTTTCTCGGCGGGACTATCTTCCTGACGAGTTTCCTGAGTTCCGATCTCCGGCGAAGGATCTCAAGCGCGTCTTCGGCCTCCCTTACAAGCCCTCCTGCCTCTTCGATATCGGTACCCACCGCCTCTGCGAGTTCTTCTGGCGAGATGCCCGCGATATCGGATACGGTGTATATGTGCTTTTCATGCAACCGCTGCAGCAGGTCGTCGGTCATCGAGGGCATGAGATGAAGCGCCTCTATGTTCGAGGAGATATGACTGCAGAGCGGGCAACCCATGTCCCAGGGACGGGCGCCTTTCTTGATCAGGCGGATGTGAGCGAGGTTGTGCTTCTCACAGGTCTTATCCGTCCTGATAGCCCTGCCCCAGGCTGTTCCCGGCAGGCTGATGTTGAACCGGCATTCAGGGTAGCCGCTGCATCCGATAAACTGGGAACCCCCGCTATGCCGGATCCGGAGATCCTGGCCGCAGACAGGGCAGGGGCCGACGGTATGCTCTTCAGCGGTCTGCTCCATGATCTCCTCTCCGATCTCCGACTCGTGGGCTTCGAGGTTGTCAAAGACCCGGTGCAGCATCTGGCGCGACTCGGTGATGACGTCGTCACGGGAGCGCCGGTTCTGTTTTATGAGCTGCATGTGCTCCTCAAGTGTCCGGGTCATCTCGGGTTCGGTGATCGTCGCGGCGTGGTTGTCGAGCGCGTCTATGACCGCCCTGCCAACAAGCGTCGGCCGGAGGGGGTTCCCCTCCACATACCGCCGTGAGATCAGTTTCCCGATCACCTCGTGCCGGGTGCTCTTTGTGCCGAGTCCAAGTTCCTCCATCACCTGGATGAGCCGGCTCTGGGAGTAGCGTGCGGGGGGTTGTGTCTCTTTCTCCTCGAGTTTCAGATCCTTAATCGGCAGTTTCTCGCCCTGCCTGAGCCCGGGGAGGATGGTCTCTTTCGCCTCTGAGTAGGGGTAGACCCGGCGCCACCCCGCGTCGATGAGTCGACCGCCCGTGGCACGGTAGGTCTCGCCGGAGGCATCGAAGGTGTACTGGGTGGTCGCCCATTTCGCGTCGGGGGAGAGGGTTGCCAGGAACCGGCGCACAACCAGTTCGTAGACCTTCCACCGCTCCTCCCCGAGAACCTCACGGGTCGCTGCTGCGGTGGGGTGGATGGGGGGATGGTCGGTACTCTCCTTCTTGCCGCGGGTCGGCGTGGAACGCCGGTTCCGCTGTACCCAGACGACATCTTTATCAAAGACCCCTCCCTTCAGGGTCTCGAGGATACCGTTCAGGGAGAGCGACCCCGGGTAGACGGTGTTGTCTGTCCGGGGGTAGGAGATGTAACCATTCATGTAGAGGTCTTCGGCGATCCGCATCGCGTTTGCCGCCGAGAACCCGAGTCTGGCTGCCGAGACTATGAAGGTCGTGGTATCGAACGGTGTCGGGGCACGGTCGATCTTCTGGCCCTCTTTCACCTCCGTGACAACAAGCGGCTCTTTCGTCCTCTCCTTTGCGGCGAGGGCGGCGTTGTAATCGGTGAACCGGCCGGCAGTATGTCGGGCCTCAAAGGTTGTTCCGTCTTTCTCTGTTGTGAGCGAGAGCTGCCAGTACTTCTGGGGGACAAAGTTCTCGATCTCACGTTCCCGGTCGACGATCATGGCAAGCGTCGGGCTCTGGACGCGGCCGACGGACAGGATGTCCCGGCCACCCCGGCGTGCCGCAAGGCTGAGGAACCGGGTCAGCGCCGCCCCCCACATCAGGTCTACCGTCTGGCGGGCCTCGCCGGCAGCCGCCAGGTCAAAATCAAGTTCAACAGGATTTTCAAAGGCCGCTCTTATCTCTGCTGGAGTTATCGCCGAGAACCGGGCACGGTTGATCCTGACACCGGGGTTCACTGCACGCACAAGTTCGTAGGCCTCTTTGCCTATGAGTTCCCCCTCGGTATCGAAATCGGTGGCGATGGTGACGAGATCGGCCTTCTTTGCAAGTTTCTGAATGAGGTTGACTATCTTCTTCTCGGTCGGTTTCTTGACTATTCCGGCATCGATGAGGGTGCGGGGGGTGTGGGTTGTGCTGCGCCAGTTTGTGTAACCGGGCTCGAAGTCCACCTCAACCACGTGTCCTTTGAGGCCTACAACCGTCCTGTCGTCGAAGGAGTAGGTGAAGACATTCCCGTCTTTTGTAGTCTTCACCTTCTCCTCACCTGCAAGGATCTGTGCGATCCGTTTTGCAGAGATGTTCTTCTCTGTGATGATCAGGTGCACTCTGGATCACACCTCGCCTCTATCGATGTACTCAGCCACGATGCGCCCGAGTTCCCGTGGATCCGCCCGACCACGGGTCTCTTTCATCACCTGACCAACGAGGAAGTTCAGTGCGCCTTTCTTCCCCGCCCGGTAGTCGGCGACCGCCTGCGGGTTTGCGGCGATCACGTCACGAACGATCTCTGCAAACTCTTCGCTCTCGCCCCTGACCAGCCCCTCACGTTTTACTATCATGGCGGGAGGTTCACACGGTCTTCCAGCGGCGCAGGTGTCAAGCATCTCCCGCAACACCTGGACGGCGACGGTCTCGGTGATCGTACCGGACCTGATGAGTGCCAGGAGTTCAACGAATCGGTTGGCAGGAAAGTCTGTGATCCGCATCCCCCGGTAGTTGAGTTCTCCAAGCAGCGTGTCGGCCACCCAGGTTGCGGCGAGAAACGGATCGACGTAGGCAACTTCTTCGTAGAAATCGGCAAGTCTGGGGTCGCCGGTCAGCGTCCTGGCGTGGTTTAGCGAGATCCCGTACTGGGCCATGAACCTTTCTTTCCGGGCGGTGGGCAGTTCGGGGAGATCGATCCCGGCGACCATCCCGGCGACCCTTAGCGGTCGGAGATCGGGTTCGGTGAAGTAGCGGTAGTCCTGTTCCTCCTCCTTGCTGCGGGCTGATGTGGTGATCCCCCGCGCTTCCATGAAGTGCCGGGTCTCCCGGGTAACGCTCTGGCCGCGCCGGAGCAGGTTCTTCTGCCGGGTCACCTCGAAGGTGAGTGCCTTCTCAACCCCCCTGTAGGATGAGATGTTCTTGACCTCGACCCTTTCAGAGCCCTCGATCGAGATGTTTGCATCGACGCGGAGCGCTCCCTCACGGTCGCCGTCAAAGACCTCGAGGTACTCCAGGATCGATCGGAGCCTGTTGAGGAACCGGCGCGCTTCCTGCGGAGACCTCAGATCCGGTTCGGTGACTATCTCGAGCAGCGGGATGCCGGAACGGTTGTAGTCGACGAGCGAGTAACTTGACCCGCCGGCGACGTGGATGAGCCTCCCGGGGTCCTCTTCAAGGTGTATACGGGTGATCCGGACGATCTTTTCATGACCCTCGTCGTCCTCGATCTCGACAGTTCCCGCGACCGCGAGCGGTCTGTCGTACTGGGTGATCTGGTAACCCTTCGGGAGGTCGGGGTAGAAGTAGTTCTTCCGGGCAAACTCCGACTCTTCCAGCACATTCATTTTGAGGGCTTTTGCCACCTTCAGGCCGTGCTCGACCGCTTTTCTGTTCAGTCTGGGGAGTGCACCTGGCAGACCGAGACAGATGGGGCAGCAGTGGGTGTTGGGTTCGTCGTTCTGGTAGTCGGTCGAGCAGCTGCAGAAGAGTTTTGTTGCGGTGGATAGCTGGACATGAACCTCAAGCCCGATGATCGTCTTCATCGCCCCACCCCCTGCTCGTAGGCATAGGCGGCATCGATGACCCGCTCGTCCTCGAACCGTCTTCCCATCAGCTGGAGACCCACCGGGAGACCGTCCACACTCCCGGCACACGGCACTGATATCGCCGGGATACCGGCAAGGTTTGCCGGCACCGTCAGGATGTCGGATAGGTAGAGTGAGAGCGGGTCGGTCTTCTCGCCCAGCCGGAATGCGACGGTCGGCATTGTAGGCCCGGCGATTATATCTGCGCTGCGGAACGCCCGCTCGAAGTCCTCCTTTATGTTCCGGCGCGCTATCTGTGCTTTTGCATAGTATCGGCCGGCGTAACCTGCGGAGAGGGCAAATGTGCCGAGCATGATCCGGCGCCTGACCTCGGCACCGAACTTCTCCTGCCGGATCTCCCTGTAGGCCTCGTGCCAGGGTTTTCTGGTATCGACCGCAGGGCCGTAGCGAAGCCCGTCGAACCTGGCCAGGTTTGAGGAGGCCTCGCCTGTGCAGATTACGTAGTAGGCCGCGAGCGCATACCGCATCCCGGGGATGCTGACCTGGACGGTTCTGGCGCCCATCTCTTCCAGGACGCTGATGGCGTCTCTGACCGTCTCTGCGACGCGCGCGTCCACACCCTCACCGAAGTACTCTTCGGGTACGCCGATCCGGAGCCCCTCGATATCAACTGAGGGTTGATGCTTGTAGGGCCGGTCGATCATCGTTGAGTCCCGGGGGTCGTATCGCGCGATCACGGATAGCAGTCTTGAGATCTCCTCCACATTCCGGGCCATCGGCCCTATCTGCTCGAGGGAGTTGGCGTAGGCGATAAGTCCGTAGCGTGAGACCCTGCCGTAGGTCGGTTTGAACCCCACGATCCCGCAGAAGGCTGCGGGGCACCGGATTGAACCGCCGGTATCGGTGCCAAGCGCCATCGGAACAAGCCCTGCGGCGACGGCGGCGGCGCTCCCACCGGACGAACCGCCGGGAACCCGTGAGGTGTCGATGGGGTTTGTCGTGGGGCCGAAAGCGCTCGTCTCGGTGGTTGTGCCCATGCCAAACTCGTCCATGTTGGTCTTGCCGACGATGGCGGCCCCTTCACGCCTGAGGAGTTCCACGACGTGGGCGTCATACGGCGGGACGTAGCCTTCAAGGATCCTCGACCCGCAGGTGGTCTCGATTCCCGCCGTCGAGATGTTGTCCTTGACCGCGATGGGGGTGCCGGCGAGCACTCCATCGGAGAACGGCGCCTCCTTACAGGTGGTGATAAAGGCGTTGTAGCGGTCATCCGGTGAGAATTCAAGGGTTCCCGCCACTCACATCACCCTGGGCGCCTTGATAAACCCGTTCTCTGTCGATCCTGCGTTCTCCAGCACTTTTTTCTGCGGGAGCGAGGGCCGGGGCTCGTCCTCCCGAAAGACGTTCACCGTCCCGCTCTCGGAGACGGTTTCGCCTTCCACGGTATCGAGAATCTCAAAATAGTCCAGAATCTCGTTAAACTGGCTCGTGAACTCGGAGATCTCCGCTTTTGAGATACCGATATCCGCAAGTTCTGCTATATGCTCTATCTCCCTCTCAGTGATCATGTTCCGCCCTGCTGATCTCAGTTAAGTACCGTTGCACCGATTTTTTATAACCATTGGCACGTGCGAGGGTTTCGATGGTCTTCCAGATCCCGCTTCCGTATTGCATCGCTTTCTTCTCCGTCCAGGCAATTTCGGCAGGAATGTGACGTTCTGCGATCAGGCGGAGGGGGTATTTTCTCACACCTCCGCGCACTCTTATCGATGCCGGGATGGGCAGCGCGGCGCGCACCACCCGGAGATCCTGGTATGGCATCGAGAAGTAAGCGCCGTGAAGCGCCGCAACCGCCTGATCCCGGGCCCGCTGGCGGGGGAGGTCTGCAAAGTCGCGCTCGAGTTCCGCCGCAAGGTCGGTGGAGGAGAGGTAGCGGGCGTAGCCGCCGAAGATCTCGTCTGCTCCCTGTCCGGCCAGGATCCGGGTATGCCCCTGCTCTTCTGCCGTTTCCGCGACGAAGTATAACGTTGTCGCGATCGAGGCGTCGACCGGGTTCGGAGGGCCGGGGATGGCCCGGACGACCCGGGACAGTGCGTCTGCGACCTCTTCCTTTCCAGGGGATATGACCGTGAGGTCGAGATCCAGCATCCTGGCGGCTTTTGTTGCACGCGCGAGGTCGTGTGAACCGGGAAGTCCCACCGTGACGCAGGGGAGGCGGGCGAGGTGGGCGATGAGAGCGGAATCGACGCCGCCGGAGAACGCAACCACGCCCTCGTCGCTCCGGAGTTTGACGGCGGTAACGATAGCCTCCTCCAGGCTACAGGGAGGGGGGTCGGGTTTTATCCGGCCTACCGGTCTCCCGCCGCAGCAGATGGTTCCCGGGGGGACGGGGCCGGGAATGATACCGGGGTCGTCCCTTGCGGTGCAGTCGTCCCACTCGACCAGGAACTCGCCGCCGCAGCGGGCAAGGTTCTCCGGGTTTGTGGCAAGCATCCGCTCCAGTTCGGCGGTGGTAATCCGCACTCCGTCGCGTTCGATCCAGCCCTTCAGTCTCATGCAACCCGTCTCCGGGTGGTTCGTGCTCTGTGGACTCTGCACCCGATGCCGCCCGGGAGATTCTGATCCTGTGGGGCGGGGTTTGAAATAATGGTTGCTGAGGTTCTCCACCGTTGGAGCGCGGTGTGGGGTGGAGAATTCACAGGGATGTGCTCCCTGTAGCAGCCTCCTCCAGATTTCGCCATTCGGCCACATTCTGAGTCTCTGTCTTCTGGTTAACGCCAGGTGTAATGGTCACCCCTACCAGAAGTACACTCACAACAGCGGTATTTTTACAATTATTCAGAAATAATAGCACGATTCTCGTAAATAGGCCGTTTAAACCCACTTTGCAGGACCCTGCCCCCGGGCGTTGCGACAGATCTTCTGCTCCCGGGGCACCACGGTTCAGTAACTCCACATAAAGCGAAGGTTCGCTTTCTCAACCCCGGGGCGGCGGGGGCAGAAACGGGATCTCGATGATTGGGTTGTTGTGTTGACCCAGCAGATATCTCCAGGGCAGTTTATCGATGGAGAATCGCTCCCCTCCCCTGTCTTGACGTGTTACCGGGACACTCTGTTTTCGGGCAGCGAGTTGACCACCCCCGCCGCCCGGCCGCTACCGCGGCCTCCTCCCGCCCCCTCGGGTGCGGGGGACAGTGATCGGTGACAGCCACTTGAAACCCGTGGGAAGAATTGAAAGAGGATTTCACCGGCAGAACACCGGGATCATTTCGGGTGAGATTTTCAAAAACCCGGGAAAAAGGAGAAAATTATTGTGGGATATCTTCCCAGCGGTCTTTAAACTCCTTCTCGACGCCGGGGAGCGTGGTATACTCCATCTCGCTCAGGGAGAGTCGGTGCGGTTCGAATGGTCCGTGAGCCCTGATCATGCTGGAGATCTCACAACACTGCTGGCGGACGCGGTCAAAAGCGGGGTCGTCGAACATATCTGCGGGCCCGATCAGCCTGCCGTTGGAGACCTGGAACCCGAGACAGATGACCCGCGGCGGTCCATCAAACGCTGTGCAGTTTGCATCGGGAACGCCCACCGGCATGAATGGGCCGTGGTGCGAGCCGCGCATCCACCCGGCCACAAGGATTGGCGTCCGGAATGGGTCGAGGACCTCTCCAACCGCCGGGAACCCGCTCTGCGCCCTCACGATCATGACCGGGTCGTCCTTGCCGACATATCGGCCGGCAATCAGGCTCAGCCGCTGGGTGCTGGTGGACGCCCCGATAACGCCGTTCTTCTTCCAGACATACTTGATAACGTAACGGCTCGGTGCTCCGATATAGGCGAGGAGGTTGTATGACTCCTCGGGTGTGCTGAACCTGATCCTCCTCTTCTCCATGACATCATGGACCTCGAATATGAACCCGTCGTGGAGCGACGGGTCGATGACGAGACCGGAGGTGTTGAACGGATCTGCAAAGATCTTGTAGAGGAAATAGTTCCAGGCTCCAGGCTCAGTCTTGTCGGCCATAAAGATCAGGACGGGATCGGATCCCCGCTCCTCGAACTCCATCTCGGCGACACCGGGTCCCATACCCTTGACGTTGCCGCTGAACGAGTCGCTGAGCAGGTCCTGACCGGCGCCGTAGAGTTTCATCTCTCTGGCGATCCCGGCACACTCCATAAATATGTCCCAGGCCAGTTTGTGGATCTCTTCGTCGTCCTCACCCCTGGTGTGGGTCATGATCAGCTCCAGGTCGTCACCGCAGTGGGTGACATAGGAGTCGATGATGAGGTTACCTTCTGCCTCCTTGAGTCGCCGGGTGGCTGTCTCCAGGATCTTCGGGTGGGTTCGGGAATGTCCCGGAAAACTGCCTACGTCTGCTTTAATCACGGATACGGTAGTCTTAACCATAATCTTCACCACTGGTTGAGCGGGCGGGCATGCCCGTATAAGTAGTTGATGGGGTATTCACTGTATATGTAGGTGTTGTTGTACTCAAAAATAGGTTGCTCGTGAGGCTCGACCCACGAGCCGTTCATAAAGGGTTGCCGGACTCAATCAATCCTGATCGGTCTCCCTCTGGAAAACCGGACCTCAAGGACCCCGTGCCTGTATCTGGACTCCATCGAGTCAGGATCCACCGGCGGCAACGCCAGCACGGTCACCCGGCTTCCGCCGGCGATGATCGTCAGGGTGCCGCTGATAAACCGTAACTGGATCTCTTCCTCCTCGAATCCCGGAAGGTCGATCGCCACTGTCAGGTCATCGTCGGTCCTGTAGATCTCAACTATCGGTTCCATGTCCATCCGTGGGGGTTCAGCATCCCCTGTATGCGGGATCATCCATCCTCTCTCTGTCTTCCCCGGCACCCTGAACCCGGTTCTTCTCTTCAATGAGGCGCCCCCTCATTACGCTGCCCGGTTTGAATTAGCCAGCACCTCCGTGAGATTCTATCAAGTCCGGTGGTTTGTGAGAGGGGGAGGTGGTAGTCCTCCTCAGAACGCCATGCCCGCCTGAGCCACAGGGTGTTCCAGCCTCTTCTTCAGATCCTCTGTGAGGCGCCTGATCTCAGCGAAGTCCTTCTTCCTTGCGTATACCGCATCTTTGAGGGCCTTTGTGAGATCCCTGACTTCCTGCTCGGTCTTCTCGGTCTCCTGCAGTCTGGCGCGGTTGATCATCGAGACGGCCTCCTCGAGCGCAGACCGCTGCTCCTGGTTGTAGAGTATCTGCCAGGATTGGCGCTCGTATTCCTCCAGACGGTCGAGATCGAGCGTGCCCTTCACACGGCTGAGGGCGTCTTCGAAGTGCTTCTTTGTGATCCTCACGTTGCCGATTGCCTGGCGCCGCTCCTCCTCGCTCTTGTTGCTCATTGCCGCGATGAACTCGCGCATCGCTGATAACTTCGCCTCGCGGACGAGTGCCTCGATATCAGCACCGACGTAACCCTCTGTCCTGTCGACCAGTTCGTCGATGTTGATGTCTTTTGCCAGCAGTTCTTTGTTCCGGAGGTAGACCTCGAAGATCTTCTTCCTGCCGTCTCTGTCGGGCGGCGGGACGTAGATGACCCTGTCAAGCCTGCCGGGGCGCAGCAGTGCCTCGTCCAGCATGTCCGGGCGGTTGGTGGCGCCGAGAACCATGACGTTCTTTAGTTCCTCAAGGCCGTCGAGCTCTGTCAGGATCTGGCTTACCACGCTCTCGGTCACATGGGATGACCCCATATACGTTCCCCGTTTCGGGACGAGGGCGTCGATCTCGTCGAAGAATATGATCGACGGTGCCGCCTGCCGCGCTTTCCGGAATATCTGGCGCACGCCGCGCTCTGATTCTCCGACCCATTTAGAGAGGAGTTCAGGGCCCTTGACGGATATGAAGTTGCACTCGCTCTCGTTTGCGACCGCTTTGGCAAGCAGGGTCTTGCCCGTGCCCGGGGGGCCAAAGAGCAGGATGCCACGCGGGGGCTTGGTATCCAGGGATGAGAAGACCTCCGGGTACTTGAGAGGCCATTCAACGGCTTCTGCAAGTTCCTGTTTTACGTCTTCGAGCCCTCCAACATCCTCCCACTTGACGTCCGGGACCTCAACGAGTACCTCACGCATCGCGCTTGGCTCAACGTGCTTGTGCGCCTCGATGAAGTCTTCGTTTGTCACGCGGAGCTGCTCGATGATCTCGGCCGGGATCTCTTCCTCGATCTTGATCTGGGGGATGACACGGCGGAGCGCATGCATTGCCGCCTCCTTGGCGAGCAGAGCGATATCGGCACCGACGAAACCGTGCGTCGTTCGGGCATACTCTTCAAGATCCACGTCATCGGCGAGCGGCATGCCACGTGTGTGGATCTGGAAGATCTGGAGTCTGCCCTTTGTGTCCGGGATGCCGATCTCGATCTCACGGTCGAACCGGCCGCCGCGCCTGAGTGCGGGGTCGATCAGGTCCGGCAGGTTGGTTGCGGCTATCACCACCACCTGTCCGCGGGCCTTCAGGCCGTCCATCAGCGCAAGGAGCTGGGCAACGATCCGGCGCTCGACTTCACCCTTCACCTCTTCACGCTTTGGCGCGATCGCATCGATCTCATCGATGAAGATGATCGACGGTGCGTTCTCCTGAGCCTCGTTGAAGACTTCACGCAGGCGTTCCTCGGACTCGCCGTAGTACTTGCTCATGATCTCGGGGCCAGAGAGCGTGATGAAGTGGGCGTCCACCTCGTTTGCAACCGCTTTTGCGATCAGCGTCTTGCCGGTGCCCGGTGGGCCGTAGAGAAGGACGCCTTTTGGGGGCTCGATCCCGAGACGCTCAAAGAGTTCCGGGTGACGCAGCGGGAGCTCGATCATCTCGCGGACGAGCTGCAGTTCGCGGTCAAGACCGCCGATGTCCTCATAGTGGACGTCGCCTACAATCTCACGACCGCGTTTTGATACCTTTTCGGGCTCGTAGGGGGTTTCCTTCAGTTCGATCTCGGTGCTATCGGTGACTATGGCAACGCCTTTCGGCGCCACTTTTGCTACCGCGAACGTGAGCGGGTTGCCCAGGATGTTGATCCGGATTAACTGGCCTTCCGTTACCGGACGACCACGCAGGATCCTGCCAAGGTACTGCTCGCCGCCAACAAGGCGTATGGGCTGCGTGGGCTGGATGACGACCTTCTTTGCGTATCCGGCCTCAATCTTTCTGATCCGGACCTTGTCATCGATACCGGCCCCGACGTTGCTACGGGTGCTGCCGTCGATCCGGAGGATCGCTCTCCCGGTATCCTGGGGAAAACCGGGCCAGACCAGTGTCGCTGCCTTCTGGCGCCCCTCGATCTCGATAACGTCGCCGCTGACGAGGTTGAGCGACTTCATGGCGTCAAGACTCAGCCTGGCGATCCCACGGCCTACATCCTCGTGAGCCGCTTCTTTGACGATTACTTCAATGGAATTATTATTGGTCATTTGAACAAACTCCTGTTTTACTTACTCACCATAGGTAAGCGTTATTAACTATATATATTTTTCCACTAACTACCCCTCTCCCCGGGCTGGATGATCGCCTCTTCTGTGATGATGTAATCCATCATTATATCGTTCTCGTCAGCGGGAATACTTTCCATCTGCTGACAGGAGAAAGCGATCCCGATCTTTTCCAGGTGAGGGTATCTCTGGAGGAAACGGTCGTAGTAGCCTGCACCGTAGCCGAGGCGGTTGCCATAAGAATCGAAGGCGAGCATCGGGACGACGATCGCCTGGACCTCCTCCGGCCGTACCGGGATCTCGTGACCGATCGGTTCAGGGACGTTGAATGTGCTCCTGACAAGGACACCGGGGTCGGGAAGGGCGGAGAGGCGGAGGCTGAGGGTCTCCCTCTCTATGATAGGAACGACTACGCGGACGCCACGAGTGTTTAAGGCCGCTATCAACCCCCGGGTCTCGACCTCAGGTGGTTTTGAGACGTATACCATGACGGTCGTGAATCCGTCGAGAAGATCCAGAAGATTGCGCTCGATCCTGGCACTGTATACAGCGATCTCTTCTGGCGAGAGGCGGGACCTGGCCTCCCGGGCCTTAAGACGAAGTTCCGCCTTTGTCAACCCCATTAAAGAAATATTTGGCTGAATCAGACCATAAAACATGCCATGTTGAGGGGAAAAACTGGCAGAATACTCTCCCTGCTGCCGGGGATAGTGATGTTCACCGAAGGACGTTTACCGGGAGACGCCTGGACATGGACGGAAGGAAGTTCCTCATCAACATGCCAGGGTGACTCCACATCGATACACTGCCCGGGAGGTGTCTCCCGGGGTCACCTTCTTTCTGCTCCCCGTGCACCGCCGCGTCGGCAGCCGGAAGGTGGGGTTGTTCAACTCCCAGCCCGGAAAATAGTGCCCGCTGACACGCCGCGTCAGGGGGTGATCCTCTATCGATACACTGCCAGGTAAGGAGTTCCGCCCTGAGACGGCCCACCCCCCCGAAACACCTTTGACCGGATTTCCTCACCCGCGATCTTCACCCGGAGAGATATCGCCGAAGGCCTGCCAGAGATGCTGGCAGCCAGCCTCCCCATACTCTCCTACTCTCGCCCGCCCCTCTCCTCGCCGCAGACATCCCTGAACTGGCGGAAGGTGGTGGCAAGGATGCCTGTCTTACCTATCATCCCGGCAATCAGGAGGACGTCCAGGATCTGCTCCGGAGAGGCTCCCTCCTTCAGCGCGGCCCCCATGTGAACCTTAAGGCAACTTTCCGCTCCTGCACCTGCTGCGGCCGCAACGGCGACCAGTTCCGCGGTCTTCGGATCGAGGGAAGCAGGTCGAGAGATCCTATAATCAGCAAGAGCGGAGAGCGCAAAGGCCTCAGGACGTTTGCGCAACACACTGAAGATGAACGGCACAACCCCGAGCATCTCACGAACATCCTCTGTAATCTCATCGCCAAGGTCATCGGCGTGAGCGAGGAAATCCTCTATAAGTTTTTCAGTTTCAGGTTTCATGAACTATCCTCCTGAGGTGAAAAACAATGATAGGGGCGCCAATCCCCCCTCTTTCAGAAGTTGAAGTGCCGCCCGACTATCTTTAACGCACAGTAGTCCCCGCACATCGTGCAGGCATCAGCATCGGCCGGCATCCTCTCCGTCCGGATCGCCCTGGCGCGTTCGGGATTGATCGCGATCGCAAACTGCCGCTCCCAGTCGAGATCGCGGCGTGCATGCCCCATCTCGAGGTCAGCGTCGCGCTTCTTGAGTTTGACCATATCCCCGACGTGGGCGGCGATCCGTGCACTGATGACGCCCTCGTAGACCTCCTCGGGCGTGGGGAGCGCCAGGTGCTCTGCGGGGGTCACATAGCAGATAAAGTCAGCTCCATATGACGAAGAGAGAGCAGCGCCGATGGCTGCCACACGATCGTCATATCCCGGCGCTATGTCGGTGACCAGAGGGCCGAGCATATAGAACGGTTTTCGGTTCGTGACACGTTTCTGGATTATAACGTTTGCCTCGATCTCGTCAACCGGGATATGCCCCGGCCCCTCAATGATCGACTGTACACCCTCCGCGTGCGCCTTATCGGCAAGTTCCGCGTTTATAAGCAGCTCCTGGATCTGGGCGCGATCGGTTGCATCGTGAACCGCGCCTGCCCGCATACCGTTGCCAAAAGATAGCGTGACCTCGTGCTCCTTGAGGATCTCAAGAAGGTAATCAAACTCCGCATAGAGCGGGTTCTCCTTCTCGTTGTGAAGCATCCAGGCTGTCATAAACGCCCCCCCTCTCGAGACAAGCCCGCCGTGTCGTCCCTGGTTCTGGAGGCGTTTCATCGTCTCGTAGTTGATCCCCGTATGGATCGCCATGAAGTTGGTCCCGGCCCTCGCCTGTTCCGCCGTGATCCTGAAGAGGTCGTCCTCCTCCATGTTAACGACAGCGCCGTACTTCCTGGCAGCCTCGATAAACGCCTGGTAGAGCGGCACCGACCCGACCGAGAGACTGGTCGCCTCGATTACACGGCGCCGGATCTCCGTAAGATCCCCGCCGGTCGAGAGTTCCATCAGCGTATCGGCACCGGCACGTTCAGCCTGCCGGGCCTTCTCGACCTCCATATCGATATCTACGATGTCTGATGAGGTTCCTATGCTCGCGTTGACCTTTGTGCGAAGCCCCTCGCCGATGCCACAGATCTTAACCTCCCGGTATGGAGAGACCGGGATGACTATCTGACCGCTCACCAGACCGCGCCTGACAAAATCTTCTGTTACGCCCTCTGCCGCCGCGACAGTGCGCATCTCTTCAGTGATGACGCCGCGTCGGGCGTCCTCTATGAGACCCATGAACCTATGTTGGATGAAATAAGTTGATAAAGCCTCGTTTTTTAAAACCAGGCTAAAATTGGCTTGATCGCACAACAAGTAAACTTGATTTGAGATTATTCAGGTACTATTTCATAGCCAGAAACCCAAGCATTACAAGAAATAAGCACCCACCTCTCTCTTGCAACGTGATCAGATGTATGTAAACTTCGGGGGTTTCGTCCCCGTCAGCACCGTCGACTGGCACGGAAGGGCGGCCTGCACCGTATTCCTGAGAGGATGCCCCGCGCGCTGCTTCTACTGCCACAACGTTGCAATCCAGGATGGCGAGGATATCCGCGACGCCGACGAGATAATCGAGATGATCCGGGGTTCACGTATGATTGCAGGTGCCGTGGTCTTCTCCGGCGGCGAACCCACCATGCAGGGACCGGCGCTCGCCTACCTCGCCGCCGCCGCCCGCAGGATGGGGTTCTCTGTAGGGCTGCACACAAACGGCATATTCCCACGTGTCATCGAGACCCTCATTAAAGAACGCCTGGTGGACATGATCGCGCTCGATATCAAGACAACATGGGACCGCTACGACGACCTCCTGAAACTCCCCGCCTCCAATGCGGTGAAACAGTCCCTCTCCGCATGCAAAAGTGCAAAGGCCGATGGCAGCCTTGAGACCTGTGAGATCGTGGTCACCCTCTTCCGCGGTCACGAGGCTGAGCTCCCCGAGATCGCAAAGGCGGCCGGCGACCTCGACCTCGTCCTCCAGCAGGGCGTGGCCGCGGGGTTTGCTCCTTTCAACCTCAAGGAACTCCAGGCTTTAGCGGCCCCGCTTGGCCGACGGCTCCGTATCCGCACCCGGGAAGATGGGGAGGTCATCTACGACCCCCTCCAGTAAATGACGTTAAGCATAATATCGTCTGGAACGCACCGTTAAGGAGACGTTTATGGCGGTTGCCGCAACCAGCGCCGCCGGGACCTGGAAGCCAGCCTCGTCCCGGCACGGCCCGCTGTTCTGGAAAAGGGTGGAACGGGATGAAGGTTATTGGAATCGTTGGTATGCCCGGAAGCGGGAAGGGAGAGGTCTCAAGGATCGCCCGCGAACTCGGGATACCTGTCGTGGTCATGGGAGACGTGATCCGGGAGCAGGCAAGAAAGGCGGGGCTCCCCCCCACAGACGAGAACCTGGGTGCGATATCGGCGCAACTTCGCGCGGACCTCGGTATGGACGCCATCGCCCGGCTCACAATCCCCATCATCGAGTCACAGGCTACCCCCGTGGTGTTGGTCGATGGCATCCGGGGTGACCGGGAGGTCGCGGTCTTCCGGGAGCATTTCCCGGATTTCACGCTCATCGCGATCGACTCGAGTTTTGAGACTCGTTACCAGCGTCTCGCGAAGCGTGGCAGATCGGACGATCTACTCACCCCGGAAGAACTCCGTGCCCGTGACGGGCGGGAACTCGGGTGGGGACTGGGTCGGGCACTCGATCTCGCGGATTATAGGATAAAGAACGAGGGTTCGCTTGAAGAGTTTGCTGAAGAGGTCCGTGCCCTGCTCTCCCGGCTTGGAGGGGTGGAAGGATGAGTCTCGTTCCCTACTTCTCCGCCTCCTCAAAAGTCTGGGACTCGCTGGACTGGATATACGGGATCGAGGAGATCGGGTATAGCGGGTGGGAGATAGTTGCCGACGGGAACTACCGTCTGGATAACCCCGAAAATTTTGCTGCGATCAAGGAGAGAGTTGCGAGCACCGGTCTTTCAGTCAGCGTTCACGCCCCTTACAGCGACCTGAACCTTGCCTCGCTCAACTACCCCATATGGCGCGAGTCCATCCGCCAGATCTGCGGTTGTATTCACCATGCGGCTGACCTGACCGACCGGGTGACGATCCACCCCGGATACCTTTCCCCCCTGGGAAAACTCATCCCCGACCTTGTCTGGGAACAGCAGAAGGCCGCGCTTACCGAGATCGGAAAAGAGGCAGAGGATTGCGGCGTCCTCGCCTGTCTCGAGAACATGATAAGCATCAGGGACTTTCTCTGTCGATACCCCGAGGAGATGATCGGCCTCACGGAAGGGATTCCAGGGATCGGGATCACAATCGATCTCGGGCACGCCAACACCAACGGTCTTGTGGACGCGTTCCTTGCGCATATCGGGGAGGCTGACCACCTCCACATCCACGACAACCACGGCCAGTCGGACGAGCACCTTGCGCTTGGCGACGGTATCATCCGCTGGCAGAAAGTAGGCCGGATCATCGCCCGGGATTACACCGGCCCGGTTGTCATCGAGGGCCGGAATCTCGAAGAGGCGCGACGAAGCCTTATGGCATTCAGGGGATGGTTTGTATAGCCGGAGAGACCCTTCACGTCCACTTCCTGGGCACTTCCGGGGCCCTCCCTTCTCCCCAGAGGAACCCTTCCTGCATACTTATCCGGCGTGGCTCCGACACCCTGCTCTTTGACTGTGGTGAAGGCGCGCAGCAACAGATGATGCGCGCCCGAACCGGATTTACCGTTAACGCCATATTTATCACCCACTGGCACGCCGACCACTTCCTTGGCGTATTCGGGCTGGTTGAGACTCTCGCGTTCATGGGGCGGACGGAGCCACTCCCGCTATATGGCCCGCCCGGAGTCGGCGATTTTGTCGACCTGGTGCAGAGGGTCGGCCGCTACGACCGGAGTTTCCCGATCATCGCCCACACCCTTGAACACGGTTCGGTCGTCCCGTTCAACGGTTATACGATTCGGGCGTTTGCAACGCTCCATGGGGTCACCGGGCTCGGTTACGTCCTTCTGGAGGATGAACGACCGGGTAGGTTCAACCGCGAGCTGGCGATCGAACTCGGGGTCCCCCCTGGCCCGCTCTTCGGGCGACTGCAACGCGGTGAGACCGTTCGCATCGTCCGCGACGGTGTTGAGACAGAGGTCCTGCCCACCGAAGTTCTGGGCGAACAGCGTCCCGGGAGAAAGGTTGTCTATACCGGGGATACCCGGCCGCTCCATGAGAGGGCCGATTCCGCGGGGATGATCCGGGATGCGGACCTCCTGATCCACGACGCCACATTCGATGACCAGGAGCGAGATCGCGCCCGCGAGGTTCTGCACTCAACCGCCGGCGAGGCTGGAGAGGCGGCCGATGCCCTCGGCGCCCATATGCTCGCTCTGGTGCACATAAGTTCCCGGTATACGACTACAACAAACCATATACGCGATGCCCGGCGACAGTATAAAGGCAATGTGATCCTCCCGGCCGATCTGACGGTGCTGGAGATACCCTACAGGAGTTGATCGAGATGGACGGTGATACTGATGGAGCAGGAAGTGTTTACCAGGAGCCGCCTGATACTCACGGGTCTCGGAGCCCTGCTCATCAGTGCCGTTGTCTCGAGCGTAGCGGGTATATATCTTGGTTCAGTACGTGAAAACCTCCTCTTGATACCGGGACTGATGGTGCTCCTGCCCTCGATCATCCATATCCGTGGAAGCATCGCCGGTGTTCTCGCCTCCCGTCTCTCCTCTGCGATGCACCTTGGGGAGTTTTCCGTCGATTTTGGGGAGGGAAGCGTTCTCGGGGACAACGTCCGTGTCTCCTTTGTAGTGACAATCCTGATAGCATTCGTCATTGGTATCTTTGCCTATGCAGCAAGCCTGATCCTGGGCTACCCTGTGATCGGTGTCACGGACCTTGTCCTGATCTCGGTTGTCACGGGTATCCTGGCCGGGACGGTGGTGACCGTGATCACCCTGCTCATCGCGCTTGCGAGTTACCGCTACGGCCTTGACCTGGACATGATCGCTGCGCCGACTGTCACCACCTTCGGAGACATCGTAACCCTTCCCATCCTGATGGTCTCGGCGGCCTTTGTCATGCACCTCGGTCCCCTGACACGCCTGGTTCTTGGGGGCATCGCGGTCGCTCTCACGGTTGCTGCTATCGCCTACACCCTTCACCGCCGGGAAGGGATCGGGCCGATTGTCCGGGAGAATATCGGTCTGCTCATACCTCTGAGCGTCATCGGCACAATGGCGGGGCTGACCTACTCTTCCAACCTTGAGACGCTGGTGACAACCGCAGCCCTTCTCATCCTGATCCCGCCGTTCACGGGTATCCTCGGGTCCATCGGTGGTATCCTCGGATCACGCCTCTCGACCGGGATGCACACCGGCGAGATCAACCCGGTGTTCCCCCCGGAGCGCAGCGTTGCCCATCACTTTATTATTTCCTATCTCTATACCTTGGTACTGCTTCCACTGCTGGCGCTCATAGCACATGGGGCAGCGGTGCTTATGGGGTCAAACAGCCCCGGTCCAGGAATGCTGGTCATAGTCAGCCTTGCGGCGGGCCTGATCGTCATGACAGTGGTGATTGGCGTGGCGTACGTCACTGCAAGCCTTTCATTCCGCTACGGTCTGGATCCCGACAACTTCGGGATCCCTGTCATCACAAGCCTGATTGACCTGATCGGTGCAACCGCACTGGTGGCAATGATCGGCCTTCTGCTGTAGTCAAGATAAAAATCCCGGTTAATAGATTATGATGGACCTTGAATACCAGCCGATCAGCTTCAAGGATGTCCTGATAGAGATGAAGGACATCTCTGAGTTGATGATCGACCTGGCCTACTCCGCGATCCTTTTTGAAAGCAAAGAGATTGCGCTCGAAGTGATCAACCTCGAGGAGAGGATGAACGGCCTCGTTTACCAGGCCAGGGTTCAGAGCATCCTCGGCGGGAGAAGGCTTGAAGAGGCCGAGGCGATGAGCGGTATGCTCCAGGTGGTTGAGGCCGCGGAGAGGATCGCAAACTCGGCTTCGGACATGGCAAAACTCATCTTAAAGGACATAAAGTTCCCTGCAAAACTCAAGCGCGCCCTTCCGGAGGCGGAAGAGATCGTCACCCGGCTCATTGTGAGCCAGAGTAGCGAACTTGCCGGCAGGACGCTCGGGGACCTCAAGGTCCAGAGCACAACGGGGATGCAGGTTATTGCCATCCGGCGCGGGAAAACCTGGATCTACGATCCTGACAAGAATACAAGGGTCGAGGCCGGGGATATCCTGATTGCACGCGGTCCTGAAGCCGGCGAAGATATTATTGGCCGGATGGCGGGGATGGTCGGGGGCGCAGCAGGCGAACCCTCGCGTGCGGGTGAGGTTGATGACCTCGACCGTGCTGTCCAGCTGATAATCGAGATGAAGAACCTCTCCGAACTCTCTGTGGGGCTGGCCTACACCTCCCTTCTTTTCAACAACAAGGAGGTGGCGCACGAGGTGGTCTCCCTGGACTCCAGGCTCGATGATATGCGCTACGACCTGGATCTCTGGATCCTTGAGGCCGCACGAAAGATCGATGACGTGCGCCATCTCCGCGGCCTCCTTTACATGTCGGCGTTCACGCAGGCGATCAGCGATGCGGCCCATTCGATAGTGGATGTCCTGCTTCGCGATATCGAGATCCCACCGCTATTCAAGAAGATCGTCCGGGGCTCTGATGAGATCATCACGCGTATGCGCGTGGAGCCATCCTCACCGCTTGTGGGCAGGACGCTCAAGGAGGCGTCGCTCGGGACGGTGACCGGGATGGTTGTGCTCGCCATCAAGCGCGGCAACCGATGGATCTACCGGCCGGGGAAGCGGGTCCGACTGGAGAGCGGGGATATCATTATAGCAAAAGGTAGAAGGGATGGCGAATGCAGGCTGTACGAACTTACCGGGCACACCGCTGAGGTGTCCGAGGATTGAGATGGAGAACTGACCATGCAAAATATTGATGATACGATTGTTTATCGCCTTGGAGCAACCTGTGGCCTGGACGAGGTGGAGGAGGGAAAGATCTACCTTGGATGGGTGCAGGGGTTTGCCCCGTTTGGCGTCTTTGTCCAGTTAAACGACAAAGTCAAGGGCCTTATTCATAAGAGCAACGTTAAGATGAAGCATACCGAGCGCGACCCCATCATTGTCCATGTCCTCCAGGTCAGAAGCAATGGTAACATCGATCTCGAGGAGGTCACGCCGATCGTCTACCAGACTGTCAACGTGATCAAGAAGATGCCTTCTGTGCTCCTGGTCGATATCGGGAAGAGGGTTGGAAAAACGGTGATGATCAAGGGCGAGGTTGCCCAGATCAAGCAGACCTCGGGTCCGACTATCTTTACGATTGTGGACGAGTCTGGCACGGCAAACGCGGCGGCGTTTATCGAGGCTGGAGTCCGCGCATATCCTGAGGTCGAACTCGGGGACATTGTCGCTATCACCGGCGAGGTGATGCAGCGCAACAACCAGCTCCAGATCGAGGTCGGGTCCATGACTGTCCTGGAGAGTGAGGAGGCGGCGGCGGTCAGGGAGCAGATCGAGGCAGCGCTCGATAAACGTGCGGAGCCCCGGGATATCCCGTTCCTGGTAGAGAGCGAGGTTCTTGAGGGCTTGAGGCCACAGATGCGAAAAGTGGCGAAGGAGATCCGGAAAGCGGTCTTCTCAGCGCGCCCGATCGTCCTGCGGCATCACGCGGATGCGGACGGGATATGCGCCGCCGTCGCTATTGAGCAGGCGGTGACCGCTCTGCTCCGGGAGAGCGGCGCTGATTTCGATGCTGAGTATTTCCTGTTCAAGCGTGCGCCCTCGAAGGCTCCGTTCTATGAGATCGAGGATATCACGCGGGATCTCGATTTTGCCCTGAAGGACGGCGTCCGCTACGGTCAGAAGATGCCGCTGATCCTTCTGATGGATAACGGTTCCACCGAGGAGGATATGCCGTCGCTGAAGATGACCAGGATATACGATCTCCAGGTGATGGTTGTGGATCACCACCATCCAGACGAGGTCGTGGACGATTACCTGATAGCGCACGTCAATCCCTACCATGTTGGCGGGGATTACGGGGTCACGGCAGGAATGCTGGGGGCGGAGATCGCGCGTATGGTCAACCCGGCGGTTGAGAACCAGATCCGGCACCTGCCGGCGGTTGCGGGGGTCGGTGACCGGAGCGAGGCGCCGGAGCGTGCGCGATACCTTGCGGTTGCTGGACCGGAGTACTCGGAGGAGGATTGCCGGAATATTGCGCTCGCGCTCGACTACGAGCAGTTCTGGCTCCGGTTTGGTGATGGCAGGGAGATCATCAAGGATATTCTGAACCTCTCTGGCAACCCTGAGCGCCACGAACGACTTGTCGATCTCCTGGTCGAGGAGGCGAACCGCGCGATCGAGGAGCAGATTGAGGCTATCATGCCGCACGTCGAGGCCAGTGTGCTCGAGAACGGTGCTCACCTTTTCATGCTCGATGTGGAACTTTTCGCTCACCGGTTTACATTTCCGCCGCCTGGAAAGACCTCGGGGGAGGTGCACGATCGGCTGGTCCGGGCGCACCCCGGTGAACCGATTGTCACGATCGGCTACGGGCCGGACTTTGCGGTCCTTAGGTCACGTGGTGTTATGATGAACATTCCGCGGATGGTGCGTGAACTCAGAGACGAGATCACGGGTGCAGGGGTGAGCGGAGGCGGTCACCTTGTTGTCGGGAGCATCAAGTTTGTTGAGGGAATGCGCGATGTTGTGCTTGGTAAGCTGATCGAGAAGATCGGTAAAGCACCTATCTGATCGCTCTTTTCTTTCTAATCTGTTCTGTCTGCGGTTTTTTGGCCAATCCCCTGAAACCGGTGTTGCAACGCTCTGGTGCTCTTTGCCTGACTCTTTTGTCTGACTCATGTTCTGTGGGGGGAGACGGAGACAGAGACAAAGATCGGGGCCGGATGCGCTTATCCCATAAGGGTGGAGGCCCTTTGCGGCGTGTTGGTTCTGGGGGTGTCCTTGCATCCACGTGAGAGAGTTCCCGGTGACACGCCGGGACTGGTGCAGGGGACGTTCCGTCCCCCTCCCGGTCAGCACCTCCCCACGGGGGCGGGTTCTCCGTAGATACAGTCTCCGGGAAGGTATCTCTCCGGGTCGTCTCACTCACGCTCCCCCTGAGACGTCCTTCCGGGTCTACCGCCGATCACTGCCCGCTCCCGGGGGGACGGGAGGAGGCGGGGGTGTTTTACGTAAACAGTTCTACCTGAGATGCAGGAGACATCCATTCATCTGTTTTCTCTGTGAGAAACGTCCTGGAGGGTTCATTAATCTCCCCTGACACGGCCCTCCCCTTTATCGCCATGCACCGCCTGCTCCGGAAGGTGGCGCTATCCATAACGACACTCTACCAGCCCATTTCCCCACACCCGGGCAGGAAAAGCAAAGAACCGCGTTCGTTCCTCCCATCTCTGGCCGCGCCGCGCTCTTTTCTGCCTGCAGGGTTGGGTCGATGGTCAACCATATATGGCACTGGTATGAAACACTATAGGCGTGAAATCGGCGGTACTGGGCGGCGGCCTTACCGGTATAACCCTGGCCCGTCTGCTCCACGATCGGGGCAGCGAGGTCATCGTTCTCGAAGGGAACGACAGGATCGGGGGGCTCTGCCGCTCGAGGACAGAGGCGGGGTTTACGTTCGACACCGGGGGATCGCACATAATCTTCTCCCGCGACAGCGAGGTCCTCTCCTTCATGCTCTCGGTCCTCGGCGAGAACGCCGACCATCGGAAGCGGAACACAAAGATCCTGTACAAAGGCCGTTACGTCAAATACCCATTTGAGAACGGGCTCCACGACCTGCCTGACGAAGACCGTTTCTTCTGCATCAACGAGTTTGTCCGGAACCTCATTGCCGTCGAGAAAGGCGAAGTCCCACCGCCTACGAACTTCGCCGAGTGGATATACTTCACCTTTGGCCGGGGTATCGCCGAGTGCTACATGATCCCCTACAACGAGAAGATCTGGAACTACCCCGTCGACCGGATGTCGCACCACTGGGTGGAGGGACGCATCCCCCGCCCTCCGGTCGAGGATATCATCCGGTCGGCCATCGGCATCGAGACCGAGGGCTACGTTCACCAGGCGGTCTTTTCATACCCGGTGAAGGGAGGGATCGAGGCCCTGGTCAGGGCAATCTCAGAACCCGTCCTCCCCGCCATCAGGACAGGTTTTACCGTCACCTCCATCTGCGAGGAGGGTGGAAGGTTTGCTCTCAGCAACGGCCACGAGACCGTTTACGCCGATCGCCTGATCTCGACGATCCCGCTCCAGAACCTGCTTCCAACACTCCAGGGCGTCCCGAAAGAGGTGCAGGCAGCGTGTGACGCCCTCCGCTACAACTCGCTCTGCTCGGTCTTTATCGGCCTCAAAGGCAATGTCCCGGATATCTCATGGCTCTACGTCCCCGACGAGAAGACCGGGCTCTTCAACAGGATCTCGTTCCCGTCAAACTACAGCACCGCGGTAGCCCCGCCGGGCCACTCCTCCATCCTTGCCGAGATCACCTACAACGAGGGAGACGCCGTCTCCCGGATGACCGACGACGGCGTTATCGAGCACACCGTCGACTCTCTCATCGCCGCAGGCTTTATACCATCCCATGACGCGGTCGTCTACACCGGCGTCGAACGGCAGAGGTTTGCCTACGTCGTCTATGACATCGACTACCTCAAGAACATCGCAATCGTCCGCGATTTCTGCCGGGAACGGGGGATCGACCTTGTCGGGAGGTTCTCACAGTTTGAGTATCTCAACATGGACGGCTGCATAAGGAGCGCCATCGACTTTGTGGAGGGATATCCATGAAGGTCAACTTCTTTGTCGAGGATATGCTCCTGTTCAAGTACATCGGCTGCGCAACACTGGCAAAGGCACTCTACCGCGCTCTTATCATGGACGAGTCATGCCCGCAGGTTGCCTGGAACGCTCGCGGCCGTGAGTTTGACCTCGTCCACTACCACACCTTCGGTCCCTTCGCCCTGGCGAACAAGACCTACAGTCTCGGTGTCAAGGTGCTCACCGCGCACTCCACACCACGTCTCAACACCGGCAACCTGACCATCTCCGAGGCTGTAAACCACCTCTATCCGGAGATCTATCGGGGGTTTGACCACATCATCACCATCTCCCCTCTCTGCGACGAAGAGGTTCACGAGATCGCCCCCGATGTCCCTACAACCCTGATCCCGAACGGTGTTGACCGGGATAGGTTCCGCCCGGACCCAGAGAAAAGGGCAGCGTTCAGGAAGAGGTACGGGATCGGGGAGGACGAGTGGGTGGTGCTTACAGTCGCCCAGCAGACGCCCAGGAAAGGGATCTACGACTTTATTGCCCTCTCGCACAAACACCCGGACATAAGGTTCGTCTGGGTGGGGGGGTTCCCATACGGGAGACTCTCGCAGGACTACAGCATCATTGAGGAGGAGAAGAAACGCTGCGGGAAGAATGTCATCTTCACCGGGTTTGTCGACGATATCACCGCCGCATACTGTAGCGCCGATGTATTCTTCATACCCTCCTATGCAGAGGGTCTCCCGATGGTCGCGCTGGAGGCGTTTGCTACCGGTCTGCCGGTCGTCGCCCGGAAGATCCCTGAGTTTACCGGGAATTTCAAGGACACTGCCGTCTACTTTGAGAACCTCGAGGGGGCCGGAAGACTGATCGAGGATCGGAGTCTGCTCGGGCGGCATGCGACGCTATCGCGACCATTTACAGAGGACTACGACATCCGTAAGATCGCAAAACTCCACATTGACCTCTACCGGGAGCTGACCGGGCAGTGACATCTTTCCTGAGACGGTCTTTGCGATCGCGAGGCCACCTGGCATCAGACTTATGGCACGAACCCGGCAACAGTTATACCGCGAGTGGTGAATCGAGAGATGATCTCCGTAGTTGTTCCAACCTATAACGAAGAGCAGAACATCGAGCGCTGCCTGCGGTCGCTCGCCGACCAGACGGTTCCCCGGGAGACCTACGAGATCATCGTCGTTGATGGGAACTCAAAAGACAGGACGCGGGACCTGGCCGAACCAATGGCCGACCGTGTCTTTATCCAGACAGGCAAGCGGGTGGGCGGCGCCCGTAACGACGGCGCGATGGCCGCATCGGGCGATATAATAGCCACTACGGACGCGGACTGTATCGTCCCACCGGACTGGGTGGAGCGGATCGAACGGAACTTCGCAGAGCGCGATATCGTCCAGTTATACGGCACGGTCTATCCTATCGAGGAGGGTCTCCGGAACCGGTTATCGCTTCTCGGTGCAAACGCCTTCTCGCGCCTGGGTTATTACACCAGGACGATCTACTTCACCCTTGGGTGCAACACCGCGTTTGACCGGGAGGCGTTCATCCGTGCCGGGATGTACCGCTGTATCGACGCCGGGGACGATCTGGAGATCGCGCAGCGGATGCGTAAACTCGGGAAGGTCTACCTGGATCCTGGCCTGAAGGTGGGGTTCTCGATGCGTCGCTACCAGCAGTTCGGGACGATCAGGTCGCTGTGGGAATGGTTCCACATCGTTCGTTCCGGTGGCGAGGCGGCCGATGCAACCTATACTAAACGGGAGTACAGGTGAGGTGGCCTGATCTTGGAGAACCCTGAATCCATCCCCCGGGATTACATCGAGACGGTGCAGCGGTCAGATTCCTGTGAGTTTGCACGCCTGCTCGGTATGGTTGTGACGGGGATCGAGGACGGAAGTGTCCGGGTGAGAATGTCAATCGAGGGCACCAGAAACGCTCACGGCACAATCCACGGCGGCGCGATCTTTGCCATCGCCGATCATGCCTTCGGCGTTGCGGCAAACATGGAGGGAATCGATCAGATCGCGATCTCTGCGAATATCCGCTACTTCTCTGTTCCGGCGGGGGATTCCCTCGAGGCAGTGGCCCGCAGGGTCTCGGAGGGGGAGAAGACCTCGGTCTATGCCGTCGATGTCTACTCGGGGGATCGTCTGGTTGCCGCATTCGAGGGTGTAGGGTTCAGGATCAGGTTTCCAGGCAAGGCGGTCGGATAAATCTTTTTGAAGATCCTTCGTCGACCCTCCCTTCTTTTCGGGGCGATTGTCCCATGGAAACCATGTCCGTGGCGCAGGTGAAATTTCCCCTGTCTCTAACCGGGAAGAGGCCGGGAACGTCCTCTCACCTTTCTCCTGACCCCTGGTTCGCGGTTACCCGTGCATACACTTATCTTGAGTCGGTGCCACGTACTCTCATGAATTATGAATCAGACGCTGTAGAGATGGTTGCCCGTCTGATGGCCCTCTCTGCCAGAACCGCCCCGAAAGCGACCGGCACCGACGTCATCAAGACGATGATCGTCATCGGCGAGCAGAAGGCGCAACTTGCCGCAGCGATGCGGGACTACGGCGAGAAGCACAAAATCGGGTTCTACATCAGGGATGCCGGAAACGTTGCCGCAAGCGATGCCTGTCTCCTCATCGGTTCTTTGCTACAGGACACCGTGGGTCTAAACTGCGGTGGGTGCGGGTATGAAACCTGTGCGGAGGTGCTCGATGCGCAGCGCGAGAGACGGTCGTCTGCCACGCCGTTCCGGGGCCCGAACTGTGCCGTCAGGATGACGGACCTCGGGATCGCGGTAGGTTCTGCGGTTAAGACCGCAAGCATCCACAACGTCGACAACCGGGTCATGTACTCTGCCGGCGTTGGTGCGCTGGCGCTCGGGTGGCTGGAAGGCTGCGGGGTTGCCTACGGTATCCCGCTGCGGGCATCTGGAAAGAACATCTTCTTTGACCGCGCACGCTAAACCGGTGACAGAATGCCTGTAATGAAGATCCGGGGCGGGGATCTCGACCTCGTCGAGTACGAGTTCACCTCCTTCTCCCCCGGCGAGAATATCCGGACATGCGGCCTCCAGAAAGACTACCACCTCACCCCTGTCTCCGGCACGGTCACCGTCCGTGCCCCGGCAAGGATCCACCTCACCGTGCTCGATATGAACAGGTTTGCCCCGGATCACCCGGGTGGAGGTGGGATCGGGTTTGCCATCGGGGTCTACTGCACCGCCGAGGTCGAGTGCACCGATTCGGGGATCGATATCGACTACTCCCGTGAACCGATCCTCCGCCACTTCACCGAGGTATTCCGGCAGGTCGTAGGTTATAAGGGCGGGTTCAAGATCCGTGCACGCGACCACCGATACGAGCACGTCGGACTCGGGTCAACGAGCACCATACTGATCGCGGTTGCAAACGCCCTCAACACAGCGGTGGGGTCGCCCCTTACAGGCGAGAACCTCCGTCTCCTGCTCGGCAGCAACTTCGTCGAGGAGACGGTGGCTGGAAACGTAGCCTTCGGGTTCGAGACCGGGGTAGGACCCGCTGCAAGCACCTATGGCGGGATGGCGGTTATGGGCGACGAGCTGACGCTCGTCTACCGGCACGCCTTTGCCGAGGGGAAACGACTCTACATCGTCATCCCGCCGTCCGAGATCTCCTCGGCCGGTGAGAAGGAATTTTACCTCCTGATGAACAAGGCCCGGACTCTGGACTATCGCGACCGCGAGTTGAAGTCCTACCTGATCCTGATGGATCTCATCCCGGCACTGGAGAGGGGCGACCTGGAGAAGGTCGGTGAGGTCATCTGGGAGATCGAGTTCCGTGGCTCCAAGCGCGCCGAGGTGGAACATCATGGGTTTGAGATCTACCACTACATGGCGGCTTTACGGGATGCCGGGCTCGAGTTCGTGGGCATGAGTTCGGTTGGCCCCTCGATCGCTGTGATCACCGGCAGACCGGAGGAGGAGGTGGCGAAGATCCTTGCAGATCTCGGTCTCCAGGTTGCCATCGCGACCACGGTTGATAACGAGGGTTTGAAGATCAGCGTGGACAGTAAGGAGTGAACGGGTTTACACCCCCTCCTCCGGTCAGAGACTGTTCTTCCGGTAATCGTAGTCGCCGCTTGCGATCCGCGCCATCACGATCTCGCCTACGGCGTTGAGATCTCTCTCGGGAAAATAACCGGAGGTTATGCTGGACCCGCCGGTAGAAGAGAGCAGATAGATCTTACCCCTGGCAACGTCGAACAGTCTTGCGATCGGGCCTTTTACCGTGACCACCATCTGAACCCTGTCGTAGTTCATCGTGACGGTCTCGCGATCGACTGCACCGTTCACAAACGAGAAGAGTTCATCTCCGAGGTCGAACTCTGTGATCCTGTACGAGACGTAAACAGCATAGAATATCGCCAGGATAGCAGAGACCGCGATCAGGGGCAGTATGTATGGCAGGACGTGGCCGGCAACCCCGGGCATGGCCATAGCCTCGCGGTATAGATAGATGGAGGGGTAGATCATCACCAGAGCGAGGACGAGAGAGGCTGCACCGGCCCTGATCAGGAGCACTCTCTTTGCGCCTTCGGGCTGTTTCTCTGGTTTGCGGTCGTAGACAAACTCCGGCAACAGTTCCCGGAGAAGGGCCTGCTGAGTTGCATCGTCCTTCAGGAGGCAGAGAACGGGGCGCAGGCTCTGCCCGCTCCCGGACGCAAGTCCCACCACCTCAGCCTCTATGCATGACCTGTGCATCAACCTGGCTGCGAGGGTGCTCTTGATGCGGACAGCGTTGATCCTGGAGACGTCAAACGAAGTCCTGTAACTACGGATCAGTCCATGCTGGAGGTATATCGTATTACCCCTGCGGTATACGCGGTAGTTGTAGTAGTAAAAGATCTGCGATGTAAAGGGGCCCACCAGCAGGGCAGCAAAGATCAAGAGCGAGATCAGTGCCCCGGCGCTGCCCACATCGGTTCTTGCCGAGACGTAAAACTGAAATATGGAGTAGAACAGGAAGAAGAGACCGGAGACGGTCTGATAGGTCGATACGTTGAAGAGACCGTGCAGGATCACGTCCAGCGGGGTGAACAGTGCGGGCGTTTCAACCGGTTCGTCCTCATCGTCCTGAAGATCGCTCCGGTCGTGAAGGCGGTGCAGTATCCCCGACCGTATCCTCTCAGCCAGACCCTGTTCAAACGTCAGGACGGCCTCCGGTACCGTGGCACCGCTCCCCGAGTTGATGTTGATCAACAGACTCGATGTTCCAAGCAGTCTGTTTGTGATGCCACGGTTCACGTTGACCGATGCTATCTTTGAGTAGGGGATCGTCTTCTTCCTCTTAAAGACCGTGTCCCGCTCCACCACCACGCCGGTATCGTCGAACTTGATGGTCGTCCGGCTCCAGATCCTGTAGTTGATAAGAATTGCCGCGATGAAGATGACCGCAAGTGAGGCTGCTACCACCGGTCGACCGAGCTGTGTGACGCCGATAAACAGAATCAGAGCATATGGAAGTGTTCTCTCAATGATGATCCCGGGGTGACACCGGATCCGTTTCCCTTCGATCTTTGCCTCACCCTGCTGGTGGGCGGTGCCGGACAGGTCTTCAGTCGCTCGATCATCTGTTCCGGTCATTCGTCTGCCGACCCCGTCACCGATGGTGTTGGCGTATGTAGCCTCTCCCGGAGCATCTCCCCGATCAGTTTGTTGAGCAGTTCGGCCACTCTCTCCGCCTCTTCAAGTTCCAGGTAATTGATGGTGGCCTCGCCTCCTGCGGTGGTGATGGTAACATCCGCAAGACCGAGCAGGTTGTTGATCGGGCCCCTGGTGATCTCCACCTGGTGCACTCTCTCGATCGGTACCAGTGTGTGGCTTATCACGAGGACTCCGCGACGCATCTCGATCCGGTCGTCGGTGATCCTGTAGCGGTACCGCGCGTAGAAGACAGGCGGGGCCACCACCATGTATATCAGGACGATCGCCGGAACCCCTACAAGGGACAGTCGGGCGATATCGTAATAGGGGCCAGGAAGGTTCTGCGTGAGGCTCGTAAGAAAGGTGCAGATCGCAAGGAGGATCGCATACCCTATGCCGTATTTGATGTAGATCGAGATCATGCACCGGCGGTTCAGTCTCCTGTAGCCGTCTGTGCCAGCAGCGCCTGACGATGGATCAGGTGCCCCATCCTCAATCCCTTTTTCTCCGGTGAATGTCGACATTGAAATATCTCTGGTAGCAGGTCTGGTATACCTGTAAGATGTACACCCTGCATAAGGGTTTCTCCATCAAATACCCTCCTGGCGGTCGCGAACTTCTCCGCTGAACGTTTCACATGCGCAAAAATCGTCAATCCCGGACCCTCCTCCGGGAGCGACCCTTCGTATCCGATCACAGTGGGGGCAGTGCCATGAACCTGCCTCTTCTGACCCCCTATGGCGTCTCCAGGTCTCTTTTTGCGCTTCTTTCTCCGGTCGTTTGGAGCCATCGGCGGAATGGGGACGACTGCTGTATTGACCGTTCGTGTCTGAGTGCGTCGTTCGAGTTCAGCGATCCGCACAAACCACCCCCGGACACCGGACGATCGTGAATGATCGCTTCAGGGTCAGTGCACGAATATCGTCACGTTCCATGATGACATAACCCCGGTATTCACCCATGCACGGGGGTGGTCTTTGCCCTGGATCCGGATAACCGCCAGGATAGCCCGGTTTGGAGAACTGAACCCGTATAGGTTCGATTTTTTTCGTAGTTTACAATCTGTTTATCACTAACTCCGACCAACATGATGATGTATGGCACCAGACCTAAAAAGGAGCAGGAATACCCTCATTGTAGCGGCGTCGCTGCTCGTGATCGCGGTGGCGTGCGTCGTCACCGCCGCCTGCACGGAACCCGGATCACCGGTCCGTGAGCCAGGACCCTCCCTGGCCGGGACTTCCTGGACTCTCGACTCATACATTGCCGGTAATGGCACGCTCGTTCCTGCCCTGGCCGGGACCGAGGTTACTGCCAGTTTCAGTGACGATGGCAGCCTCACCGGTTCTGCCGGGTGCAACTCCTACGGGACCATCTACCACCTCGACGGTGCAAACCTCAGCATCGAGCCACCGGGCAGCACAAAGATGTACTGCAGCGAACCGCCGGGCATCATGGAGCAGGAGAACCGGTATCTTGCCCTGCTCACAGAGGTCGCTTCAGTGCGACTGGAGGGGGACCGCCTGATCCTCACAGACGCTGACGGCACCGACCTGCTCTTCTTTGAGCAGGCCACGTCGTCACCTGAACTCTCACCTGTTGGAACGGAGTGGGTCCTCCAGGGTTACATAAGCCCCGAGAAAGAGGCGATCTCTTCTGTGATAGCCGGCACCACAGTCACGGCCACCTTCACCTCCGGTGGGAATCTCACCGGTTCTGCCGGGTGCAACCGATACGGTGGCGGCTACACACTTGACGGTGCAAACCTCTCGGTTTCATCGCTCTTCAGCACCCTCATCTACTGTGAGGAGCCAGAAGGCGTCATGGACCAGGAGGCGCTTTATCTCGCCCTCCTTGAAGACGTCTCTTCCTGGAGACTGGAGGGTGGACGTCTGATCCTCACAGACGCTGACGGCACTGACCTGCTCTTCTTTGAGCAGGCGCAGGTCGAGCAGGAGTCGTGACGGCCCCGCCACGTCTCGTCGGTTATGAACAGTGCACCTGGGCAAACAGCCAGGTGTGACCTGTTCCCCGGAGGACTGCGGTCAGCAACCCTTCCCGGGCCCCACCTCCAACCATATTGAATCTCACATCTGCCATTACCCAGGCCACCGTTCCCTCGGCGCTTATATGGATGCTGGAGATCTCAAGCCTGATCAGGTCCGGTGGCGCAGAGTCCTGTTCAAGGTAGCGCTGGAGTGCCTCCTTCCCGACCACCTTATCGCCGGCATCGCTCCAGAAACCACGGAAATCGACGTCAGTGAGCGCCAGAATCCCGCCGACGTCTTTCCTGCCGAGAGCCTCCACCAGGCGCTGGATCACCGTCATGACCTGGTCGCGTGTCTGTTCACTGACTCGCATGAAGGAGGGTCATGTCAAAAAACGATATTAGTTTCGAGCAGGTGCAGCGTCCCCGGGATTGAGCGGTTCATCGCCCGAGCCTCCGGCCAGTTCCCGTCCTGTGGCCAGGAGGGACGCGCGGAATTCCCGTGACCTCGCTGTACGGATGAGGGCCGCAACACCCCCCTCTGCAGCAACCTCCTGCCTTATCACCAGGTTAAAGGACTCGTAACCGATCGGGGTAAAACTGAGCAGTCCTGCCTCCCGCGCTTCGCCGACGGAGCAGACCCGCATCTCCGCACCAGCTGCCAGGTCTGGGTCCTGCGGTGGGTGACCAATCCCCTCCCTCTCAAGCCAGGCATCAAGGAGGGCCCGTGCCGCCTGGCTCTTCGGGCGGTTGGAAACCCTCAGCAACGCAAGCGTCTCAGGATCCGGTTCACCTGTTGAGGCGATCCCGAGTTCCGCCATGCCAACCGGCAGCCGCAGGAGGTTCACGCCAGGCAGGTAACGGAGCACCAGATCGTTCCAGGCAGATTCCATGTCCGGGAGAACGACCGATGCCACGTGGCATGTATTCGCACGCAGAGCAAGTACCGCTCCGATCGTCGAGGCGTTGCAGCAATGGAGCAGGTAGCCAGAATCCTGGAGCCGGTTTCCCAGTTCAGCGATGACCGGGTCACGCTTCCCTACGCAAACAACTGTCCGCGCGACCGTGGCCGAGGGGGCGGTGAGACTTACACGCACCCCCTCTCCCGCCTCTCTCCCTTCGCGCCCGGCGGGGATGTGGATATACCCGTTTGCCCGGACAACCGACATCTGGATACCGCCGCCGCGTGGATGGGGCGTTGCCCAGCAGGTGCCGTTTACCTGCCCGACCGATACCGGGACGAACTCATCGAACCCGAGATCGGACGTCAGCCTTCTGGCCAGCCTGGCGTCCATCTCCTCGATGAGGGGCGGCGCGAGCCCCCACCACAGAAGCAGGTTTGCGACAACCTCCCGGAGTACCGTCTGCGCTGAAACAGGGTATCCTGGCATCCCGAAGACCGGTTTCCCATCGAGATCTGCAAGCAGCACCGATTTTCCGGGCCTCATTGCGATCCCGTGGAAGACGATCTCGCCGAGTCTGGCGACGGCGTCGCGGGAGTGGTCGCGACTGCCGGTCGAAGTCCCTGCTGAGACGAGGACGAGATCGTTCTCGGCGACCGCTTCGGCGACCGTTTCCAGGATCCGGTCAGGGTCGTCCGGCACGACCCCGTAGCGGTGGCAGGTAGCGCCCATACCCCTCAGATACGCCTCCGCCATCAGGGTGTTTGTCTCAACCGTCTGCCCCGGTCGGGGCAGCGTGCCTGGCGGGACGAGGTCGCTACCCGTCGGGATGATTCCTACCCTGACCGCCCGCACCCTTAAACTGGTTATCCCGTAGGTTGCGAGCGCACCGATATCAGAAGGCCGGATCTGGTGGCCTTTCGGGAGCACGAGTTCTCCAGCCTGGATATCCTCGCCGGTACGGCGGATGTTCTGCCCCGGCGCGGCAGACTTCCGGATCCAGACACGACCGCCCTCTTCCCATGTATCCTCAACCATGATCACGGCGTCAAACGCCGGCGGGATCACATCGCCGGTGTTGATCCCGAGATACGTGAGAAGTGGCAGGGGTCGCTGATCCAGCGCTCCGAGCGTCTCGTGGCTCTTCACGGCGTAACCATCGAACTTTGCAATATCCGCTATCGGGACGGAATACTCTGCGTAGAGTGGCTCGGCGGTCACCCTGCCGACGGCGAGTTGTAAAGGCATGCTCTCCGCATGGCCCGAGGGTGGGAACCTCTGACGCATGATCTCAAGCGCCCTTGATAGCGACGTAAGGTTAAGGTATCTCTGTGTCATATCCCTGGATCCAGGAAAGGCCCGTCCTCTATCGGCCGGGTGCAAACCCTGCACTCAAACAGTGTCTCCTCCCTCGCAGCAAAGATCTCGTCGACGTCGTCCGGCAGGTCCAGGAGACGGAATACGACCTCTTTTCCCGAACATGAAAGAACAAAAGAGTCTCCTCCAGGATACCTGAACCGCCGGTTTCCCGGTGTCGCGCCGGTGATGCCGATAAGCGCATCCGTGGTGCAGGGGTCGGCGCCCGGCGTAACCACGAGATCAGGACGCCGCAGGTCGCAGTCCAGGATGCGTGTTGCCGCCTCCGCGATCCGCACCCCGGTAGCCACCCCCGTGCAGACCTCTCCATGATAGTTCGCGGCCTCGCGGATGAGGCTGGCGCGGTAGTCGGCGGGCTTCATCTTCTGGATCTTCTCCGTACGGTCGTGCCCGGTTGCGGAGAAGACGCAGTCCCACCCCGGCTGGTAAGGTTTGATGTCGATCACCGGTGTTCCATCGATCAGGTCGAGATGCTCAAGCAGAAGGTATCGACCTTCGCGCACGCCGAGCAGTTGAACAACCGAGATCGATAGAGGATTCGGCCGTGCCGGAGAGCGGAGAGAGAAGACGCCTTTCTCCGGGAGGTCGTTTGAGATCTTTCGCGCGACCGCCTTCAGGACGTTCCGGTCTGCCTGGTGGAGCCAGCAGACCAGGATCAGGTGCGAGTTCTCCTCGATACCATCGAGCCCGGCCGCGTAGCCTTGAAAGATCTCAACCTCCGCACTGACGCCCTGGATGGGCATATCGCTCCTGGATCGGATGCTTGAATGTACGAGCCCGATGGGTGAGAGTTCCATGTGGTGCCTTCTGTGCCGACGGATTCAGGTGCTGCATCGCTGGGCGATGCTAAATCTCAACTGATGGTCTTCTCGTAGTAGGATTGTGATCGGCAGTCGCTGCAGACGCCGTTGACAAGCATGTTGTCTGGAACTATCTCGCCGCAGATGGAGCAGACGGCGGATTTCCAGGGCAATTTCTGAGGAACCTTCACGCGCACGTGTTCGTGCGAGAGGAGGTCGCGTCCTGCATCGATGATCTCGTCGATCAGCGCGGTGCCCCGTGTCCTGGGGTCAAAGAGCGGGTCCTTTGTGTACCAGAGGGCAAACGTCGGATACCGCTGAATCTTTTCGCCGTCAAGGAAGACCCGGACACCGTTAACGTAGGGAGCGTTGGCCGGGCCGTTCATGGTGATGGCAAATTTCCCGATAGGGATCACGCGGAGGCGGTGGTTGCCGGTTGTACAGTGGGCGATCACCTGCAGGGCGTCCGGCAGACACTTTGTAGTCTCGCAGACAGCATAGATCTTCTCACCATCAGGCGGGTTCAGGAGTTCCAGGGCGTAGTCCACCATGTAGACCCCGACCAGGAGACCCGGGGCCGGGTATGTGTGAAACTCTATGCATCGCCTGAAGTCCTCTATCAACTCCGGAGATGTACCCCTTGATCTGAGACGCGCCTCGATATCTTCCCATGTATGATTCAGTCTCGGTTGCACGTGAGAGTGTTTGATCATAACCTGTTGTAAATATTTTGGATTGGTAAATCAGGTAAAGTTTACTCTCTCAGAGAGGCCATCGCGTCGTATCAATCAGATGCCATTTTGTGACCCAATTCCGGATCCTGTTGCGAATGTCGGATTTGATGGGATCCGGGCATTAAAAAATCAAATATATGTTGTAAGGTAGATCCATATGTTAAAACAATATGTTTAAACTTATATACTACTGAGTAGAGTAAACCTACTGTGGGCATGCCTGGCATTCCTGGCATGCTTTGCAACCCATGTTGAATGTAACAACCGGGAGAATGTGAATGACAGATACCAGTGAAAAATTGCGCTACGTTCACACAACCTGCCCCTACTGTGGTGTAGGGTGCGGGCTGAACCTTGTGGTGAGCGATGGCAAACTCGTTGGGGTCGAACCATACAAGAGAACCCCGATCAACGAGGGGAAACTCTGTCCCAAGGGAATGACCTGCTGGGAGTTCGTCCAGAGCCCTGACAGGCTTACAAAACCGCTTATCAAGAAGAACGGTGAATTTGTCGAAGCGACCTGGGATGAGGCGCTCGACCTCGTGGCCTCGAAGTTCAAAGAGACATACGAGAAGTACGGGCCGAAATCCCTCGGTTTCCAGGTCTCGTGCCGCACGCCTAACGAGGAATGCTACATCATGCAGAAACTCGCCAGGGTGGCCTTCAAGACGAACAACGTCGACAACTGCGCGCGCATCTGCCACGGGCCGTCCGTCGCCGGGCTCTCGCTCTCTTTCGGCTCCGGTGCCGCGACGAACCCCTTCGAGGACGTCCTGAACGCGGATGTCATCTTCATGATCGGGGCGAACACCATTGAAGCACACCCGCTCGCTGGACGCCGGATTGTTCAGGCCAAGAAGGCAGGGAAGACGATCATCGTCTGCGACCCGCGCTACACGCCCACGGCGCGCCTGGCCGACCACTACGTCCGCTATAACCCATCGACAAACATCGCCCTGATAAACTCGATCATGTACTGGATCATCCAGCAGAATCTCCATGATAAGGAGTTCATCGAGAAGAGGACGACCGGATTTGAGGAACTGCAGAAGACCGTTGAGAAGTACGCGGATGTCGAGTCGATCACCGGTGTTCCAACTGAGAGGGTCAAGGAGATCGCGCGGATATATGCCAGCGCCAGGAACGCCGTGATCATCTACTGTCTGGGTATCACGGAACTTACAACCGGGACTGACAACGTCAGGTCGCTCGGGAACCTCGCGATGCTTACCGGCAACGTCGGCAGGCCTGGAACCGGTGTCAACCCGCTTCGTGGCCAGAACAACGTCCAGGGCGCCTGTGACATGGGTGCTTACCCGAACGTCTACTCCGGCTACCAGAAATGCGAGGACGACGCTACCCGCAAGCGGATGGAGGAACTCTGGGGCGTCACCGGTCTTCCAGGCGAATACGGTGCGACCCTGGTCGAGCAGATCAAGCAGTGCGGCGACCCGATCAGGGCGATGTACATATTTGCGCTCAACCCCGTCGTCTCCTACCCCGACTCGAACCTTGTGATGAGCTCGCTTGAGAAACTCGATTTCCTTGTCGTGCAGGACATCTTCATGACCGAAACGGCGAAGTACGCCGACGTGATCCTGCCAGGCGTCTCCTTTGCCGAGAAGGACGGGACATTCACCAGCGGTGAGCGGCGTGTCAACCGTGTCCGCAAGGCCGTGGAACCGCCGGGTGAGGCAAGGCCCGACTGGGAGATCTTTGTTGACCTCGCCCACAGACTTGGTCTCAAGGGATTCGACTTCAACTCGCCGGAGGACATCTGGAATGACGTGCGGCGGGTCACCCCGTCGATGGCCGGTATCTCCTACGAGAGGATGGAGAAGCCCGAGTCACTACACTGGCCCTGCCCGACTCTGGAGCACCCGGGGACACCGATCCTGCACCGCGAGAAGTTCTCGTCGGCAGACGGCCTCGGGCATTTCTTCGGTATCGAGTATCGGCCACCTGCGGAGGTTGCTGACGCTGAGTATCCGTTCACCCTGATGACCGGACGCCTGCTCTTCCACTACCACACCCGGACTCAGACCGGACGGGCGAAGATCCTCCACCACGAGGTGCCCGAAGCCTACGTGCAGATCAACACGGAAGATGCAGCGCGGTTGAATATCAAGAACGGGGAGAAGATCCGGCTCCGCAGCAGGCGCGGAGATGCGGTGGCTGTGGCCAGGGTGACCGACGAGGTTGGGCCCGGTGTGCTGATGATGACGATGCACTTCAGCGGTGAAGGGTCTGTGAACCGGCTGACGAACACCGCGCTCGATCCGATGTCCAAGATGCCGGAGTTGAAGCACAGTGCGGTTGCCGTCGAGAAGATAACGGAGGTGCAGTGAGATGGCAGCAAAGGGAGATATGCTATACGCCTGGACAACGAGCCCCGATATTGCCGGCGTCGCTGAGTGCGGCGGTGCGGTGACCGGGCTGCTCAAGTTTGCCCTGGAGAACGGTATCGTCGATGCCGTGCTGGCGGTGAAGAAAGGTGTGGACATCTACGATGCGATTCCTACGCTCGTCACCGACCCCGCGGATATGGCTGAGACGGCCGGCTCGCTCCACTGCGGGACGCTCCTGCTCTCGAAACTGCTCAAGAAGTATCTTGACGGCGCCGAGAATATGCGCATCGGGATCACGGTTAAGGGTTGCGATGCGATGGGGCTCTACGAGCTTGCAAAGCGTAACCAGGTAAACCTGGACAACGTTCTGATGATCGGTGTGAACTGCGGTGGTTCTGTCAGCCCTGTGACCGCCCGGAAGATGATCCGCGAGAAGTTCGGGGTTGACCCGGACGATGTCGTCAAGGAGGAGATCGACAAGGGTCAGTTCATCATCCAGACGAAAGACGGCCAGCACAAGGGCATCTCGATGGACGAGCTCGAGGACGAGGGATACGGCCGCCGTCCGAACTGCCGTCGCTGCAAGATGAAAGTCCCGCGTCAGGCGGACCTTGCCTGCGGTAACTGGGGTGTCATTGGCGATAAGGCAGGGAAGGCGACCTTCGTTGAGGTCTGCTCCGATAGGGGCGCTGACCTCCTCAGCAGGGCGGTGAAAGCCGGGGCCATTGCTACGGAGCCTGCAAACCCGAAGGGTGTCGAGATCCGCGGCAAGGTCGAGAACTCGATGCTGAAACTCGGCGACAAGTGGCGGAACCGCTACTTCGAGAGTCTGGGCGAGGGCAAGGAGCGTCTCCAGAAGATCATGGAAGACTCCTCCCGGTGCACCAAGTGCTACGCCTGCATCGAGCACTGTCCGATCTGCTACTGCGTTGAGTGCAGTACGAAGAAGACTTACCTCGTTCCGCCAGGAGTGCTCCCCGTGCCGTTTATGTTCCACCTGATCCGCTACGCCCATGTGGCGGACTCGTGTGTCAACTGCGGCCAGTGCGAGGAGGACTGCCCGATGGAGATCGCGAACTCGCTCTACATGCATTCCCTGCAGGTGGAGATGGAGAAGATGTTCGGTCATACCCCTGGCGTGAACATGGAACTCCCGGTGCTTGCGCTTGTTGAAGAGCATGCCGAGCGTGAGCGGCTTGCCTCAACTGGAAGCGACCAGATCTTCGATATCTTCAAGTAAAATCGGCTGAAAAATTCCAGACAGACCGAAAGGAGAGGCCGGCCAGATGGCCGGCCACACCTCTGTCTTCGCGAGGGTGTCATTGCGCCCGTGCCGGCGGAGGTGATTTTTTACGAAGAAAACAGGCAGAATGTCCTCGGCGGGAGGGGGATGAATGCCGTCGGGTGGCGGATCCTGTTTATTTAGCGTGTGCGATAAACTTGAGGTTTCGAGCGTTCCACCCCGCTGGCGCCTCGCCCAACCACGATACCCCCCGAGTCTTTATGCTCCGGATACCGTTTACTCCTGCACACCGACGCCGTCTCCGGCGCCCGGATCACCACCCCCTCAGCCACTCCCCGGGATGGCGATTCTCCATCGATACGGTGCCAGAGGACAACCCCTGCCTCCCGCGTCAGCGGTCGTGTGATGTGGTTTGCCGCTTCGTCCATAGAAAGATGTTCCCGGCGGCACGCCTGGATCCTTTCCCACCGGCCCCGGAAAACCCCCGGCGGAGACTTTTTCCTGCTCCCGGAGAAACCGTTGAGAGAGATTCCCCTTTTTTTTCCCGGGAAGAGAGATCCATGCCGCACTACAACCTCAGCCCATCGCTCATCGGCCGGTTCTTCTACCATGACTGCGAACGCTACCTCCGATACCACGCAACCCCGGAACAGGAACGGGATGCCGCCGGTATCCCGCCGGCGGCGGTCGAGACCGGCCCCGTGACCCGGGCGCTCCTCGAGGCCGGGATCCGCTGGGAGGAAGAGGTCGTCTGCCAGAGGGTCGCTGGGCGGGTGCTCGTCCCCGACGGCGCCGGCCCCATCACCGACCGCTCCTTCTCCATCGAGGAGACCTTCAACCTCCTCCCAAACCTTACCAGCGGGGAGGCGATATACCAGACGACCATCCCGGTCTCCGTCCACTTCCTGCGCGGCTACGGGCTTGACCCGGAGGTGCACCGGTTCGCCCCCTGCCGTCCCGACCTGATCCTCATGGACGACCGCGGCCGGCTGCAGGTCATCGATATCAAGGCAAGCGAGGAACTCAGTATCAGCCACCGGATCCAGGCGACGCTCTACGCACTGATCCTGGATCACGCCCTCGCCCTCCTCGGACTCGATCTCAGGGTCGACCTCGATCACGCGGCCATCTGGCTCCACGGCCAGACCGCCCCCGAACCCTTCGACCTCCACCTCAACATCCGGGTTGTCGAGGAGTTCCTCCGCCACCGTCTCCCGGAGATCCTCAGCCGCCAGGCACCCGACCTCGCCTGGCACCTCACGTCCCGCTGCGAGTCCTGCGAGTTCTACCCGTACTGCCGTGCCGGGGCCGGGAGAACCGCGTCCGTCTCCCTGATCCCGGGTCTCTCCACCGCCGCACGCCGCTACCTCCGGGAGGCCGTGCCGCCGATCGAGACGCTGCCCGACCTTGCAGAGTTCCTCAACGATCCGAAAGCCGAACCTTACCTGGACGGTTGCGGTTCGCTTGCCGGAGAGCGCGAACACCTCCAGGCGGTCGTCCGGGCGCTCCTTTCGGGCGAGGTCGTCCCGCTCCCCGCGAGATCGCACGCCCTCCCCGTCCACGAGGATATCGCCATCATCCTGACGCTCCAGAGCGACCCGGTCTCCGGGCTGATATACGCCCTCGGGTTCCGGCGGATCGGGGGAAGAGAGGTCTACGGCACCCCCGCCCGCGAGGAGATCCATATCGCTGCCGACCCCGCCGATACCACACGCGTCCGCCGGGAGTTCATCCGCGGACTCCTTGCTGACCTTGAGGCCGTGGAGACCTACAACCGCGGCCGCGACTGGAAGGATCAGAGATCCCTCCAGACCTACGTCTACGACACCTACGAAGAGGCTCTCTTCACCCGGCTCCTCGACGACGCCATGGATGACCCGGACATCTCAGAAGAGGCGCTCAGGCTCCGGTTCTACTACCAGGACGCCGGGATCGCGGCCGCTTCCAGTCACCCGGAGACCACCGTCTCCTATCCTCTCGTCGTCCTCACCCGCGAGATCCGGCGGCTGCTCGCCCTCCCCGTCCCCTTCTCGCTCCGTCTCCCCGAAGTGCTTGATGCGATCCCCTCGTCCCGGTTCCACTACCGCCTCTCGCCCGGCCCCCTCTTCTGGAACGAGCACAACAACGCCATGAAGGCCGACGCCATACTGCTTGCCTGGCACGGCAACCGGCCGGAGGCTCTCGACTGGATCCGCCATGAGGTATCCCGCCGGCTGCTCGCCGCCGGCAGCGTGCTTGAAGGGCTGCGCGAACGTGTGAGCGATCGTCTGCAACGCTGGCCGGAGAGGTTCCGGTTCCCCCGCCCCTTCGAGGCCGCGACCCCTGAGATATCCCGGCTTCTCTTCATAACGGAGTACGAGTCGTTCATGGGCGCACGCCGGGTCCAGGACCTCCGCAGCAGGCCGCGGGAGGTGCGTCTCCGGGAGGGGATCAGCATACCGGTCGAGAGAGCGGAGGGGAACTTCTGGCGACTCCTCCGCCCCCTCGACCTTGCGGTCTTTGAACGCTCGCGCTCGTTCAGTTACCTCCTCGTTCCCGAGGGCGAGGAGGTGGCGTTTGACGATCTGCGCTACCGGAGCAGCGCAAGCCCCGGCGGGGCCGGGGTCGCGTTTGCCCGCGTCCACGACACCATCGTCGATTATGCCGCCGGACTGGTGAAGGGGGTTGTGCTGGAGGTCCGGTATCCCCCGAACCGCCCGCCGATAGAGCGCGGGGTGCTCCACCCCCGGTTCACCGACTTCAACGCCCCCAGGATGATCGAGAGGCTGCTCTCCCTGGACGGCGACCCGGAGAACGGGTTCATCCGGCTCCTCCGCGACCCCCGCGGGTTTGCCGCGCCCCTCCCGGCGCTCCCGGCGCCGGTCGATGATACCGGGTTTACGAGGAGCCAGGAGAGGGCGTTCCGGCACATGACGGAGAACCGGCTGACCCTGGTCTGGGGGCCGCCCGGGACCGGGAAGACCCATTTCCTGGCGACGGCCATCGTCTCGCTCATGCGGGCGCAGCGTCTCCGGGTCGGGGTGGCGGGGTTCACCCACGCCGCCGTCGAGAACCTGCTCCTGAAGGTCCAGGGGATGACCGCATCCTTCCCGGTCTACAAACTCCGGGAGGTCCGGACACCCGGGGCGGATCGGAGCCTCGCGGTTCTCGGGCATGACCGTGCCGGCGACCTTGCCGGCTACCCCGGGTTCCTGATCGGCGGGACGGTGCACGCGTTTGAGAGGCTCGAGAGGCTCCTTCCCGCACTCGACCTCCTCGTCGTAGACGAGGCCTCGCAGATGCGCCCGGCCGACCTTGCGATGGTCTTCCCGATGCTCTCAGCGGCGGGACGACTTGTTCTTGCCGGCGACGACCTCCAGCTCCCGCCGGTGATCCAGGGGCGCTACCCGGCGCCTGAGGACGGGTTGCCGGGGCTGGAGGACTCGATCTTTGCCTACCTCCGGCACCGCGACGACCCGGAGGATCCGGTCTACACCTGCCAGCTCCTGGAGAACTGGCGGATGAACCGGACACTGTCCCTCTTCCCGGCGGAGACGCTCTACGGCAGGGGCTACGCCCCGGCAACGGAGGAGGTTGCCCGGCGCCGGATCTACCTCGTTCCGGGGGAAGAGGAAGAGCCCTGGCTCGATCGTGTCATCGACCCCGACTACCCGCTCGTCCTCTGCGTTCTCGAGGGTGTCAGGACGACGATCGAGAACCGGGTCGAGGCCGACCTGGTCGCGAGGGTTGCGGCGAGGCTTCGCGAACGCCTGATCGACCCCGAGACAGGGAGACCCTACGTGACGCCGGAGTTCTGGCACCGGGGGCTCTTCATCGTCAGCCCGCACCACGCCCAGATAGGTGCGATCAAAGAGAGGCTTGCCGCACTCATCCCCGGCGACCGGTCGGTCTTTGTGGACACCGTCGACAGGATGCAGGGCCAGGAGGCGGACGCCGTGATCGTCAGTTACGGGGTGAGCGACGTCGAGACTGCTCTTGCCGAGGCGGAGTTCATATACAGCAGGAACCGGCTGAACGTCTCGCTCACCCGGAGCCGGGCGAAGTGTATCGTCTTCCTGCCGCGGCCGCTGCTTGAACCGCCGCTCGACGTGGTCTCAAACGATCGGAGCGGGAGGACGGGCTTTTCGCATATGCTCGACCTCCAGGAGTTCTGCCGGGAGGACGCGGCCCGGTTCGGCCTTGATGAGGGTGTCTCGCTCACGGTGATGAGGGCGGAGAGCCCGCGATCTCCGAGCGGTAACGGACGAGCGATGTGACGGCCGCGATCCCGGTCAGGATGGCGCCGACGAGGTAGGCGTCGTGGAGCGCAAACAGAAACGCACCCTCCCCGAGACCGGCGTAGACCGGCATCCTCCAGGCCACCACCGCGCCAGCGACGGCGATGCCAAGCACCATCCCGACGTTTCGGACGGTCGCGAGTATGGCCGAACCCACGCCGAGATACTTCTTCGGGGTGCTCCCCATGACCGCACTGTTGTTTGGCGACTGGAAGAGCCCGGTTCCAAGCCCGAAGAGCGCCAGGCAGCCGATCAGCCCGGGGCCCTGCATCAGGCCGATCCGCGCCATGAAAAGGAGCGCGACGGCGCAGAGTCCCGCGCCGAGGGCGCTTGGCGCCCGCGTCCCGATCCTGTCCGAGAGGGCGCCGCTGAACGGCGCGACCAGGAGCACGACCAGCGGGAAGGCGACCATCACCATACCGATCCTGTCCGGGGTATACCCCATCACCTGCTGGAGGTAGAACGGGGTGAGAAAGACCAGGATGTACTGCGACATGAAGTTCAGCATCGCGCTTAAGTTAGCAAACGTGAACGTCCGGATGGAGAAGATCTTGAGGTCGAGCATCGGTTGCGGCACGCTGAGTTCCGTCCTGACGAAGACGGCGAGCGCCGCAAGCATCACGGCAACGAGCCCGAGCCTCCAGGACCGGGTCATCGTCTGCCAGCGGTTGACGATGAAGAGGAACGAGAAGAGAGCGATGAACGCGCTTCCCGCGCCCACGGGGTCGAGGCTCTGTCCCGGCCGGGGTTCAGGGCGGGGCAGGATCCTGGAGGCGATGAGGAGCGCTGCAATCCCGACGGGGATGTTTATGAAGAAGATGAACCGCCAGCCCAGGTATGCCGCGATGAACCCGCCCAGCGTGGGGCCGATCGCAAGCCCGATCGCTATGCTGGTCGCGTTGATCCCGAGGGCTCTTCCGCGTTCGGATGGCTGGAAGGCGTCGACGATGATCGCCGAGGCGACCGCCATCATCATACCGGCGGTGACCCCCTGGACGGCGCGGGCGGCGATCAGCATCCCGATGCTCGTCGAGAACCCGCAGAGCGCCGAGGAGACGACAAACCCGGCCAGGCCGGAGAGGTAGAGGATGCGGTAGCCGTGCATGTCCCCGAGGCGGCCGTATGTGAGAAGCAGGCTGCTGATCATCAAAAGATAGATCATCGGGACCCACTGCGCCGTGGGCATCCCGGTCTCGAAGACCTCCGCGATCGTCGGGAGCACGACGTTCACGACGCTTGCATCGATGGGGCCCATGATGCTCCCGAGCATCACCGTGGCAAGGATGAGCCACTTCCTCTCCATTCAGTCACCGTTTATGTGTCTCAGTGCGGCCTCTGTTATCTCGCGGCCCTGGGGCGTCCTTTTTATGAACCCGATCTGGATCAGGTATGGCTCGTAGACCTCTTCGACCGTTCGCACCTCCTCTCCGATCGAGATCGCGATCGTTCGAACACCCACGGGGCCGCCGCTGAAGTCCTCCCCGATGACCCGGAGGATCCGGCGGTCAAGTTCGTCGAGTCCGAGGGGGTCTATCCCGAGCATCGTGAGCGCGGACTCCGCGGTGGCGGCATCTATCCTTCCGTCCCCCCGGACGATCGCGTAGTCGCGCACCCGCCGGAGGAGCCGGTTGGCGATCCTGGGGGTTCCGCGGCTCCGTCTTGCTATCTCGATAGCCCCTTCATCTGTTATGGGCGTCTTCATGATCGCGGCGCTCCGCCGGACGATCCGGACAAGGTCTTCGACGTCGTAGAGGTTGAGCCGGAATATGAACCCGAACCGGTCGCGGAGCGGGGATCCGAGCAGCCCGACCTTTGTGGTGGCGCCGATGAGGGTGAACTCCTCGAGCGGCAGCTGGACGGCGCGGGCCCCGGGGCCTTCGCCGATCATGACGTCTATCGAGCAGTCCTCCATCGCTGGGTACAGGATCTCCTCGACCACGGGGTTTAGTCTGTGGATCTCGTCTATGAAGAGGATGTCGCCCCGGTTGAGAGCGGTCAGCTGGGCGGCAAGGTCGCCGGGCTTCTCGAGCACGGGGCCGCTTGTGCTCCGGATGGAGACGCCCATCTCCCTTGCGACGATATGGGCAAGGGTGGTCTTTCCGAGGCCCGGCGGCCCTGAGAAGAGGATGTGGTCGAGGGCTTCGCCGCGCTGTTTTGCGGCCGCTATGGCTATCGCAAGCGTCTCCTTCACCCCGGACTGGCCGATGAACTCCTCGAACCTTGTCGGCCGGATCCTGGGGTCTTCCTCCTCGCTGCGGAGGAGGCCGGATGATGTGACTCTCTCGGTCATGGGGCAATCACTCCTGCCGCAGCCTGGCAAGCGAGGCGCGGATCAGGCTCTGGACGTCGGGGTGGGGCAGTCCCGGCAGGACGGCGTCGACGGCGTCCTGCGCCTCCCTCGGCGAGAACCCGAGGGATATGAGGGCGCTCACGGCGTCGGAGGCCTCCGACGGCCGGCCGACGTGATGTGTCTTCATCTTCTCTTTCAGTTCCAGGATCAGCCGTTTTGCGCTCTTCTGGCCGACACCGGAGATCCGGGTGAGCGCTTTTTCGTCCTCGTTTATGATCGCGACCGCGAACTCGTCGAGTCTGATCTGGGAGAGGATGTTCATCGCGGTCTGGGGGCCGATCCCGGAGACGGTTATAAGGATCCCGAAGAGTTCGAGTTCGTCGGGGTGGAGGAACCCGTATAGCAGGATATCGTCGTCCCGGACGATCATCCGGGTGTGGACGCGGACGGGGCCTTCGGTCTTGCGGAGCGCTTCGAGCGTCAGCCGGGTGACGGTGACCCGGTATCCGACGCCGTTGACGTCGATCACCACCCAGGTCTCCCCGGTGGCTACCAGTTCTCCTGCAAGGTGTGCTATCATGGGGATCGCTGTATGTTCATGTGGCAGAGGGCGATCGCGAGGGCGTCGGCGGCGTCGTCCGGCCGGGGGATCTCGTCCAGACGGAGGAGTCGGCGCATCATCTCCTGGACCTGGTGTTTTCCGGCACGACCCGACCCGGTGACCGCCTGCTTGATCTGGTTGGGGGTGTACTCGGCGATGGGGATCCCGCGCTGCTCGGCGGCGAGGAGGATGACACCCCGGGCTTCGCTGACGGCAATCGCGGATGTTATGTTCCGGGTGAAGAAGACCTGTTCGATGGCGATCCAGTCCGGCCGGTGTTCGTCGAGGACGCTCGAGACGGCGTCATAGATCTCGCGGATGCGTTCGGGTCTTCTCTGGCCGCTCGCGGTCTCGATGCAGCCGTAGGTGACGGCGGTGAGAGATGGGGGGGAGGTGGTGTCACCCGGATCCCCCCTCACCAGGACACCGTATCCGACCCGCTCCAGCCCCGGATCGATCCCGACGACGGTTATACCCTTTATGGCCTTCATCGCTATGATAACTTCCGTTCTTCAGATAGATACCAATTGTGCATGCGGCCTGAAAGTATTCGGGGGGTGAGGCGGGGGATAGGGGGGTTTTCCGGGACGGTGTTGGGGTGGGGGTCAGTGTGTGGAGCTGATGGCTGGTGATACGTCGAGACAGGGGAAGGGGCGTCCCGTCCCCTCCCCGTCAGCCCTACCCCCACGGGGTGGTGATAAGGTATCTTTATCTTACGGGGGTGAAGGGGGCGGAGCGGGAAGACCCCACCCTTCAGGGTGGGGATGAAAGCAGAGCCCCTTCATCATACAATTACAGGGAACTATATATTGTTATAAGAACAAATAATCATTATATGCTCCAAGCCTACAAGTA
>NZ_JASEFJ010000012.1 GCF_030019085.1 Methanoculleus sp.
GTTGTCTGCAATCGTCACGAGGCATCCCGTACATCCGCTCAGGTGTAATTCACCTATCGTAATCTTTTCTGCCACAGGCTTTTCCTCCTTTTGTACAACTTCCACCTTTTCTTCCACAATCACATCAGAGGGCTTCACCGAGGGCTTCGCCTCAGGTTTGCTCTCCGGGGTTTTTCCCGGCTTCTCCTCCGGCTTCTCCCGGCGACGCCCAAAGATGCGTTCCTTGATGGTTGATAGTAGCCCCATATTCTACCCCAATCTCTTCCAGTACGATCCGTACTGTTTTGGGAATGGCCCCTTCAACCTCCTCAGTGAGCCCCAGTTCAAACTCATGGCTCGCGACACGCTTTGGCTGACATCCGATGATCGTGATATCGATGACATCCTTCAACCGCTGCAGCGGTTCTGAGAGATCCCACGAATGGGCATCACGGTAGGCGCCCGGCGGCAGGTCTTCGGGCCGGAGTTTCGTCACATCACCAGGGTTACCGCCGAAATCGGCGATATCGATGATGATCAACTTCTTCACCGGCAATTCCGAATCCTCCACCAGTGTAAAGAGGAAGTGAGGGGCGCCGAGACCGGCATCGATAACCTTGACGTTATCGGGCAGTTGTAGTTTCTTGAGTTCCTCGACTACAGCAGGGCCAAACCCGTCATCTCCAAAGAGTGGGTTGCCACATCCTGCAATCACGATCTCACGGAATAACATGCGTGTACGCTCACTGAATGAGTTTCTGGGCCACTAACCTCTTGTCTTCGTCGATCACGATCATGTGCGTCGCGCAGGAGACGCAGGGGTCGTATCCTCGCATGATGACTTCCGCAAGCCGCCAGGGTGCACCCTCAAGCGCACGGCTGCAGGTCGGGAAGTTCCAGGTGGTCGGGACGAGCATCGAGAAGTACTGAACTCTGCCGTCCTTGACGCGAGCAAGGTGGACATCAGTACCACGGGGAGCCTCGTTTGCGGCCCAGCCAAGAGATCCATCGCCCTGCGGGATCTCGTCAGCGAGCACCGCTCCGGAGGTGTCGAGAGCATCGAGTGCCTCGATGATGCCATAGGCGGTCTCAGGGAACTCCATCTGGCGCGCGATCTGCTGTCCGATGGTACCCTTCTCATCGTAGTTCTTGAAGATCGCCATGCGTGCCCGTGGTCCAACCTCAACCGGCTGACCATCGTAGAGCGGGACACCGGTGCAGGCCTCCATCTGTGGCCAGGCTTTCTTTCCTACCGGTGTGGTGCCGCCGATCGGATAGTTCGGATCGGCCTCCGTTATCTCAACCTCACCCATGTACCAGTCCCAGGGGCGGACCTCAGTGAACCGCTCGGGGAACCAGGTCGGGTTCTCGTCGAGGCTTGAACTGCCGTAGACCGGCGCAGTGGCCATGTAGCCCTGGTTGTGGTAGCCAAGGTCTTTCGGGATCGGGACCTCTACGCCACCGACTTCAGCCCAGTCACGCTTCTGGTAGTTCCGGAAGACCGCGATCATGAACTCCATCTGTTCCTGAGCCAGCACGCGGCCCTCCTTCGCAAGATCATAGATCTTCGCCTTCGCCCGCGGGGTGATGTTCTTATACATACCGCCGACGCGGGGGTTGCTCGGGTGGATTGCCTCTCCACCGACGATCTCACCGATGGTCTGGCCGATCTCACGAAGCCGCTGGATCCGGAGAGCAACGCTCCTGACCGGTTCTTCCTTTGTGAACGGGTTGATCTTCGTGTCTGTTCCGGGGATGTACATGTCCGGGAGGGACAGTATGTTGTGAATGGCGATGCTGTGCATCCTGTTGGCACACTGCAGGATGTAGCGCAGGAGTTTCGCGTCCTCGGGGATCTCGCACCCGATGGAGGCTTCCATCGCCTCGATACCCGCCAGGGTGTGGGCGATGGGACAGATACCGCAGACACGCGACGCAATCTTTGGAACCTGATCCATCGTCTTTCCTATGGCGAGTTTCTCAACTCCCCTCACCGGGGTGATGCTGAGCCAGTCTCCACGCTCGATTATTCCGTCGTCATTGACCTTCAGGACGAGCTTTGAGTGGCCTTCATGCCTCGTAGTTGGGGAAATCTCTACAACTTTCGACAAATATATCGCCTCATTCCGATAATGTGGTGTTCTGAACACTATACTGATGTTACCACACGATTCTGTACTGAAAACGTACACGAGTACGTCAACAAGGATTATGAAGGAAACAGAGTTTATATCTTTCGCTTTAGGATGTCCATGAGTGTTATTAAATTGGGAATTAGTAACAACAGATGCGGATACAAAACGATTTAGTATGAAAATATAGTTTGTATGTGGTGTTTATAGTGCACCAATTTCCAGCTCGGAGATCAGTTCAGCTATCGTTGCCTTCCGCTCCGCGTAGGCGTCGTGCTGATGGATGCTCTCCTCATTCGTCTGTTTGATGGTAACCACGGAGTCACCCGGTAGATCCCCGAACTGCGTAACCACCTTGCGGGCCATCTCACGGACACAGTCCTCGACAAACCTCGGGTTCTTGTGAGCTTCCATCACCACGTAACTCTCGTCACCCCGTTTGAGGAGCTCGTAGATACGTGCGCTCATGGAGTCCTTCAGGATCTTGATGATCTTCTCGAGGCTGATCTGCTGATCATCGTCGATCTCGATGCAGAGGAAACCCCGCCCACGCTGGTTGTGGGTGGCCATTGGAACCTCTTCAAAGAACCTGGCAATCTTATCTTCCTCAACACCAAGTTGCTCGAGGACGTGAAGGGCATGATCCTTCATGATATTCTGAGCACAGGGGCAGGCAGTCATCCCGATCACCTCAGCACCGATGCTCTTTCTGATGATCGGGTTTCCATCATTCCTCTGAGCTATCGCTCGCGCGTGGACGTTCACGACCTCGTGACAACCAGTCTCGCTGACCGGAGTCTCACGCCTTACCATGAACTGACTCCGCATCCTGACCTCCGTCCGTTCCGCGTACTCATGCTTATCAAGCAGTTTCCTGGCCACCGCGCTGCAGACTTCCTCAATACCCTTTACCTCCCCGTCGATGGCCTGCTGCAGCACGTCGTCGATCACCTCAAAGTTCCGCGAGAGGTTGGCACCCTTGAGGCTCCCTGGCAGGTCAACGAAGACGTCGAAGTTAGAGATGAAGATGACCGGCCGCTTACCTGGCCGACCAACTTCAACAAGTTTCGTGACGTTCTTCACGCCCACCCTGGTCAGGCCGATCCTGACCTCAGGCAGACTGGACTGGACATCTGGCAGTTCCATTATAAATCCTCAATCGCCTATTATGAAGGATAAAGTTTCTCCTCGACAACCATAAAATAACCCTCAGTGCACCAGAGAGGTCGCACTATAGAATATTTATCTGGTTTGCTCTCCAAGAGGGAGGTGAGAGTCTATGGTGCAAAAATACTATGAGTCCGATGCGGACCCACGCATACTGGATGGCAGGACAATCGCCGTCATTGGATATGGCTCCCAGGGTCGGGGACAGGCGCTGAACCTGCGTGACTCCGGATGCCGGGTCATCATCGGCCTGCGGCCAGGGAAAAGCTGGCAGAAAGCATCTGAGGACGGATTTGAGATCTACCCTGTCGCTGAAGCAACGAGGCGCGCCGATATCATCCAGATCCTTCTCCCCGACGAGAACCAGGCAGCCATATACCGCGCCGAGATCAGCCCCAACCTCAAAGAGAACACCTGTCTGATGTTCTCGCACGGTTTCAACATTCATTACGGCCAGATCGTCCCGCCGCCAACTGTCGACGTTGTCATGGTCGCCCCGAAAGGCCCCGGCCACATGGTCCGCCGGATGTATGAGGAAGGAAAGGGTGTGCCTGCTCTCATCGCCGTTCAGCAGGACGCGACCGGGAACGCGCATGCCATCGCACTTGCCTATGCCCGTGGGATTGGCGCTACACGCGCGGTTGTGCTCGAGACGACGTTCGCCGAGGAGACCGAGACAGACCTCTTTGGCGAGCAGGCGGTACTCTGCGGTGGTGTGACCTCACTCATAAAGGCGGGGTTTGAGACGCTGGTCAACGCTGGCTACGCCCCCGAGATGGCCTACCTCGAGGTTCTGCACGAGATGAAACTCATCGTCGACCTGATCTACGAGGGCGGGTTCACAAAGATGCGCGACTCGATCAGCAACACCGCCCAGTACGGTGACCTGACCCGCGGTCCCCGTGTAATCGGGCCAGAGACCTACGCCGCGATGGAGGAGATCCTGGAAGAGATCCAGAGCGGCGAGTTCGCGCGGGAGTGGATGCTTGAGAACCTGGTGAACCGACCTGTCTTCAACGCTCTGACAAAAGCAGACGAAGAGCACCTGATCGAGCAGGTGGGTGCGGAGATCCGCAGGTTCATGCCACAGTTCCAGAAGTAACCCCACCTTTTCGTATGAAAATGTCAAAGGGGGCGGGTGGCCCTCTCCGCTCTCACCCCCTTACCGGTTGACTTTTGGTTCTCAGGCGAGTAAATTCGGTACCCCGCACTCAACAGGGTTTCGACGGCATCATCAATCGAAATCTTCGGCAGGGTCATGCGCACCGGGAGTTTCCGCATCCTCTTGAGTCCCGGTTCGACGTAGTGTTCCCGGTTCACCAGGAGATGCCACAGGATACTGAGGATCTTCCGGGCGAGAGCAACAATTGCCTTATTCCTCCCTCGGCGGTAGGCGATCCGCCGGAAGAAGGAGGAGAAGACGGTATTTGTTGTCCGGCTGGCCGCCTGGGCTGCCTGCACCAGGATCCAGCGGAGACTTTTTGACCCCTGTTTCGTGATCTTGCCGCACACCAGGGTATCGGCAGATTGATAGACCGACGGTGCCAACCCAGCCCAGGAAACCAAACGACTCGCGGTGGAGAAATCACGGACATCACCCAGTTCTGCGAGAATTGTTGTTGCTGCGGTGATGCTGATCCCCGGCACCGAGGTGCAGATCGCGACTGCCTCCAACTGGGGATCCTCGAGCGAGGCAAGGATCAGCTCATCCAGATGGGCGATCTCATCAAGCAGATGCAACTGGGTCGTAAGGAGCTGCACCTGGATGGGGGAGAGTGGGCTACCCTGGAGGATCTCCCGGAGTTGATCGGCACGGCGGAGGATCAGGGGCGAGGGGATAGTCGCGAGGGTGGTCTCCAGGTCCTTCTGCTCGGCAAGGCCCATGAGGAGATGACGACCAGATTTCCCGAAAAGATCTTTGAGCACCAGGTTCAGGCGGATACCCGCGCTATCCAGGATCTTATGAATCCGGTTCTTGATGGTTGTTCGGGTTCTGACCAACGTCTCCCGGTTGCGGGTCAGATCCCGGAACTCACGATCGCGCCGGGGAAAGATCCGGGAGGGCCGGATCAACCCGTGGAGAGCAAGTTCGGCAATCCATCGAGCATCGTTCATGTCTGTCTTGCGTCCTGGGATACTCTTGATCTGACGCGCGTTGGCAACAATCGTTCGAATATCTGACTCGAGTTCCAGGAAGAGTCGATACCAGTAGATCCCGGTCGATTCCATGGCAACGATCTCACACCCTTCAGCAAGCACAAGGTCTTTTAGTGCAAGAATCCCATTGGGAGTGTTGTGGAAGCGATGTTGAGAGGTTTCTCCAGATCGCGAGAGAATGCAGACCTGGAGAAACACCTTATGGACATCGATTCCACACACAGTGGTTGGTTCCTTCATAATACCTCACGAGGGGGGTAGCTCCAAAATGCTTCAGGAGCGTTTTCGTATACGCATTCGCTGATGCAGGTATGCTTCCGAAACGATGGCTTGGTTAGTTTTTTTCACGGGTTCAGGTCCCAAAAAGCGATCAGCCTTCACTACCCCAGGAAAAATGGCCACCCAACTATTTTAATGGGGTATGCTTGTGGCCCAAAGGGCATCATGTAGTTTTTTACGAAGAGAACAGGTAGAATGCCCCCGGCTTCAGTTTGGGGGGCAGTCGCACGATCTATTTGCGGGTTCCCTCCTCCACTCAGCCTCGTTGTATTCTCTGCCGCATCCGGGGTTTTCCGCGACGGTTCTTCCCGTGGCCGCTCACACCCGCAGGTGGTCTCACGCTCTCGCAGGAAGAGGGTTCCGGCGTGAGGAGGTCCCCCTCACGTTTTTACCTCCGGCCGGACATACTCCTCCTGTAATGACCCCTGATGTCCTTGCTTTTTCGGCCTCGCCCCGCCGCCATGGTAACTCAGAGACGCTGCTCGACTGGGTGCTTGCGGGGATGGAGGCGGAAGGTTGTAGTATCGAGAAGATCATTATCCCTGAGGTCGATATCAGGCCGTGCCGCGGGTGCAACGCCTGCGAGAGACTCAACCGCTGCGTTCAGCGGGACTACATGGACTACGCCCATGACCGGATAATAGCGGCTGACTGCATCATCCTTGCGTCACCCATCTACTGTATGGGGCTTGCAGCGCAGGCGAAGATCCTGGTCGACCGTGCCCAGGTCTTCCGCTCAAGGAAGTACGTCCTCCACCTCCCGGTCGTCCCGCCTGAACGGAAAGGAAAACGGGTGGGTGTCTTCCTCGCGACCGCCGGGCAGAACTGGGAGAACGTATTTGATGCGGCCATCCCGTCGGTGAAGTGCTTCTTCCACGTTGTCGATATACCTAACAGGGATGTCAGATATCTGATGATAAACGGTGTCGATGAGAAGGGCGCAATCGAGCGCCACCCCACGGCGAGGGACGACGCCGGCCGACTGGCACGCGAGGTCGCGGCACGCCTCCGGGAGGTTCTTGCTGCATGAGAGACCCCATAAAGGTCCTCGGGATCTCCGGCAGTCCGCGGCGGCACGGAAACACCGAGACCCTGCTCGACGCCGTGCTCGATGGTGCGGCAAAGGCAGGGGGCAGCATCGAGAAGGTCATTCTCAGGTCGCTTGACTACACCTCGTGCCGGGGGTGCAACGCCTGCCACAAAACAGGGGTATGCGTGATCAGGGACAACCTCACACCGCTATTTGATAAGATCGCCGATGCAGATGTCCTTGTTCTTGCATCCCCGATCTACTCGATGGGGATCACGGCGGAGACGAAGGGGTTGATCGACCGCACCCAGTTCCTCTGGGCCCGCAAATTTATCCTGAAGAACCTCTACTACCCGGATGATCGGATCCGGCGTCGTAAAGGGATCTTCGTCTCGACCGCGGGGCTTGGCTGGGAGAACGTCTTCGACGCGGCGTTTCCCGCGATCACCGCGTTCTTCAACACCACCGGGTTCGATTACTGGGATAATATCATCGCAAACGATCTCGACCGTTACGGTGGGATCGAGGGGCATCCAACCGCTCTTATGGAGGCGCGGGAGAAAGGACAGCGCGTGGTTGAACTCCTCCTTAAGATGGGGGAAGAGAGTGAGTTAAGCGCGCCAAAAACCTGAGATCTGCGGGATTGTCACTCAGAGGAGCGACCAGATCAGGATCCCGAGTGAAGCGACCATGAGCACGGCAAAGACCGCCGGTTTCCAGGCCAGTACCTTGCGCCCGTCAAGGACGCTTATTGGAAGCATGTTGAAGGTTGCGATCATCGCGTTGACCCTGAGTCCTACCAGCCCTACGACGGCCAGGAGCCCGCCGCCGAGGACCCAGAGAGCCGCAAATGGTATGCATAGGAGGAGGTTTGTGACCGGTCCTGCTGCCGATATCCGGCCGTTCTCCGTCCGGGTTGCGTTCCCGTAGATGTAGGTTGCCCCCGGCGCCGCAAAGACGATCCCCACAAGCGCCGCCATCAGCACGGCGACGAGGAGCATCTGGTTATCCTTCTGAAACTCTGCCCAGTAGCCATAGCGCATGGCTGAGAACTTGTGCGCCAGTTCGTGGAGGACGAAGGCAACCCCCACAGTGAGAAGCGACATCACGAAGAAGAAGACCAGTTCCGCGATGTTTACACCACCCCGGATGTAGATCAGGGTGAAGGCTATCGATATGGCAAGCCACGCTATCAGGAGATCTCTTCGCTCGCGTGGTGGTATTCGTTCCAGCATCCGGTACCTGGTTTGTCACGGCACGATAATATCCTTCGCCTCGCCGATGCAAAAGAGTCGTCAGGTTTATCCAGCCCCCGCGTTCAATCATTGTTTGTATGTCCCTTGATGCGGTCAGGAACGAGATCCGCGTGATCGATGAGAAGATCATCGATCTGATTGCGGAGCGGCAGAACCTTGCGGCGGAGGTTGCCAGGATCAAGCGTGAGATGGGTCTACCACTCCGTGACGAGGCGCAGCGGAGGGCGGTCCTCGACCGGGTCTTCACCTACGCCGTCGAGAGCCGGATAGACCCGGTCGCCGTCCGCAGGATCTTTGAGATCCTGGTCGAGATGAGCGAGGAGCGGCAGCGGGAGTGCAGCGGCGATGGCAACCTGCCCTGAGAAAAAGGTCAGGCGGTGATCATCGTTCCGACGCCCTCGTCGGTGAAGAGTTCGAGGAGCAGGTTGTGCTCCCTGTTACCGTTGACGACGTGGGCGCTCGTGACACCGTTCCGGACCGCTTTCATGCAACCCTCGAGTTTCGGGATCATCCCGCCGGCGATGGCCCCGCTCTCGATCATACCCTCCGCCTCGGGGAGCGATAGACGGTGGTAGACCTGCTTCCGGTCGGCGTCCATAACCCCATCGACGTCGGTCAGGTTGACCAGTTTGTAAGCCTGGAGTGCAATCGCGATCTCTGCTGCCGCGGTGTCGGCGTTGATGTTCAGGCTCCTGCCATGACGGTCGATGGCGATCGGTGCCACCACCGGGATGTAGTTCTGGGCGAGGAGACAGTGGAGCACCTCGGGGTCGACCTCCTCGATCTCGCCGACATGTCCAAGGTCGACCTCCTCGAAGGTCTCCCCGATCTGCACCCTCTGAGGTTCCATCTTCCTGGCGATGAGAAGGTTGCCGTCGTTTCCTGAGATCCCGACCGCACGGGTGCCGCAGTTTGCTATGAGGGAGACGATCCCGTCGTTGATCTTTCCCACCAGCACCATCTGGGCAATCTCAAGCGTCTCGGGGTCGGTGATCCGCAGACCGCCGACGAACTTCGGTTCTTTGCCCATTGCTTTCATCTTGGCGGTGATCTCTGGCCCCCCACCGTGGACAAGGACAACCTTCATCCCCACGTAGTGGAGGAGGACGGAGTCCCTGATCACGGTCTCCAGGATCTTCTGATCGACCATTGCATGGCCGCCAAGTTTGATCACGATAGTCTTACCGTAGAACTTCTGGATGTAGGGGAGAGCCTCCATCAGCACGTCTTCTCGCTTCATGTCGTATACTTCCCGTTGATCTCCACGTATCTCTCGGTGAGGTCGCATCCCCAGACTGTCGCCTGGCCGTCACCCACGGCGAGGTCAAGGTCGAAAGTGACGGTATCGCCGTGCATCGCTGCTTTTGCCGCTGCAGGTTCGGCGACGATCTCACCACGACGTACAAGGGTCACGTCCCCGACCCGGAGCGAGACGGCGTAGGGGTCAAACTCCACGCCCGCCCTGCCCGCCGCCGCGACAACCCTGCCCCAGTTCGGGTCCTCGCCGTAGACGGCGGTCTTGACGAGCGGGGAGGCGACGATCGTCCTTGCAACGGCCGCTGCCCCCTCTTCGTCGGGGGCGCCGCGGACCGTGACCATCAGGAGTTTCGTTGCCCCCTCACCGTCGCGTGCGATCTGGATGGCAAGGTCGCGACATACCGCCTCTATGCCCTTCGCCAGGTCGTCGCGGTTCACTTTACCTGCGGCGCCCGTTGCGGTGCAGAACGCGGCGTCGTTTGTGCTTGTATCTCCGTCGACCACCACACGGTTAAACGACCGGCGGGCCGCCTGCCGCAGGATCTCCCGGAGCACCGGCGCCTCTACCTCCGCGTCGGTGTAGATGAACGCAAGCATCGTCCCCATGTTCGGTGCGATCATCCCGCTACCCTTGGCGATACCCCCGACGGTAAACGACTCTGTCTTTAAAAGGGCATGCTTTGGGAAGGTGTCGGTGGTCATGATTGCCCGTGCCGCCGCCTCCTCGGCTTCGGCACTCCGGGCAAGTAGCGGCGATGCCCGTCCGCACTGCATTCGGATCAGGGGGAGATCCAGGTATCGCCCGATCACCCCGGTGCTCGCGACACCGACTGCCTCCGGTTCAAGACCGAGTGAGGAGGCCGCGATGGCGGACATCTCCACCGCATCACGGTAGCCCCGCTCACCGGTGTAGGCGTTAGCGCACCCGCTGTTGACAACGATCGCCTCGAGCGCACCCCTTTGCAACCGCTCCATCATCAACTCGACCGGGGCCGCTCTAACAAGGTTAGACGTGAATACACCGGCTGCGGTTCCGCCCGCCCGGATAAGAGCAAGCCCGAACTTTCCGTCCTTCAGTCCCGCGGCAAAGACACCCTCTACCGCGCAGATGCTCTTCACGACTCTTCCTCCTCCTCGCCGGAGGACGCCCCAAGACCGTTGACTATGTCCGCCCGGGTGACGATGCCGACCAGTTTCCCGTCACGGAGCACCGGGAGGCGTGCGATCCCCTCGTGGAGCATCAGGGACGCCGCCTCGGAGATATCGGCCTCCTCGTCGATCGCGATAACCGGGCTGCTCATCACCCGCCGTACCTCCATGTTGCTTATATCGGTGAGTGCCCTCTTTGTCCTCTCCCAGTTAATGAACTCTCTGACCGGGATCTCGATCACCTCGAGCGGCGATGGAAGCCAGAGGTCATCGGAGAGGTCACCGACGTCCAGTAGTGAGAGGATATCTGTCTCGGTGATGATCCCCGCCACCCGGTCGCCGTCCATCACAGGAAGCCCACCGATATGGTACTTACGGAGCAAAGCTGCCGCCTCACGAAGAGGTGAGTCTACCCGGACGGTCACAGGGTTCGGGGTCATTATATCTTTTACCTTCAACATTCGGCATCACCTCAGGGTAGCATCCCGGCGAACCGCAGACCTGCGTCCTCCGCAAACCCGCACATAAGGTTCATGTTCTGGATCGCCTGACCGCTTGCCCCCTTGACCAGGTTGTCGATCGTCGAGACAGCAACAACCCTCTCTCCTTCGCTCTCCACCGCAACGTCGCAGAAGTTCGTCCCCCGGACGGCCGCAAGGGTCGGTTTCTGGTAGCGGACGAAGAACTCGTCTGCATAGTAATTCCGGTAAAGCGACTCGACCTCCTTCTGCTCCATGGGTTCGGAGAGGAGGATGTGGGCGGTTGTAAGGATGCCCCTGTTCACAGGTAGGAGGTGGGGCGTGAAGTAACACCTCGCGCCTGAACCGAGTCGGGCGACCTCCTGCCTCATCTCGGCAAGGTGGCGGTGAGTCGTCCATTTGTAGGCGCTGAAGTTGTCGCCGACGTTGGGGTAGTGGGTGGTCTCAGACGGGGTGTTCCCTGCGCCGGAGACTCCCGTCTTTGAGTCGTAGATGATGGTATGGGCAAACCTTGCAAGCGGCGCTGCCGCAAGCGTTGCACCTGTCGGGAAACAACCCGGGTTTGCGACGAAAGAGGCGCCCCTTATCTCGTCCCGGTGGAGCTCGGTCAGGCCGTATGGGGCCTCAAAGTAGGCCTGGTGGGTCACGCCGTAGACCTTTTCGTACACATCCTTCGGGAGGCGGTAGTCGGCCGAGAGGTCGACGGTCTTTATCCCACGTTCTCCCAGTGTCCCGGCAATCAGCATCGCCGCGGTGTGGGGTACGGCCAGGAAGGCGAAGTCAGCGTCGATATCGCCGACTTCTGTGTTTCGGAAGACAAGGTCGGTCAGACCACGGAGGTGGGGGTGGACCGATGCGACGGGTGTGCCGTCCAGTCGCCGGGACGTCGCAACGACGACCTCCGCTGATGGGTGGTTCAGCAGCAGTCGCATCAACTCGCCACCGGTGTAGCCGGATGCGCCGATAATCGCAATATCCATAAGATGGAGTCTCTTTTATGGAATCTTAAGGCTTTGTGGTATAGCGTTGATAGAGCCGGGTGGCCAGGGAATCTATCTCGTCCTTCCCCTCAAGTCCATTCAGGAGATCCTGCGGGAGGGCGGATCTCCCGTAAACCGCGCCTGCATAGGCCCCGCATATAAACGCAATGGTGTCGGTGTTCCCGCCGACGTGTGCGGCAGTGGTGAGGAGTATTGTGAGATCTTTTATGCGACTGATCAGGAAGAAGGCGAGCGGTATGGTCTGGTAGACTGTAACATCGTTCCCTATCACCGAGAGTGCACCCTCCAGGCTGATCCCTTCCTGCTCAAGATTCAGGGCGTCGCGGATCTTGTTACCGAGCGTGACGTCCTCAAGCGTGGCATGTTTCCCGGCAAGGGTGATGGCGTCGGCGCGGCCACGAACGGCGTGGTGGACGAGCATCCCGACGCTGACCGCTCCAGCGTGTGCTCCCGGGTGGGTGTGCGTGACGCTGCAGGCCTTGACCACCCGTTCGGTCACGTCGATCGGGTCGTCGTAGAGGAGGCCGAACGGGACGGCGATACCGGTGCATCCGGCGGTGCTCGATGAGACTCCTGCCGATACCGGGGGATCGCTGGAGAGGAGGATTTGACGGCAGGCGGCGTCCACAGCGGCATCAGGAAACCTGAGATCGCCGTTCATATACATCCGTGCAAGGGCGGCCGCGTATCCCTGCTCCGAGTAGGTGCCGTCGGCGAGCATCCCTGCCACAAGGAGCATCATCTGGGTGTCGTCGGTGAACTGTCCGGGTTTAAGCCCGGCGTTCGGGTGTCCCCGCCAGGCACGGTGGTAGCCCTCATGGAGGTTCTGGAAGTCAGGTGGTGCCGTCTCCCGCGCCATACCCAGGGCGTCTCCGATGGCGGCCCCAAGGAGACAGCCCCTGAACTGATCGAGCATTTGAGTAATACTCTCTAAGGTCATTCTTAAGGGTTGTTGTTTGTCGGTGAAGGGTCCTTTCTGGATCCTGAGTCTTCCCGATCGCCAAATGCGCGTGTATGCGCCCCGGATGAGAAATTCAGGAGTTTTATGGGTTACATGGGTCGATCAAAAGCACATCTTTTATACGTTGCCCCCTCCTAATAAGGATATTAAATTTGCAGAGAGGGTATGCGTTGTCTTCAGGTAAAAAAAGGCCGTCGGTGTCTCAGTATATAGTCACGTTTGCGGTATTGATATTCTTCTGGTATATCCTGTCAGGATATCTGGAACCGTTCTATATCGGCGCCGGGATCATATGCTGTGCCATCGTGACCCTTATCTCAACCGACCTTCTCTTCCTCTCTAATGAGACCAGCGTTTTGCGGTCTGTGGGGACGTTCATCCGGTTCATCGGCTATCTTCCACGGTTGATACTGGCAATTATCATTGCCAACTTCGACGTTGCCTACCGCGTCCTTCATCCCCGCATGCCGATCGACCCCGGTATCATCACAGTCGATACGCCATTTAAAAACGATATCCTGCGTACAGCGTTTGCAAACGCGCTCACCCTGACCCCCGGCACGGTGACCGTTGAGGTGGTCGGCGGGAGATACACTGTGCACGCCCTTGTCCGTGAGGCGGCGGAAGAATCTCTACTCAGAGAGAAGGATATGCAGAAAAGTCTCGCACATGTCTTTGGTGAGGGCGAAGAATGATCGATCTCTTCGACGCCAGCGTGGTCGTACTCATATTGACGATCTTCCTCTGTCTCTACCGGGTGGGCAGGGGCCCCGGGGTTGAGAACCGCCTGATTGCTGTGAACACCATCGGAACAAAGACAATCATTCTCCTGATACTCATCGGACTCATATACGGGCGGCCGATCTTCCTGGATATCGCGATCGTCTATGCGATGATAAACTTCATTGCGACGATTGCGGTCGCCAGATACCTCAAAGAGGGATGCGTATGATGAACACTCTGGCCAGCATCTTCGTCGTCATCGGCCTCTTCTTCATGGTCGTCGGTGCCTTAGGTCTTATCAGGCTTCCTGATTTCTATACCCGTGTCCACGCAAGCGGCAAGTGCGACACGATGGGGGAGGGGATGATGCTTCTTGGTTTCATCCTCTACGAGGGGACGAGCCTGATCGCGGTTAAGATGTTCCTGCTGGTGCTTTTCATATTCATCACCTCGCCGACGGCCGTCCATGCCATCATGAATGTCGCACATACCTGCGGAACTGAACCATGGAAGATCGGGGATGAACGGCGATGATCTGGGACCTTGACTTTGCACTCCTCCTCTTTATGATCATCTGTGCAATAGCGGCGATAACCGTCCGCGACCTACTCCACGCGGCGGTCATCCTTGCTGCTTACTCCCTGATCATGACGGTGCTCTGGTCGGAGATGAACGCCGTCGACGTCGCCTTCACCGAGGCGGTGGTGGGGGCAGGCGTCACTACCGTCCTATTCATCGCGGCCATAGCAAGAACTGAAAGGAGTTCTTCAGATTGAACGTAAAAGCTCTGCTTGCAGTTCTCTTAATAGGCGTCATCCTCTTCTGGGCGGTCGGAGATATGCCGGCGTTTGGTGATCCACAGTCCCCAGCCACTCGCTATACCGGAAAACTATACGTAGATCTGGCCCTTCAGGACGTCGGGGTCGAGAACATCGTCACAGCAATACTTGCGAGTTACCGTGGGTTCGATACGCTTGGAGAGACTGTGGTGATCTTCACCGCAGGTATATCGGTCGCTCTCCTGCTGAGACGGGGGGGGCGACTGTGAGGGAGAACGTAGTAATCCGGACGATATCACGGATTTCGGTGCCGTTTATCCAGGTTTTTGCCCTCTACGTCATAGTGCATGGTGCGGTGGGAGCAGGTGGAGGGTTCCAGGGTGGTGTCGCCTTTGCTGCATCTTTTATCCTGATGTTCATCGCTTTCGGGCTCTCTGGTGTCGAGAAGCGGCTTGGAAAGAAGTGGCTCATGGTCTACTCCATTATCGGGATTGCTATCTATGCAGGTATCGGGTTCCTCTGCCTCGCTGCTGGTGGAAACTACCTGGAGTATGGGGCAATCGAGTCGGCAGTTGGCGTGGCCCATCTCCATGGATACCTGATCGACGCGGTTGAGATGGGGATAGGGATCACCGTGATGGCGGTGATGGTCTCGATAATCTCTGATGTGATGGATAGAGATGGTGAGTCCCCGTGATGGAAGCGGTCCTTGAGGCATTCCTCTCGCACTACAACTATGGGATGGCAATCATCCTGATGATGATCGGGCTGTATGCGTTGATCGCCAAGCAGAACCTGGTAAAGAAACTTATCGGGCTCAATATCTTCCAGACCGCGATATTCCTCTTCTACATCTCGTTTGCCGATGTTGAAGGGGGTATAGCACCGATCTACCTCCCTGAAGGGATGGAAGCCATCTACGTCAACCCCCTTCCGCACGTCCTGATTCTGACCGCGATCGTCGTCGGGGTGAGCGTGACTGCGGTCGGTCTCTCGCTCATAGTCCGGATCTACGAGGAGTATGGAGTCATCGATGAGGCTGGTCTGTTAAAGATGGTGAAGAGACGATGATCGAACACCTCCCTGTCCTCCTGGTAACCGTCCCGATCGTGGCGGCGCTCCTGATACTCCTGCTTGGCTGGCACGACAGCCGGTTCTGCTACCCGCTCACACTCGCAACGATCCTCTTCCAGTTCGCTGGCGGGATCGCACTTCTCATCGAGGTGATGCGGGAAGGGACGATCCATTACTATCTCGGGGGATGGGCACCACCGCTCGGGATCGAGTTTGTCATCGATACCTTCAACGGCTACATCCTGCCGATCGTCCTCCTGCTGGCCCTGGCAACGGCGGTTTATGCACGAAGGAGCGTCGAAAAGGAGATCAAACCGGAGAAGATCGTCTCGTTCTACGTTCTCTTCCAGCTCCTTGTGACCGGTCTTGTCGGCATGACGATCACCGGGGACATCTTCAACCTCTACGTCTTCCTGGAGATATCGTCGATCGCTGCCTACACCCTGATCGCCTCCTCCCGGAAGCCACGCGCCTATGTTGCAGCCTTAAACTACCTGGTTCTCGGTTCGATTGCAGGAGGTTTTGTCCTGCTGGGCATAGGAAACCTCTACGTTGCGACCGGGACACTGAACATGGCAGACCTTGCCCGCCTGCTCCCCGCGTCGTATGGGCTTGCAACGGTTCATACCGCGTTTCTCCTGCTGGTAATCGGTTTCTCCATAAAGGTTGCACTCTTTCCGCTCCATCTCTGGCTCCCTGATGCCTACACGGAAGCCCCGTCTGCGGTGACGGTCCTGATTTCGACCGTGATGGCCAAGGTGAGCGTCTATGCGATGTTCAGGGTCATATTCTCGGTCTTCACGACGGCATACTTCGTCGAGACCGTGCCGGTGACCGAGCTCATCCTCTTCATCGCAGCAGTTGCGATAGTTGCCGGTGCGGTGCTGGCCATCGCACAGGAAGACCTGAAGCGGATGCTCGCTTACTCGAGCGTCAGCCAGGTCGGCTACATCGTCTTTGCGCTGGGCGTTGCAAACCAGATCGCGCTGGAAGGCGGGCTCCTGCATATCCTTGGCCACGCCGTGATGAAAGGTTGCCTCTTCATGGTCGCGGGGGTGATCATATACCGACTGGGGACATCGAGTTTTTCCGACCTCAAAGGTGTTGCAGCAACGATGCCGGTCACCTGTGCCGCGTTCGCCCTCGCCGGGGCGTCGATGATCGGTGTCCCCCCAACAATCGGGTTTGCAAGCAAGTATTACCTGGTGCTTGGAGCGCTTGAAGCGGGGCACTGGGTCTATGCGGCCGTCCTCCTGGCAGGTTCGCTCCTGGCGGTCGGCTACATCTGGCGGTTCATCGAGGTCGCCTACTTCAGCGCCTCGAGTCACCACGAAGGCGGCGATCACCACCCGGCACCGGGGGTGCGCGAGGCGCCTCTCTCTATGCTCGTCCCGATGGTCATTCTGAGCATCCTCTGTCTTGTCCTTGGCATCTTCGTGGATCCTCTGATGAAGATAGTCGCTCCTGCCGTCTCGCTGTTACTCGGGGGTGCCTGAGAATGGTGGACGTAACCGGTCTGCTCCCGGCGGTAACCGTGGTCATCCCGCTCCTGGCGGCGGTGATGATCCTGGTCTCCGGGCGGCACGAGAACATAAGGGACGGGTTCACGGTGGCGGCCGCGGTGGCGATGCTAGTCTCTGTCGTTGCCATGCTCCCCTCGATCCTCTCCGGGGAGAGGATCACGATCTCGCTCATCCCGCTCCTGCCCGGCGGCGATCTGGCGCTGCGGGTGGACGCTTTCGGCATGGTCTTTGCCCTCACCGCCGCCGTTCTCTGGCTGCTGAACTCCTTCTACTCCATAGGCTACATGCGTTCGCTTAAGGAGCATGCACAGACAAGGTTCTTCTTCTGCCTTGCCGTCGCGATAGCCGCCGCGATCGGGATAGCGTTCTCGGCGAACCTGGTGACGCTTCTTGTCTTCTACGAGATCCTGACCATCATCACATACCCCCTCGTTGTTCATGTCGAGACTCCGGAGGCGATGGCGGCGGGGAGGAAATATCTGGCCTACCTCCTAATCGGGGGTATCTTCTTCCTTGCAGCGGTCATCCTGACCTATATCCTCACCGGAACAACCGGTTTTGTCCCGGGCGGGTTCCTTGCCGGGTCGGCACCGCCCCTCACCCTCCAGATCCTCTTCGTCCTCTTCATGGTAGGGTTCGTGAAGGCGGCCTGGATGCCTCTACACGGCTGGCTTCCTGCGGCGATGGTCGCCCCGACACCGGTGAGCGCGTTTCTGCACGCCGTTGCTGTCGTCACAGCGGGGGTCTTCGGGATTGTCAGGATCGCGGGGTGGGTCTACGGGATGGATCTCCTGGCCTCGCTCGGTCTCGGGACGCTCCTTGCCGTTATAGCCTCGTTTACAATCATAACCGCGTCCCTCTTCGCCCTGACCGAGGACAATCTCAAACGGAGGCTTGCCTACTCGACGGTAAGCCAGCTCTCATACATCCTGCTCGGCGTCTCGATGCTCTCTATTGCCGGGATGACCGGGGCGATGGCGCATATCCCCATCCACGCCTTCCTGAAGATCACGCTCTTCTTTGTTGCGGGAGCAGTCATCGTCGCCGCAGGGAGAGAGCGGATCTCCGATATGAAGGGTATCGGAAGGAAGATGCCGGTGACAGCCGTGATGTTCTCGGCTGCGGCGATCGGGATCTGCGGTCTGCCGCCACTCTCGGGGCTCATCAGCAAGGTATACCTGGCTCTCGGGGCGGTCGAAGGTGGTGTGCCGATTCTGCTCATCGTCCTGATCGCGAGCACGGTCTTAAACGCCGCTTATTTCTTCCCGATCATACATACGATGCTGCTTGGCCGGCCGGATGACGAGCGCTCGCTCGACTCCGTCAGTGAACCGCCTCTCACGATGCTCGTCCCGATCGTCCTGACGACGGTTGCATCGGTGTTGATCTTCTTCTTCCCCTCGATGCCGTTTATGGACCTCGTTGAGATTGCTATTGGAGAGATCACAGGATCGGTGATACCATGATCGGGTTACCACCAGCCTTCATCTACCTTCTCGGGATCCTCTTCCTCCCCTTCTTTGCCGGCAGGGCCAGGAAGGCATGGACGCTATTTGCGGGGGTTGTAGGGGTTGTCCTGGCACTTGGACTCTCTCCTTCGGTGCCGGAGATCGTGATCCGGGTTCTGCCGGGGATCGATACGGTTCTCCTTACGGTTGACCCGATGCGAGAGGTGGCTGGCGGTATCTTCGCCATCTCCGGTCTAATCGTCCTGGTCTACGCGGTATACCGGGATCTCCCGCTTGTGGAGACGATCGGAATCCTGGCTTCGATCGCTGCGGCGATGGGAGTGGTCTACGCGGGGGACTTCATTACCGTCTTCGTCTTCTGGGAGGCACTTGCCCTTGCATCGATTGCGATCATCTGGTCATCGAGATCGCCTGGTTCCTCCGCTGCCGGTTACCGCTACATCCTCTACCATATCTTTGGTGGGGCGTGCCTTTTATCCGGGATCGTCTACACGCTGGTCTCCACCGGGAGTGCTGCCATCGGCCCGGTGGCGGATGGCCCCGGTCTGCTCTTCATTCTGGTCGGGATCGGCATGAACGCAGCGTTCATCCCCATCCACACCTGGCTACCTGACGCATACCCGAAAGCATCGGTCGTCGGATCAGTCGCGCTCTCCATCTTCACGACGAAAGCCGCGGTCTTCCTGCTTGCCGGAGTGGGTGGATGGGGGGTTGCGGTCGCCTACATGGGCGGCGCGATGGCACTTTACGGTGCTGTGTTTGCGCTCATGCAGGACGATCTCCGTCGACTCCTGGGCTACTCGATCATCAGCCAGGTGGGTTACATGGTCGCGGGCATCGGTGTGGGGTCGGTTGCAGGGGTAGACGCCGGGCTTGCTCACATGGTCAACGACATCCTCTTCAAGTCGCTTCTTTTCATGGCGGCGGGCGCTGTCATCCTCAGAACTGGCTCTCACCGGCTTTCGGAGATGGGCGGACTCTGGCGGACGATGCCGCTGACCACCCTCTCATGTATCATCGGCGGTCTTGCGCTCGCGGGCCTCCCCGGGCTGAACGGTGCGGTCAGCAAGGGTATGGTAATCGAGGCGGCAGGTTCTGTGCCCTATCTTGCGCCAATCCTCATGGTAGCGGCCGTAATAACCGTAATCTACGTCTTCCGGATCCTCTACCTTGGGTTCTTCCGCCCGGCCGAAGGTACGCGGGAAGGGCTCCTCCCGAAGGACCCACCGGTTCCGATGCTGCTGGCAATGGGGGCAACCTCTCTCCTCTGTGTTGCAATAGGGCTCTTCCCACACCTCCTGACAGACTTCCTTCCCGGCGGGACACCCGCTCACCCCTTTGCAGCCTCATATCTGCTTGAGTCTGCGGGTATCTTTGCCGTCGCAGGGGTGCTCCTGGCTCTGGCGCGTCCCCTCAGGCGCTCGTGGGACGGGTTCGAGAACGATATAGACGCCCTCTACATAAGGGCAGGCCGGGCGGTTGTCTGGTTCTCCTCACACCCGCTTGTGGAGGTCACGGATGCGATAGGCCGCGGGATAGGACGCGTGGTGGCGTGTTTCCAGTATGTCTCGGCAAACCCGGGTGTTGCCATCCAGATAGCCTGGAGGAAGCTTGCTCTGCCGTTTGTGCGGATCTTTGGGGGTCGGGAAAGGTCAGCGGCATACGAGAAGGAACTTGCTTTCTTGAGAGACAATTACCCGGAGGTCCAGACAAACATCTGGGGCGGAGGTTACGGCATCATATTCATCTGTATCGTTGCGTTCCTCTACTTCCTCTTCAGTTTAACGTGATGGGTGGAGCCTCCTCTCATCATGATTTTCAACACCGGCCGGTCTGTGAATGCTGCCTCTTCTCCCGGCCACGGGATCTCTGGAAAGGTGGATCGAACCAATACGGTCCCTGTGTACGGCCCAGCTTGCCTCATTCCAGGATTCGCCGGGCTACATACTTTCCCAGGGCCACGATCGTGAGGATGGGTGGGCCGCCGGGGGCTCCGGGGAGGACGGAGGCGTCCGCCACATAGAGCCCTTCCACGGGAGTTTGGAGATAGGTGTCCACCGCTACACCGATGCGGGCGGTCCCGCCGGGGTGGGTGCCCCGGAGGCTGGCGGCCACCAGTGAACGTGGATCTGCGCCCGCCTCCACCAGGATCGCCCCCGCGTGCGCCGCACCCGCAGATAGCGTTCCCGCATCCCGGGGGGTGACCGCCTTCGATATGGTGTCGCCCACCTCTCCCGCATCATCGTCCCGGATCTTGACCATCATGGAGAGCACGTCAGACGCGGTCGCCGGCCATCCCCGTTCGACGAGCAGATCGACCAGCTGCCGGGAATAGTGGGGCATCACCAGCGTACCGTCGTGGTGAAGATACGCGTTCATGGGGATCTCCGTGTGGAGCCCGGCCGCCGGGCAGAAACCCCCGATTGTGACGAACGTGTCGATGAACAGCGGTGCGGTGGGGATGTCGATTCCCTGCAGCAGGCGGGGAGTCTCCAGTGCTCCGGCGGCGAGGACCACCTCGTCGTCGAGAATGTGCCGGGATCCAGAGCGGACACCTCGCACCTGTCCACTGGATACCAGTATCTCCTCTGCCGGGGTACCACAGCAGGTCCTGCATCCATGTTCCTCTGCCTCCTCCACGAACCAAAGAGCACTCCACCGGGCGTTTGTCGGGCACCCGAAGGCGCACTGGCCGTCCAGGCGGCAGCGACCGTGGTCGATGAATTTGGGCATCTTTTTCATGGGCGTTCCCATCGTGGCGGCAGCCTCCATCAAGCGCCGGGTGGCCGGCCCATATAGCGAATCGGGGAGGATGCGGACGCCCAGATCCCTCTCTGCTTCGGCGAACTCGCGTGTGAGATCGATGCCAAGGGAACGCAGTTCTTCCTCCAGGCATCGCATGGCATTTCCCGTAGATACCAGGGTGGTCCCTCCCAGGCAGAGGGTGCGGAGGATCTTCACCCCGGCATCCACATTCGCATAGTATCGCGACGCGTGCCCGTCCGATGGCCGTGGCCCCCGCTCCAGAAGGGTGACCTCGGCCCCCTTCAGCGCCAGTTCACGGGCGACCGTCGCCCCGCCCGCTCCAGACCCGATCACGATCACCATCAATACCCCTGATCAACCTGCCGCCTGTTAAACCTTGCACCCCGGTGCGGTTGAAATCCAGGCAGGGGCGCTGTCCCCTGCTGTGCACAGGGGAAGGAGGAGGGGGTGGGAGAGGTATGGACTGAAGAATCCACCGAACTCTTCGCACCTGCGGGCTTTGCTATGCAGCGAGGGTGGTCTGCTGTCCGGTGACGGGGCGGTCTCAGAACCGGTCGCGTTTATCTGCTCTTTCCTTTTTGAGCCGTTCCATCATGGCAACCGCACAGAAATCTCCGCACATCGTGCATGGCCCTGACCCGGGGATGAGATCCCGTGCGGTCTCCGGGTCGATGGCATGGGCAATCTGCCCCTCCCGGTCGAGGCGTGATCTGGAACGGGGGAGGGCGAGATCTGCATCGTCCAGGCCGTACTTGATAGTGTCGCCTATGTGAGCGGCAATCCTGAAGGCGATCAGACCATCCCGCACCTGTTCGGGAGTCGGGAGACCCAGGTGTTCGGCGGGAGTGAGGTAACAGAGGTAGTCGGCACCTGCACCGCTTGCGATGCTTGCGCCCACGCAACCGGCGATATGGTCGTAACCGACGGCTATGTCGGTTGGAAGCGGGCCGGCGACAAAGAGGGGGCGCCGGTGAGGCCTCCAGGTAGTGCTGGATGTAGCGGGGTATCCGGTCGGCCCTGACATGGCTGCCGAGCCCTTCGATGATCGCCTGGACACCGTGTTTATTGGCGCAGGCGGCGAGCCGTGCGTTCAGGTGCATCTCCCTAATCTGGGCCTCGTCCATCTCGTCGTGGATGCACCCGCTCCGCATTGTGTTGCCGAGGGAGAGGACAATGTCGTGTTCCCTCAGTATGGCAAGGATCTCATCAAAGCGTTCGATAAATGGGTTTCCAGAATCGTGGCTGAGCATGTAGGCGGCGGTGATCGATCCGCCTTTCGAGACGACCCCCATCACACGGCTTCCGTCCCGGGCGGCATCGATTATCCCCCTCTCGACAGCGTGGATCACAAACGAGGAGACCCCTTCCTCTGCCTGACGTCGTATGGTGGCGAGGATGTCATCCGCTGTCATCTTCTCGATACCGATCTCGGCGGCGGTCTGATAGATTGGCACCGTTGTTATCGGGAGGGTGGTGGCGGCAAAGATCGCACGCCGGATCGCCGAGATGTCCCCGCCTGCGGAGAGATCTGTGACGGTGTCTGCGCCATGTATTTCGGCGATCCTGGCTTTTTTGACCTCATCCTCGGGTCGAACCATGGCGGTTGATGTTCCCAGGTTGACATTGACCTTCGTCCGCAAACCTCGACCGATGCCAAGGGAAAACTTTCCCCGCGTCATAATGACGGCCTCTCCATCGGCGATAGATCGGCGGAGGTCATCCACCTCGATCCCTTCGGTCGATGCAACCGCTGCCATTTGTGGGGTGATCATCCCATCCCTGCCCTCTTCGATCTGAGTTTTCATCCGGGATATTATTGGGTCTCAGATCTGAAAAAACCCGCTATAAGGCTATATTTTTCCTCACGCTCCTCCTGGCGGGTTCGGGAGGTGGGATGGGGGGGGTCGCCTCTCTCTGGAAGGCTACACCCCGCCGTTTTGAGGTTGAGGCTCATCTGAAAAGGTCTTTCTTCCTGGAGCGCTTATACCGTTCTTGTGAAGACTGCCGGAAACCTTCCACCCCCCGCCCGTATCGCTATCGTCGGGGCGGCGGTTGTCATAGTGCTTGCGGGAATCCGTGCAGCCACCCCAATCCTTGCGCCGCTACTCGTCGCCATCTTCTTCGCCACGATCACCGCGCCCGCCATGAAGTGGCTGATCCGGCGTGGCGCCCCTCCGGTCATCGCCGCAGCCGGGGTGGTCGCCGGTCTGATCGGGCTCTTCGCTGCGACTGTAGCCTTTCTCGGTGTTGCGTTTGCCGGTTTTATCCGTTCTCTGCCGCAATACAGGGAGAACCTCCTTGAGCAGGTGACCGTCCTGGCTGATTATGGTATCGATATCAGCAGTTTTACGATCTGGGACTACGTCGACCAGGCTTTCCTGATCCAGCAGGTGGCCGGGATCGCCCGCGGGATCGGGAGTTTCGCCATCGATGCCTTCCTGGTCTTTGTCGGGATGGCTTTTCTACTCATCGAGGCGCCGCGTCTTGCAGGCGTTCTCGAACGATACCTGGGGGTTGATAGTTCCCTATACCAGCACCTTGCACAGTCTGGCAGTTTCCTCATAGACTACATCCTTGTCAGGACGAAGGTGAACCTGATCACGGGTGTCGGGACCGGGCTATTCCTGGCCATCCTCGGGGTCGACTTCGCCGTGCTCTGGGGGTTCATAGCCTTCATCCTGAGTTACGTCCCTTACATCGGCCTGGTCATCGCGGCGATCCCTCCCACCCTTCTTGCCCTGATCGAGTTCGGGCCGGCCGGAGCGGTAGCGGTCATAGTCGCCATATCTCTCATAGACTCCGCTGCCGAGAACCTGATCCTCCCTCGCATGGCCGGACGCGAACTCAATCTCTCGCCAGTCGTCGTCCTCTTCTCCGTCGTTTTCTGGGGTTTCATACTGGGAGCGGTCGGTGTTTTCCTTGCGATACCGCTGACCATCGCGGTGAAACTCCTCCTTGAGAGCTGGGAGGAGACCCGGTGGATGGGCGAGTTGATCGGGAACAGCGGCAGCGCGGAGGACTGACCCCCGTTCAGGATGGAAGACTTTCGACCACCGCGGAGGGGATGGAACGTCCCCTCCGTCAGTGCCAACCTGAGATGGCGATTCTCCATCAACACTGACAGGGAAGAGCACCTCCAGCGTCACGGTGAACCCCTCCTGAAAAAACCCTGTTTCCGGCACAGGGACGGCTTTCCGTGGGCTAGCGCCACATGCCATTCCCTACAGGCGGAGGAGGTATCAGTTAACAGGGTTGATGATCGCCGGGCAAACAGCCATAAAGATGTGGCGAGTTTACGAAGAAAACAGGCAGAATGCCCCCCACTTTAGTGGGGGGATGAATGCCGTCCCTCGATAACATTATTACGCGCCGTCGTGTATACGACTATAATGCTTAAGGCATATCGGTATCGACTCTATCCCTCAAAGTCCCAGGTGACTCTGCTTGAGCAGACGCTTGAGATCTGTCGGTGGGTCTATAACGATACCCTTGCGTTGCGAAAGACCGCATGGGAGCAGGAGCAGCATTCAATCTCTCTCTACGAGACCAACAAGATCCTTACACAGTGGAAGAAGGAACGACCCGATCTGAATCGGGTTCATTCTCAGGTTCTCCAGAACGTTCAGATGCGCGTGGATCTTGCCTTCAAATCGTATTTCAGGCGCGTAAAAGCAGGGGAGAACCCTGGATATCCTCGATTCAAAGGGAAGGGACGATACGATAGTTTCACGTACCCCCAGTCGGGATTCAAACTTGATGGAGACCGCCTTCACCTTTCGAAGATCGGAGACGTGAGGATCGTCCTTCACCGACCTATCGAAGGGAGGATCAAGACCCTCACGGTCCAGCGGTCTTCGACCGGGAAGTGGTATGCCTGCTTCTCGGTCGAGTATGAACCCTCTCCTCTCCCGCAGAAGGAGACGACGGTCGGGGTCTATTTCGGCCTGGAGTCCTTCGCAACCCTATCAACCGGGGAGAAGATCGAGAACCCCCGGTTCTTCCGTACCGATGAGAAAGCCCTTGCGAAGGCACAGAGAAGACTCTCGAAAGCAGAGAGGGGCACTCCTGAACGGAAGAAGGCCCGGAAGATCGTCGCACACGTCCATGAACGGATCGCCAACAGACGGCTCGATTTTGCTCACCAGACTTCCCGACAGTTAGTGGACCGGTTCGGTATAATTGTGTTCGAGGACCTGAATATCACAAACATGCAGAAGAACCCTCATCTGGCAAAAAGCATCGCGGATGTTGCCTGGAACCAGTTCATCACGGTCACGAAGAGCAAAGCGGAAGAGGCTGGCTCTCGGGTGATTCTGGTGAACCCCAGGAACACGTCGCAGATGTGTTCCAGATGTGGCATGATCGTCGCAAAAGAACTTTCAGATCGTGTCCACTCCTGCCCGCATTGTGGGCTGATGATGGACCGCGACCAGAACGCGGCGATCAATATTATGAGATTGGGGCTGCAATCTCTGGGCTGAAAAACCCTGGATGCCCCCGACGAAAGGAGGGGAGCAGTCACGTAGACCGATGGCGTAAAAAACGATTTTGCTCATAATCCGGGTATGACCTCCGGCCAGAGCGAAAATGGTGTGGATCGGATCTGCACCTGTACAACACGATCTTACCCGGTCTTCTCCCGCCACCGGTATGGGGTGGTATGTAACTGAACCCGGGGCGGTGATAATGACCCTGACAGACCGCCGAGAAGGTCGAACTATGGCGGGTGAGAGCGGGTATCGTCACACCCACCTCCACAGATGCGTATTTGACGGATGATGCCCCAGGTATTACGAAATGCCTGAGGAACGGGAGTTCAAATGGAAGCAGTGTCTTATTGTGCGCACCGACATCAAGATGACCTGCGGTAAGAAGTGCGCCCAGATAGCCCACGCCGCCGTAAGCGCCTTTGAGAAGGCCGATAAGACGGCGAAGAAAGCCTGGCTTGACGAGGGCCAGAAGAAGGTGGTACTGAAGGTGCCCTCCGAACGCGCCCTCTTTGAACTCAAGACGATTGCCGAGCGGGCGGGGATCCCGGCATCGATCATCCAGGACGCCGGGATGACCGAGATCCCGCCGGGCACGGTGACGGCACTCGGTCTCGGGCCCGCCCGCTCCGAAGACCTGGACAGGATCACCGGAGATCTTCCGCTGCTATGATCCCATCAACCCACCCCCTTGAACGCGATCTCGGGATGAGGTACTACGCCTCGGATACTCCAGGGATCGGCGGTCGCCTCCGCTCCACCCCCGCAGACTTCGTCGTCGAGGAACTTCCCCTGCCGGTCGCCGACCGGGAGGGGCCATATCTGATCTGCAGGCTCACCAAGACTAACTGGGAACTCCAGCGTGCGGTCAGGGAGATTGCAAAGCGTCTTGGTGTCAGCCACCGCCGGATCTCATGGGCGGGGACGAAGGACAAGAACGCGGTGACAACCCAGTTTATATCCATCTACAACGTCTCTCCAGAGGCGGTCGAGCGGGTGCATCTACAGGATATCTCGCTTGAGGTCGTGGGGCGGTCGCAACACCCGCTCTCTCTGGGGGATCTTGCGGGTAACCGATTTGAGGTCATGATCCGTGAATGCCAGGATGAGGATCTTCCGGCACGGGTGCAGGCGGTCACGAAGGCGGTCTCTGCCGGGATACCGAACTACTACGGGTTGCAGAGGTTTGGTGTCATCCGGCCGGTCACCCACCTTGTGGGTGAGAGGATCCTCAGAGCCGATTACGAGGGTGCTGTGGTCACCTACATCGGTCGGGCGTATCCTATGGAACCGGAGGAGGTGCAGCAGGCGCGAACGCGATTTCTCGAGACCGGAGACGCGCGGGCGGCGCTTTCCGACCTGCCCGTCAGGCTGACCTACGAGAGGGCGATGGCAAACCACCTGGTCGCAAACCCCGGAGACTACGCCGGCGCGCTCCGGGTTCTTCCGCCGAAACTACTATCGCTCTTTGTGAGCGCGTTCCAGTCCTGCCTCTTCAACCATGCGCTCTCCGCCCGCATCGATACCGGTCTCTCGCTAACAGACCCGGAGGTCGGCGATCGTCTAATCTTTGAAAATGGCCGTGAGGATATTGTCACAGCACAAAACCAGCAGGCGGCCAGACTGCAGATCCGCCGTGGACGCTGCCGAATCGCCATCTTCGTCCCGGGTTCTGAACCGGTGGTGCGGCACGGGCCGATGGATGAGACCCTGCATGACCTGATGCAGAGGTGCGGTATCGACGCTGCGGACTTTGAGCGTGCCTCCAGGTTTGTGGAGACGGCTTTCTCGGGGGCTCTCCGCGCGATAAGCCTCTCTACCGGGGTGGAGGCAGAGGTCTATGCCACCGACGTCAGGCTACGGTTCAGCCTCCCTCCCGGCCACTACGCAACGACGGTCTGTCGGGAGTACATGAAGGCCGAACCGCATATGATGATATAGGGGCAGAGCATGAAGACCAGGTGCGCAGGGTTCTTCACCACTGTCACGGGGTGGCCGGGAGGGTTTTGTCCTCAGGAACTGTAGAGGACTTCCCACTCGGTGACCAGGTTGCTACCGCACATGTAGTGCCTCTTCAAGGATAGACGGATCATCTCCTCCTCGGTCTCGATGTGCATGCCGCCAACGAGCGAGGGGGTGTCGGCACCGCCGACGATAAACGGAAGGTGGATCAGGCGTATCTCGTCGACCAGATGGTGGTGTAACATCGACCAGTTCAGAGTCGGCCCGCCCTCGATCATCATCCGGTCCACACCGTAGTCCTGCTTCAGGATCCGCATCAGTCGCGGGAGGTCGACCTGACTCGTGCCAACGACGAGGACGTCGACACCGGCATCCCGGAGCCGGGCGATCTTATCCGGCGGCGCGGCCTCGCTGACGACGATAAGGGTTCGGGCGTCTGAACCCAGGACGTTTGCACCCGGCGGGATCTCTCCACTGCTGGTCGGGATGACGCGGAGCGGGTTCTTACCCTCGACCAGCCTGACTGTCAGGAAGGAGTTGTCTATCCGGATGGTGTTTGCCCCGACCATGATGGCATCGCACTCCGCCCGTGTCCGGTGCAGGAGGACCTCCGTCTCCGGGGCCATGTACTTCATGAGGATCTTGCTTGATGCCCCGCGTTTCAGGGTGAGTTTCCCGTCGACGGTGATCTCTGACATCATGAGCACTTGCGGCCTGTCGTCTTCTGGCATTGGACTCGTTCCCGGTGATCTTATCTGGCGGGAGCGGTTATGAATCTGGTGATTCCCCTTCAGAAGGTCTATTCTGTTTCGGGGTGTTTGAGGGATCACATCACAGAGCAAAGGTTAAACTCTTCATCGATTCATAGGATATGAGATGAATATAACCTCCCTGCGGCCGAAATTTGTCAAATACACGGATCCAATTGCGTCGTTTTTCATCCGGCTCGGTATTACGCCAAACCAGGTCTCCGTGCTCTCCTTGCTCTTCGGCTTTGGGTGCGCCCTTGCTTTTGCAGGTCACCACTTCGTGACAGGGAGCCTGCTCCTCCTGATCTCGGCCATCCTTGACCTTGTGGATGGCAGCGTCGCACGCAAGAACAATACCAGGAGCAGGTTCGGCGCGGTATTTGACTGGATCGCCGACAAGTACGTTGACGCGGCGGCCATCCTGGGTGTGGGGTTCTCCGGCATCCCGATCGTCAGTCAGATCTTTGACGTTCCGGCGGTTGCAGATTTCGGCGTGGTGGGGCTGGCTCTTGCAGGGTCGCTGATGAATACCTTCATCAAGCCGGTCACTTATGCCGAGATCGGCTATTCTGAGCGGATTGCCGGGAAGATCGAGGACCCCCTGGAGGGGGTCGGGTTCTTCGGAAGGCCAGAGACCATCCTGGTGCTGGTGCTCGGCGGTCTGACCGGTTTTCTCTGGGTTGCGGTGATCCTGATCGCGGTCTGCACAAACCTCTCCGCACTCCAGCGGATCGTCTACCTCTATCGGCGGTATTCCTGAACAGTTCAACCCTCCTGTGTGACACCATCGCCATGCGCTCTCCCCCTTTTCAGGGTTTTTCCCGTGACAGGCACCTTCCAGGATTTCAGCCGGGTTGATGGTGGCCGCCGGATACAGTAAGCGATGACGATGGTAGAACTCCACGCCAGGCGGGAAGAGGTATACAGGGGTTTTTCAGGTGCCGGCTTTTGCGGAGCCCCGTCGGAGGAGCTGTTCTACCTCGCCACGATAGAGACGATAGAGGTCATCGGCAAGTGCGGCGAGTTCGGGGATTATGGTGAAGAGAGCGTAGGCCAGGGCCACAAGCACAACAAGAGCGCCGAGTTCTGCCATGACGTTGTGCGCCCAGAAGAAACTCTCGTAGCCGAACTCGCCGTTGCTGGCGATCTCGGGGAGGTAGGGGAACCACTGCTCGGTGTAGGCCGTGATCACAAAGACGTTTCGGATTATGTTGAGGATGTAGATCGTGGGAGCGACGAGGAGGAAACCTTTTATCTTCTGTTTCAGCGTCGACTCCACGCCCCAGGCAACGCCGAGCATGATCGCGATGCTCTGGATCCCGGTGCAGGCCAGGACTATCTCGGTCTGGAGACCGTTGCGCTCCAGCAGGTTCCAGGCCTGGAAGGTCACAGGATAGCCGACCGCCGCAAGCACTGCAGAGGTCTGTCCGGCGACCACGGTGATCAACCAGTTCCCGATCGCGGGGATGTAGCCGAAAGGAGCGTAGATCAGGAACGCGATGGCGGCGATCATCGAGACCTGGATCACCGGGGGGTCATCGCGGAGGAGGTATTTTATGGTGATATAGAGGAGTGGCAGCGAGATGACCGCCAGTGCCGGGTACACGAAGTTATTCAGTGAGATGTAGTGGGGGATCTCAGCGAAGAGGTATCCAACGATGCTTACCCAGCCAGCGATAGCAAAGTAGTTCCGATATCTCCAGGGGATGAGGAAGACAAGAAAGCAGATGCAGGAGATCAGCACCAGGTAACCATTCATCTTTTAACCTTCTGTTTATCCGGCAATAAAATCATTTGCGCTTCCGATCTCAACTGCTCAGGATTACGGGTTGCGATCATGCAGCATGACCAAGATTAATTGTGGTCGCCGCCCCATGACTATACGATGATATTCTGTCCGCAGTGCAAAGGTCTGATGATATCCTCCGCTGGTCAGCTGAAGTGCAAGAAATGCGGCTATATCCGTGATATCAACGCGTCTGACCGGTTGAAGAAGACAGACAAACGTCTGGAGAAAGAGATCACCATCGTCGACACGGAGAAGGAGATCGCAACCCTTCCGACCGCAACCGTCAAGTGCCCCGATTGTGATTGCACGACGGCATACTGGTGGCTTCGGCAACTGCGTGCGGCAGATGAGAGCGAGGTTCGGTTCTTCCGCTGCACGGCCTGCGGGAAGACCTGGCGTGAGTACGATTGATATTATTTGCTTTTGCAGGTCACGAACCTGCGATGGCTGATTGAAGGTTCTGGGAATAGGCAAGAGACGAGTCGCTGCTTTTCCGTCCCGGGAGAATTCAACAGGAAATTATATCACTCCCGGAAATCATTTTCAGGCATATGGCGCCGGCATCGCCTGGAAATGCTGTATGTTATCTATTCGTTGATACGGAAACGACCGGGACGTTCAGGTTCGGTCGTCCACCTCCACGTCTTGTTGAGGTTGCCTGCCTGGTCTGTGAGGTGAGTGGGGAGGTTGTGGAGAGGGGCGAGCGGATCGTTCGCCCGGATGACTTTACAGTTCAGGCAGTTGCCTCCAGGATCCACGGTATTACCACAGGATACGCCCGGCAAGCCGGTGTATCTGTCCTGGAAGCTCTTGAGGTGCTATGCCTCGCCGCAAGCCGGAGTTCTACTGTTGTTGCGCATAACCCAAGGTTTGACCGTGCGGTCATTGCTGAGGAGGGCAGGCGCAACGGGGTTCCGGATCCGCTCTCGAACCTGCCCGGGATCTGCACGATGGGGTCGACGGCACCGGTCTGCGGGATTCGACGGGTTGGTGGCGGGGACTATAAGTGGCCTGCGCTCTCCGAACTTTATCGGAGCCTGTTTGGAGTAACTTACGAGCGGAGCGTTCACCGCGCGGCTGACGATGTAGAGGCATGCGCGTGGGCTGGTCCCGGGAGCGCTCGATAAAAACCCCACCAGATCACCCCAACAGACCCCCACCGCCGGGTTGGGAGAACCTGCGCACAAACCCGCCACACCCCCCGGCCCCGGCCACCCCCCCTCGCCCGCATCAGAACTCACTTTAATGGCCTCCGATCCTGAAAACTTTCAGGAAATAGGTTATCCCCAACCCCACCGGCCCCGACAGATTCCGGGCGCACCTCCGATAACCCTTTCCCTGCTGCAAATCAACACTTAACCAGAATATTGATATAATATTCATTATTAATAGTGATCAATACGGGGTAACCGAATGGCTGAGAAATTTGATGTCAAACTTGAAGATGCGAAATATTATCTGCCCGATGCCAGTTACAAAGAACAGTCCTGGTTAGGCGACTACAACCGTGCCTATCAGGAGTTCCTGGCCGACCCCGATGGATTCTGGGACAGGATCGCCCGTGAACTCGAGTGGTTCCAGCCCTGGGACCGGGTGAAAGAATGGAACTACCCCTACGCTAAGTGGTTCACCAACGCCAAACTCAACATCACCTACAACTGCCTTGACCGCCACGTCAACAACCAGCGTCGTAACAAGGTCGCGATCATGTGGCGTGGTGAGACCGAAGGTGACGAGGAGGTCTACACCTACCGCCAGCTCCTCCAGGCCGTCAGCCAGTTTGCCAACGGCTTAAAGAGCCTCGGCGTCGGCAAAGGCGACCGTGTCTGCATCTACATGCCGGTCGTGCCCGAGCAGATCATCGCCATGCTCGCCTGCGCCCGCATCGGGGCGATCCACACAGTTGTCTTTGGCGGGTTCGGCGTCAGCGCACTCAACCAGCGTATCGTCGGCACAGATGCAAAGGTCATCGTCACCGCCGACTTCACCTACCGGCGCGGCAAGGCAATCCCGCTCAAGAACATCGTCGAAGAGGCCGTCGTCAACGCCCCGAGCGTCGAGCGGATCGTCATCCTCAGGCGTGACGAGAAAAAGCCCGTAGAACTCCACCCCGAGATGGAGGTTGACTTCTACGAACTGATGGAAGAATCAGACCGGGAGTGCCCTCCAGAAGCCATGGACGCCGAAGACCCCCTATTCATCCTGTATACCAGCGGCACCACAGGCTCCCCGAAAGGCATCGTCCACACCTGCGGCGGCTACATGGTCGGGACCTACTACACGATGAAACACGTCTTCGACATCAAGGATAACGACGTCTACTGGTGCACCGCAGACCCGGGCTGGATCACAGGCCACAGTTACTGTGTCTACGGCCCTCTCCTGAACGGTGCCACCTGCCTCATCGCCGAGGTGACGCCGGACTACCCGACCAACGGCACCTACTGGGACATCATCCAGGACTATGGTGTCACCATCTTCTACACCGCCCCGACCGCCATCAGGATGTTCATGCGGGTGGGTGAAGAGTGGCCCAACCGCTACAACCTATCATCGCTCCGCGTACTGGGGTCTGTCGGCGAACCGCTCAACCCCGAAGCGTTTGAGTGGTTCTACCACGTCATCGGCAAAACCCGTTGCCCGGTCGTGGATACCTGGTGGCAGACCGAGACCGGGATGCACATGATCACAACAATGATCGGCGAACCCATGCGCCCGGGGTTCGCCGGAAAACCGATCCCCGGCGTCGTCGCCGACATTGTCGACCGCAGTGGCAATCCGGTCCCTCCCGGTACCGGCGGTTTCCTCGTCATCAAAGAACCCTGGCCCTCGATGATGCGAACAGTCTGGAACGACGACGAGCGCTACCGGAAGTACTGGTACACCATCCCCGGATGCTACACAACCTCCGATCTGGCGGTGAAAGACCACAAAGGCTACATCATGGTCCTTGGCCGGTCTGATGACCTGATAGTCGTCGCCGGACACAACATCGGAACCGCAGAGGTCGAGAGCGCACTGGTCTCCCACGATGCCGTGGCAGAGGCCGCTGTCATCGGAAAACCCGACCCCCTGAAGGGGAACATCATCAAGGCCTTTGTCATCCTCAAGAACGGTCGCGTGCCAGGCGAAAAACTGAAGAATGATCTCGTCTACCATGTCCGGATGACCCTTGGACCCATTGCCATACCCTCCGAGATTGAATTCGTCGATTCACTCCCGAAAACCCGGAGCGGAAAGATTATGAGGCGCGTCCTCAAAGCCCAGGAACTCGGGATGGACCCGGGAGACATCTCGACCCTGGAGGAGTAGAAAGCCAATTATTTATATACCTTTTTAAATATGCTCTATATATGTCTGAACACAGACCAGAAGAGTCCCTCAAGATAGAGAATATCGTTGCTTCCGCAAAAGTGACCGACTCTCTTGATCTACCCTCTCTTGCTTCGCGCCTGAAAGATGCAGAATACAATAAAAAACGGTTCCCGGGCGTTGTTCTCAGGATGCAGGACCCGAAGATCGCAGCGCTTGTCTTCGGTTCAGGGAAGGTTGTCCTTACAGGCGCAAAGAGCATCGACAGCCTCTCGCGGGGCCTGCAGATCCTCACAGACCATCTGCGAGCGCTCGGCATAGAGATCCCGGGAAACCCGGAGTACAAGATCCAGAACATCGTCACCTCAGCTGATCTTGGAACGCCGATCAACCTCAACAAGATCGCCGTCGGTTTCAACCTGGACAGGATCGAGTACGAACCAGAACAGTTTCCGGGACTCGTCTACAGGCTCGACGATCCGAAAGTGGTTGCCCTCCTCTTCGGTTCCGGCAAACTGATCATCACCGGCGGCAAGGTGCCCGACGACGCACGTAGGGCGGTAGAGCGGATCGTCTCAGAACTCTCGAGTCTCGGCCTCCTGTGATCACTCCACTGGATGCTATATCCACATCTTTTTGCGGTGGAAAGAGCATTCACGGTTACAGAGCGCCCATAAAAAAGGCAATTGCGAGGCCACTCACAGCCAGTAGAGTGGCTCATTGGAATAATAATATTTTTATAGTTAGATTTAAAAAAGTAGATTAAATCTGATGGTGAATGGATGGGACCGGAGACTACGAAGAGTTTTACCCCCCGTGATGAAGAAGTCGCCGAACTGTTGATGGACATCGGAATCAAGAGAAACGTCGCCAGGGTGCTCGTATTTCTCACAAACAATGCAGAGGCGACGTCAAGAGAGATCGAGCGAGGCACCGACCTCCGCCAACCAGAAGTCAGCATCGCCATGCGCTACCTCAAAGAATGTGACTGGATCGATGTCCGTGAGAGCAGGTCGGAGAGCAAGGGAAGACCTGTAAAGATCTACAACCTATCCCGACCTATATCAGAGATCATGGACAAGATCGAGTACGAAAAGAAGAAAGAGGCCCGACACCAGCTGGATCTCATCCAGAAGATGCGGGAATGCATATCAACGCAGTGAGAGAACGCGACAACCGTCGCCATCACCAAGAATAACCGTTATCTTTTCTCCGTAGGCCGAAAAAAGGCCGCATTCGATCACACCAGGGATCGATATCATCTCCGCTTCCAGTCGATCCGGGTTCGTCACAGGTCCAAAGTTACAGTCGATGATGAAGTTGCCGTTATCGGTGATTACCGGCCCGTCCTTCCTCACCCCTTCCCGCAGGACGGGATCGGCGCCGAGTGCTTCAAGCCTCCGCGAGACAGACCCGGCCGCAAACGGGAGCACCTCTACAGGAACAGGTGCGTCCAGTCTCTCCACCATCTTTGAAGGGTCAACGACGATCAGGACTTCCCTCGCCGCGTCGCATACGCACTTCTCACGGAGGAGCGCCGCTCCCCGTCCCTTGACCAACCGGAACCGGGGGTCGACCTGGTCGGCACCGTCGATTGCCAGATCGAGTTCGGGGTGTTCATCGAGGTCTGTGAGGAGGACACCGTAACGGCGCGCCCGCATGGCCGCCTGGTAGGATGTCGGCACCCCGGCAATGGAGAGACCTTCTTTTGCGATCCGCTCACCAAGACGCTCAATCGCGAAGAAGACCGTCGACCCCGTACCAAGACCGACGACCATCCCATCGCGTACCTCCTCGGCCGCCCTGCAACCCACCATCCGTTTAGCTGCAACCAGATCGAGTGGGCTCATAGATGTATCTCCTCCCGTCTTACAGTCAACCCATCAAAGATGCACTGGAGTTCTCCTACGGCAGCAAAAGCCGTGCAGTCAAGCGTGATCGGCGTTATGGAGATGTTGCCCTGCTGCACCGCATGCACATCGGTCCCCTCCTCTGCATCCTCGTAGAGAGGGCCGTCGATCCAGTAATACGGGCGGCCACGGGGGTCGAAACGCTCCTCCACGCCAGTGTGGAAGAGTTTTGCGGCAAGCCGGGTGACCTCGTAGCCGCCGCGCACCACCGCCGGTATGTTCACATTGATAACGTGGGCATTCTCCGGAAACCCTGTCTCAAGCACCCTCCCGCAGACCTCGCGGACCACCCTTTTCGCATCGGAGAACCGTCTGGTGATCCCGGAGGGCTCGTCGAACTTATCCCCCTGATCCTCCACCTGGAGCGAGAAGGCAAGTGCCGGCACCCCCTGGTTAGAGGCCTCGAGCGCGGCCCCGACCGTCCCCGACGTCATTACAGACTCAAACGAGAGGTTCTCCCCGATGTTGATCCCGCTAACCACCAGGTCAGGGTTCAGGCGCAGCGCAAACAGCCCGATGATCACGGCATCGGTGGGTTTCCCGCCGACCGAGTAGGCGGTAACGCCGTTCATCACCACCCTGTTTGCACGGATAGGCTCAAAGATGGAGATTGACCGCCCCACAGCGCTCTGCTGGGTGGCCGGCGCAACCACGGTGACCTCGGCAAACGGTGAAAGTGCATTGTATGCCGCCCAGAGCCCCGTGGACGTGATCCCATCATCGTTTGTGAGCAGAATCCTGGGTTTCATCCTTGTATATACGGATGGTTTCCCTGAAACAAAAACCTGCCCGATCGTCAGGGTCATGTGGTAGGCAACCAACCATATACTGGAATGAAGGTCTTTCTCGCCGAGTACACTGTATGTAACGACCCCGACCTTGCGCCAGAAGGTGCTGCAATGCTTGATACGCTCACCGGGAGTTTTGAGCGTTGCGGCCACGAAGTTATCACGCCGGAGAGACCCGATTTCGAGGGCGAGATCCGGAGACTCGCCCCGGAATCCGATGCCGGACTGGTCATAGCACCTGACCATCTCATCTTTCGCTACACCCACCTTCTCGAGCAGTTTACCCACAACATCGGTTGCGGGAGCATGAACGCAGCGGTCTGTGCAAACAAACCGCGGACGGCAGCGATCCTTGCCAGAAACGGTATACCCGTACCCCCTCCTGCCGTCAGAGGGGGACGCAGGGTCGTCAAACCGATCATGGGCTGCGGCGCCAGGGGGGTCAGGTTAACGGAGGAGGAACCGGGCGAAGGAGAGTTTGCCGAGGATTACGTGGAGGGGGAGGCGCTGAGTGTGAGCCTGGTGGGGAGCCGGGTGACCGGGAACGTCTGTGAGTTCTACTCGGGCGCCCCTCCGCTCCCGCTCGCGATCAACCGCCAGGAGATCGCCATCAGCGACGACGGCCGGTTCCACTACATGGGAGGCGAGACCCCTGTTCACCCGGAGAGGGAGGACGAGATTCTCGGGGTCGCAATCAGGGCGATGAACGTTCTCGGATGCCAGGGGTATGCAGGAATCGACCTAATCGCCGGTGATCGGATCTACGTCCTGGACGTCAACCCGAGACCCACAACCAGCCTTGTCGGGATTGCGGCCGTCATGCAGGAGGAGATCGCCGATATCCTCATCAGAGCATCGCACGGCGAGGCCCCCGGAGAGGTGCACCTCTCCGGCAGGGTGAGGTTTGACAGGGACGGGAGGATACAGAGGCTATGATCGGGATCGATATCGGGGGAGCAAACCTCAAGATCGTCGATGACGATGGGGTGCACATCCACTACTGCCCCCTCTGGCAGGGGGCACCGCTGGCCGACCTCCTCAGAGGTTGCAGGGGTCCGGCTGCCGTGGTGATGAGCGGGGAGCTTGCCGACTGCTTCTCAAGCAAGATGGAGGGGATCCGCTGGATCGTGGAGACTGTACAGAAGGTCATCCCGGACGCCATCTTCTACGGCATCGACGCTGCCTTCCATACCCGTCCTGTCCTCGAACTTGCGGCGGCCAACTGGCTGGCCTCGGCCGATTACCTCAGAGAGGACTACCCTGACGCCGTTCTCCTCGACGTCGGGAGCACAACCGCCGATATCATACCCCTGAACCTTTTTGACGACCTGAGAGGGCTGACCGATACCCGACGGCTTCAGGAGCACTACCTCGTATACACAGGACTGCTCCGGACAAACGTCGCAACCCTCCTTCGTTCGGTCACACTCGATGGAACGGTGACCCCGGTGAGTACCGAGTACTTTGCTTCAAGCGCCGATGTCCACCTTGTGCTCGGTCATATCAGCCCCGAGGATTACACCGTCCCAGCAGCCGATTCCGGCGAGAAGACCATCGATGCGGCGCTTCGGAGGCTGGCCCGGGTTGTCTGCGCTGATCTTGACGAGATCGGTAGAGAGGGGGCGCTCGAGATCGCCCGGCAGTTCTGGGATTGCCAGCGGGCGATGATCGCATGCGCTCTGGAGCGCGTTCAATCCAGGAGCGGTGCCGGGAGAGTGATCACGGCCGGGATAGGAGCGGATTTATTTGCCCGAGAACTCGGCGGTGTCACGCTGAAAGCCGGGATCGGGGAGGCAGCGGACGCGCTGCCGGCATACGCGGTGAGGGAGGTGGCGCTCCGGTGAACCGCTGGGGACTGAGCCTGCTCCTGCTTGCTGGATCGCTTGCCATCACACTCGTAGCGCTGGCGCTGGGGTTCCCGTTCTTCTTTCTCTTCCTATTCATACCGCTGATACCGTTCTTCGGCCGGCCGACTGGCGTGAAGCGGTGTCCGGTCTGTGGCTGGGAAACCACAGGCAGCGAGCACTTCTGCCCCTACGATGGAACCCCCCTTATGGTTGAGAGCGAGGGTGGCCAGGTTCAGCAGGGAGAGCGGTAACTGTAGACCGAATAGATCCGCTGCCGGTATGTCACCAAACTCGCGAGAGGCGTAGTTACGGATCGTCCCCCGGTCGACTACTATACTCATCGCCAGGAGGTATTGCGCCACCCGGTTGAACGGCATCTGCCGGCCAAGGAGGATACAGAGGTCGACTATGGGCGAGGCAAGGCGCGTGTCAGGGTAGAAGGGGGCGTTCGCATAACAGATGGCGCCGCAGTCATGGCAGTGGAACCGTTTCACCATAACCCTGATGGTACGTCTCCCCCCGCCGTCGAGTATGACGGCAAACCTTTTTGCCCGCATATCATAGCCGGTCACCTCGCCACCACAGTATGGGCAGGCAGGCAGGTCGGTGAAGGCCACGCCGTCCATCGAGGCGAGTGCGTTCACCACCAGGTCAATAAGCATCGGTGAGATCGGCGGTCTCTTCTTCACGAAAGTAACTCTCCCATGCAGGTTATGTATGATCGGGTAGGAAGCCACCGATATTAACACCTTTCCACAGGCCCCTGCATGGGTTCCTCTGCGGCAGCACAGAGTTCATGCCCCCTCCTCAACCTGCCGGGAGGGCGTGCTGGATCACTAACCGCCGATACGGTATAATCGGGACCGCGATCCAGGAGATATTTCTAAAAAATAAGCCAGATGAAGCAGGGAATAACGCTACTGCCGGTCTTCGACCGATGAAAAAGACATTAAGTGCAATTGGGGGCAGTTTTGGTCCATGGGTCGAGGGACGCAATAGGTCAAACCCACATTTATTCATCAAAAACGCCGATGTTAATCACTATAATTAAATATCACTAACCCCGTATTTGTATGTATCCGAGGTTTTTACCATGGATCTCAAGTATGTACAGACGACATGCCCGTACTGTGGTACTGGCTGCAGTTTTAACCTCGTCGTCAGGGACGGAAAGGTTGTCGGCACACAACCTTACGACCGCACACCTGTTAACGAGGGAAAGGTATGCCCGAAGGGCACCTATGCTCACGAGTTCGTGAATAGCCCGGACCGTCTCACAAAGCCGCTCATCAAGAAGGACGGCAAGTTTGTCGAGGCGACCTGGGATGAGGCGTATGACCTGATTGTGGAGAAGTTCAAGGCCTGCAAGCCCGACGAGTTTGCGGCCCTCGCATCGGCCCGTGTCTCTAACGAAGAGAACTACCTTATGATGAAGTTTGCCCGCGGCGTCATGAAATCCCGGCACATCGACCACTGTGCCCGACTCTGCCACGCATCCACCGTCGCTGGTCTTGCGGCATCGTTTGGCTCAGGTGCGATGACCAACTCAATCCTCGACATCCCCGAGGCAAAATGCGTCTTTGTCATCGGGTCCAACACCTTTGAGCAGCACCCGCTGATCGGGCGCAAGATCGTCCAGGCCAAAAAGAACGGCGCAAAGGTGATCTACGCCGACCCACGATACACCCCCACCGCCCGACAGGCCGACCTCTACATGCCTTTCGTCTCCGGAACCGATGTTGCGATCCTGAACGGCCTGATGCAGGAGATAATCAAGAACGGCTGGGAGGATCGGGAGTTCATCGAGAAGCGCACGAAGGACTATGAGAAACTCAAGGAGGTCGTCATGAAAGAGACCTACAGCCTTGAGAACGTCTCGAAGATCTCCGGCATCCCTGTCGAGAGTCTCAAGACCGCGGCCGAGTGGCTCGGCACCAACAAGCCCGGCGCCATCCTCTACTCGATGGGCATCACCCAGCACACCGTCGGCGTCGATAACGTCCGGTCGGTTGCAAACATCCAGATGCTGCTTGGCAACCTGGGCAAGCCCGGCGGCGGCGTGAACGCGCTCCGTGGCCAGAACAACGTCCAGGGCGCCTGCGATATGGGGGCCCTGCCAAACGTCTTCACCGCATACCAGAAGGTCATCGATGAAGCCGCCCACAAGAAGTTCGCCGACGGATGGGGTTTCCCTGACGGGATCTGTGAGCCAAAGAACGGCTACGAGGTCACCGTCATGATGAACGTTCTGGTCGATAACCCGGGAGAGCTCAAGTGCATGTACATCATGGGCGAGAACCCCATGCTATCCGACCCTGATATCAACCACGTCAGAGAGGCGCTCGAGAACCTGGAGTTCCTGGTCGTCCAGGACATCTTCATGACCGAGACAGCCGAACTTGCCGATGTCATCCTCCCGGCCGCCTGCTATGCCGAGCGTGACGGCACGCAGACCAGCACCGAGAGGCGTGTCCAGCGCTGGAGGAAGGCGCAGGACCCACCGGGCGAGGCGAAGCAGGACTGGCAGATCATCTGCGAACTCGCTGCACGGATGGGCTACGCGAAGCAGTTCCCATTCCAGAGCGCGGAGGAGATCTTTAAAGAGATTGCAACCCTCACGCCTTCCTATGGCGGGATGAATTACGAGCGGCTGGAGCGGCCTGAGGCGCTGCACTGGCCCTGCCCGACCGTGGAGCACCCGGGAACCCCGATCCTGCACCGTGAGAAGTTTTCCAGTCCGGATGGGCTTGGAATCTTTGCTCCCATTGAGTGGAAACCGCCGGCGGAGGTCCCCGACGAGGAGTACCCGTTTGTGCTCACGACCGGGCGTATCCTCTGGCACTGGCACACCGGCACGATGACCCGCCGGTCTGCGACGCTTGCTAACGAGGTCCCGACGGGGTGGATCGAGATCAACACCGAGGACGCAAAGGCACTCGGTATCAAGAACGGGGAGATAGTCCGTGCGGTCACCCGCCGTGGGTCCGTCGAGGTCCCCGCAAAGGTGACAGATGACATCATGAAGGGAGTCATGTTCATGCCGTTCCACTTCAGGGAGTGCCCGGCGAACGTGCTGACAAACAACGCGCTCGATCCGATCGCAAAGATCCCGGAGTTCAAGGCCTGTGCTGTGCGGGTCGAGAAGATCACGGAGGCCTGAAGATGGCAGCAAAAGGCGATATGTTCTACGCATGGGCGGCCGACGCCGCCTGCCAGGAGAGAGGCGAGTGCGGTGGCGCGGTGACCGCTCTTCTGACGTACGCGCTCAGGTCGGGTATGGTGGATGCCGTCCTTGCCGTAAAGAGGGGGCAGGACATCTACGATGCCGTTCCAACGCTCGTCACCGATCCTGAGGAGATGGCTGAGACGGCCGGTTCGCTCCACTGCGGGACGCTCCTGCTCTCGAAACTGCTCAAGAAGTATCTTGACGGCGTCGAGAATATGCGCATCGGGATCACGGTTAAGGGTTGCGATGCGATGGGGCTCTACGAGCTTGCAAAGCGTAACCAGGTAAACCTGGACAACGTTCTGATGATCGGTGTGAACTGCGGTGGGTCTGTCAGCCCTGTGACCGCCCGGAAGATGATCCGCGAGAAGTTCGGGGTTGACCCGGACGATGTCGTCAAGGAGGAGATCGACAAGGGTCAGTTCATCATCCAGACGAAAGACGGCCAGCACAAGGGTATCTCGATGGACGAGCTCGAGGACGAGGGATACGGCCGCCGTCCGAACTGCCGTCGCTGCAAGATGAAAGTCCCGCGTCAGGCGGACCTTGCCTGCGGTAACTGGGGCGTCATTGGCGATAAGGCAGGGAAGGCGACCTTCGTTGAGGTCTGCTCTGAGAAGGGAGCAAACCTTTTCGATTCGGCTGCAAAGGCCGGGGCGATCGTCACGGAGCCTGCAAACCCGAAGGGTGTCGAGATCCGCGGCAAGGTCGAGACCTCGATGCTGAAACTCGGCGACAAGTGGCGGAACCGCTACTTCGAGGGGCTGGGCGAGGGTAAAGACCGCCTCAAGAAGATCATGGATGAGACCGGCAGGTGCATCAAGTGTTATGCGTGTATCGAGAACTGCCCGATCTGCTACTGTGTCGAGTGCAGCACGAAGAAGCCCTACCTGGTCGAACCCGGTCGGGTCCCGCCGCCGTTTATGTTCCACCTGATCCGCTACGCTCACATCGCTGACTCGTGCATCAACTGCGGCCAGTGTGAGGAGCACTGCGCGATGGACATCCCGAACTCGCTCTACATGCACGCACTGCAGGTGGAGATGGAGAAGATGTTCGGGCACACCCCCGGTGTGAACATGGAACTCCCGGTGCTCGCGCTTGTCGAGGAGAAGTCCGAGCGCGATCGGCTTGCTGCAACCGGAAGCGACCAGATCTTCGATATCTTCAAGTAAGGATCCCTTTCCAACCTTTTTTGTCCTCCACAGCACCGGCAGCGTTCCATGTCTCCTCCGCGAGGAAAAGAGGGGCGGTATGCGATCAATATGGATTCCTACGGGGATGGCTGTTATGATGCCGTATCGAAGGGGAATCGCAGATCGTGGAGGGAGGAGAAATGTCCCCTGCCCATCTCTCATCGTGTCACACAGGCACCCTCTTACCTGGATGCAGGTCCCACCCCAAACCCGTAACCCGTTCGTGGCAAGGCCCGTCAAGCCAGGGCACAGCCTGAAGGGTAACTGTCTTATACCCCGGCAACCCCGTGAAACTACTGATCAATACAATCCGGTGCAAACAGGCCGAACTGACCGCGATAGCGGGCTCCTGGAGCGGGAAAAAGGGGAATATTGTTATTCCTGTATCTTCACAGAACAGTGTGCGATAGTGCTGGAATGGTGCTCTGGTCGGTAAACCTCTCCTCATAACCGTCCGGGAACCGGACAACCGTCAGGTCAGGGGAAAAGTCGGCTCTCACCAGCGGTGCAAACCAGTAACTGTCCAGGATCTTCTGGGCCCCGGTTAGATCGATCCCGGGTGTAGAATAGGTCACCCCATCGTTGCCGGGTACGACCTTTGCGAACTTGAGAGCCGAGAAGACAGCACGATCGCTCTCCGCCGCAGTCACCGTTACGGGCACACCCGTCGCACTCTCGAGCGCAGACTTCAACTCCCGATCCGGTTCAGCGATCCTGAAAAAGACGCCGATCCGCTCGAGCCACGAGAGGGTGTACTCAAACGTGATATCCGCACTCCCATCCTCGTTCAGACTGATCTCGAGAGTGTCTGCACTGAAGGCCCCCGCCGGGGCCGCAATAAGCATCATGACCAGAAGGCAGGCGGCCAGAATCACAGGCTTCATAATTGAACCTCTATATTACCTTTTGCAACGCGAATTAACCCCGACCCTGAAGACAGGAGGCATCCTGCATCACAGGGATGTAGATATCCCTCTCCATGGGCTTAAAAGGCTGTTTCGCAACCAACCGGGATATACGATACCCATGATTATATATCTATCGCAATTGAGGGGAGGTCAGCCCCCCTTTTATCCCGGTGATTGCAACCGGGGAATTCCCGATCCGCCCCATTACTCAGGAACCGTGCGGTCTGGTGACTCCACATATCCTCTCAAAGTTCGTGCCCGGCACGCAGAGACCGATTCTACGGGGATGGGAAAGAGGGTTCAACTTTGAAGCGGTCAGATACCCTGTATCAAGCCCTCCCGGCACAGGGTTCCCCCGGGATACACCAGATCCCTCGAGGCCAGTTCGTATCAGCAGTCTTTTTATCGGATTGAGCGCAAAACTTCTGAACTGTGCGCCGGGTAGAGAGTGAAGATCAGGCTTTTACCGGAGCGGAAGCGGCAATCGTTCTGATCGCCATCGTCGTCGTCGCATCTGTTTTTGCATACGTCGTTCTCGGTGCGGGCATGGCCACATCGCAGAAGAGCCAGCAGACTATGTACGCCGCTCTAGGTGAGGCTGCCTCAGGGCTGCGCACTGGAGATTCTGTCATCGTCAAACTGGACAATGACCGTGGTTATGTCAGGTTTGTCGAGTTCGATCTTGAGACTCTGGCCGATATCGCCCCAATCGATCCAGGAAGACTGACATTCACCATCGCCACAAAGGACAGACTGGTCACGATTCCTCCAGGCGATCCCCGTGCAACCATAACCTGGCGCTACCGAAGAGACGACGGAGACCTCCTTGAGGCAGGAGAGGTTATCGCGGTGAGACTGAACGCGGTTGATGCGATCATCGCCAGGGGTGATACATTCAGCATCGAGATAACCGCCCGGGATGGAGCGAGCGTTTCCCTGGCCCGGAGAGTTCCAGCAGGTGCTGAGAAGAATGTCTACCTCGAACTCTTCTGAGGCTGGATTCACAGGGCTGGAGGCAGCGATAGTGCTCATGGCGTTTGTCGTCGTTGCAGCAACCTTTGCTCACGTCGTCCTGGGAACGGGCTTCCTCTTTGCCGGCGAGAGCCAGTCCATCGTCCACCAGAGCGTCGGGCAGGCGGGGTCGGGCCTCATTCTGGCAACTTCTATCCACGGTATCAGCAGCAGTCCAGGGAGGATCGATACCATCGTCATCCCCGTAAGCCTCACCGCAGGTTCGGAACCGATCGATATCAATACAGTCTCGATCCGCCTTGTTGGCTCTGCGCACATAGAAGAGATCTACAGGAACAACCCCCTGGTCGGTGCTTTCCCAGAAGACGGGCACTGGAGCGTCATGGAGCGGATCAACAGCGACGACGACCATCTCCTGGAGCCCGGAGAGCGCTACATTCTCTACATAAGACCGATGAACCGCGTTGACTGTAGACCCTACCGGACGTTTGCTCTCGAGATCAAACCGGCCGGCAGGGTGGCGCTCCGGGTCGAGCGGACCGTTCCTGGCAGCATCACCCCTCTAACCCGTCTCGAATAAGGGCACCGCGCTGGTGGTAGGAGATCCCGATGACCCCGGCCGTTGCAACCGCTGCCAGCAGGAGGTAGTCCACAGACCCCGCTCCGACCATCAGGACGCTCTCAGGGCTGCCTGCGGCAAAGAGAACGAGTGATAGGATGGCAAGGAGTCCAAGAAGTATGGTGGAGGCACGGATGATTGCACCGGAGAGGCGGGATAGCCCACGCGTGGCTGCAAGGACTATACCTGCCGATGCTGCCAGGAATACCCATTCCGAGAGCGAAGATACCTCTGCCATGAAGGCGCCGCCAAAGTAGTTAATGTATTCCTGCGGCTCGTAGGGCCCAAGCAGCGGGAAGTACCAGGTGACGGGCATCGCCCACATCGCATCCAGGACCTGGTGCGAGAGCACGCCCGCGGCGACCGCCAGGGTCGCGAACGAGTCCCTTCTCCGGTAACTGGTGAGACCTGCCACGATAAGGATGAAAACGAAGAGCAACCCGTGCCCGAAGAGACGACCGGAGTCCAGGGTCTCTGCAAAGAGGATGTGACCAATCGGTTTATCGAGGAGGTCGGGGATTACAGCCCCGAGAGCAGAGAACCCGATGAGTCGCCGCTCGCCCGTGCGACCGGCAAGCACAAGCCCCAGCAGAATGCCGAAAAACAGGTGGCAGGCAAGGAACATCTCTAATTAATGTGCCTCCGCCGGTTTATAATCCCTGCCGGCCTGTGCGGCCACAAAAACGATTAACACATACCAAAGCGATACCATACCACTCCCATGGAACCGGCTTTGAGATCCGAGATCCTGATCCTCTTTCTCTCCTTCCTGATCGGCAGCACGGCGGGGTGGTGGGTCCGTATCCACTGTAGTGGCGCCACGCCTGCCGTTGCGGTGACGCTTGCCGGCACAGTTGCCGCCTACCTCATCATAACCGGCATCCTCCGGGCTAACCGGCATAGAAGGGACACTCCTTGAGGAGGCACTCGCGATTGATATCGCTGAACTCGCATCGCACCGCCCCCTCCACCGGGAGGGCCAGACCGAACCGTTCCTCAAGGAAGGTGACCGCAGTGCGTATCGCAAGCCAGGAATCGCGTTTGCAGCACCTGGGCCCGCCGTGCCGGGCGATCGCCATCAGACTGCGGGCTGTCATCTGGTTTGATAGCGACCACTCCTGCTTCTTCAAGGGAGTTGACCCCGTGATCAGGCTGACAAAGATGCCCGTCCCGATCGCCGCCCCACAGGTGCCGTGAGTCCCGCAAAAACCACCCGGAACCCTGCTGGCTCTCTCACGGGCACGGGCGAGGAGCTCGACCTTCCTCCCAGGTTCACCGCGGTGGTTGCAGTAAGCGGCGATGAGAGACGCTGGCACGAGAAAATGGTGCTCCGGGCCGTGCATCCTGACCGCCGGGTTCCTCATCAGTATACAGGCGATGGCGATCGGGTCCTCAAGTTCGGTTGTGAGACAGAACTGCTCGATCAGGTCGACCGCTTCAAGGCCATGACAGCGGTCGCAGACAAAGTGCCCGGCCTCGCAGGCGGCGGTGGTGCTCAGCACCTCGCCACAGATGGCGCATGCAAGGTCGCGGGACTCCTCGCTGTATAAGATCTCACGACCGCAGATCAGGCATCCGGTCCTCTGCTCCATGAGAGTATGGTTGCGTCACCGCCCTCAATAAGCATACGGCCCTGGAGAGAGTCAGAGGCCGGGGGTGGAGGATCCCTGGACGGTGCCGGGTACGGCCACCTTCTTCTCCAGTATGTTTACGGCGACGGTTGTGATCGAGACCAGAATCAGGTAGACGATACCGACGGCCGCAAACGACTCGGTGTAGAGGAAGTACTTTGTTGCCACCTTTTTTCCTGCCCCGGCAAGCTCGATCACCGTGAGCATGTAGGCAAGCGAGGAGTACTTGATCAGGTATATGAACTCGTTTGAGAGGCCCGGTATCGCCCGGCGGAGCGCCTGTGGGAGTATGACGTTCCGGATCGCCTGCCATCTTGTCATCCCGAGCGCCTGGGCGGCGACCATCTGGCCGTCCTTGATCGATATAAGAGCGCTCCGAAGATACTCGGCATTATACGCGGCGTTGCAGAGGATGAACCCTACAACCGATGCCGTGAACGCAGTGAGAGTGATTCCGAACGACGGAAGCCCGAAGTAAAGAATGAACAGAAGGAGGAGGAGCGGCGTGCCTTTGATCAGGAAGACATACGTCCTGCAGAGCCAGGATATGGCCCTGTTGCCATACTGTCTTCCCACCGCGACCACGATCCCGAGGCCAAGTCCGACCGGCGCCGAGCATGCGATCAATTGCAGGGTTACAATCAGCCCCTGCATCAATGCAGGGAGGAGGATATCAAAGATAAATACCGCCTGATCCATCCTCTTCCTCAACCCTCCGTCCGGGAATCAAGTCGCCCTACAAAGTCCTTCATCCTGGAGAACCGGGGGTCGTACAGGAGCTGATCAGGCGGCCCGCGTTCGGCGATAACACCGTTCTCCATGAACAGGATCTCGTTTGCAACGGAGCAGGCAAACCCCATCTCGTGGGTGACAACGATCATCGTCATCCCCTCACGGGCAAGTTTCCGCATGACCTCCAGCACCTCCCGGGTTAACTCCGGGTCGAGCGCCGAGGTCGGTTCGTCGAAGAGGATGACATCAGGGTCCATGGCGAGCGCCCGGGCGATGGAGACCCGCTGGGCCTGACCGCCGGAGAGTTCCGCGGGGTAATGGTCAGCCCACTCCTCCATCCCGACCTGCCGGAGTTCATACAGGGCTTTCTCCCGGGCTTCCGCCTTGTTCATCCCCCGGACCTTGATCAGCGCCAGTTCGACATTCTTGAGCGCAGTGAGATGGTCGAAGAGGAAGAAGTTCTGAAAGACCATCCCGATCTTCTGCCGGAAGTAGTTGATCCGGTGTCCAGAGTTCGTGACCTCCTCGCCATCAAGCCAGACCCTGCCACGGTCAGGAGGCGTCAGCTGGTTGATGCACCGCAGAAGCGTGCTCTTCCCGGTCCCTGATGGGCCGATGATGACCTTGGTCTCGCCCCGCCGGACATCAAACGAGACCCCCCGCAGCACCTCCCTGTCGCCAAAAGACTTGTGGATCTCCTCGACCTTCAACACTATCTCGTTCTCGCTCATGTTTCTACACCGCCCCAGCTCCAAATCCGGGTATTGCCACCCTCTCCTCCAGGGCGTGGAGGAGTTTTAAGCCACCGTAGTTCAGGACGATGAAGATCGCCGCTGCAGTCAGGTATATCGGCATCGTTATGTGTGTCTGGACGACAATCCTGGAGGTGATTGTGAGCAGTTCAACGACCCCGATCGCGTAACAGACCGCTGAATCGGTCAGGATGTTTGGGTACTCGTTTGACCAGGCGGGTAGGGCGATGCGCAGCGCCTGGGGAAGAATGACCGAACGGATGGCCGCAAACCTGCTCATACCGAGTGATCGGGCCGCGATCATCTGCCCTTCGCCGACCGACTGAATGGATCCGCGGAAGATCTGGGACTGGTATGCCGCACCACGCAGGCCCAGGACAACAGCGCCGACGACGAACGCCGAGAGGTGACCCAACCCGGTCGCCGGGAAGATACCGAACCAGAAGAGGAAAAGCAGGACCAGGATCGGGAGACCCCGGAAGAACCAGACGTAGACCCCGATTATCCAGCGCACCGGCCTGGAGCCATAGACCTGGCCGAGCGCCATGGGCAGCCCGAGGAGAACGCCGAGGGCAAGGGCGATCAGGACAAGGCCAAGGGTAGATGCCACGCCCCTGAGAATATATGGTGACCAGTCGATCAGAATCGGCAGAACGTCCATTCGGCTATCCCTGAATCACTGCATGACACCACCTCTCCGGCCGGGAGAGATGTGCCTGGAATTCCATGCATAAATCTGATGGAGATCCACTTAAACGTTGTCAATTCAGGCCGGATTGAGCCTGATATCCAGGCGTGGGTGAAGGGGGCGGAACGAGAAGACCCCACCCAACAGGTGCGGGGTGGTTAACTCGCACATAGCCCCCATTAGCCGCTCTTCGTGCCGTAAGACGGGGGACCCCCGGGAAAAATGGGTCAACCTTGCCGGTGTCAGGATTACACATCGACAGGGGGCACTTCCACCGGACTCCCCTCTGCGCCCTCCGGGAGGATTATCCAGAGCAGGATGTAGATGATAAGCCCTGCAATAAACCCGGTGAGCACGGTGAAGACTATGTAGACGGCGCGGATTATGTTCGGGTCGATATCCAGGTATCCTCCAATACCTCCGCATACGCCGGCGATCCATCGGTCGGTCCTTGAACGGGTCAGCCTCTTCATGTTCTCTCCGGAGATATCTCTTATCCCTAACCTTTAAAAAGGTGTTTCCCACTCGCCGGGATTTGTATCACCCGAAACTGTCATCTCACGAGCGAACGTCTTTCGCAGATGAGCCCTTCGCCCCCGGGAAGCGGGCGTCTCACCGGGACGCTGGAAATGCGCCTCCCGGAGAGAGTATCTATAGAGAATCGCACCTCCGGGGGAGGGGCTGACGGGGAGGGGGATGGAACGGTGAAATGGTATATTACTCACAGATCACCACCACCTCCAGGCGCGTTCCGCGCCTCCTCCGCCCCCTTCCCGGGGGGCGGGCAGTTATCGGCGATAGACCCGGATGACCGTGCCAGGGGAGCGTTAGCGAGACGATCCGGGGGGATACCTTCCCGGACACTGTACCGATAGAGAATCGCCGCCCGGAAACGCAACCTGAAGGAACCGGTTTGACAACTTCTTATGCAAACCAGCGATCCCCGCCCGGAACACAGATATCGCAACCTCCGCAGGCCGGGTCGAGTCGCTCACCAAAATAGTCCAGGAGAAACCTCCTCCGGCATGTTCCGGTGGTGCAGTAATCCACCATACTCTGGAGTTTCGAGCGTGCAGCCTCGCGCTGGAGCCCGGAGGCCAGGTCGCGGTCGATGAGCGACCTGAGGCGGCGAGCATCCCCTTCATCGTAGAAGAGGATACAATCACCTGGCCTGCCGTCCCTCCCGGCCCGGCCGCTCTCCTGGTAATAGGCCTCAAGCGTCTCAGGGATATCGTAGTGGACGACAAACCGCACATCCGGCCTGTCTATACCCATCCCAAACGCGCTTGTCGCGCAGATGACCAGCGCCTCTCCACTGGCGAACCTATCATGCGTCTCTGCACGGGCGGACGCCTTCATCCCGGCGTGATACGGTTCCGCCGGGACACCGTCGGCACGGAGACTGGCCGCAAGTTCACGCGCCCCCTCACGTGTTGCCAGGTACACTATCCCGCTCTCCCCCCGCCGCATAAGCAGGTAGTCGCGGAGCCGTCTGTAGGCATCCTCACCTTTCCGGACGACAACGTAACGGAGGTTCTCACGGTTGAAACTCCCGACATAGACAGCGGGGTCTGCCAGGTTGAGCTGGCGCACGATGTCTTCCCTGACATCCGGCGTTGCGGTCGCCGTCAGGGCGACCATAGGCACGGAGGGGAACCTTTCTTTGAGGACAGCGAGAGCCCGATACTCCGGGCGGAACTGGTGGCCCCACATCGAGATACAGTGCGCCTCGTCGACCGCGATCAGGTTGAGGGGTAGAGATGCGATGGTCTCAAGAAAATCATCGCTGACCGCTCTCTCCGGCGATACGTAGAGTATCTGGACAAGTCCCTCCTCAAGTTCGGCAAGCGTCCGCCGCCTGGCCGCATAGGTGCCCGAGGAGTTCAGGGTTGCAGCGCCGATCCCCTTCGCCTGCAGGTCGTCGACCTGGTCTTTCATCAGGGCGATGAGGGGGGAGACCACCAGGGTTACCCCATCGCCGAGAAGTGCGGGGACCTGGTAGCAGAGCGATTTCCCGCCCCCGGTCGCAAGAACCGCCAGGACGTCGCGACCCGCAAGGAGATCCTGGATGATCTCGCGCTGGCATGGGTAAAACGCCGTATACCCGAAGTAGCGTTCCAGGAATAGGTGCAGCCGATCCATCATTCCATGCATGGGCGCCCGACAGGCATAGGATCTTCCCCGGGAGACACTGCGAGAGGGTTTTGAAAGAACCCTCAACCGGAGACCTCGTCCCAGAACCCGGTTATGCTGGAGAAGATCCGATCCCGGAGTTCAACGAGCCTCTCCTGCTCGATCTCGCCGCCATCACTCTCGTAGAGGGCACGGTTGACCTCGATCTGAACCCAGGGGACGCGCGTCCGCCGGTGGTGTGCAAGCGCTATAAACCCGCCCCGAAACGGATCGTTCATCGCAACCCTTCCCTCTCCCGCAAACTCTTCCTCAAACGAGCGGGCTAGCGCCTGAAGCCATGCCGGAGAGCAGGTCACAGGGCGGTTCTTCGCCACCGGCCTCCCGTTCCGGTCGCCAAGGTTGCCAAGGCAGATGATCGGGCGTTCACGCCCGGCGTCCCGCTGGACCGGCGGCGATCTCGGGAGCATGCTGTGACAGTCAAAAGCAATCCCGATCGGGTGGTTATCGAGCGCCCCGGCCAGTCGTGCGTGAAAAGGGTGGTAATAGTTCTTCAGGAGGGCAGAAACCACCTCCCTGCCGGGCGACTGGCCGTTCCGGAAGACCGGCATCCCCTCCTGGGTGATTACCTTGACAATTCCGTCCTGACTCCGCGGCGGGTAGGCGTAAGGTGGACGGTTGGTGTCGACGAAGATCCGGGATATCTCAAAATCGATCACCGCCTCGACGGAGTCGTCAAACCCGTAGAGGAAACGCGTCCCGGGATCGCTATTGTAGACTATCTCCTTCTGGCCGAGGTTGACAAGACCACGGACCTCCGGCGGAACGCTGGTGCCCCCATGGGGGATCGAGATAAGGAAAGGGTACCGGTTGATCATCTACCCTGCATCGATCCTATTGGTTGTCCGTCACAAAAGCGCAGCGGTCGGGAGGGGGAGAGAGGAAAGGCCGTTCCTCACATGTCCTGCCCGTTCTCGAGCGCAGAGTTAAAGCACGCCACCGCATCGGCAAACCGCCCCAGGCGGTCGAGCGCCAGGCCTTTGAGGTACCAAGCCCGGGCCTGATGCGGGTCTGTCTCAAGAACCTTATCGTAGCAGGCGAGAGCCTGATGGGGTTTACCCAGGCGATCGAGGGCGATACCCCTGGAGAGCCAGAGATGGACGCCGCCACCCCCGAGGTCGATCGCCCGGGAGAAAGCCCTGACGGCATCCCCGTGCCGCCCCACTACACCCATGAGACCCCCGGCAGCCGCCCAGACGGCCGCGTTCTCCGGGTCGATCTCGAGCGCTTTTTCGTAGGTTGCAAGAGCGTCGTCATACCTTCCGGCCTTCTCAAGCACCGCCCCCCGCATGAAGAGCGCGGCCGGGTTCTCCTCCTGGATGGCAATGATCCGGTCAATCGACCTGACCGCCTCGCCGTAGCGCCCGAGATGGACCAGGAGAGAGGCACGGGCATAAAGCGTCTCGATGCTGGCAGGTTCCCTCTCCAGCAACTCCGTGTAGACCGAAAGGGCGTCCTGGTATCTGCCGGCCTTCTCGTGAGCCTCGCCGAGTCGGCGCAGGCTGAGAAGGTCTTCCGGATCGGCAGCGGTCACCTTCTCGAAACATTCCACCGCCCCGGCATACCGACCCAGCCACATCAGGATCTCCCCCCGCCGTTGCAGGGCGGCCATGTTCCCGGGGTTCGCCTCGATGATCTTTTCGGAACACTGAAGGGCCTCTTCATACCTGCCCATGTGCATAAGAGCGCTCTCCAGGGCATACCACGCCCCGGTATCGTTCTCGTCTTTCTGGAGCACAAGCGCATACTGCCTGATCGCGTCCTCAAACCTGCCGCTGCGCTCAAGCGTCATCCCAAACGACATCCTGGCGTCCCGGTCTTCGGGCGCAAGGCCAAGGTAACGCTCGTAGGCCTTTGCCGCCTCCTCGTGCTGCCCGATGGCCTCGAAGACCCCGGCCCTGATACGGGCGGCCGCGAGATTTGAGGGGTCGAAAGCGAGCACCCTCTCGCAGCACTCGATCGCCTCCCGATACCTGCCGAGATTGGCAAGTGTGGAGGCAAACGCGAAAACGACAGCGATATCGTCCGGCCGTTCCCGGACAACCGTGGCGTAACATTCCGCAGCTCCGGAGTAGCGTCCCAACCTCTCCAGGGCCTGCCCCTTGCTGTACAGGGCAAAGAGATCCCCGGGCCTGGCTTTCGCGGCCTTCCCAAACCACCTGGCGGCCTCCTCGTAGCGACCGAGCGCGGAGAGAACGAACCCCAGGTTCACCTGGTATCCCGCGGCCTCGGGTTCGGCGGCAAGAAGCGTCTCATAACACTCGACCGCCCCGGCGTAGCGGCCGAGAGCCTCCAGGAGCCTGGCTTTCAAAAGGAGCGCTCCGGCATCGGACTCCTCCACGCGGTCAACAGATTCAAGCGCCTCCTGGTAGCGCCCCTGGCAGAAGAGCGCCATACCGTGCCCGAACAGAGCCGCCCGGTTCCCGGGGTCAGATTCCAGCACTGCCTCATAACACCCGGCAGCTTCCGCGTAGCGGGAGAGATGCATGAGCGCCTCTCCCCTGCCCATCTCCGCCACCGGGTCGTGGGGGCATCTCTCAAGGAAGGTATCGAAAGCCTCGACCGCCCCGGCATACCGCGCAAGGTGCAGCAAGATCTCGCCTCTGCGGCAGATGTCCCGTGGGTCGTCAGCCCCGTCCAGGTGCGCAAGCGCCTCGTCATACCTTCCCTGATTGGCGAGCGCTTCTGCCAGCATCGACCGGACGGCGGTGTTGCCGGGCTCCATCTCAAGAACAGTCTTCAGGCAGCGGACAGCCTCGTCGTACCTGCCGAGATGGAGGAGCGCGATGCCGTTCTGCTCCAGGACGGGGATGTTATCGGGATCTGACTCGATGACGTAGTCGAACTCTTCTTCTGCCTCTGCGTAGCGTCCGAGGCGCAGCAGGGCCGTCCCCCGGCAGGTGTGGACAAACCTGGCCGGTGCATCGAACTTCATGGGGATGCTCTTTCGGTTCGCGGCCAGGTCGTCACGCTCAAAGAGCGCAAGGTCGGCACCTCCCCGGATCAACCTCATCCCGGCAGACGCCTGGCCTTCAAGCACGCGGTCAAACGACTGTAGAGCCTCCTCGTAGCGGGAGAGGTGCATGAGCGCCATACTGCGAGCATACCATACCTGAACCAGGTTCTGGTCGTGCTTGAGGATCTGGTCAAAGTTCTTGAGCGCACGGTCATGGCGGCCAAGCGCCTCGCAGGCCAGCCCCATGGCGTAACGGGCCGCGATATGGTCCGGATCGGCTATGGTGACCTTCTCAAAGCACTCGATCGCTTCTGCCGGTCTTCCCGCGCGGAGGAGGAGCAACCCGCGTTGATACCAGGCGGTGACGTTCCCGGAGTCGAGGGCCAGGATCTCTTCCCAGCACCCGGCGGCATCCTGGAATAGACCCAGGTACTCGAGCGCCCGTGCTTTGCCGTAGAGTGCGTCGAGTTTATGCTGCCCGGTTTTGAGCAGACGGTCAAAAGTCTCCACTGCGCTGTTGTAATCTCCCATGGCAAGGTACGCGTTCCCCGCCCGCACCAGAGCGCCGATGCGGTCTGGGTTCGACCGGTAGACCTTCCAGAAGGAGAGCGCCGCCTCCCGGTAATTCCCGGCCCGCTCAAGCATCGTCCCATACTTCTCGCGCAGGAGAACGTCTTCGGGGTTTGCATCCAGCGCCTCTGCGTATGCTGCTGCCGCATCGGCATACCGACCCAGCCTCTCAAGCATCTCTGCATGCCAGTATGCTGCGTCGGCGTCTCCAGGGTTCTCCTCGCGGATCTGTGCAAAGCAGGTGGCCGCATCCTCATACTCGCCGGTGCGGGCGAGGAGATGCCCGAGCGTTCGCAGCGTCCCGGTATCGTCCGGTGATACCTCGATAACCCTTCGAAGCCAGTCCGCGGCCTCGGTCTCTCTGCCAAGACAGGCGAGCGCCTGACCCATCATCTGCCAGACCAGGCGGTTCTCTGGCTCGGTCCTGAGCGCCTTCTCAAAACTTTTTACCGCCTCGCCGTAGTTCCCGGCCTCGAACTGAGAGAGGCCCTGTTTTACCGCGGGGTTTGCACCCTTCCCGGGACCAAGGATATTACCGAAGAGATCCATCAGGCATCATCTGCTGCTCTATGTTTTGCATGGTGAGTATTCACAACTTCGCATCACCCACCGGCCGCGATTGGAACTCATCAAACCAGTTCCTTCGGGCGGTGCCATGGTTCACTGAGCGCCATGCAGGGGCGGATTTTTGGGGATCTGCACAGGCGAAGACCGCCCCCCCATCCGGGGCGGGGTTTTGCAATGAGACTGTCATTTCAACGAGACGCGAGAGACCGGGGACTCTTTATCGGTGAACCGCCTGGAACGTGTTTTTCGTCGGTTCCAGGGTAGAGCGGCTGAGATCTAACCTGAGTCCCCACCGCCAATCGCCACGCAGTGCCCGCCGGGGGGAGGGGGCAGGGGGAGACCCTGTCGGGTGGCCGGGTGGTGGTCTCCTCAGGGGAGGGGGTGCCAGGGTATCCACAGTCGGTCTGGTGGCCGTGATTTGAGGGACTCCGCTATGAGGGTGGTTCACTACATTGGTGGTGGATGCCTCTTGAAAAAAAACACATGATGCCCTTCAGGGCTACAGGCATACCGGATTAAAATCGGGGGTCATTTTCA
>NZ_JASEFJ010000013.1 GCF_030019085.1 Methanoculleus sp.
GAAGGTCACCTTCTTCATATCCACCGGTGCCCCCCCGGCAGCAAGCTGCAGGAAGAAGGAGATATTCCCAAGCGTGGAATTATCTTTGGCCTGCACAACCACCGGCCCCGAGACCTCCAGGTTCGAGGTCGCCTGACCGACGCCCGTGTGCACCGTCCTCTGCGCCTCTCCCGTCGCGAAGAACCCGGCACCGAGCATAACATACGAGAAGACTGCGGCCACTACCACGAACGCGATCAACACGATCGCGGCCTCAAGGCCGGTGAAACCCTCCTCGTTTCTCATCAATTTGCTCATGAAACGTTTCCTCCTGATACCGGATGCCCGGATGAAACCCTCATCCAGACCACTACGGTTCACTTGAGTCTATACACAACCTTATATAAATAATTTTTCTCTGCAACAGGAAAGGATGGTGCCCCATATAGTGGCATGGGATGCAGGCAACCAGGCAGTTAAAGTCCAAAATAGGCATCACACGGGTATTTCAGTCGAAATTGCAACCGGAGGGAGCCTGGAAAACTCCGCGTGCAAAAGTCCCAACTATTGGAAATATTATTCAAAAACGGGAAATATCCTGTACCAACCCCAACACCCTGCCGCAGGTGCACAACCGCGGGTGTGATATGCTGCGGCGGCAAACACTCTCAACAGAGAGAAGGAAGAGAGAGTATGGGAGCAAAGGCGGATATATTTTACGTTATCCTCGGCATTGTGGTCGTTATCCTGCTGGCCCTGGTCATCAAGCCGATAGCGATGGGGGAGACACCAAGGCTGCCGTGGGGATTGGAGGGAGGAGAGGATGTGATGCCAACCGTAACCCCGGCCTGGGTGCCCACGATCCCCACCGCAACAGCGACACCCACACCCACCCCGGCGCCCCCCTGGAACGGGACGCCGCAGAAGATCGGGTTCGTCGACCCTTCAACCTACCAGATCCCTGCCGGCGAGAGCCGCATAAACATGACCACCCTGCCGGTGAACACATCCGCCCCGACACGCTGGGTGACATACGCAACGATCGACGGGCAGTGGTCGGGAACAACCGGGATCGTCCGGATCCCCTATCCCATCTGGCGGCTCGATTACTCTGATATAACGACCTCAAACTATGAGATCTCCCTCTTTAACTGCCAGGTCATGGACGCCGCCGACCCGAACAGGTTCGTCAGGATCATCACACTCGACTTCCGCGACTTCCTGGCGATGAAGGATAAACCAGACCTCCGGAAGGAGCAGTGGGGGAGCACCTTCCATGAGGGCTATCATGACTACTACTTCGTCATCAACGCACGATGCATCGACTCATACCACCTGAAGATCCAGGTGCCGGAGCAGTATCTGGGCGGGTAAGAAGGAATGAGGAGCGCTTTCCCCACTCCGCCATCTCCTGGATGGTTCCGATATTCTTTTTCTCGCCGGACGCCCACACCGCCCGACCACCGAAGGAGGCGGGCAGTGATCGGCGATAGACCCGGAAGGCCGTGCCAGGGGAGCATGAGTGAGACAATCCGGAGAGATACACTCCCGGGGACAGTGTATCAAGGGAGAATCGCCCCCGTGGGGAGGGGCTGACGGGGAGGGGGCGGAACGCCCCTTCCCCTGTCTCTTGCATCTTTCCTTGAACGGTTTTCATAGAACACCCCCACCACCCGGCCGCTGACGCGGCCTCCGCCCGCCCCCTGCGAAGGAGGCGGGCAGTACAGGGTGATATGCCCCAAGAGCCGTGCAAGGGTGAGAAACACGATCTCCACGGTGGTTTCACCGAAACACCAGAGCTTGTTCCCCCAATGCCTCCACGTGTCAGCGCGAAAGTATTTCTATGCTGTATGTAAAGAGTCAACCACCCTCACCGCCCGGTCGCCCCTGATACCTTATAACGAAGAACGAGAAGGGGGTGGCGGCGCACCCGATCCAAACCACCGGTTCCGCCAGCGTCGTTCAACGCCCGCCAACCCAGTGCCGCACGATAAACTCCCGCACCAGCACCGCCGCCACCGCCGCCGTCTGCCCGGCATCAAACGGCGCAACCTCAACGTAGTCGAATGCCGCAACATGCGGCGCAAGCGTGCGGACGACCTCCCGAAGATCGAGCGGCGTCATCCCGAACGGTTCCGGCGTCCCGAGACCCGGCGTCAGGCAACAGTCGATCGCATCAGCATCGATCGAGAGGTAGACCCGCCGCCCCTCGACCGTCTCCAGAACATCGCCGAGGACAGCACCGATCCCGCGCTGCCGCACCACATCGGCGGTATACAGCCGCGTCTTCTCCGCCGCAATCTCAAACTGCTCGCGGTCACCGCTCCGCCCCCCGATGATCACAACATCCCCCACCGTCTCGAGGACGCGCCGGGTGACACAACCATGACTGTAGGGCGTTCCATCAAGTTCGTCCCGGAGATCCAGATGGGCATCGCAGACCACGTAGACCTCCGGCTCCACCGCCCTCACCGCCCCGACCGTCGCGGTATGCTCGCCGCCGAGCATAACCGGGATCTTTCCGTCGCGGACAATATCCCGAACTACCCCGGCAACCTCCTCAACAACAGCCTCCGGCAGCCTGGAGACCCGGAGATCGCCGAGATCCGTCACCGGAACGTCAAACAGGTCTATCCCCATAGCAGGGTCATAGGCCTCGAAGTTAAACGAGAACTCCCTGATCGCCCGCGGCCCAAACCGTGTCCCGGGGCGAAACGAGGTCGTTCCATCGTAGGGGACGCCGAATATCGCGTAACGGGCAACCTCATACGATGTATCCGCATCCGCAAAATGGGGATGGAAAAGGTCGTGCATAACCGATTATCCAGAAGATCTCACTCGAGTTTCTTCTTGCCCAGAGACGCTATGTAGGCGACTTCCTTGCCCGGTTCGAGGCCGGCAGCCTCTGCCTCGGTCACGTTGAGTTCAAACATCTCGAAGTCCTTGACGTCCATGAGCTGGACGGTCGTCCCGGCGATCGAGATCACCTGCGCAATCTTCCGCTCGACTACCGGAACATAGGTCTTTGCCGATACCGGCTGAACTATCGAGCGCTTCACGCCATCAAAGACCCCTATACAGTCTATGCGGGACTTTGCCGCTCCGTGCTTCCCCGGCTTGGAGGTGGCGATGGAGACGATCCTGCATGGCTCGTCATCCACGACAACGTAGCGCCCCTCTTTAAGCTTCCCAACTTCTGTCTGTTCCTTCATATCGTCTCACTTTGTAAACGCGTGATTAATGTATCTGGATTGCATTACATAAATACACCGTAGAACAATAGACAGGACGAGAGGAATTGAGGCGGTTCATCAGAGCGTGTGACGATCTGGCAGGGGCCGTCCGGGATGCCGTTGCTGAGATGGTCGGGACGCCAGAAGCAGGTGATTACGTCAGGATGGGCGCTGACGGCACTCCCACAAAGAAGATCGACCAGATCGCAGAGGATATCGTCGTGGATTATCTTGCCGATCATCCCCTTTGCCAGCGTCTTATCAGCGAAGAACTCGGTTGCGCAGCGATGACCGGCGAGAGGGGCACCATCTTCCTCGACCCCGTTGACGGCACCTACAACGCCATTGTCGGGATCCCCTTCTACGCCATCTCCATCGCGTATGCCGAGGAGGGGGTGGTGACCGCAGGATACGTCCAGAACCTCGCCACCGGCGAGACTTTCCACGCCATCCGTGGGGAGGGGGCCTTGCGGAACGGCCACACGATACACGTCTCGAGGGTATCGAGACTTGAAGAGAGCGCCATGAGCGTTTACGGGGGCAGGGGATCTGACGCAGCCCCCATCCAGCGGATCGGCCAGAAGATCCGGCGCTGCCGCCTCCTTGGCGCATCGGCACTCGAACTATGTTACGTTGGTTGCGGGCGCATAGATGGGTTTGTCGACCTCCGGGGAGCGCTCCGGGTCACCGATGCCGCGGCCGGGATGCTGATCTGCAAGGAAGCCGGCGGGGTGGTCTCCGACCCCGGAGGTGGCGAGATTGCCTTCCCCGACGACGTCTCTGCCGGTCGGCGTATCATCGCCACGAATGGGATCCTGCACGGCAGGCTCATCGAACATCTGAAGGGTAACCACACATGAGGATAATACTGGTATCGCGTCTCGATGACGCGGAGGCGCTCCGCTACGCCGCATCGCTTGACCGGGAACTCAAAGACCTCGGGCATGAGGTGGCCCTGGAAGAGGGCACAGCACGTCATCTCATGAGAGAGGGCATCCCATTTGAGGAGATCGACGGCGACATGGTTGTGGTTGTCGGCGGCGACGGTTCCGTCCTCCTCACCGTCCAGCGTATGAGAAAACAGGTCCCCATCCTCGGGATCAACTGGGGAGAGGTAGGGTTCCTCACCGACCTTGAACCCGGGGAGGCAGGCGATTTCTTCGCCGCCAACCTGAATGGGTTTGAGGTCGAGCAGCGGATGCGGATCAGCCTCTCCGCCGGAGGAAGACCGCTCGGCGATGCCCTGAACGAAGGGCTCATTGTCACCGACCGCCCGGCAAAGATGCTGCGGTTCGGCGTCTACGTCGACAGAACGCTCGCAGAACGGTTCCGGGCGGACGGCCTGCTGGTATCAACCCCGACCGGATCGACCGCATATGCCATGAGCGCTGGCGGACCGATCGTCGACCCGCAGATCGAGGGTATCCTGCTCGTCCCCCTCGCGCCCTACATGCTCTCGTCCCGGCCACACATCATCAGCACCAGGAGGAGACTTGAGATCACCCTTGAGACCGAGAAACCGGCGCACCTCGTCATCGACGGTCAGACCACGCTTGAACTCCCGAAGGAAGCAACCCTCACGGTCAAAAAGTCGGATCAACCCGCTCTCTTCGTCAACACCGGCAAACAGTTCTTTGAGAAGGTGAACCGGAAACTGCGGAACCTCTGATCCGGTTGGTGCATCAAGGATAGATTTATCGGTAACCATGGAAATTATCCCAGCAGAGGAGTGAGCACGATTATGGAAGACCAGATGCGCACGAAGATCCCCTATGCGGAGATCGCAGATATGCTGAAGGCCAGCCTCAACCTGAGGGGTTCGCCGGTCGCGGTGAAGTTCGCCAGTAGCCCGGACGGTATCCCGGATGGGGTGGGGCCGATCGAGGAGACCGTCCGCCACTGCCAGATGGTCAGCAGGGCACGACTGAACGGTGAGATCTTCTACGCGACCACCGAGAGACATGCCTGCATGGGGGGCGCCTGGGCACTCGGGCTTCGCGAACTCACAGATAGCCTGCGCACGGGGGAGTTCTACTACAAACTCGGGAAGTTCGAGACCTGGGCCGCCTGCATGCGAACCATCCAGCAGGTTCCCCATCTCCCGGAGCCCACGACCTACGCAACCGTCTACGCACCGCTTGAGAAGACACCGTTTGACCCCCACGTCGTCGTCATCGTTGCAGAGCCACGGGCTATGCTGAAACTCGCGCAGGCGGAACTCTATCTCCTCGGCGGACGGGTAGAGTCGTCCATGGCCGGGATCCAGTCTGTCTGCGGGGATGCGACAGCGCTGCCATACCTCTCTGGAAAGGCCAACTACTCCCTTGGCTGCGACGGTTCGCGCCGGTTCTCCGGGATCGAGGATAACGAACTTGTTATGGGGATCCCCGGCGAACTGCTGCCAGAGTTTGCCAGGGCGCTCCCGATCGTCACCGGTGCGCCGGGTTCGGTGAAGTGACCTCTAGAAAACCTTTTCTCCCATTTTCACAATGGAAACCAGAATACGGGCCTGGTGCCCTCGCTGATGATGGAGCGACGGGGGAATAAGATGGTTCCTCGGCGAATAACCAGATCGAGCGGAGTGCGGCGATTTATCACGATGGGGAGCGTGCCAGGGGAGCGTGAGCGAGACGACCTGGGGCGAGATACCCTCCATGACACTGTATCGAGGGAGAATCACCCGCTGTGGGAGGTGGGCGGAAACGCCCAAATCCCCTGTCTCCTGCGTCTCTGGTTGAACTGTATTCGCGGAACAGCCCCACCACCCGGCCGTTGATCGCAATGACCGACGCCCGATTCTTCTTTTACATCGTAGAGCCCGGTCGCCAGGTTTGTCGCGCCGGTGGGGGAGGGGGCAAAGCGACGAGGTGTGGAGGTGATGCAGGCTCCTGCACTCAACACCGCTCTTTTTGAGGCATCTGGACGAGACTGCTCGATCGTGATTGCCTCATACCATCGATTTCAGGCACGATCGTGCCTGAAATCCACCCTTTCATCTCCGAAGCAAGGTCGTGCCATATATAGAATCTGTGACGGTATCTCGTTTCGCTTCACGAGAGGAATGATCACACTTGGCACCGGTTTCAAAAAAGATTAAGAACCTGAGTTCCTAGAGCCTCAGGCGAGATTCGAACTCGCGACCTTGTCCTTACCAAGGACACGCTCTACCGGCTGAGCCACTGAGGCGCAACGCACCACCTATGTTGGAGGTTTACCCTATAAAAGGTTACGGCAGGAGCGGCGCAGAAACACCGGAGCACCGCACTTTAACGTCTCCCGGCATCGATCGCCTCAAGCGCCGCTATGCTCGAGAGCACCCCTTCCAGCGTATCCACCTCGACTATGGGTATGACGCGGTTTCTGTGCACCGCCTCCATCACGGCCGCAAAATCGATCGTCCCCGTCCCAACCGGCGAGTGAGTGTCCCGCATACCGTCGTTGTCGTGAAGGTGGAAATGCGCCGCCGGATGATCCAGGAAACAGCCCAGACAGCCGTTCAGGTTTGCGTGGCCGACATCAAGAGCAAGCCCGAGCCCATCGATGAGCGGGAGATCGTCACAGGAACGAAGGAAGAAGTAGTCCGGACCGCCCATATTCTCCACAAAGAACGTGACCGAGAGGTCATCAGCACCTGCACTCAGTTCTGAGAGTGACTTCTGGAACTGCTTCGTTGACTCCTCCCGCTCCTCACGCCATGCGTAGTAACCCGGGTGAATCACCACTTCCGCCCCCACCTCAGCAGCGACGGCGAAGGCCTGGAGCAGGACATCGACGCTTGCCCGCCGGATCGGCTCAAGGAGACTCGCAACGTTAACACCACGGAATGGCGCGTGAATGAAGTAGCGAAACGAGTGGCTCTCGAGCGGTTCTGCGGTCTCCAGAGTATGCAGCCCCCCATCCATCACCTCCACACACCCGGTTATGGAGGCGAGGGTCTCAAGCGCCAGATCGAGTGGTTGATGTTGAAGGCAGTATGTCGAGACGCCAAACATACAGAATGTTCTGGCCGGATCGATAAATAGGTTAGGTACAAACCCCTGGAGACAGCATTACCGTGCATAAGACTCCGGTACGCATGGTTTATGCTATATTCGCCGCATACAGTTATCTATGGCTGACGGCTTTGTCCCGGAGGTTGTCGTCTCAAACCACCTTGAGAAGGTAAAAAACGAGATCTTCTCATACATCGAGTCAAACGCCAGAGCCATAGACGACAACTTCGCCGCTTTCTTCGGGAACATCGTCACGATCCTCGACAATGCCGGTGTCTCCATCCCCGACCAGGTTTACGACGAGTTCATCGACTCGATCGCCTACAGGGTCTTTGACGTCAGCAAACGGGCCGGAGACCTGAAGTTCCTGGCCCGCGCCTGCGAGATCGCCTGCGGGATGAAACGGAAGAAGGAGCGCAAGGCCGGCGTCCACCTTGCAGCAGCGGTCAAACTGATGAAGATCGGGATGCCACTTGCGGCAACTGCGTTTCTCCAACCATACCGAAAACATGATGCCACCGTTGGATGCTGGTACGCCTACTGTTACTACACCCTCTACAAAGATGGGTCGCCTGAACCCGGCTACTCCGCTGCCGAACGCTGGAACTACCTCAAGACCGCACGCCAGCATATGGAGGAACTCGGACAGGTGCAGCCCGGACTGAACCGCGTGGTCAAAGGAGAACTTGCAGATGACCGCTGGCTTATCGAACCGTTCTGGGTGATGATCTTTCTTGCTACCGAGTGGGTCCCTGAGAACCGGTGGTTCCTTGAGATCGGGATCGCACGCGCAAAGATGGAGAAGAACGAACCGGCACTGGTGAAACTGCTCCAGATCGGGTTCATCCGGTTTCCAAACGACATGCTCTTCTACCGCGAGGCCTACCACCTCAAGTTCGAGCAGGGCGACCTCGCAGACGCCCTTGGACTCATACGCGACCTTATCCAGAGGTTTCCCGAAGACCCCGAACCGGTCTACTACGGTCTCCGTACAGGTCTATACCTCCCCCAGAAGGAGGTCTTTGAGGAGTTCCGTATACGTGCCGAGGCGATAAAGATGCCCGGGCACGTCCTCTACCTCATCGACTACATGTATGCCTACCTCAGAGGCAGGATGGATCAGGCGACACTCTCTCTGGAAGAGTTCCACCGGAAGTACCCATCCCTTAACTACTACTCTGAGATCCTCCGGTTCATCACCGCTGAGATCCCCCCTACAGAGAGGGGCGTCAGGAGAACTCTATTCCTCTCGGTCGACAACTTCTGCAAGAAGATGCTGAAGATCGGAGAGACCTGAGGGTGCCGCAAAGAGCATCCTGATGGTTTCACGCAGCCTAACATCTACAGAGACACCCCTCCATGGCATACCGATACCTCTTTGGCCCTGTTGTATCCAGACGACCCGGAATCTCGCCTGGAGTGGGACTCGTGCCACCAAAGACCTGCAACTTCGACTGCGTTTACTGCGAGTGCTGGCCTACGACCAACATCACCTGCGAGCGGCGCGACTACTTCCCTGCCGATCAGATCATCGCAGAACTCAACGACTGCCCTGGAAAGGCGCCTGACCTCGACTACGTCACCTTCGCCGGTTCGGGGGAGTCAACGCTGCATGCCAGGATTGGCGAGATCATCGGGTTCCTCAAGGACCGCTACCCCCCCGTTACCGGGTCGCAGTGCTGACAAACATTACGCTCCTTGCAGATCCAGATGTCCGGGCCGCACTCATGCGGGCCGACCTCGTGGCACCGTCGCTTGATTCAGTCTCCGGGGAGAGGTTCCAGCGACTCCACCGCCCATGTCCCGGCGTCACCCCGGAGGGAGGGGTCGCCGGGCTGCGCGATTTTGTCCGGGAATACCCCGGCGAGGTCTGGCTCGAGATCTTCATAGTTCCCGGGATCAACGACAGAGACGACGAGATCCAGCGCGTGAAGGGGGCCATCGCCACCATAAACCCCGACCGCGTGCAGGTGAACACACTCGACCGGCCGGGAACCGGTCCCGCGGTGAGACCTGCACCGCTCCCGGTGCTCGAGCGGATCGCGGCAGAACTCGGCGGCGAGGTTGCCGGGGCGGAATCCACCGAAAGGGTGCAGCCCGGACGCGGGCGCTGAAGACTCAGGTCGCACTCCAGAAGAGCCCACCGTGGGGTCATTTGCGACTGTGGCATTACCGGCACGAATATGCCATAGCGCTGAGAGATCTATATGATTATTCATGGCGGCCGGTAAGGAGATACTCAGCACACTACAGACACTCGTCGATCGGGATATCACGCTCATGCATATCTGCGGGACTCACGAGGCGGCGATCGCACGCGCAGGGATCCGCAGCATCCTCCCGGAGAGGCTCAAGATCGTGATGGGGCCGGGCTGCCCCGTCTGTATCACGCCGCAGGGAGAGATCGACGCCGCACTGGAACTGGTGAACCGCGGTTGCACCATCACCACATACGGCGACCTCCTGCGGGTTCCGGGTTCGAGCGGATCGCTTGAGTCAAGCGGCGGGGATGTCCGCGTGGTGCAGGGTGTGCACAAAGCGGTTGAGATCGCACGGCGAGAACCGGAACGTGAGGTCGTCTTCATATCGGTCGGGTTCGAGACCACCGCTCCAACCGTTGCAGCAACCCTCCTCACACGGCCGCCGGATAACTTCTCGATCCTCTCATGCCACAGACTCGTCCCTCCGGCAATGGCCTGGCTCCTTGACCAGGGCGAGGCAGCGCTTGATGGGTTCATCCTACCGGGTCACGTCTGCACCGTTATGGGCTACCAGGAGTATGAGCAGTTCCCCGTCCCGCAGGTCGTTGCCGGGTTCGAACCCGAGGATATCCTCCTCGGGCTGCTGATGGCGGTCAGACAGGTCCGCGAGGGAAGACACGAGGTGGAGAACGCCTACCCCCGTGCGGTCACGCGGGAGGGAAACGTCAAGGCAAAACGCCTTATGTATGAGGTCTTCGAACCGTTCGATGTCGAGTGGCGGGGGTTCCCGGTTATCCCGGCCTCAGGCCTCCGGTTGAAACCGGAGTTTGAGGACTACGATGCGCAGAAGAAGTTCGATATCGAGATCCGGCATGTGGAGAAGCATTCCGCCTGTATCTGCGACCGCGTCCTGCGCGGCATCGCGAGGCCAGCTGACTGTAAACTCTTCGGGAAGGCCTGCACCCCCCGCACCCCGGTCGGCCCATGCATGGTCAGCCACGAAGGGGCGTGCAGGATATGGCACCTCTACGAGTCGCGGAGAGGCTGAAAACCTCCTGGCTCTCCGCTGGCCTTTTATACCATATGAAACAACCTAATATGGAAGTCCCGGTAGGGTAGTGGACATCCTGAAAGCCTCCGGAGCTTTCGACCCGGGTTCAAATCCCGGCCGGGGCGTTTACACTATTTGTTCAGGTCAGGACAGTTCCACCTTCCACTTCAGGTGTCTTCATCCATCAGCCTGGATAGGCCGATCGGTCTTCTCTCGGGCAACTCTACATCCTCACCGTGTTTTCGCAGGAAGTTCCTGACATTTGCGGACTCAACCCACCCCCGGTCAAGTTCGGCGATAAACCGATCTATCAGCCCCGCCTGCTCCAGGATCTTCTCCGCAAGGGGGTCGTCTATCATCTCCGCGCAGCCGACGATCACCTGGAGGGGGTTCCGGATATGGTCTCCGATAACCGCAAACTGCTCAATATTCTTTCCAAGCTGCGCGTAGGACTCTCGCTTCAGATTATCAAGCCTGATGCGCTCGGTGATATCCATGACGATCAGCATGATGCAGAAAGGCTGCCCGGTCTCGTTCTGCACAGCGCTGCCGGAGACCTCGATGTGAAACGACGATTCGTCGCGTCGCAACCCCTCCACCTCCAGTATGACCGGCCGGTTCTGCAGGAGATCACGGACGATCTCTTCCGCAACGGATGGGTCGACAAAGAAACTCTCCAGGTTCATCCCCCTGAGAGCCTCTGGACCGCTGTAGCCGAACATCTCCGCAAAGCTCGGATTCGCATACGTGACCGCTCTCTCCAGATCGGCGATCAGGATCCCGTTTATCGAGGATTCGAACGCGCTCTCCTTGATCCTGAGGTCGCGCTCGATCCGGATGCGCTCGGTGATGTCCCGTGCTATCGCCACGATGTAGCGGTCATCGCCGAAGGTGACCGAACGGAAAGCAACCTCCATCGGTATATCCCGGCCATCACGCGTGAGAAGCGAGACCCTATATGTCTCCCCCGACTCCGCCGGCGACCTGTGTCTTCGCCGGGCATAGTCAAGGAAGTCCGACCTCTGCTCGGGGCATACAAGGTCTTCAAAAGATCTGGAGAGAAGTTCTTCCCTTGAGTATCCGAGATACCTCTGTGCGGTGGCGTTAAAGTCCACAACTCTCCCGCCCTTTGCCTGGATCAGAAAGATTGCATCGTATGTCTGATCGAGCAGCGCCCTGAACCGCTCAAGTTCCGCAAGCCGGCTCTGGAGTTCCGGGTAGTAACTCTTATGGAGGGAGGTCTCCCCGAGACCGATGATCTTCTCACGTAGGGCTTCCCGAGCTAGCCGGGGGTCAGAGTGCTCGCTCATAGATCTCCTCAATCTCTTCGCGGGAAAGATCGCGGGGGTTTGTTGCAAGGCATGGATCAACGTATGCCCGTTCTGCAAGGGCCGGGATCATGTCCCTGGTGACACCGAGCGTGGAAAGCGTCCCGGAGATGCCAAGCGACCTCCTGAACGCCGCCACCACCCCTGCAGGTGACATCCATTCGTCCTGCCCCTGTCCGAGGATCGCGCCAATCCGGTCGTAGCGGATGGACGCCGCCTCGTAGTTGGCCTCGATCACATACTCAAGGAGGAGCGCGTTGCAGCGGCCGTGTGCAAGGTCATAGACCCCGCCGAGAGCGTGCGCCATGGCGTGCACCGCACCGACACTTGCATTGGAGAACGCAAGACCGGCGTGAAGGCTGGCAAGGAGGGTCGAGAACCGGAGGTTCAGGTCATCAGGGTTCTCGAGGACCGCCGGCATCGCTTTACTGGTAAGGCGTATCGACTCAAGGGCATGCAGATCGGTGATCGGGGAACTGGCGTTTGAGACGTATGCCTCGATCGCATGAGTGAGGGCATCGATACCGGAATCCACGGTAAGATCCCGCGGCATAGTCGTCAGGGGTTCGGGATCGAGCAGCGAGACGTCAGGGACGAGCGCCTTGGAGATGATGGCCACTTTGCGTCTACCCTCTTCGTCCCCGATGATAGCAAACTGGGAGATATCAGCGGATGTTCCAGCTGTCGTCGGGACGCATATGAGCGGCGGCGGGGGCAGCGGGACCCGGTCAACACCCTCGAACGAAAGTATATCCCGGCCGCTCACGCTCACTATCCCGATGCCCTTGGCACAGTCCATCGGGCTTCCTCCACCGACCGCGACAATCCCGTTGCAGCCTTCAGACCAATACACCTCCGCCCCCGCCATCACCTCACCGGCGCGAGGGTTCGGGCTGACAGAGTCATAGATGGTAAACGAGACCCCGGCTTCGGTCAGGCTCTCCCCTACGGCCTCAGCCCACCCGACGGCCCTGACACCAGGGTCGGTGACAAGGAGAAGGTGTCGCATCCCGAGGTTATGGGCATACCGGCCCGCAAGATCGAGCGCCCCCTGACCGCAGACAAATTCTGGGGCCACGAACTTTCTCAGTTCAAGTCGGTTTCTATGATTCATCCAGAACACCAGCCCGAGACATACGTGGAGAGCTTAACCCAGTAGTAGGGTGGTTTTTTCATATATATTTTGGTGAAAAACCGAAGGGTGGTAATATCCGTTACGATATATATTCTGTGGTAATCCAGAGCCATTTCAGAATTTTTTTTTCCACTGCTGGACCGTAGGTTTAGACCTTTGGGACGCCCAAAACCAGGTGGTCTCGCACACCCGTTAACAAAGAATGCCCTCGTTCGCGTGTATACCCTTACTGGAATCAGAGTGCGCAAAAAATGCTCACCTGCCACCGCCACAGCCCCCCTCGTGACGGGATAATGAGGGAGGGCACGGCGTCCCGACGATAAAGAATTGCACCCGATCTGCACAACCTTCTCCAGAGACCCTCCGGCTCTTTTCTCCCGGCGGGGAGTGGTGACAAAACACTTAAGAAAGATTTTTTGCTCATTAGGGTAGAGGCTCTGCATGCAGAGCGTTTTACGCAACCTACTGATCTTTTCTCTTCTCGCCTGCTGTTTTATTGTCCTTCCTTCGAGCGCTCAACCGCCCATAGGCGGCGACAATGGATGGTATGCAGTGAACTGCAACGTGAATGGAGCAGACGTCTACTTTGACAACGAATATCAGGGAACGATCGAGGCCGGTGTGCTCTACGTCCCTGTTTACACCACAGGAACTCCCTATAAGACCTTCCGCGTGGAGAAAGACGGCTACACGACATACTATGGGGAGGTCACCTCCGTCCCGGCCAAAGGGGAGGTCTTTGACCTTTACGCGACCCTCAACCCCGTCCAGCCCACAGCAGCACCGATAATCGGCGGGGATATCGGCTGGTACACCGTCCATGTCAACGTTGATGGGGCAACGGTTCAGTTCGATAACGAGGTCAAGGGTGTCACGAGCCAGGGAGTCCTTACCGTGGAGGTCTACACGACCGGAACACCCTACAGGACATACACCGTGACAAAGGAAGGGTATCAGACCTACACCGGCACCATCGAGCAGTACCCCGGGAAGGGTGAGACCGTCGACCTCTACGTGACGCTGAACCCGATCACGACACCCACACAGACCGCACCTCTCTCTCCGGCCATTGCTGGCGGCGCCCTGTTGATTGCGGGGCTGCTCCTGGTTGCGGGGAGAAAAGACTGAACAAACTATTTTTCATATTTTTCGCAGACACAACCCGGAGCCATCAGGTCATAGATCTGAAATACAAACTCACACCTTTCCCCGGCAGTAATGCGGGGGGGGACGATCAAGTCGCATCCGATGCGCGTCCTTCGTCACCAAACCCACCTTCCGGCGCAGGCAGTGTGTGGCGATAGACCGCTGGAAGCCGCGCAAGGGCCGGAAACAGGATCTTTAAGGTGGATCTCACCGGGACGCCTGAAGATATACTCGGGGGCATTGGAAAGCGCGGGCGCAAAAAAAAGTTTACATTCCCGCCCGGGAGAGAATGGTGTCGGCCACCTGCTCCGGGGTTTTGAATGGGAAATCCTCTGACTTCAGGAGAGAGCCCGCTTCACCTGCGGTCATCTCCACATCGCCTGCTTTACACCGGGTCTTTGCTCCATCAGGGAATGCAGCAAGGAGTTCCTCTGGCGTACCGATCGGGAACTTTGCACCGGCAAGAGCACCGATGATCTGTGCCCGGATCTCTTCTTTTACGTTCATTCTTTTACCTCCAGCATCTCAGTGATATCCCGCACGGCCTTTGCCAGCGAGCAGTCGTTGCTGTGCTCTGCACAGCCGAAACAGGCGCTCTTCACTGCAAGAAGCGCCTGCTCCGCCTTCTCGTCCGATACGGACTCTCTGGTGTAGCACCATTCAGGCATGGTTCTCACCGATCATCATATTCGACAGTTATATTAATATAGATTAGCGTCATTAAACTATACAAAAAACCGGGTGCTACACTCCCATGACCGAACACAACGACCCCGGCCACACCCGGGAACCTTATCAGAGGAGGGATGCCTGTGACTGACGGAGCAGAAAACTATCTCCGTGAGATAAAGGTGGTCCAAAAAGAGATTGAGGCTCTAAGAAACGAATTGCGGCGGTTTATAGACCACGCAAACAGCCAGAAAATCGAGATGGCGCTTTCAGGGCTCAGGAAAGAGTATGCCAGCCTCTTTGTCGAGCAGCATCTTGGCGACGCGGAGCGCGGGCTACAGGAACGGATGATCCGGGATTGTCCGATGCGTGACCAATGTTACGCCACATTCTACGATTTTCTCAAGAGTTCAGCAGAACTTATTGGAGACGGCGAGGTCCGTGAAGAGGTTGTCCGGTCATACCGCGACAGACTGGCAAAGATGCGAGAGGAGGGGAGATTTGAGAACTGCTCCACCTGTTTTGCCGAGACAAACCGTCTATTTGAGAAACAGATCGACCTGATGCGATCGCTCGGGATCTACCAGGGCGAGGAAGATACCCTGGCCATCGCCGATCTGCCTGGAGATACCCTGGTTCAGGACTTTCTTGAGCCGCTTGCAAACCGCCACAGGTTCAGGATCGTCCAGTCACTTGCCACCGGGACGCAGACATTCTCGGAGATCTCAACCCTGACCGGCCTGAAAGGGGGAAACCTGCTCTTTCATCTCAAGAAACTCCAGGATGCCGGGATGATCCTCCAGCAGCACGAGCGGGGAGACTACATCATAACCGGAAAGGGTTACAGGGCGCTCAAAGCCATCGGGGCGCTACAGTCACAGGAGGTCAAATCCACCCGGCGGGACGGGAGCAATTGAAGGTTAACCCCGCCAGGGGCACAAGAACCTCGCCGGTAGCGACGAGTCGTGGACGGCGGCGGTAATCTTTTCCCGGTCACGACCTCTCTCCTGCTCCCATAAGTACGGGGCAGGGTTTCCCCCTCCCTGGCGTTCGTATCCCCGGCAACAGAACCCGAGCGCAGAGACGCCCTGACGCTTTCCTCGTTTTGGCTCTTCTACCATACCCCGCAGGGGCATCGCCGATCGTTTTGCATCGATGCCGGATAGATTCGGCCCTGAAACCAGGGGTAAGAGATATATGCGTGCGATCACCTTTTTATGCAATGCCACCCTCGTGGGGATGACGACCGCGGGTATGGTATAGCAACGGAGGCTGATCCATATGCGATGTCCGAACTGTGGCTACGAGGACGAGGGGAACTACTGCAGCAACTGTGGCAGTCCCCTGAACCAACCTGCCGCGACCGCCCCGGAGAATGGGCTAAGATGGTATGAACGATGCCCTGCATGCAGAGCCGGTCGCCTCTCAAAGACCGTCAGCAGGGGATTCATGGGTTTGACGAGCACAGAGTCATATTCGTGCCCAAACTGCGGAGCGGTCTTTACCAGGGAGGGCAGCAGGACGTTCAAACTCTCAAACATCTCCGATACCTCCAGGCCCGCATGGCGCGACTATGCCAACCAGACGTTGAGCGATGAAGAGTGGAAACGTATCGCCGACGGCGGGGTCTCCGATGCCAGGCAGCGGGAACTCGATCTCGACCACCTCATCACGGCAGTCCAGGAAGGGCAGATCCCGCCGTTGAACGCCGCTGCCCCCGGTTCGATCGTTCCAAAGAAGGGCGAAAGGCTGGTGGCAACAATCCCGGGGGTCACCCTTAGTGAACCCCGCTCCGTGCGGAAGACGTATGGCGGCGGTGGGGGACCGAGTGTTCGAATCGCTAAAGGGGTCTACATAAGAACCGGCGGGTTTGCATCCAGGAGCGAGTCCCATGAAGAGATACGTTCGATCGATTCAGGCACTCTCACCCTGACAGACAGACGCCTTGTGTTTGCGGGACAGAAACGGACGACAAGCGTCAACCTGGGAAAGATCATATCGATAAAACCCTGTGAAGACGGGATCGCCATAAACCGTGAGGGAAAACAGAAGACAGAGTACTACTCAGGCCTGGATAACGCCGTCCTGCGGTTCAGCATCGAGGGGAGAGACTACGAAGAACCCCTCTCGGGCGCGTTCTTCGCCCGCCTGATCGAGGGGCTGCTCAAAACCGACTGAGGCGCGGGTCAGCCCCGGGATTCGTCCATCCGGGCCCTCATCTCCTTTGCCGTGGTGATGAGGTACTCCAGTTCAGCGAGTACCCCGGCGCTCCCACAGGCGCCCATGCTGCACGCCTTATCGTGCAGCGCCCAGCACTCCTGCTCGATCTGTTTGAGTTCGTCCATCGTGTAGCGATGATACCTGGCAAGGATATCCCCGTATTTGCGGGTAAAAGCGGAGATCTCCTCAAGGAGAGCCTTCCGATCAACCCTCGGCCCCGGCGCTCCCGTAGAACAACGGTCAGCCCCGGCATTGTTGCGTTCCATGATATCTCTTCCTTTGCCAGAGGTAGGAGTTAGTCTTTCCGGAATGGGAAAGATGTTGAGAGTGTTCTCTCCGGCAGAGGGCAGGACCTGTTCCTTGAAAAACGCGAACGCAGGCTCCCGATTGGAGAGAGGTGCGAGCACCACGGCATTAGAAGGCTCGGATGAACACCTCACGCCGCATACCAGGGCGTTGCGACAGATATTCTGCTCCTGGAGCACCCGGGTCCCGCAACTCCACATAAAGCGAATGTTCCTTTTCTCCACCCGAGGGCAGGGGCAGTGCGGGGTGATTGGCCCCATGGCCGTGCAAGGGGGGGAGAGTCTCACCGTAACGCTGGAGATGCACCCCCGTGGCACTGTATCGATGGAGAATCACCCTGTCTCCTGCATCTCAGGTCGAACAGTATTCGCGGAACACCCCCACCTCCCGGCAGCGATAGACCCTGGAAGGCCGTGCATGGGTCTTCTCCAGGGTCTTCCCCGTGTTTCCGGTTTTAAACTACCAGGATCTAATATCAGGCCTCAGAGCGAGTATAGTTTTGCAAGGGGAGCGATCTTTGAGTCTTGAAGTGCGGATCTAATGGCAAAATAAGGCTGAAGCTCCAGGTAACCCTGGAGGGGACTACATCAGAAGTATGTCCCACCCCGCTCGAACGCCTCCCTGCGGTCGCGGGCCATCTGCAGCAACATCTCTTCGATCTCCGGTCTGCCGAGGACGTATCCATGCCAGTATTCGGTGTATGGAGATTCAGGCACAACGATGATCCCCTTATGCTCCGCAACCCGGTCAAGGATAAGTGATGCCGCCTTATCGACAGGATACGCGTCGTCGGGAATCCTCAGTTCGCCATGCGCCTGGCCATAGATACTCTTATTGAAGATCGGGGTCGCGATATTCGCCGGGCAGACCGTCGAGAAGTATAGCCCTTTATCCGCATACTCATACCTCAGGCATTCGGTCATCCCGGTGACGCCGTACTTTGTGAGGGAGTAGAGCGCCTGGAACGGAGGCGGAACGATCCCGGCTATCGAACTGGTGTTCACGATCTGCCCGAACCCCTGCTTAAGCATGATCAGAACCGCGGTATGGACACCGTATATGACGCTCCATAGATTGGTCTCGATGATCGTCTTCCAGTCCTCGAGGGTGGCATACTCGAACGGCATCGTCCCACCCACACCTGCGTTGTTGAAGAGGATATCCAGCTTTCCGGCTTTTTCTGCCGTCGTCTCGATACCCTGCTGAACCTGCTCCTGATCGGTCACGTCCATGACGAGGGGCTTTACCCGGTCGCCATGGGCAGCGAGCTGGCCGACGGCCTTAGCAATCTTTTCCGGACTGCGCCCGGCCATGTAGACGGTTGCCCCCCTCTTTACGAGTTCTTCGCTGATCGCATACCCAATTCCGGAGTTCGCACCGGTGACGATGCAGACCTTGCCTTTATAATAATCCGAATCAACCACAATTCTCACCCAAAACTACTCGATGACCCTTGCACCCATCGCGTGGAGGATGGCCCTACCTTCTACCATTGTCGCCTGCGTCAGCCGTTTCATGGGCAGGGCCGCAAGACTGTTGACGATGTAGTACTGGACAGGGTTCTGCATCGGCGTCTGCTCGATCCACTCCAGGCTGCCTTTCCCGACCTGTGCCGTCTCCACCTCCATGCCCTGCGGGTAGAGGACGAACTCGCTCACTTCCGCCCCCGGAGCGCCGACTTTTGGAATGTACTTCCACCCCAGCGTGTTCATGGAGACGAACTGCGACTTCAGGGCCTCCAGTTCAGGCCCGTTTATCGACCCTGTGGCCTCAAAACCCACCCTGAGGAAGGTATTTCCCTCGTAACTGACGGTGGTGGCATAATGGGGCCGCAGGATGTGCAGGTCCTCGATATCCGCATGTAACTTCGGGATGCCGGTCTGTTCCCGTCCCCCAAGGATGGGTGCGGTTCTGTTTTCCCATACCACAAGCGTATAGGAACCGTCGATCTCGTCCTTCTTTCCGTGAAACCGGACCGGTGCTGCCACGTTGATCAGATTGTAATGTCCGCCCTGCAACCAGTTGATCTCGGTGAACCTGCTGAAAACAACCTGCACTTCAGGTGCCAGGAGTTCAAATCCTTCTGGGATATAGTTTTCAAGAAGGTCTCTCTCGGTCTCGTAACTGATCGCGAGTGACGTCGTTCTCTGCGTGACCAAGGTCTCCGGGTCAAACTTGCTGCCACCAAAGTGGACAGGCATCAGGTAGGTGAAATCATCCTGTGGTCGGAACATGGGCATCCTTCCACCTGCCTTACACCCTCAGGGCATATACTTTGCGGTTCATTGTTACGGACGCCGGATCTTTTGATTCAGGCCCTGTAAGATAAATGCTGATAGAATTGACCGACTTTTGGCCCTGGATCATACAGGCAAATGAGCTGAGAAACCCGGGTCAAAAACCGTTTGGATCCTCTCCGCCGGCACGAGGGTTGAGCGCAGGGCTGGAGGTAACCCCACATCGGGAGAACCATCCGGCCGGCACAGAAACCAGACTCTGTCGTAACTCCCTGCGCGCGAAAGATCTTCGCCAAAACACCAATCTGCGATCCGGCATACAAACGGCTTTGCCTCAAAACCAGTACACTGTGACCTTCACCGCAGATCCCGGTCGCTATATTACCGCAATGTGACTGCTCCCCTGATTAAAATCAGGGCATCCTGGGTATTACCCCTGAGATTGCAGCCCCAATCCCATAATATTGATCGCCGCGTTCTGAACCCGGTCCATCACCAACCCACAATGCGGGCAGGAGTGGACACGATCAGAGAGCATCTTAGCGACGAACATACCACACCTGGAACACTGCTGTGATGTGTTCCTGGGGTTCACCGGGATCACACGAGAACCAGCCTCTTCCGCTTTCTTCCCTGTGATCGTGATGAACCGGTTCCATGAAGTCTGGTGAGCGAAATTGTGGCGCCGATTCGCAATCCGTTCGTGGATGCGTGCAACAACCATTCTGACTTTCTTCCGTTCAGGAGTGCCTTTCTCAACTTTTGAGGGGCTTCTCTCTCACCTTCGCAAGCGCTTTCTCGTCAGTATGGAAGAACCGGGGGTTCTCGATCTTCTCCCCGTTTGAGAGGGTGGCAAATGATTCGAGACCCACATCGACCCCGACCACAGTGTCTTTCTCTCCTGCGGGAGCGGGTTCATACTCGACCGAGAAACAGGCATACCACTTTCCAGTCGCAGTACGGTGAATCGTGAGAGTCTTGATATTACCTTCGATCGGGCGGTGGAGGACGATAGGGATGATCATTGAGGTGGAAACCAGACTGTGGATACAGGCTTTGAACGCAAGATCGACGCGCATCTTGACATTCTGCAATACCTGAGAATAGACTGGATTCAGTTCAGGGTGGTCCTTCTTCAACTGTGTTAGGATTTTGTTAGTATCATAGTACGATAGAGAACGTTGTTCCTGTTCCCACGCGTTCTTTCGCAATGCGAGTGTCTCGTTATAGACCCAACGGCATGTGTACAGTGTCTTCTCAAGAAGAGTCACCTGAGCCTTTGTTGGATAGAGTCGATAACGATACGATTTACGAATTACTTTATATACGATCTGTTCTAATAGATGCATTTGAGGAGGGCATTCATCCCACGACTGAAGTCGAGGGCATTCTGCCTGTTTTCTTCGTAAATATCCAGGGAGATCAACACACTCTTCATCCGATACGCCCATATAAGGACGCCGGTTCCAGGAGACGAGAATGGAGCGACAGGGATGGTAACAGAGACCACCGGAAACGAGAATTCCGGTTTAAAGTCACGAGCAGAGTCCGACCTTTCTCTCGAAGTGGTCATACTGGTAGTCTTTGGCGTATTCATGCTCCTCTTCGGCGTGCTTCTATTCAGGATTCACACAGGTGAACTTCCGTACGCCCCCGACAGCACCTACGGGCTGTTTCTCGTTATCGTCTCGTTTCAGATGATAACAATGGGAAGGACGCCATTCGGCGATCTCCGGCGTTCATGGGCGATAATACTCCTCGGTGTCTGCACGGCGGTCATCGGGATGGTCGCATGTTTCATACCCGGACTGCTTGCTGAACCGGTTCGAATCCTTGTCGGGATACTGCTCTTCGCCGGCGGGGTCTCGCTCATGCTGCATTTGTTCTTCTCCCGGGATAAGGCGAGGTTGTGGCTGAAGGTCCCCGGGATCCTCCGGCAACTGACGCTCGCCTGTATCCTCGTCTATCTCTTCTCGATCGTTCTCGGTCTCGTCACGCTCCTCCCCGGCATCACAACCGACCCGCAGACGGCAGTTCTACTCATAATCTACGGTATCAGTTTCTTCTACCTCTCCTGGTGCATCCAGAGCGTTAACCGGGCGTATCCCCCCGGAGAGAGGAGGGCGTGATCCCCATGAAGTCCAGCGATCCCCCTTTAATCTTCAGGGAGACCTCGATCCCGCTCTCGATTGCACTGGTCATCCCGGTCGGTGTCCTGCTGGTTCTACTGGGACTGTTGCTCTTCCCGGTAAACAAAGGTGCGATCCCGTTCTCACCGGACGGACAACTCGGGCTTCTGCTGGTCATCATGGCCATCCAGATGCTTGCACTGGGAGAGACCCCCATGGGTCAGTACAGACGCTCGCGCCTGCTTGTCATCATCGGGATCGTGTTCGCCTCGATGGGGATCTTCTCGTGCATCGTTCCAGGAGTCCTGACTGATCTGATCCGGGTGCTCCTTGCGATCCTGAACATCGCCGGGGGAGCAATACTCCTTGCAAAACGATTCCTTCCGATGCTGCAGGGCGCCGATAGCCCTGCGACCGTTGTTCCAGCAGATCTGCTGCCGACCCTCAAGAGACTTATGGTCACCCAGACGGTATTGAACGTTGTATCGATCTCGTTTGGTATCAGCATGCTGCTGCCGGGCCTCATCCCGGGCATGGTCATCGCGGGGATCGTCGTGATCAACGGCCTGCTCCTTTTTGCGCTTGCGACCATCCTTATGAAGGTGGTTTGACCACAGTTGTGCTCATGCGGTGCTCCGCTAACGGAAAAAAGGTTTAAAAAACGTATGCGAGGGGAGCGATTTGAACGCTCGAACTCCTGCGAGACTGGACCCTGAATCCAGCGCCTTTGACCTGGCTTGGCAACCCTCGCGCCAACGAACCCTGCCGCCGACCACTTACGGTGGTCTTCGCGCTTGATATCGTGGGAGGTCAAACAAAGTGAACTACCCCGCCCTGAAGGGCGCAGCTTCCTGCTTCATCGAACCCGCCCCGGAGGGCCTTACATGATCTCCACAGGCGTTGATTACCCTGTTCGGGCCGTCCCGGCCCTACAGCAGATTATATATTCCGGTTGCTTGGTTCTCGCAACGCAGACAATACATTTTTGGATGCGCGGACAGAAAAATGTATTGTCTCGAAACGTATTACGGGAAGGGCGGGGTCTTCCCGCTCCGCCCCCTTCACCCCCGCAGGATAAATGTAATCACTCTCTTCCAGCATGGGAGTTCCGTGAGTTGTTCTCCATGAACCGCTTCATCTCAAGTTCACGCAGTTCGTGTCGTTTGATCTTGCCGGAGATCGTCTTCGGAAGCGACTCCATAAACTCGATCCGACGCGGATACTTGTAGGGCGCCGTCACCCGTTTTACGTAGCGCTGTATATCCTTTATTAACGCCTCAGACGGTTGATAACCGGGTTTCAAGACGATGAACGCCTTGACAACCGTCCCCCGGATCACGTCGGGCGACCCGACAACCGCCGCTTCCTGGACAGCAGGGTGCTCCAGAAGGGCGCTCTCGACCTCAAACGGCCCGATCCGGTAACCAGAGGACTTGATGATGTCGTCATCACGCCCAACGAACCAGAAGTAGCCGTCCTCGTCCATCCGTGCTTTGTCGCCGGTGTAGTAGAACCCGTTCTGGAACGCCCTGCGGGTCTCTTCCTCGCTGGCGTCCAGGTAACCGCGGAAGAGTCCGACTGGCCTGGGGTTGAGCCTGATCGCGATCCGCCCCTCCTCGCCGACAGCAACAGGGTTACCCTCGTCGTCGTGGAGTTCGATATGCCATCCGGGCATCGGCCTTCCCATCGAACCGGGTTTGACCTTCATACCCGGGAGAGTCCCGATGCAGAGCACCGTCTCGGTCTGGCCGTAACCTTCGTAGATCGTCTTGCCCGTTCCTTCCTCCCAGGCCCTTATGACCTCGGGGTTGAGTGCCTCACCCGCGCTGCAGCAGTGGCGCAGCTCGGAGAGATCAAACTTGTCGAGATCGGCCAGGATGAGCATCCGGTAGATGGTCGGGGGGCAGCAAAAGGTCGTCAAACCGTACTTCTCCAGGAGCGGCAGGATCTCGGTGGGATTGAACTTCCCGCGGATATCGTATACAAATATGCAGGCACCTACGATCCACTGGCCGAAAAGTTTCCCCCAGGCGCTCTTCCCCCACCCGGTATCGGAGAGTGTCAGGTGGAGGTCGGTTGGGCGCAGGTCGTGCCACAACTGCGCCGTGACGATGTGCCCGAGGGGGTAGGAGTGGTCATGGAGCACCATCTTGGGCTCGCCGGTGGTGCCGGAGGTAAAGAAGATCAGGAGGGGGTCGGTTGATTTCGTCCGCGGCATGCCTGGCAGGTTCACCAGTTTGTAGGAGCAGGGGGCGGGGTAGTCAAGCTCGACGGCGTAGCTGACCCAGCCCTCCCGTTTGCCGTCGGTCATGAGCATCACCTCAAGCGATGGGCACTCCTCACGGATCGCCTCGACCTTCTCCGCGTTTTCGGCCATGGTGATGATCATCTTGACTTCAGCGGCCTGTATCCGGTATTTCAGGTCTTTTGAGGTCAGCATCGTCGTTGCTGGGCAGTAGACCGCTCCAAGTTTTATGAGGGCGATGACAAAGATCCACCACTCCGGGACGCGTGGGAGCATCAGCATCACACGGTCGCCTTTCTTGATCCCGTATTTAAGGCAGATGTTGACCGCCTGGTTTGAGAGGCGCATGAAGTCAAAAAATGTGTATTTCTTCTCGTTTCCTTTCTGGTCAACCCAGATCATTGCCAGTTTGTTCCTGTCCTTCTTTGCCCAGGCGTCGACCACGTCAAACCCAAAGTTGTAGTATTCAGGGACGTCTATCCTGAAATTGGCACAGAGTTCTTCGTAGGAGGGTCGGTTTTGCTCTTCGTCAGCCATAACGCGATCCCTTAGAGGTTGCGCGTTTATGGTTTAAAAGGCTGCACCAAATGGCAGGGACATCCGCCGGGTGATGAGTTCCATTGAAAACCGGGAACCAACGAAGAAGACCCTCTCACCGTCCCTCTCCGGAAAAACTCTCTTGCGGAAAGACCGGGGTACGGATAGAGAAACGGTCTGCGGCGATGCGCACCACCGGTAATCCGTCCTTCTGGAGGTTCATCAAACCAGGAGACACAATCTCAAAGTATATCGGGCTGACAGCCACAGGTAGGGGAACAGCCACCCATTACTATTATGGTATAAAAAATGATATTAATATCGATGGATGAGAAGGGATACGAGTCATTAAAAATTGAGAACATCGTCGCCTCCGGGGTGATCGCAGACGCTATCGACCTTGAAAGCGTATCCGAGAAGATAAAAAACTGCGAACTGAATACAAAGCGGTTCCCCGGGGCTGTCTACCGCATCGAGAAACCAAAGATTGCATCCCTGATCTTCTCCTCGGGTAAAGTGGTTCTCACCGGTATCAGGAGGCCGGAAGACCTCCAGGACGGTCTCGAGATCATTATGCGTTCTCTAAGAGATGCCGGTGTCGACACCTACAGCGAACCACAGGTCGCCGTCACGAACATAGTCTGTTCCTACGACATGGGAAAGTACATCAATCTGAACAAGGTGGTCATAACTCTGAACCTTGAGAACATTGAGTACGAACCAGAACAGTTCCCTGGACTTGTATACCGCATCGAGGACCCAAAGATCGTTGCCCTTCTCTTCAGTTCCGGTAAGATCATCCTGACAGGCGGAAAGAAGATCGAGGATGTGAAGAGGGGACTCGATTTTCTGGAGCAGCGGCTCGATACGATCATGTGAGATGGGGTTTGCTCACGCTTTTTTTTTGAGGGTATAAGACCGGTGCGATTCCCAAACACAGATAATAGGGGACTCTTACAGCGCCGCCGGCATCATCTCCCCCGACCCCGTAATCATCCGAACAATCCCGGCAACTACCACCCTCCCTTCCGGTTGCAACCTCGTGTGGTACAACCCTGTATCCCCGGTCACAACAATCTCTACAGCATCCACAACCGGTTTTCAGGAACCACTGAAACTCAGTGCCCTCAAGTCTGATTATCTCGTCAACAGCACTCCTTATCGCGGCCAACTCTCCCACCTCAATGATCCATTTCAAGAAATCCAGGGTGATCTTCTTCACCAGACCCGGTTCCAGACGGCCCGCCTGAGTATACGCAGTGTCTATCAAGCGCAGGCCGTGAATTATTCGGGGTAAATCTTCGTAGATCTCCACTTGACTCGAACATTCTGTGGGGGTTTTTGAACCGCTGAAAAAATAGGGAAGATTATGCTTTCCCGAGCCAGAAATCAACCGTATCGCGGTTGTTCTCGATCCATTTCTTTGCGGCTTCCTCTTCAGGCATACCGTCCGCGATATCCGTCATGACCGAGGCGATATCCTCGCTCGTCCAGCGGAACCGCTGAAGGATTGCATAAGCCTCAGGGTCATCGGTCTTCAGATCCTGGCGTGCCAGGGTAACAATATCCTCCGCAGCGCCATAGACTCCTTTCGGGTCGTCAAGGAACTTGAGGTCCCAGCGACCGAACTTCCAGTGCGGCGACCACCCGGTCACCACAACCCACTCGCCCTTGTCGATTGCACGGCCCAGTTCTGCGGCCATGCTGGCACTGCTGCTTGCGATCAGTTCGTAGTTCAGGTCATACTCCTCGATGGCCTGCTCGGTCCGGGTCATTATACCCGCACCGGGGTCGATCCCGACTATCCGACCACCAAACTTATCGGCGACATCGTTCATCTCCTCGATCGAGTCGATGGTCACATAGGCCGGAACTACAAGCCCTATGCGAGCCGCGCCGGGTATGTTCTCGTTGACATAGTCAATCCTGTCACCGTACTCCTCCCAGTAATGCGCATGAGTGTGCGGGAGCCATCCGGTCGTCGTGAAATCAACTTCACCGCTGGCAAGCCCCTGGAAGAGCGGGCCCGCGTCAACAGCAATCATCTCAACATCGTAGCCTGCCTCCTCAAAGACCTGTTTCATCACGTTGCTGCTCGCGATCGCACAGTCCCAGGTGACATAGCCGATACGAATTGTTTTTTTAGGCTCCCCAGTGCCGCCAGTATCGGTGCAGCCAGCGGATACAAGGCAGAGCACCAGAACAATGCCCACCAGTGCAAGCAGGCTTCCTATCTTTCGAACCATAATTATTCCCTCTGTCATTTTTTACCGCACAATACCACGGTATGCACACAGATCCCGGTTGTGTGGGGTTCCGGGTTTTCCCAACCATCCAGGATCAACGATCCCGGCATAGAGCAGAGGTGGCAGTATGCGCCACTCCTGGCGCTTTTGCACCCCACAGCAAAACGGCCAGTAGTTGACCGCTTCAGATTATGAAGAACACCTTATTTAAGTTTTACTGATTCCTTTTTAAAAACGGGGCGTTTTTAAAACCGGGTTTCGAGGTGTGACCGGCCTTTAAACCGCTCCTGCGGCACAGACCTAACCCTCATCCCGGCATAGCCAGAAACACAGCGAGAAAAGAAAATTTGCGGGGTAAAACGGGCTTTTCGATCTCTGCTTACACCCTCTCACCACGTTGCGGCACCAGGTTCTGGGTGATCCGATCGAGGATGATCGCGATGATCACTATGGCCAGCCCGGCCTCAAACCCCATACCGATATCCACCCGCTGGATCCCAACAAGCACCTGGTAACCAAGCCCTCCTGCGCCGATCATCGATGCAATGACGGTCATGGAGAGAGAGAGCATGATACACTGGTTAACCCCCGCCATGATCGTTGGGAGCGCAACAGGGACCTGCACCTTGAGAAGTTTCTGCCAGGGCGTGGATCCAAAAGCGTCCGCAACCTCGATCAACTCGGTCGGAACCTGTCTGATCCCGAGATTGGTGAGACGCAGCGCCGGTGGCATCGCAAACACAACCGTTGCGATGGCACCCGGCACGTTTCCAAGACCAAAGAAGATCACAGCAGGAATGAGATAGACAAACGAGGGCATGGTCTGCATAAAGTCCAGGATCGGCCTTAGCGCGGAGTTCAAGGTATCGCTCCTTGCAGCCGCGATCCCGAGAGGGATCGAGAGCACCAGCGCGACTATCGTCGAGACCAGAACAAGCGCCAGCGTCAGCATGGAGAGGTTCCAGAGGTTGAGATCCCAGACCAGGATAAGCCCGATTGCGGTGAGTGCCGCCAGTTTTATGTCGCGCCTGGTGACAAACCAGACCAGCACGGCCGCAATAAGTATCAGAACGGGTGCCGGTATGGCGAGCAGTAGATCCTGCAAACCCCCGATCAGGAACCTGAGCACCGCACTGATAGCGTCAAGCAGCCAGCCGAAGTAGTGCTCGATCCAGTCCACCAGCACCTCGACGGCGTAGCCCAGAGGCAGTTTAGGCAGTTGCATTCGTATCCACCCCCTTTCGCGCCAGAGCAGCAAGGATGGCTCCGCGAGATATGCTGCCCACGAGCCTCCCCGCATCGTCCACCACTGCAACAGGGTATGGGTTCTCAACGACAAGCGAGATGATATCACTCAGGGGCGTGGTGGTCGTCACCTTCGGAACATCGGTGATGAGAATATCCCCAAGTTGCTTCCCTCTCTTTACAGCCTCTACCGTATCGTCAAGTGTCACCCTGCCGCGGAGGATGCGCTGACGGCTGACCACAAAGATGCAGGATATATCGTGCTCCTCCATCAGGTGTAACGCAACCCGTGGCCCCGCCGTCCACTGGGCGACGGGTTCGGGCCGCCGCATAACGTCGCCTGCTGTGAGAACCCTGGTCAGGTCGACATCTGCGACAAACTTCTCCACATACTCGTTCTCAGGGCTGTTCAGGATCCCCTCCGGAGTGCCTATCTGGACGATCGCACCATCCTTCATCAGCGCTATCCTGTCACCCAGTTTCAGGGCCTCATCGAGATCATGTGTGACAAAGATGATCGTCTTGCCGAGCCGCTGCTGAAGTTCAAGGAGTTCGTCCTGCATGTCCCTGCGGATCAGGGGATCGAGCGCGCTGAAAGCCTCGTCCATCAGGAGGATGTCCGGGTCGCTTGTGAGCGCACGGGCAAGCCCGACCCGCTGTTTCATCCCTCCCGACAGTTCATCCGGCATGCTCTCCTCGTAACCACCAAGCCCCACCATCTGGAGCATATCTCTGGCCTTACTGTGCCGTTCCTCCACGGGAACGCCCTGGATCTCGAGTCCGAAGGCGACATTGTCAAGAACCGTCCGGTGCGGCAGGAGTGCGAAGTTCTGGAAGATCATGCCCAGTTTGCGTCTCCTGATCTCACGAAGCTCATCATTGTCAATCCGGACGATATCTTTACCGTCGATCCATATCTCGCCCGCTGTGGGCTCGATGATCCGGTTGATGCACCGCAGGAGCGTCGATTTCCCGCTCCCGGATAGTCCCATCAGAACAAATATCTCACCACGGCTGACTTCAAACGAGATATCGATGAGAGCCACCGTCGAACCGGTCTCTTCGAAGATCTCCTGTTTTGAGCGCCCCGCACGATAAAGTTCCAGGGCTTTTTCTGGATCATGCCCGAATACCTTGGTCAGGTTCCTGACACGGATTATCGGTTCCACTGATCCTGTCTCTTCTTCTGATACCTGCTCAAAAATGATGGACACCCTCCAGGTTCACGATTTCTATTTCATCTGGTTTATAATTTCGGGTTCTAAAAAATCTTTATTTTACTCTTGAATTTTGATTTTTAGGACGCTCCAGAGCGTTTTCACCACTAGCAGATATCTCTGTCAGCTATCCTGAGATTTACCAGAATTTTGCTGTTTAATCACTCCATACAGTTCATTCTTCCAGGATCCGGGATTTCCGACCACCACCTGGCAAACGCCAGAACCCTGCGAAAACCAGCAGGTCGCTGCTCCCCGGTCATTACCGCTTCTTTTATTGGCTGAGAACCCATAACCATGTAGATCATTCAATAGAGTCTATCAGACGGAGACCACCACCATGGAGAAGGGAAAAGTCGTTCTGGCGTTTTCAGGAGGCCTCGACACCTCCATCTGTATCCCCCTGCTTCGCGAACATTACGGTTTCGAAGAGATCATTACCGTCGCGGTCGACGTGGGCCAGCCCCCCGAAGAGATCGCACGTGCAACAGAGAAAGGGCGGATGCTTGCGGATAAGCACTACACCATCGATGCAAAGGAGAAATTCGTATCGGACTGCATCTTCCCCTCGATCAGAGCAAACGGTTCGTACGAGGGCTACCCCATGGGCACAGCGCTCGCCAGGCCTCTGATCGCCACAGAGATTGTGAAGATTGCAGAGAAGGAGGGAGCGTCAAAGGTCGCGCACGGCTGTACCGGAAAAGGAAACGACCAGCTCCGGTTTGACTTCGTCTTCAGGGCCGCAGGCTACGATATCATCGCACCGATGCGGGAGATGAACCTGACCCGGGAGTGGGAGATCGCCTACGCCCGGGACCACGGCATCCCCGTCTCCGCGGCAAAGGACAAACCATACAGCATCGATGAGAACTGCTGGAGCAGGAGCATCGAGGGCGGTAGACTGGAAGACCCGGCCTTCCACCCGCCGGAGGATATCTACGCCTGGACGGTGTCCCCGAAGGATGCCCCTGACGCGAGGGAAGAGATCAGTATCGAGTTCGAGGAGGGTGTCCCGGTCGCCCTCAATGGAGATAGGCTTGCAGGACTCGACCTGATCCGTGAACTGAACCGGATAGCCGGTAGGAACGGTGTCGGCCGAAACGACATGATCGAGGACCGGATCCTGGGGCTGAAGGCCCGCGAGATATACGAGCACCCCGCCGCCACCGTCCTCCTCACCGCACATAGCGACCTCGAACACCTTGTGCTGACCCGATCGGAGATAGCGTTCAAGCGGATCGTCGACGATAAATGGTCGGAACTCGCCTACATGGGGCTTGTGCACGAACCCCTCTTCCATGCGCTGACGGCGTTCATCGATAAAACACAGGAACGCCTCAACGGCACGGTGGACGTGGGGCTCTATAAGGGCAGCGCCACGGTGCTCGGCCGCAGGTCGGATGCGGCGCTATACTCCAGCGACCTTGTATCCTTTGACTCGACGACGCTTGACCAGACCCACGCCGTTGGGTTCTCTAACTACTTTGGTCTGCAGGCACGCCTGCTCAAAAACCTGAAGAAGCAATGAGGGAGGGTGCCTACAGCACCTTCTTCCCCGCGTCTTTTCCCGGCGTGCACTCAAAGACGTCGGTGATCTTCATAACGACGAGCGATTTTGCCGGGTATTTATCACTCTTTGATCTCATCCAGTCCCGGAACTTCTCGTAATCGGGGCCTGATGTTCTGATCTCTGTGCTGCCCTTGACCTGGAAGCAGCGTTTGGTCTCTGGATCGTAGAAGGAGAGGGCGGCAATAGGGTTCTCCTGGAGGTTTTTGAGGGTCTTTTGCATGTAGTTGTCCATGATCCAGATGGTATCGTCGGCGACGAGTCGCATCGATGCCACCGGCGCCACGTTGGGAACACCGCTCTTTGAGGCAGTGGCAAGTGGCATAACTTTTGTTCGGTTAAATAACTCCTTAATCTCACCTGAAAGCGCAACCATATGGGTTCCACCTCCTGCCTGAAATGTAAACGGGCGCGGTGAAGCGCCGCGGGCATTCGTCAGGCAGTCGGTTTATCCGTGCTCCAGGTATATAAGAGATACGACAATAGACAATGATGCAACCACTTCACGGGCATCAGCCGAAAGCCTCTCCCGAAAAGAACTCCATAAACGTCCTGGACCGCCTGTCCGCATCCCGGGGGTCGACGAGAATACGTTCACCCGGAGATCGAGCGAAGTTCCTTACCACACCGACCTGCGATTCTTCCCGCTTGCGATAAACCCCCCTCCACCACCGACTAAAACAGATAACCTCCTCCAGATCTCACCATTCAGCCACCTTTCGAGTCTTCGTCTTCCGGTTAACGCCAGGTATAATGGTCACCCCTGCCAGGGTACACTCACAACAGCGGTATTTTTACAATTATTCAGAAATACCAGCACAATTCTCGTAAATAGACTGCTTAAACTCACTTTGCGAGACCTTACCCGCACCTATGGGGGCATTGCGGCAGATGTTCTGCTCCGGGGCACCACGGTTCAGTAACTCCACATAAAGCAAAGGTTTGCTTTCTCCACCTCGGTGGCGGGGGCAGTGCGGGGTTATTGGCCCCATGGCCGTGTCAGGAGGGCGTTAGCGAGACGATCCGAAGAGATACCTTCCCTGGCACCGTATCCATGGAGAATCACCTCCGGGAGGCTGACGGAGAGGGGGATGGAACATCCCCGGCCCCTGTCGCAGCGTGTCACCAGAACGCTCTAGTTTCAGGCAGGGAGTTGAACACCCGCGCCTCCTCCCGCCCCCTCGGGGGCGGGCAGTGATCGGAGATTGGCCCGGATTGCCGTGGACGGCGGGTCTCACCGTAAATCTGGAGATACCCCCCTGACACAGCATCCACGGATAATCGCCCCCGTCTCCTGCATCTCAGGTCGAACAGTATTCACCGACCATCCCAAACTCCACGGCCGCGATAGATCCGGGATGGCCGTGCATGGGTCTTCTCCAGAGTCTCCCACGTGTTTCTGGTTTTAAACTACCAGGATCTAATATCAGGCCCCATAGCAAGTGTGCTCTTGTAATGGGAGCGATTTTTGAGCCTTGAAGTGAAAATCTAACGGCAAAATTAGGCTAAAGATCCAGGTAGTTCTGGAGATGGCTATAAAACAGATCATCCCCCGGCGGATCTGCAACAACCGGGGTCTTCAGAGATCAACAACCTGCCACACACTCCAGCAGGAGACCTGAGAGCGGCATATCGGTTCAAAAAAGCACCGGAAAGAGGGATTACTCCCCGACAAACTCTCTCAATCTCGCAAGGAGGTAGTCCTGGACCTCCTCCACAACCTCTTTCCTCCCACGGAACGCAAGCAGGTCACGTGCGTCCCCCTCCATGTTCGCAAACGACAACCTCTCCTGCCGCTGGACAACCTCGACATCAAACTTCTCAACAACATCGTAGATCATCTTACGGGGCACGCCCGGAGGAACGATCAGATCATAGAGTTGTTCCTGTTGCTCTTCTTCAGCCATTGGTTCACTTCCCTATTTTTATCCGGCGGGACATAATGCATGGCCCCCCACGCACCCCACCAAGCGGTTCTTTCGGCTTCCCGAGCGAGTTCATGCACCGCGCCATCAGTGCCGCTCCGCGAGCAAGACCGTCATCGACAAAGACCAGATGGTCGTTCGGGGTCTCGTAGAGTCCCCGCTCCATTATACCCTCAAGGATGTACTCGGGTTTTCGCCCCGAGATCGCTGCCCGCCCGGTGAACCCGATCGAAGAGTTCGGCGGGACCATCCCCCTCTCAATGGCGACGTCGACCAGACGGAGCGCCATCCTGGCGCAGACGCGATCGATCACCTCGTTCAGCATCCCGATGCCATGTTTCTCGTGGATCTCGCGCCCGATCTCCCCGAGCGCCGGGATATCGCTGCCGTTCTCGCCCACATCACACCCGATAAGAGCAATACCAGACTTCTCGGCAATATCGGCACAGACCGGGACCCGACCAAACTTTCTCCGGTCAGGAGGGACGATCCGGATATCGATATGCTCGTGGCACCGGTCGACGTATTCATCGACGATCGACCGTTTCCTGCCGCCAAACGAAGCCGTGACACTGTGGTCACCAAAGAGGTCAAGAGCAGTCCCCGTCCGACCCTCCACAAGCCCGGTGCCCCGGACGATTGCATCCGGTACCGCCCCAGCCAGCCCACAGAAGTTCCCGATCGTCCGCGCAAACGGGTTCGGGTCGTCGCGGGCTACATCGCTTGTGATCCGACCATCAAGCGTCGTCCCGAAATCAATGGAGATGCATGGGTTCCGGAAATCGACCGGCGTCCACTTGGCACCCTCTTTGATACCCGCCATCGCAAGCTCACCCTCCATCTCGTTTGCCACCATCTCGACGCCGGTAGACCCAAGCGGCGGCAGGACTCCGGCCACCGCACCGACAAAGACCACCCTGTCAGCAAACGAGTATGCCCGGAGTTTCGGGGGGAGGTTCTCGATCGACATAGGTGGCGTCATCTTCCGGGGAGGGACACCCGCTGCGAGACAACCGTTTGCCAGGGCGATAACAAAGTCCCCGACCTGGTCGGGAGAGTCCATCGCAGCCACAACCCCGGTGCTCCGCACGACAAAGTCCAGGTCGTCCTTGATGCTCAGGCGAGCCTCTTTGTGGCTCTGGAGGAGGGTGTCGCGCACAAGGTCTGTAACCGACTCTCGCGTCAGTTTCGTGCCGTCCAGCGTCTCCCCGAAGATGGTCTCACCCGGTTTTGGAGGCCGAACATCCCGACTCATGGTCACGGTCTTGTTGATGATATACGTCCTGCCTGTCTCCAGGTTTGTGCCGGTAAGGATACACTTCGTTGTGGTGTTGCCCATCTCAACCGACGCCACGATGAAGTAGGGTTTAACGCGGTACTCGGGAACGCCCGCACCCGCTCCGTGCATGATCGAGGGCGGAGGCGGACTCTGGACAATATGTGGTGTGGGTTTTAAAAGTCGCTCCAGAAAGCGGGCACACATAATAGTCGTTTTTCCCGCCTCCCTGCATATATCTTTCCATCTGACCGTATGGAGCCCAGGGGCAGGAAAAACGGAGCAAATGCCCGGGCGGGTGTGCCGCAAGGAGTCAATTTCATGCAGCAGTGAACGGCAAAATAGCAGGCTTTTTGAGGTTACACGCCCCCCATCTGCCGACGAGGGCCCCAAACAACGATTATACACCAGACCGGAGATCTCCTACCCCGGGAGAGGATCCGGGGGTGAGATGAGGAACGTCCCCCATAATACCCCCATCTTCAGGGCCAGAAACCCGTCCCATCCGGGCGAGCCACAGATAGAGCGATATACCTCACTCCTCCGATGGCATCTCGCCCCTGATCAGCCTCACAAGCAGCGCCTTCTGCGCGTGGAGCCTGTTCTCGGCCTGGTCCCAGACGATGCTCCGGGGGCCTTCCAGAACCTCGTCGGCGATCTCCTCGCCCCGGTGAGCGGGGAGACAGTGCATCACAGGAGCCCCGGGCACCGCCAGTTCCAGAAGACGGGAATCGATCGTGTAACCCTGGAACGCCTGCAACCGTTCAGCGCGCTCGTCTTCATTCCCCATCGAGACCCATATATCCGTGTAGAGGACGTCCGCCTCGCGGACAGCCTCCGCCGGGTCAGTGACTATGGTGACCCGGCCGCCGGCCGCCCTGGCCCGCTCGACGACCCCGGCCGCCGGCCGGTAGCGCGGCGGGCTTGCAACCACAACCTCCATCCCTGTCAGAGGGGTGGACAGGATCCAGGAGTTGCAGACGTTGTTGCCATCGCCTATCCAGGCGAGTTTCAGGTCGCGGAGATCGCCGAACCGCTCGCGGAGGGTCATAATATCGGCAAGAACCTGGCAGGGGTGCAGCCGGTCGGATAGACCGTTTATGATCGGGATGGTGGAGTAGCGGGCGAACTCCTCGATTGTGGCATGAGAGTAGGCACGGACCATCACCGCGTCGAGGTAGCGGGAGAGCACCCGGGCCGTGTCCCTGATCTCCTCACCCCGGCCAAGCTGTATATCCTGGGGGTTCAGAAAGAGCGCATGCCCGCCAAGGTCGGACATGCCGACCTCAAACGAGACCCGTGTGCGGGTTGAGGGCTTCTCAAAGATCATCCCCAGACTCTTTCCCCGCAGATACTCGTGCGCAACCCCTTCCGACTTCAGCCTTTTGAGACGCATCGCGTCGGCGATGATACCCTCGAGTTCGTCGCTATCTAAATCGAGGATCGATAGAAAATCCTTCTTCATGCAATCTCCCTCATGTGGCGGCACCGCTTCTCCAGGCTCTCTCCGGTGCCGATATCCCTGCGGTGGAAGACGCGGCCCGAGACGGATGATGCTGCCCTCTCGGCTATCGCCTCGGCCTTCTCCAGGCACTCTCCCAACCCGACAAACGCAAGCGTTCTCGATGTCCGGGTATAGAGTCTCCCCTCCCTCTCCTCCACGTTTGCGTAGTAGAGCAGGGCATCGCCATAATCACCGACCACGATCGGTTCACCCGTCCTCGGCGCCTCCGGGTAACCCTCCGGGACAACGTACTTGCAGACCGTCGCCTTCTTTGCAAACCGGACATCTGATGGTGAGAGGCTGCCCTCGGTGATCCGGCGGACAATCTCTGTGAAGTCCGACTCCAGAATGGAGAGGACGTTCATCGCTTCGGGGTCCCCGAACCTGGCGTTGAACTCGATAACCTTCGGGCCGTCACGGGTGTTCATGAACTGACCATACAGGATCCCCCGATAGGGTGTGCCTTCAGCACGCATCGCCGCGACCGTATCCTGCATGATCCCGAGAGCCCTCTCGTAATCCGACCACGAGACGAACGGGAGCATGTGGTCCTGGAGCGAGTATGACCCCATACCGCCGGTGTTTGGCCCGACGTCGCCCTCGTATGCCCGTTTATGATCCTGGACAAGCGGCATCGGCACCAGATGCTCGCCATCGACGAACGCCTGGAGTGTGAACTCCTCGCCGATAAGCCGCTCCTCCAGAACAACGTTTCCTCCCAGATGCCGGACGTAATCGATCGCCCCCTGCACGTCAAGATGCTCCCCCATGATCCTTACACCCTTTCCCCCGGTGAGCCCGATGGGCTTGATGGCAAGATCTCCGTCGTAGGACTCGATGAACCGGCGCGCCTCTTCCGGATCGTTGCAGACCCTGTAGTCCGGGCAACCCTCGATCCCGTGCCGCTCCATCAACCGGCGGCAGAACGCCTTATCCGTCTCGATCCTTGCGGCAGCACGGGTCGGCCCCACACAGGGTATCCCTGCAGACTCAAAGTGATCGACGATCCCAGCTTCGAGGGGCGCCTCCGGGCCGATGATCGCGGCGTCGACCCCGCATCTGGTGGCAAACGGCAGTATCTTCTGGATATTTGTCTCTTTCTCAAGGAGCACCCGCTCTGCAAGCCTGGCAATCCCCGGGTTGCTGTGGGCCATAACAGAAAATATACTCACATCACTGTTGCAGGAAAGCGCCCTGGTGATCGCATGCTCCCTGCCACCACCGCCTACAACGAGCAGTTTCATATCCATCATATTCACCCGCACTTAAAAATGCTTTATCCATCCAGCAGGTCACTGACCCGCACCAGAGCCTGGAGCGAGACCCCCATCTCCGCGAGCGCCTCGCGAGCACCCGCCTCCCGATCGACGACGGTCACCACGCGGTCGACATGGGCGCCTGCGGCCCGGAGCGCCTCGATACCGTAAATGGCGCTCCCACCCGAGGTTGTCACGTCCTCGACCAGCAACACATCCTTCCCGTTCACGTCGCCGATGATCCTGCCCGACTTTCCGTGATCCTTTGCCTCTTTCCGGATGATCGCGTAAGGCCGGCCGCCTGCAAGCGATACGGCGACGGCGATCGGAACGCCGCCGACCGCCACCCCGGCAACCACCTCGAAATCCCAGCCACCGGCGATGGCCTTTCCGATCTCCGCAAGTATGGCGGGGTTTGTGGTTGCGGTCTTGATATCGATGTAGTAGGAACTCCGGGCACCTGAGGCCAGGAGAAAGTCTCCAGACTCGATTGCCCCGCTCTCAAGCAACAGTCTCGCGATCCGGTTCACCATGGCACCTCTTTAACTCCGATGTAATACCCGATAATGTTCACCACACGGTGCAAGAGCGGCGTCAGCAGGATTATCCAGACAAGGATCGGGAGCGTTATATTCTCCACCAGCCACCCCGGATACACCAGGAGGACGAGGAGCAGCGACCCGACAACGAGGTCGTACTGGTCGGCAATGAGCCAGGATTCGCCCCGCGCTTTCCCAAGCCTGCGCTTGAAGAAACTCTTGACGAGATCCCCCAGCAGTGCGCCGGTCGCAAGCAGGAAGACCGAGAGGATCGTATGTCTGGGGAGCATATCGAGACCGAACGTGAAGGCTGCCAGGATCTGGACCAGACCCACCGCCACTCCTGAGAGAACACCCCCTAAGAACCCGCGGTAGGTCTTTCCGTCGCCAAAGATCCTCCTCCCGTCGGAGAACTTCCTGCCAAGGTCGATGGGCGTCCCGCCGCCGAAGACTGCAGCCGCCGAGTTCGGCACGTATGCCGGCAGCATGACCCAGAGTGCTGCAACCGCAGAGAAGATCCAGTAGCCGATATCAGGTGGGATAAGTGTCAATGTGTTGTACAATCAGTAAATATAAAGATTAAAGTGTCGAAGTATGAGATACGATAAAATGAGTGGGCACGGTGAGAGAATGCTTGTGAAGAAGACAAAAAGCCTCTGCCCGACATGCGGTCGTGTGCTCGACGCCGATGTCGTCGAAGAGGAGGGGCAGATCTGGCTGGTCCGCACCTGCCCTGAACATGGTTTATATCGTGGGCTCTACTGGTCGGACGCAGAGATGTACCGGCGGTTCGACGCCTACGAGAGTGTCGGGAACGGCGTTTTAAACCCGCAGAAAACCCCCTCAGCGACAGGATGCCCAAACGATTGCGGTCTCTGCTCAAACCACCGGTCGACTACTCTGCTTGCAAACATCGATCTGACGAACCGGTGTAACCTGAACTGTGATTTCTGTTTCGCGAACGCCAGAGCGTGTGGGTTCGTCTACGAACCAACCTTCGAGCAGGTAGTAGGAATGCTGCGACTGCTGCGTGAGGAGAAACCTGTTCCGGCTCCTGCCGTCCAGTTTTCCGGCGGAGAGCCGACGCTGAGAGACGACCTGCCCGACATCATCCGCGTGGCAAAAGAGTTCGGGATCTCCCAGGTGCAGGTCGCTACAAACGGGATTCGACTGGCGCAGGACGCCGACTACGTCCGGGAACTGAAGGAAGCAGGACTCTCGACGGTCTACCTCCACTTCGACGGCTTAACCCGCGAGACGAACACCAAACTTGGAAGCGATCTGCGTGCCGTCGAGAACTGTGAGAAGATCGGGATGGGCGTTGTGCTGGTCCCGACGATCATAAAGGGCAGGAACGATCACGAGGCTGGCGCTATCATCAAATACGCTGCCGACCATTTCAAAACCATTCGGGGCGTAAACTTTCAGCCTGTGGCGTTCACGGGGGCCGCAAGCGAGGATGATGTAAGGAAAGAGCGGATCACCATCCCGGAACTTTCGGAGCGGATCGAGGAGCAGACGGACGGTGTCATCAAGAAGGACTTCTTCTACCCCGTGCCCTGCGTCGTCCCGATCTCCGATCTCGTCGAGGCATACACAGGCAAACCCCAGATCAGGTTCACCACCCACCAGCACTGCGGTGCGGCGACATACGTCTTTGTCACCGATGAGGGTATGATCCCGATAAACAGGATGGTGGATGTCGATGCGTTCTTTGAGTCGGTCGAGAAGATGGCGACAAGGCTTGCAAAGGGCGGGTCGCTCAACAAGTACGTGACCCTTGTTGAGGGTGTCAAGGATGTCTACACCTCCACCAGGAAGGCGGAATACAAGAACACCGGGGAGTTGATGAAACTTATAACGAAGGCGCTCGTGCTGCAGAACTTCGAGGCACTGCGCGACTTCCACTGGAACGCCCTCTTCATCGGTATGATGCACTTCATGGACAGATACAACTACGACCTCTCCAGGGTGGAGCGGTGCTGTATCCACTACGCAACTCCCGACGGTCGCCTGATCCCGTTCTGTACATACAACAGCGGCCCGGTCCACCGCGAGCAGGTCTGGAAGGAGTTTGCGCAAGCAAGCAAACGTGAAGATGAGTGAGGGGAAGCCCGCCCACCCACCTTCCCGCTACTTTTTTTTCTGAGAATCCTGCGGAAAAAGACTGAGATCAGGGGAACGGCAGTTCGTAGCCTTCACCATCCTCCAGGACAAGCGATGCTATGGCGAGATCCTGGATGGCAAGCCCCGTTGAGTCAAAGACTGTGACCGCATCCGGGGACGACCGCCCCTTCTTCCCTATGACCACCTCGCCCAGGGTTCCCGCGATCATTGCAGGGTCATACAACCCGGTGCTGATCGGGACGTTGACCTCCCCTGAGTGGATAGCCTGTTCGCGCTCGTCTACGAAGACCTCGGCCCTCAGGAGGATCGCGGGGTCGAGTTCCTGTTTCCCGGGGGCATCTGCACCGATAGCGTTGATGTGCGTCCCTTCATGGACCCATTCTTCCATAACGAGAGGCTCTCTCGATGGTGTTGTAGTGACGAGCACGTCACAGTCGCAGGCGCGCTCGATCGAGACAGGGCGGGCGCTGTAGTCGGCATACCGCGCGGCAAACGCCGCAGCGGTCTTTTCGTTCCGGCTCCAGACCCTCACCTCCTCGATCGTGAAGGCGGCGGCCATCGCCTCAACCTGCGCCTCCGCCTGCCGTCCGGCACCAACGAGCCCGAGGGTGAGGGTAGACTGTCGGGGAGAGAGGTATCGTGCAGCCACGGCACCTCCCGCCCCCGTTCGAAGCGCGGTCAGGTCGGTGGCGTTGATCAACGCCTTCGGGAGCCCGGTATCCACATCGATGATCACCGTCAGCGCCATGACCGTTGGAAGCCCATGAATCCGATTCTCGGGGTGGACGTTAACTATCTTCACCCCGGCTATCCCGGCCGCCGGGAGGTAGGCCGGCATCGTCCTGAAGTCTCCGGTCTTACCGAAGGTCACGTAGACCTTGGGTGGCATCTGGACGTTGCCCCTCCCGTGCTCGGCAAAGGCCGCCTCGATCACCCGGTTCACACCGGTATACGAGGGGTAGCCGGAATGAACGGGATAATACTTCAAGGAGAGAACACCCCCTGCTGTTGACCGAATAAAATAGAGGTGGGGGATACGCCCCCGGTTCCGATCTGAGGATCCATAAACCTGCTCCGTCAGAGAGGTTTATCAAAGATCCGGTTTTTACCCGCGGTTCTCCACCATCCCACTTATCGAGAGCCGGATCAAACCCAGGCTGGCGTCGGGTTCTGCAAGTATGCAGATGTAGAGATCGTTGTAGGGCGCGATTATGAACTTCCCCCGGGGGGTCTCGAGGATTACCTGGGAGAGACCGCCCATCTCCATATCGGCGGTGATATGGCTTCCGGCACGGAGAAGGTCCTCGGCGACCGCGGCCACCTTCTCAAAGTCCGCCGAGCCGACCGACTGGATGGCAAACCCATCATGGAAGAGCGAGACCGCAACAACGCCCGGCTGCCGCGCGATCTGCTGGAGAGCAGCCATCTCCGGGGATGGGGGCGCTGTCTCAACCCCGGTGACAATGCACCCCCTCTCGATCGAGGCTTCCCGGGCCACCCGCGTCTCTTCGGCGGTATACGCGATGAGCTCGTAGACCAGCGACGGGCGCTCAAGGAGGTACCTGTAGGCGCCATCTCCGCTGAGCAGGATACCCCCGCCGGTATCCTCAAAGGCGGCGCCGTAAGGCTTTCCGTCCTCAAGCAGGACAAAACCGGTTCCACCGCCCTTCTCCGTGATCCTCAGCGCCCCGGTGAAATGAGGGCTGACCGATGCAAGGGTCGAGAGCGGCCCCTGCAGTCTACCGAGTGAGATGCCGTCCGGGAGCATCGTCTCACAGAGCGGCTATTATCCTGTCCTTGTTCTTCTTCAGTTCGTAGCGGATTCTCCCGACGTTTACGTTCGCGTTCGCCACTATGGCGATCAACTCATCCTCTGAGAGCGGTGAGAGCAGAATCGGGCCGTTCTCAAGTTCGACAAGCATCTGGTGCATCTCCCCTTTCCCGAGTTCGTTGCTCATAGCCTCGGAGGTACCCATGCCCGTCGATGCCATGGCGCCCAGGGCCTCAACATCCACATCACCGGCAACAACGCTCTCGATCACAAAACCGTCCCGTCCCGCCACGACGGCGGCGGTAACCCCATCAAGCTTAAGGAACTCCCCCAGGATCTGTTTTAACATGCTTTCCATACTTTAAATCACCTCAAAACTTTCTGATAACCTCAATCTTCATAGGCATCTTCCCGATCGCGTGCGTGGCACATGAGATACAGGGGTCGTACGCCCTTATGACCATCTCGATCTGGTTGGCCGCACCATCGCTCAGCGCCCCGTTCTCCACAACCCGGCGGGCGACATCTTCCACCCCGCGGTCTATGGCGTAGTTGTTCTGGCAGGTCGCCACGATCAGGTTGCACCGTTCAATGATTCCGGCATCGTTGACGGTGTAGTCGTGGATGAGCGTTCCCCGCGGGGCCTCAATTATACCGACACCGCGCCGGTTCACAACCTCTCCTGCGGGTGTCCGGATATCTGACCCGGTTATGTCCTTATCGGAGAGGAGTTTTACCGCCCGTTCGCACGAGGCGATGAACTCGACGTAGCGTGCCAGGTTGTAGGCGAGCGCTGCCTGTGAGACTGATCCGAACCGCTCGCGATACTCCGCAAGCGCGGCGTCCGCGTGCTCCGTGCCCATCCTCTCCACGATGTTCAGCCTGGCAAGCGGCCCGACACGGTAGTTCTCACCGCCCTTGAGCCGGACGAACTTCAGGTATGACCAGTCCTCTGAGTACTCCTCGATAAACTTTGTGTAATCCGCTCCGGTGAACGATCCGATCCTTCCTCCCTCGGGGTTTAGCACCGCAACAGGCCCTTCGGATGTTGAGTAGACACCGTGATTGGTCATCCCCATGAACCCCGTCCTGACGGCGCCGAACTCAGTGTCGACACCGTCGAGGAGCGTCCGCGCGATCTCCCAGCCTTCAAGAGCGATCCCGAGCGCTTCACCAGCCATGGTGGCCAGTTCGGCCCTCTTTGCCTCGGTTAAGGGTGCCGACATCCCGCCGGGGAGGGCGTTTGAGGGGTGGATGGGTTTGCCGCCGATCGCCTCCGTCAACCGCTGGCCGAACTTCCTGACCGCGATCGCCTTCTTTGCAAGGTCAGGAGAGTGATGGGCGAGGCCGATGACGTTACGGGTCTCCGGCGGGCACTCGTGACCCAGGATGAAGTCGGGGGCCGCGAGCATGAAGAAGTGCAGGGAGTGGGAGTGGATGTACTGTCCGAGGTTGAGGAGTTCGCGGAGTTTCTTTCCTGTGGCGGGGGGTTCGACACCGAAGATCTGGTCGGTGGCTTTTGCCGCCGCGAGATGGTGCGAGGTCGGGCAGATCCCGCATATACGTGGCGTTATCCGTGGTGCTTCCTCGATTGCAGCCCCGCTGAGGAACTTCTCAAACCCTCTCAGTTCGACTACCTGGAAATGGGCTGAGTCGACTTCACCGCGGTCGTTGAGGTAGACCCTGACGTCTGCATGACCCTCGATCCGGGTCACCGGGTTGATCGTGATCTCTTTCATCTGCTCCTCTCCTTTACCAGGTCCCGGATCTTTGAGACCTCTTTGTCCTCCATGATCAGGCTACCGATGGTGAATGGGTACATTGTGTGCGCGATGTCGTAGAGTTCTTTCTCCACCTCTTTCTCGGGCTTACCGGTGAGATCGGCGATCCTCCGCACCATCATGCTGTAGATGTCGCGGCAGGGTTCGCGCAGGATGTCCAGAGACGGGCCGTTGCAACCGTGACAGGGGACGTTGTTCTTCGGGCAGGCGGCGGCGCATCTTCCGAAGGTGACGCTCCCGAGACAGAGGTAACCCTGCCCGAGCAGGCAGTGTTCGCGGTCGGGGACGCCCTCGTAACGGCGTTTGAGTCTCCAGTTATCGACCGGCCCCATCTTCCTGTCGCAATCGGCACAGACGGATTTGCGCGAGAGTTCGAGTTTGTCTCCGGAGACCAGCGCGGGGATGATCTGTTTGAGGTAGATCTCTTTTGGCGGGCAGCCCGTGATGTAGTAGTCGATCTTTGTGAGGTCGCCAACCGCAAAAGCCCGGTAGAGGAACGGAGGCACGTCCGTCGGGATGACGCCGTCGGGTTTCACGGTCTCTGCCTCCCGGTAGACGTATGAGAAGATCTCATCGTTTGGGTGCAGCATCGAGAGACCCGATATGCCGCCGTAACAGGCACAGGTTCCGAGCGCGACGAGGGTCTTTGCACGTCTCCGGATCTTCTCCAGGCGTTCCTGGTTCTCGGCGTTGCGGACGGCTCCTGTCACAAACGCGATATCGATGCCCTCAGGAGGTTCCTTGACGTCCATGATCACCGGGGAGTAGACGATCTCGGCCTTATCAACAACGTCGAGCAATACCTCGTGGAGGTCCAACACCGCGATCGTGCAGCCCGAACATCCTGCCAGTTCTTCGATAGCAATCTTCACGCTCATCGCCTCACTTCAGGACCAGTTTCTTAAGGCAGGCGTTCGGGCCGGTGTGGACGATCTCCAGTTTGGCCTTTCTGCCGGTGATCTCCTCGATCGCGCCGACGACGTAGCCAAATAGGGTCTGGCAGAGCGGGCCGCCCTGGTCAAGACCGTTGCGCCGGAGCGTCTGACGGACGATGCAGTCGTGGAAGACGAGGTAGATGAAAGTCTCGCCGTTCTCTTCGATGATGTAGGAGTCTTTGTCTTCGGGTTTCCAGACCTCGAAGGAGTACTGTCCCCGGAGCAGGTCGGAGAGCTCGTGGAGCGCTCCTTCGACGTCGTCTCGTTTCTGGAAGTACTGGGCGACCTCATGACCGAACTTCTTTCCGGCACGGTAGGTGACGGCGTTTGCCCCCCTGCCAGCGATCTCTTCGAGTGACCTGATCACGAGCCCGTTGAGTTTCATCAGACCGTGTAGAGTCTGTTCAAGGTCTTTTGGTTTAGGTGAGCATTCCAGAGGGACGTCCTCGGAACGGTAGACCAGATCCGTCTGGAAGGCTTCGTGCATCTCGTCGACATAGCCTGCAGTCATCAGATCACCTTTTTGAGCATCTCACATACGTGGATGTCGATGTAGTGTCGCTTTGCAGCGTAGATTCCGCGATGTTCAAGCGCCTGAGCGGGGCAGATCTCGTGGCAGGAGAGGCACCCCATACAGTTGTTCGGCCTGACTGCGACGCTGACGTTGTTCTGGAGTTCGTACACGTGCATGGGGCAGTCTTTTACGCAGAGTCCGCACCCGACGCACGCGTCCTTGTCCACATGTATCTCCATTGCAAGCCTCAGAAGGTGTTTAACATCTCCAGGTATTAAAAAATATACACTTCGCTCGCCGGGGAAATTTTCGATCCGGATGGATATTGTAAGGTTTCAGGGCCAGGAGACGGGCATCCGGGGATTTTTGCCGTGCGGTCTATTACCACGGGTGGTGACGCGGTCGGGCGGACCGATAAATCGAGAGCGAGGGTCTTTAGAGACCCGCTCTCTCAAAATTGGGAGATATTGTTCTCTGGTTCTTCAGTAGCGCCGGAAGTCGCTTCGCGGCCTCTGGGGCCGTGCTTCATCGATCTTCAGGGTGCGGCCTTCGAATACTGTATTGTTCAGGGCTTCTTTTGCTTCTTCAGCCTCTTTGGAGGTTGACATCTCGACGAATCCGAAGCCTTTACGCTCGATGACTCTGACGTCGTTCACCGTTCCGTACTGACTGAATAGCTCTTTTAACTGCTCTTTGTTTACCGAATAGGTGAGGTTGCCGACGTACAGCTTGTTGCTTTCCATTCAAAGATCCTCGACAGTTATGTACCCTCTAACCTTAACTAACCTTCGGAGAAAGATATGGGGGGCGGTCTGCGGCATTCACTTCGAGTTCAGTTACAGGGCTGGTTCAGGGGGATACTTTTATGGTTGGCGGGGCCATTATGTAAAAGTCGGAAGGAAGATCCGATAAAATCTGGTGGGGCTATGGGCCCTGCCTGTTATGGAGTTGATTGACTGACAGGTAATACACGAGGAAGCGAGAAGAACGAGAGTGAAGAGATCATACGCGTGAGGTTGCCAAAGAAGAAGAACCAGGAGATCTTTGGCCGGGCGGAGTTGATGCTCGGGGCAAACCATATCCGCGTCCGATGTGAGGACGGGGTCACGCGCACCGGGAGGATCAAGGGTAAGATCAAGAAGAGGCTCTGGATCCGCGAGGGGGATCTCCTGATCGTTGTTCCTTGGAGTTTCCAGGACGAGAAGTGCGATATCGTCTACCGCTACATCAGGCCCCAGGTAGACTGGCTCCAGAAGCACAATTATATCAGGTGAATTCTTCGGGGCGTCTCCGCGGGACCTGGGAACGGGCGGTCTCGCCACTCCCTCGAACGGGGGAGATGACTGAAAACCCCAGGTTCTTCCGTACCGACGAGAAAGATCTCGCCAGGGCGCAGAGGAAACTCTCGAAGGCAGAGAGGGGCACTCCTGAACGGAGGAAAGCCCGGAAGATCGTCGCACGCATCCACGAACGGATCGCCAACAGGCGGCCCAATTTTGCTCACCAGACATCCTGTATCCGCCATCGGCCCGGGGGTCCGTTCACACATCCAGGTGACGGCGGCTACCGATTCCCACCGGAGAGGAAATGTCGGGGGGGCGGGGAGCCCCCGGCCGGTTCTGTCGGCTATCCCCTGACCCCGGCCGTGGCTGTATCTATCAGTCCCTCCACAGTCGTGATCGTCCCCCGAATCGTCTCCCAGATCCCGCCGAAGAACGAGATGACCGGTTCGAAGAGGCCCTGGGGTGTGACCCCCCTCTTCTCCTCGATGATCAGGCGACCGCCATCCCGGACCTCTTTCGTCTCCTGGTTATTGAGCCGGACTGTCACCCTGGACCCCTCCTCAGTGGAGACGGTGTCACCGACCATCAGCTGTTCACCGACAGTCGCCGGTATGAGCCGGGCATCCCTCTGGATGTAGCCTCCTCCCTGAACATACGTGATCCTGCCGACGTCAAAGGGGTTTTCCTCTTCCCTGTCGATATAGATGGTCTCGGTCCTGGGGCCGGGCGGGCTGGCGGTCGCTGTCGCCCCGGAGATGGCGCCGGCCCGTTCAAGCAGGACGGCGGTCCCCCCACTTCCTCCGCCGAGCGAGGTCACATCACTCCGGTCGACCAGCTGTATCTCGGCAAATGAACCCCGCTGGATGGTGATGACATCCTTATGGTAGAGCCTGTCGCCGACCGCCGCCGGTTGGACACTCGTTCCGCGTGTAATGGAGACTGCATATGCACCAATATCCTCCGCGGGGGTGAGGGAGACGACCCGGCCGATCACCTCCTCGTCCGTGTAGACCTGCAGCGTGGTATGGGATGCAGCCTGGCCGGCAGCCGGAGCGGTGCAGACCAGCACCAATCCGAACACCACCGCCAGGAAGATGCATGGCGAATGGGTGTGCATAACACTACATGGAGCACCAGGAATTTTAACCTTATTATCCGGGCTGGCCGAACCGGCCAGGCCCCGGTGGCGGCCCCCTTGCCCGGACCTTTGGATGCAGAGAGCGTCCATCATGGCGCCGCTCATTCCCTACATGCCCCCGCAGGTCGTCAAGCAGTTCCTTGAGGAGATGGGCTGCCATCTTCAGGAGGACACGGAAGAACCGACGGAGCCGGCCCCAGACCCCTACCAGGACCCGAAAGTCCGGGAAGCCCTCGAGATGGTCCGTCTGCGGCAGAACGATCCGGGCGCACAGTCCATCCTCGACCCGATGTTCCGCGATCGCCGCAGTTGCACTCCTGCTGGGATCGGGAGAACCGGGCACTGTAATGTATCTGTCTACGACACCGGGGTGACCATCGTCGCCGAGGCCGACAATCCCCGGCTCATCGGGGTGACCATGCGGGGGAAGACCGACATCACCGGTGTGCCCTTCCGGGACCGGATCGTACACCAGGCCCTGGAGAAAAGGTCAGGGTGGGTGGACTTACGTCTGGATGACACCGGAGTACAACGGGATCTGCCACAAGTCCGCCTATTTCCGGTTGGCTGAGGGAACCGACGGCGGGCGGCAGATCGTGGTCGGCGGGGGGTTACGGATCGAAGCCTCCGGACCAGTGATCCAGGACCATACCTCTCGTGGGGGGACCGGAGATCGCACCCGGGACGGCCACCCGCCGGTGCCTGTCTCAATGTGTGGTTTTTAATAGTAAATGGATACAGACAGACTGTCTGAAGGGGGTTGAACATGAACGACGTCATCGTGGGGCTTGTCGCAGTGATCCTTTACTTTGTCATCGGGTTCATTGCGGGATATTACATCATGTCTGTCTATTTCAACAGGCGGTTTTTCAGGGCGGCGGAGAGATGTCAGGAGGAGAACTCGTTCGAACCGCTGGTGGACGAGATGCGCGAGGTTTCGTGAGGGGGAGATCATGGACGCTGCAGGATTCATTGCAATCGGGATTGTATCGCTCTGCTTCGGGTTTCTGTCGGGGATCCAGATGGCACATATCCGTCACAACAAGCGGCTGGCCGGGCTCATCAAGCGGTGCATCCACTCGGGGACGATCGCACCGGTCCTCTATGAGCTGGAGAACAATGCCCGGAAAAAACCACATGATGCCCGTTAGAGCTACAGGCATACCGGATGAAAATCGGGGTCATTTTCATACGAAAGAGTGAGTGACCCGATCCGATCAGGCGGTGCGCCCGGGGCGGGGGTGTCTCTCAGACGGAGTCACCGCACCCAATCGACACCTTCTTGCCCCATCTCGGATCACATACGGATAATACCCTGCCCGGCCCGCACGACCGGACGTGTCGATTGTCCGGGTCCATACTTCATCCATGTGTGACAGGTGCACCAGTACCCATCGCGGTATGGAGATCCGCATTATGTGATGATCGCGCTCCTCCTCGAGGCGGGCTCACCACCTTCTCCTACCTTGAATCACGGGAGAACCTGCTCCAAAATGAGAAGGCGGTGTAGAATCTGACCGAGGAGAACATCATCCAGCCCCTCTCCCTGTCGGACAGGGGGCTCTGGCTCTTCGACGAGACCCTCAACTACCGGATGATGGGATGGTTTCGACCTGCTCCTGGCAGAATATGCCCGTTCCCGCGGAGATCCGTACCGGATGGACCCCTACATCATTGATGAGAACGGTGTGATCATCCGGAGCACGGAGGAATCAGAGATAGGGCTCGATTTCAGGGAATACCCGCGTTTTTATTATGTTGATGCACGAGGTGTACAGGTGAGCGGGAGAGAGCCCGGGAAAAACCATAATCCGCTTTGAGCGTGTTGAGGAGTTCCTGCTCAGTGGTCTTCTTCCAGGCATCGATCAGGGATTTGGTATCTTCTCCAGCAGCGGGCATGTATAAGTCCTCGATTCCATATGCGCTCACAAGGATTAAATGGGTCGACATTTGTCGGAGATGTAATTTCACTATATATGAGTGCCGATCCGAATTAATTCGGCCAGATATGCTCTGTTGGATGGTCCAGCGGTAATAGATTCCTGGAGAATATGCAGTTAAGCAGTGTGTTATCGACACAGAACCATGAACACCATCAGCGGTGTCCCCCATTCACCAGAAGATGTCTGTTGACCAGATCGCGGATGGGGGGTGATGTCATTGGAGTGCTCTCATTCGTCAATCCTGGTTCACCCACCCTATACTGGGAGCGGTCAGGAGGGCCAATCGGTCTGCCTCACGAGTGGACACCTCCAGGGTAAAGACCGCCTGGTGGTTGGGCAAATCGTGAAAATACCACATAAGTGGGGAATCTACTCCGTACCGGTGACACCCTCTTATGTATTCTCCACAGCAGATTACGTCCCACAGAGAGAGATCCGCATAACCGCACGGAGATAGTATTACCCACTTTTTCCAAAAGGTGTTTATAGATACATTTGAATTTCTTTGTATGACCTACTGGATCGCCTCCTCCAATCGGGACAACGCGGAAGTCGTCAGGGAAAAGCATATCTGGGGAGTTCCCAGGAGGAACTGGTCTCTCATGCACCGGGTAAAATCCGGCGATAAGATGCTTGTGTATGTACGAGGGGAGCAGGAAGGGGAGACCGCTCTTCCCTCAGCGATAACAGGAGCATACGAGGTCGTTTCCGACCCTTACGAAGATGAAACGCCCATCTTTCTCACGCCGCGGCATATGGGTAACGAGGTCTTCCCTTTCCGCATGAAGGTTCGGCCTGTAGCGATCTTTGACGAACCACTTGAGTTCAAACCCCTGATCCCTGACCTCAAATTTATCACGAACAAGAAGATGTGGTCAGGCCATCTCAGGGTGGCGATGCGCGAGATCCCGGAAGAGGACTACCGCCTCATCCTCAGGCGCGCTGGAAAGGAGGCGTGAACAATGTCCGATGTAACCGGCGTCACCTTCCCGGTCCCAAAGCATCTGATGTCCCGTTTCTTCTCCGGGGGAAAGACCGTCTTCATCAAGCCCGCCACCGTCTACAGAGAACTCCGGAGCGGCATGAAACTTGTCTTCTACCAGTCCCACGAAGATACCGGCTACGTCGGCGAGGCCAGGATAAGGCGGATCGTCTTAAACGACGACCCGTTCGCGTTCTTTGAGACCTTCGGGGACGCGGTCTTCCTGACGCCTGAAGAGACCAGGGCCTACGTCGAGAGCCAGGAACGGTGGCAGGGTGGCCGCGTCCGGAAGGGCGAGGCCTTGAAGCGACCCTGGATGGCTCTTGAACTCCAGGATATCAGAAGATACGATGCGGTGAAGAAACCGGAACGGTTCGTCCCGGTCGGCGGGAGGTATCTGCGGGAGTGAGATCCATGGGTGACATCCGCATCTTTTGCATCGACGGGGCAGAGACCCGTGAAATCAAAGGGTTGCCTGTTGCACTTGAAAAGTCGCTCCAGAACAGCATTGATTACGATATCTGGGTGGTGCGGACGTCTTACAACCTTATCAAACTCCAGGAGGATGGAGAATGACAACCTGAATCACAGCTTTCCAGGGTACAAAGGTATTCCTTAATGACATTCTTGATCGGATCGAGGCGGTGATGGGGGAAGTCGGTGATCCGCAGGGATGCAGAACTACACACCGACAGCGGTTCGTAGGGTGCCCTGCATAGTTCCGAATAGTATTTATAATAGAACTGGTAACAGGAACCGTGAAAAGAAGTGTAGTGGAGGCGAAATTGTGGCAATAACCGCGATAATGAACATAATTGGTGGACTGGTTCTGTGTGCAGGAATTATAGGGGCCCTGCCTGTTCTCGGGGGCGTCCTTGAGAAGGTGGGCAAATTCCTGGGCGGTTTTCAGGTCATCATAGGGATCATCATGATGATCCTTGGATTGCTGGAGATCTTCTCACTGCAGGGCATAGTTGCCTTCCTGGTCGGGGTCATCCTGCTGACCGGTGTGTTCCATGTGATTCCAGCCCTCGGGGTCTACCTCGAGAAGTTTGGTAAGTGGCTGGGTGGCTTCCAGACGATCATCGGTGTCATCGCGATCATCGTCGGTATCCTGGGGCTTCTCTGAACAGATTTACCTGCGGGAGGTGAGAGTTCCCCTGGCTTTCAGCCAGGGATGGACGGGAAACCATCCCTTTTTCTTCTTTCAAGATCTTAGCGGTCTTCAGCACAATAATCCAGTACACACACCGCATAATTGTTGTATGAGTAGTAGCCCTAGTCACAGACGATCCTGTCTGCTGTCAGAAGGGGTCGACGGCGACTGAGTTCATAAGCACCTCAGCGAGAAGACGGGCATCGCCCGGCGAACCCCGGTGCAGGAAAAAGGCTACCGCGATCAGGGTTGGATACTCTACCCCAAACTCCTCACATATTAGGGAATATATCCAGTCCAAGTCTCTCCGCAATCTTCCGTACCTGCTTTGGCACCGACAGTGTAACGAATCTTCTGTAAAAATGATTTGGCCCTGAACCCAACCTCGATTTGAAGAAAGGAGAAACAGGGCCATGGATCCCTTAGCGTTAATCGAAGATTATCTTTCCGATAATGAGAACGGCATGAAGACCCTCATCACCTGGTTCCTCAACCAGGTGATGCTCCAGGAAGCTCTCCAGCAGGCAGGAGCCGCCCAGTACGAACGCACCGATGCGCGGAAGGCTCACCGAAACGGTTACAAGGACCGATCCCTCAAGACCCGATACGGGGAGACAATCCTCCAGAAACCGCAGTTTCGGGAGTTCCCGTTCGAAACACAGGTCTTTGGACGGTATGCCCGGGTGGAGAAGGCTCTGGTGAATGCAATCGTCGAATCCTACCTCCAGGGCGTCTCAACGAGGAGAGTCCAGGAGATCGTCA
>NZ_JASEFJ010000014.1 GCF_030019085.1 Methanoculleus sp.
CGAGGCGCCCTGCCCCGTCCCGGTGAAGGTGAGCAGGGTATCCCACTCTCCGGTCTCCTGGTTGTAAACCTCGACATAACCGTAATCCCAGTCATCCTCGATGTCGTACCAGGAGGTGATCTGGAAGGTGGCCGACTCCACCCCGGTCAGGTTGAACTCCCGTGTCAGGGTGTTATAAAGATAATTGTCTGACCCCGACCACCACACATGGTCGCTTGCGTTGAGCGAGGGGTTCTCTATACGGAGCGTCCAGGTACCCGGAACGAGCGGAGCATCCCCGATGTACTTCACCATCCCCACATAGGTGGGCACCGGAGTATCCCACCAGTCGCAGTCCACACCCGGGTAGACCGTCCCATCAGGCTTCTTCATGGTGACCTCAAGCCCGGAATAGAGCGGTGCCTCCACCTCGACAAACATAAAACCAGGGTCAAACCCATCGTTCGCATTTACAACGGGGATCTCAATCTCGATGCCGGAGGTATTTATGGCCTGGTAACCTCCTCCGTCATCGGAAAACCCGATGCTCCCACCGCTGTAAGATATGACATCCGCCCCAAGTTCCACGGCACGCTCAAAACCGCGGATGATGGTAGAGGTGTTCGCTGTCCCATACGAGTTGAAGACCTTGATCCCGATCAGGTCAGCGCCTGGCGCAACCCCCGTCTTTGTCCCGGATGCACCCGTCCCGGCGATTGTCCCGGCACAGTGGGTGCCGTGACCGTGATCGTCATACGGGTGCGGAAGGCCGTTTACAAGGTCATCCCACGCGACCACCTTACCTGCAAGGTCAGGGTGGTCGGCATAGATCCCGGTGTCAACAACGGCCACGGTCACCCCGGTGCCGTTAACCCCGTTCTCCCAGACCTCGGGCGCCTCGATCCAGTCCACGCCCCAGGCGATATCCTCTGAGGACGTCGACGGTGGGTTTATGTAATCGATCACCTCGCCCGCAGGTTTGTAGAAGTTGATGCCACGCTCGCCCTTCTCCGAAGGGGCGGCGGCATCGATGGTAACAACCCGGTCAGGTACCACCATGGCAACGTCACTTCGGGCAGCGATCTTTTTCACTTCCTCAGGGCTGAGGGTAGCGGCAACGGCATTCACCGACCATAGCGGTGTCACATCTGCAGCGCCCATCTTCTCCAGGGTCGCTATCACGTCTCCCTGAGACTGATCGGCAAATGCCGCAAGTTCAGCAGGCCCCGCGCTGGCGGGGGCCTGCTCTTTCATCACGATTATCACATGCTGCGCCTCACCGGTGAACGGTGCAGCAGACGCAGCCCCTACCAGAAGCAGGGAAAGCAGAATGAGGTGTAGCATAGCACGCACGGCAACCACATCTACGTGATTGAAACACCTTATTGGTATTAAAACATTTCATTCACCGAGCGTGAGCATCTCCACATGGGGCAACCACCATGTTCTTTTAAGAAGCGTTAATTCACCTCAAAAATAGTGCAGCAAACCCTGGCCAGAATACCGGCGTCACTTCCGCATGCACCCCCCCGGGCATTACATTCTATAAAAAGGGTATGGTTATCGTCTGTAAAAGATACAGAGCGCAAACGATATAATAAGGGCAACGACGGTTACAACCGTGGAGAGAGGCACTGGTGCAGGGGTTGCCGCGGTTTCATCACCCTCACGAGTTTCAGTGGTGGTCACCACAGTTCCAGAGGTCACGGTCTCACCAGCTCCGGGTGGCACGGAGGTCACCACAGATGCAGGTGTCTCACCAGTTCCAGCAGTCACGGTGGTGGTCGCCGCAGGTGCCGGCGTGGAGATCTCACCACCCCCACCGCCACCGCTCGTTACCGCCGTCGCTGTGCCGGCAGTAACCCCGCCTGCGGCAACGCTCTCAAACGCGATCGAAGAGAACGCCGGGAAATCGCTCCAGCGGGCATCTTCGAGTGTCAGAGAACTGGACCCACCCCCCGCCACCGAGAAGGCCACCTCCACCACCGCTGTCGGGGACGGTATATTGACCGGGTCAGGGAAGATCACCAGCACCCTGGCCCGCCCCGCTTCGTTTGTGTTTACGGTCATCGAGGCACCGGCATACGCGGGCGCCAGCTGAATCCCGTCAAGAGTCACAACAGCTGGGTCATACCGGAGATCGAACTGAACGCTTGTGGCCTGAGAGATGCCCGAGACCATCACAGGCAACCATGTCCCGTCCGCCGACCCGGAAGGCGCCTCAAGCAGGGATGCCGCCTGCACGCCGCCCACAAGGGAGACGCAGAGTAAGAGGAAGATTGCAATGGTTCTTGTTTGCATGATATAACACCATTGTGCGAGCGTATAAAAAATCTGCTGCTATGAACGAGGCACGTCGAGGATGGATCCAGCGAGCAGATTCACTATCCAGATATGTTCCAGACTCAATTGCGGTTGGAGAACGATGCCTGGGAAAACATAATTACATCACTACCATAGGAGCCCTAGGTGAATGGTCACACAAGAGACGTCTTACACGAAGAGGAAAAGACAGTGGATTCTCGTCGGGAAACCATCCAGAAATCCCGTTCACCCAGCAACAGGTATTCCAGCGTGCCATGCCACCTACCCATGGATAAACCTCCGGCAGGTATACAGTCTCTCCGCGAAGCCACCACAGACACAGACCGCGCAACACCCCCTATCGCTCTCGCAATCTTGATACTTCTACGGCACAAAGAGACCTGAACGAATGACCCATGGACACCCCTGAAGAACAGCCCCTGATCGCACAGGCCGCCGGGGAGATCCCCGGTGACCTGGTCGCGGTCGTCGTCGCGTGCATTGCGACCATACTTTGCGTCTACGTCCCGATTTTAAACGAGAGTTTCCTCCGGATCGTCTTCGGCGTGGCGATGGTCCTCTTCATCCCCGGCTACGCCCTGATCGCCGCGCTCTTCCCGGCGCGGGACGACCTTGACGGTATCGAGCGGGTCGCACTCTCTTTCGGGCTCTCGATCGCGGTCGTCCCTCTCATCGGGCTCGGGTTGAACTACACACCCTGGGGAATCCGGCTCGACCCCATCCTTGCATCGCTTACCCTCTTCACCCTGGCGATGGCCGCCGTCGCCTGGTACCGGCGCCTCCTCCTCCCGCCTGCCGAACGGTTCCGCGTCCCTGCCCGGGAGATGGTTGCTGCCGCTTGGGCCGAACTCTACGACCCCGGGGCCTCCCCTCTCGACCGTGCGCTCTCGGTCATCCTGGTGATCTCGATCGTCGCGGCAGTCGCAACAACGGTCTATGTCATCGTGGTGCCAAAAGAAGGAGAGCACTTCACCGAGTTCTACATCCTGGGGCCGGGTGGGAAGGCCGCCGATTACCCGACCGATTTCCCGGCCGGCTCAATCCAGACGGTGATCATCGGTGTAGGAAACCATGAGTACCGTAACATCACCTACACCATCGAGGCCCTCCTCCTCAACCAGACGTTTGATACCCGTACAAACACCTCGACCATCCACGCCGTCGAACCGCTGGACAGGTTCAGCCTCACCGTCCCCCACAACGAGACCCGTGAGGTTCTCTGGAACTTCTCGGTCGCCTCCACCAACTACAACCGGCTCGAGTTCCTGCTCTTCAACGAGACGGTACCGGACGACTCGGTCACGGGCAGCGACCGGATCAACGCAAGTTACCGCGACCTCCACCTCTGGATCCGTGTCAGGCCCCGGGCCTCGTGATCACCCGGAGCGTCCCCCTCTTCTCATCGACGCTGACGTGCTCGATCTTTGTCGGCTCCCCCGTCCCCAGGGCAACGATAGAGGCGATCAGGCTGCAGACCGGGCAGGCAACCATCGTGCAGCACTTCGGCGATGCCGCCCTGACCGCCCCACAACCAGGCATAAGACGATAGCCAGCGAGGGTGACGACGATACTCTCGCCGTCGCGAACAGCCCTGGTCTCATCCGCAATCTCGAGGAGGTCGTCACAGACCTCGGTTATGCAGGCAAGGAGCCCGGCCACCTCACCCGGGACCTCTAGGGCGTGCTTCTTCCGGAGTCGCTCGAGGAGCGGGGCGCAGGTAGGGGTGATCCGGACGGCACACGACCCCTCCTCTGTTATGAACGAGTAGTCGTCATCGGTTACCGCCGGGAGTCTCTCACCGACAGGGATGACCTGGACAACCGATCCATCCTCACGCGGGACGAACCGGCCGTCACCCTGAACCCCGAGGTCGGCGCAGAGGGTCGCGATATTGACCGTCCCCTGGGCTGGGAGGAGAGCAAATAGCCCGGGGTCCAGGGGTTCGCCCTTGTAGAGCGCGAGCAGGAATACCCCTGCGATGAAACACCCGGTGCCCGCCAGGACAAGGGTTGCCGTGGTGATATCCCCCCTACCGGCGATGGTTGCAAGGATCAGGAGAACGGCGGCCGCGACGATGAGGAGAAAACCTCCCAGGTATGGGTTGTTCCAGTTCATGCCTCACCCCGCGCCATGAGGCTGAGTCGGTAATCGTAGAGGCTGAGAGCGAGGTATCCGCAGACGAGCACGGCTACCAGGACCAGGAGAGCGACAACGCCACCGAGAACAACAGTAGCAGCAAACAGGGCGGTGGCAACCGCATAGACAGGGTAGCCCCGTCGGTCCTCAAGGTACAGTGCCAGAACGATGACCTGGATTATAAATGCAGCGACGATGTTCCCTGCGGCGACGACCAGCACCTCGCCGGCACAGAGGAGAAGGAAACGCCGGTCAACCTCCATCAGATCACCTCCATGGCGTCTACGCCCGGGATTCCAGCGGTCATACCGGCGGGGGCAAAGACAACGACCCGCATGCCCCTGACCTTTGCCTCCCCGACGACCTGGACGAGGTGGCTCCTGTCCCCCGGCGGGAGGAGAGAGTATACGCGGAGTTCCATGGCGTCCGCCAGGGCGAGCGCCTCCCGCACCACTGCCGCAAAAGGTGATCCGCTCTCCCGTACAAACGCCGCCAGGACGGCGCCAGGCCTCTCCCCGCAGGCTGTCTCCCTGCTGATACCCCGGGCGCGGGCCGCAAGAACGGCCGGACCCGGCGCCCGGTAGAGCGAGAGCCGGGGCTCGGTGGGTTCAAGCCCGGCAAGGGCGGAGAATGCATCCCTCACCTCCTCCGTCCGCGGTATGAAACGAACGATCTCCGGGCCGGCAATCACCAGGATGGAACAGCCATCACGGGACGTGATCGCAGCCTCGACTGCACCCGAGACAGCCGCCATGAACCGGACAAAGGTCTCCCGGTCATCTGCCCTGGCCGGAAGGTCAACCAGTATCAGCGGCGCTCCACCTTCAAGCCCGGTCAGCTGCCGCACGTAGTAGGTGCCGCGCCTGGCGGTGATCTTCCAGTCGATCTGCGCGGGGTCATCCCCTGCCACGTAGGGCCGGAACCCTCTGACGCTCTGCCCTGCAAGTGCCGTCCGGCGGTCGACCTCGACCTCCCCGCCTCCAGTCCCCTTACCGCCGCCGTCAACAGACCTCGTCCCCGCCGGAAAGACGCGGATGTACGGGCTACGCAACCTCCGGTCGATAAGGTCACGGGAGAAGAAGGTGTCCCTCGCGGAGACCACAACCCCCCCAAACGAGGTCTCCCCGGGCGCCATTACCCGGATCGTGTAGGTCGCCGTTCGACCGGGTGGATAGAATGGTGGTTCAGCGGTTGCAACCGCCGGGGGGATGTCGCGCAGACGAACCTCCACCCCCTGCGGAATGGTGCAGTCGGCCCGCACCATGACAGTCACGGTCGCCCCCTGCCGGAGGATCGTCCGCTCGACAGTCCGATCGACCGAAAGAGTGTTGATGACAACTGCAAGATCCCGCTCAAACCGCCAGCCACGCCAGAGGAGGAAGATGGCCAGGGAACCGGCGGCCAGGGCCGAGGCAGGATTGGCAACCAGTATCGCGACAACGGTGAGCGCCAGGGCAAGGGCCGCAACGCCCTCTGCCGTCCGGGTCGGCCGGATCATGCCTCAGGACACCTCGACGCTCTCCAGGATCTCGTTGACGATCGAGTCCACCGCCAGGCCGGTGATCGTCGCTTCGCGGGTGAGGAGGAGGCGGTGCCGAAAGACCGGGAGGGCGAGTACCCTGACATCGTCAGGGATGACATAATCCCGACCGTTCAGGGCTGCCAGGACCCTCGAACCCCGGACGAAGGCTATCGATGCCCGGGAACTCGCACCGAGCCTGATGTCGCTGTGCAACCGTGTGGCAGCGACAAGGTCGCGTATGTAGGTCATGACCGACTCATCAATCCGGATCTGCCGTACGGTTTCAGCCATCTCCGCCACGTCCTCTGGGGTGATGATCGGTCTGATCCGGTCGTGGTAGATACTCCAGTTCAGTTCCCCTGCCCGCTCCCGCCGGATGACCTCGAGCTCGTTCTCCGCATCCAGGTGCGTCAGGACGGCGCTGAACATGAACCGGTCACGCTGCGCCTCGATCATGGGGAACGTCCCCTCGGCCTCGTGGGGGTTCTGGGTTGCAATGACAAAGAATGGTTGGGGAAGGGGGTAGGTCAAACCGTCAATAGTCGCCTGGCCCTCGCTCATCGCCTCAAGGAGCGCGCTCTGGGTCTTCGGGGTGAGGCGGTTCATCTCGTCGACCATGAGGAAGTTTGCAAAGATCGGGCCTTTCTGGAGGATAAACTCGCTCGTATTCTGGTCATAGACCCGGACGCCGATGATGTCTGCCGGCTGGACATCCACAGCACCCTGTATGCGCTTGAAGTCGTAGCTGATCAGTCTCGCAATGGTCTTGCAGATGGTGGTCTTCGCCGTCCCGGGGACGCCCTCGATCAGGAGGTGACCGCCGCTGATCATGGTGACAAAGATCGCCCTGATGAGATGCTGGTTCCCGACGACCATCTGGCGGGTGGTCTCCTCGACGGTTCTGTAGGTGTTTGCAATCTTTTCGATGCGTTCGGTCAGGTTGTTGTTGTTCATTCTCTCTTCCTCCCAAACCGCCAGGCAACCGGCAGGATGGCCAGGGCGGCCAGGGCGGCCACGGCCGGCGGTCTCTCCTCTATCCAGGTCAGGGTGTTGATGATCGGGTTTCTGCTGCCGGTTCTGCTGTGGACGGCGTCGATCTGGACCGGCTGAAGGTTCTCTATGAACTTCGTGTTCTCGGGGAGCATGGCATTGATAAATAAGCTTGCATCGCCGAGAACTATGAGGTTTCCCTCACGGGCGCATACAACACGCCGCCCGAAGGTCTCGCCCTCACCCACGTGGCCGTCACCGTCGATGTCGTCCCAGGTAAAGACCGATGTCTCGACGAGAGGTTCGCCACCCTCGACCGCCGCAGGACGGTTGAGGAGGACGGTCTCGACCCCGGCAAAGAGGGTGTCATTCTCGACGACGTAGCCCTTGAAGAGGCCGGGGTGGGCATAATCACGCTCAAGGCTCGAGAGATTCCCCGGCCTGACGCGGATCTCACTTTCCAGGTCAACGAGGAGAGGGTTTGCAGCCCCCTCCTCGTCGGCGATGATGATACGACCACCGCCGTCCAGAAACGCCCGCAGGTAACCGACCTCAGCAGCTGTGAAGGGCCGGTCGGGCGCGAGGATGAGGAGGGTTGAACCGGGGTCGAGGCGCGAGAGGTCGCGGACGTCCTCCGCGGGGAGATTGGATGTGCCGTTCCAGCCGATGTTGTGCCGGCTGAACTCCTCGGTGGTGGTGGTGATGTGGAGGTAGAGTGCACCGCCGGCCAGGAGGAGGACGAGGATGACCACCCAGGTCTCACGCTGCATCAATCACCCCCTCCCGAGTGCTTCCCGCTCCATCGAACGGAGTTCTTCTTCTGTGGGGACCTCTCCTGCATAACGGATCCGTTCGTAGCGCTCAAAGAACGCGGCGTGATCGGGGGCGAGCCTGGCGCACTCCCGCGGCGTCTTTGAGGCGGGGATGCCGAGCCTCTCACGGAGAGCCCGGAATAGGAGGGTTGCGGCTTCCCGCGGCGGGAGGCCTTCGATCTCCACCGACGGAACCGTTTCTGCAATCTCCGGCGGCGGTTCGATATCGGGCTCTTCCTGGACTGGATGTTCCTCCGGCAGGCCCCGCCGCCGGATGTACCAACCGGCACCGAGCGCGGCAGCAATGGCGGCGATGAATGGGAATGGCGAGAGCCCCTCGCCCCTGACCTGGAGGGTCTCAACCTGGCTCCTGGAGGAGTTCAGGGGGTAGCCTGCGGCGTTGAACTCCGCCCGGATGGTGTGCTCCCCCCCCGTAAGGACGAGCGTTCTTGCGTATGTGCCGTTGCCGTCGGTCTCTGTGCTGATGAGCGTCTCGCCGTCCACACGGAGGAGGACCGGAGCCTCCAGGACAGGCCGGCCATCCTCCGTTGTGAGGTTTCCGGTGCAGGCAACGGCCGTCCGGTTCACCTCCACGACGGCAAGGCTGATATTCGTGTCCGCGGCCAGGACGTCGAATGTCGTGACCTCAGAGAAGATGGTAGCCGCGGTGGCGTAGACCAGGTGCGGTCCTGCCAGGACACGACCTATCCTGTAGGGGTATTCGTAGGTAGCGTTGCCATCGAGTGTGGTGTTTCTGGCGATCCTGCTGTCGATGTAGATCGTGACCGGGGTTCCGGGAATACCACCCCCATACGTCCCGTTGATGGTGAGGTTCTCCCCGTAGCGCCCCTCGCGGGGTGTGATGGAGATGGTGAGAGGAGAGCGGGGGGCACCTGAAGATGTCCCGTTCCCTTCCTGCCACTCCTCCGCAGCGCCGACGACCTCATCCAGGACATCAACACTCTCCTCATAGGAGGTAGCGTTCGCGCCGTAACGCGTGGCGATCCTGGCCGTCTCGGGCTCACGGTTCGCGTAGGCGGTGTAGGTCTCTTTCATCTTCTGCCGCAGGGCCTCGCCTTCGTAGATTACCGCCATCCGCTGGTCTCCATCCAGAACCTCAATCTCGAGGCTTTTTAGTTCGTCAAGCCGCTGGCTGTCGTTCAGGAGCGCCGCCATGGCCTCCTGATTCTGCCGGTTGCTCTTCTGGAACTCGGCGATATCGGTCTCCGAGAGGTCGAGTTTGACGACAAGCCGGTCAAACTGGCTGGAGAGTTCCGAATACCGGGCGAGGTCGCGTTCGGCGCTCTCGTAGTCTTTGACCTTGATCGTGAGGGCGAGAGTCCCCGTATGACCCAGGAGTTCATCCATCAGGGGGACGACGGATGCAGCATCGCCCGGAGAGCGTTTCTCGATGGTCGACGGGTCGGCATGGGCGGCGGTCGATATGTTCTCCGCTGCGTAGAGGACGGGGTCGACCGCTTCTCCGGCAAGGAGGAGGATGAGCAGAACGGCTGCCGCCGCCAGGATGATATGGGACGCCCGGGGTCTCATGCAGCAATGATCTCCAGGATTTTCTCTGCGACGATGTAGGCGAAGATAGCAACCTCCACGACGATAAGGTAACCGATGTAGCGCATGTAGCGCGGCCGCGAGAAGGCTCCGTCGATCAGGACGGCGACAACCAGGAGGCCTATCAGCGAGAGAACGAAGAATACCTCAAGGTCAAGCGTCCGATTGAGGATCATAAAGAATGTGACTATGATAAGCCATACCGCAAGCACGGCCGCTGCATAGTATTTCTTCGCACCCGCCATTGTGATAAATTGTGGCGTTTTTGATAGATAATAATATTGAAAACCTTCAGCCCCATGAAGCGAGGATCTTAAAGCAGGGGGGCGGCGACAAGAATTGGGAGAACCCGGTAAACGCTCCCGGCAGAGACCGTCGCCAGAATTCAGTCGATGGTAAAGTAGCAAAGCAGTCCTGCTAATCGCCGGGCAAATTTCACCCCCCCGCGGATAATCGTTGATCCTGATTCGGGGGGTCTGGACCACCACTGGAGCGGGTAGAGGAGGAACACCTCACCAAACATGTAAACGCCCTGCTCAAATCACACCGTGGCTCTTCAAAAGAGAAATGGATACTATCCGGGCAACATGATAACCAGCCCCCTCCAGAACCACCTGGATCTTCAGCCTTATTTTGCCGTTATATCCACACTTCAAGGCTCAAAGATCGCTCCACTTGTAAAACTACACTCGCTCTGTGGCCTGATATTAGATCCTGGTAGTTTAAAATCGGAAACACGGGGGAGACTCCGGAGAAGACCCATGCACGGCCATCCCTGGTTGGTGGGGATGGTCAGCGAAGGCGGTTCGACCTGAATGCAGGAGACAGGGCGATTCTCCATCCGATACACTGTCCTGGAGGGTGTCTTTCCGGATCGTCTCGCTCACGCTCCCCTGAACACGGCCATCCCTGCTATCGCCACCCACTGCCCGCCCCCTCGCAGGGGGCGGGAGGAGGCCGCGATAGCGGCCGGGTGGTGGGGGTGTTCTACATCAAGGGAAAAGAGTGTCTGTGTGACACGAGAATTATGCTATTATTTTCCGGATAATTGTAAAAATACCGCTGTTGTGAGTGTACTTCTGGCGGGGGTGACCATTACACCTGGCGTTAAACAGAAGACGAAGACTCAGAGGGTGACTGAATGGTGAAATCTGGAGGAGTCTGATGGTACTTCATGAGGATGTGAGACAGAGATGGATATTTGAGCCTCCCCGCTATCTGACTCCCGGATGGAAACACTCCTTGAGGAAACACTCGACCGAGGGATGATCCTCCATGAAACTTAAGAGACTCAAAGAAATCGCACACCATCAACGAGATTAGCCGCTTTCGATAGGGAAGTTTTATAACGATCCAGGCAAAAACAAACCCTCACCACGGGGGTGAGAACCGATGTCAGCGAAGAAACCTATCACGGAGAAATACAGCGAGGCCCAGAGGAGGATCCTGCACCACCTCAAGGCAGGGTTACGTGCAGGCAAATACTACTTCAAGTCCAAGTATATCGCACTCGATCTCGGCCTCTCTCCAAAAGAGGTCGGCACCAACCTTGCCATCCTCTCTGAGATCTGCGACGACCTGGATATCAAGCGCTGGAGTTACTCAAACAGTACCACATGGCGGGTGACCCCTCGCCCATCATAATTTAATCCTGAAAAGCTCACTCTTTCTGTATGAAGATCGTGGAGTTTGAGGCAAACATCGAGTTTGTGGCAAACATCAATGAGCACAAGGACTGTCTCATGTCCCAGGACAAGAACTACGAGAACCCGGAAGTGCTCTGGTTCAACATCGACGTCCCGAAAGGTCACGGTGTACGGGCCGGTGACCGCGTCCGGGTGACAGTTGAGAAGATCCAGGACTCCTCGTAGCAGCAGCCACAGGTTATCCTAACCTCGCTCTTTTTGACACCATACCTGATCAAAGGACAGCCTGGCGCACGATTTGACCCCCTTCAAAACCCCGGCAGGCCTCCCGGAGCACTTTACGGCTTTACCCTGTAGCCGGCAGATACTCAGGGAGCGTCTCCAGGGTGATGCGATATGAATCGACATTGTCCACACTTACTATGAGATAAAACTCCTTTCCCCCCCTCTCGACATTTCTGATGATCTTCCCAGGATACTGGAGTTCAGCCCCTTCAACTATCGTCCCGCTCTCAAGTTCAACAAGAGCCATCCGGAAGTGTGCCGCCTCGGGCCTCACCGTTGCAGAGACGCTGCAGTTAAGCCTCCAGACCGAATATGGCACGTAGAACGTCTCCGTGATCCCGCCCATGCTCTCCTCTATATAAGCAAACGGTATGGCCCTGTCAGGTCCCTTCCAGGGGGGGTCGGAACTCCCATACCGGGTAAGGTTCTCCGGGAGGTAGCAGACGGGATAGTCCCAGACGTTAGTGGTATAGGTGATCCTGAACGGTTCAGGCAGAGAGATGGTCGATCCCGGCGTGGGGGTCGGTGTGGTGACGATAGGTGTGGGCGTCGGAACAGGGATCTCCTGGATCCCTGACCCCGGCTCCCCTGTCGGCGGCCGAAAGATGAGTGCTACCGCGGAGACGATGATCAGGGCAGCAATGATACTGAGGAGATCGCCTTTGTCCACAGATTTAAGAGGGTGTAGACATTAAAAAGACCTTCGGGTTTACCACACGGTAGCAACCGATTCGAGCCCCCAGGATTCGGAGCAGTATCAACCTCATCTCAGAATATAGAACGTGAAACGTAAGCGTTAATATCTGGGCCACACCAGCGTCTTGATGGAGGAGCATGGACGTCACTGAAGTGCGCACCTGGGTGATCTTTTACCTGCTATCGTTTGTGGTGCTCCTTGTGGCAACATTCATCACATCCCGGGGCAGCCAGCTCTGGATCAGTCTAATGCTCATCATCATCGTCGTCGGTGTAAACCTCTTCCTGCTCGCCAGCGAGTTAAAGCGCTACCAGGCGAGGAGAGCGTTCCTGGAACGGATCTCAAAGATGGTCAGGGATAGTGAGACAGAAGATGGCTCCGTCCCACCAAGATAGGTTCAGGCGACCTTCCTGAAGATCTTCTGTGCACTGTTATATGGCACAAAAAGGTGTTCAACCTCTCTTCCAAGGTACTCAGTCTTGCCCATGACGTAGTAACCGCCATCAGCAAGTGCAGAGTAAAACAGATGCGTAAGATCGTTCTTCTGCTTCTCGGTAAAGTAGATGGTGACGTTTCGACAGGTTACAATGTCCAGGTAGCGGGCGACCGGCTCCCCTGACATCAGATCGTGCTTACGGAACCTCACAAGGCTCTTGACATGAGGGCGGACCTCGAACGTCCCATCATCATGGCTGATAAAGTGCTTGCGGATCCTCTTTTCATCCACGTTCTCAAGCGCTTTAACATCGTAAACCCCGGCCATGGCTTTCTGGAGAGCAACGGCGTCGATATCCGTCGCATATATTGTCACACCGATATCCTTACGAAGGGCAAGCAGTTCGTGAACCAGTATGGCTATCGAGTAGGGCTCCTCACCTGTGGCACAGCCCGCACACCAGATCTTTATCGAGTCCCTGCGACGTGCAAGATCCGGCAGAATCTCCCGGCGTAGCACCTCGAAAACCTCCGGGTCGCGGAAGAATTTGGTGACGTTTATGGTTAGAGCATTACGAAGGAGTTCATGCTCCTGTGGGTTTGCCAGCAGGTAGCGATGGTAAGCCTCAAAATCAGCGGTGTTTGTAAGGCGCATCCGGGAGAGGAGACGCCGTTTTATGTAGTCTTCCTTGTAGTTCGAGCACTTTATACCGAGCAACCGCTCGATGGTCTTCTGGAGCGAGGCAAAGTCATCCATGGGGCTGTTTCACACTCGTGCCGGCATGCCCGGTCTACTAAGCGCTCTGATAGTTTCCAAGATCGTTGATCACCTTCTGAACATCAAGCCAGATTATGAGATTCTCCGTCTTTGCGCTCTCTGCATCCCCGATCTTGATGATCGCCTTGATGTAGGAGCTGATTGATGAGGTGATGCTATCGTTGATCCGCTCGATCTGATCCTCACGTACGGATATGACGCTATGAACGTCATCGACGATTATACCAACATTCGACCCGCCGGCCACCTCCGGCATCAGTACCACAATCTTCCGGTTCTCAGAATCTCCGGAACCGGGGAGGCCTAGAAGGTTGCGCAGGTCGATTATGTTTGTGATCTCGCCTCTGAGGTTGATGATGCCCGCAAGGTAGCCGGGTGCACGGGGAAGGGGGGTGATCGGCATCATCTCCACGATCTCCCGCGCAATCTTGATGTCCAGTGCATAGTGCTCCTTCCCGAGCTGGAACTCCACCACATCCACGGACGCTGCCATCATCTCCCCCTCAGTTTAACTTGAACTGCATCATCGCCTTTCTGAGCTGCTCGGCCATGCTTGCCAGTTCGTGGGAGGCGCTCCCAACCTCCTCGGTGGAGGCGCTGACCTCTTCAGCGAGAGCTGCCATATCCTCGGTGCGGTCCAGACTCTCTTTGGTCATGTGAGTGAACTCATCCATCTTCTGCATGACACTGTTTGTGGATGTGGCCTGGTCCTCGGTGGCCTTGGTGATCTCGCTGATGCCATGAGCGACGACCTCCACGCTGTCGACGATCCGGTTCAGGCTCGCGATAACCTTGTTGACGCTCTCGATGCCTGCCTGGATCTCCTGGTGGGACGCCTGCATCGACCCGGTAGTCCTCTCGGTGCTCGCCTGGATCGTTCGGATCAGGTCCTCGATATCCTGACTGGCCCGCTTTGATTCGCCTGCAAGGTTCCTGATCTCCCCGGCAACCACGGCAAAACCGCGGCCATGCTCTCCCGCACGGGCAGCCTCGATTGCGGCGTTCAGTGCCAGCAGGTTGGTCTGGTTGGCGATGTCAGCGATCAACTTGACGATGTTGTTGATCTCGCGCATCTGACTGTTGAGGGTGTTGATCTCATCGACAGTCTGTTTGGAGATCCCTTCGACCAGTTCCATCTTCTTTGCCGCAACGTCACCGAGAGAGGCGGCCTCGTTTCCTTCTCTGGCAGATTTTGTGGCCTGTTCCATGACAGTCTGCGATGTGCTTGCAATCTCCTCGATGGAGGCTGAGAGGTCGTTTATATCTTTCCCGATCTCTTCGATCTTCTCGAGCTGACGGCGTGCGTCCTCAGACGACTGCTGTGTTGAGACAGCGACCTGCTCTGTGGCACGGATGATCTCATCGGTACTCTTGCTGACCTCTTTAGTCGTCATATCCACCTGCTCAACCGCCTTTGCCACGTCGGCAAGGACCGCCCGGATGGCTGTCAGGGAGGTGTTGTAATCCTTCTTGACACGATGGAGCGGATCGTCGCTCTCCGCCTCCACAAACGTCGTCAGGTCACCCTTTGACATGGCGGAAAGGGCGTTTCCGAGGGCTTCGGCACTTGCGGCAAGCCGCTCGCTCTCCTTCTTCGCCCTCTCCATCAGTTCTTTGATCTGCTCCTCCCTCTGCCGCTGCTCGGTGACGTTGTTGTAAACTGTAAGAACCGAGTCCAGGTTACCTGCACGGTCAAAAAGGGGGATGTTGTAGCGGTCAAAGATGTATACACCAGCAGGGAACTCTACCACAGCCTCACCGTGACCTGCCTGCCGGGTCCGTATGGTGTCAAGAAGCCCCTGGCCTGACTGGGAACGGTACTTGATTATCTCGTTCACGCGGTGATTTACCACCTGGTCTTCTGTGTAGCCCGAGAGTTTCAGGAACGCCTTGTTTGCCATCCGGAGGGTCGTATCCGGGTTCCAGAGGAGGAGGGGGATCGGGTTTTCCTGAATTATCGCTTCGGTCTGTTTCTGCAGTTCCTTGACCCTCTCCATCTCTTCCTGCTGCTTTGTCCAGTCGTTCCAGACGTAGAAGGCAACATCGATCTCCCCCTTCTCGTCCAGGATGGGGATGGCGTTCAGGGTGAGATACTTACGGACACCGTCAGGCCACTTGACCATGACATCGGTTCTTGAGAGTTTCTTCGTCTCGTAGCAGGCGTAGAAGTGGTCGCCGTCAAGGATGGTGATGTCGTAGTCGTAGAGTTTCTTAGCAAGCGTCTCCTCGCGCGTACCACGCCACATCTTCACATAAGCATCGTTGATATCGATACGGCTCTTGTCCGGGGCCAGGATCGCGATGGCAAGCGGGTTGTGCTTGATCATCGTATCAACGCGGCGTTCAGTCTTTCTGACCTCCTCCTCCTTCTCCTTGAGTTCAGTCCAGTCGTTCCAGACGTAGAAGGCAACATCGATCTCGCCCTTCTCGTCCAGGATGGGGATGGCGTTCAGGGTGAGATACTTACGGACGCCGTCAGGCCACTTGACCATCACATCGGTTCTTGAGAGTTTCTTCGTCTCGTAGCAGGCGTAGAAGTGGTCGCCGTCAAGGATGGTGATGTCGTAGTCGTAGAGTTTCTTAGCAAGCGTCTCCTCGCGCGTACCACGCCACATCTTCACATAAGCATCGTTGATATCGATACGGCTCTTGTCCGGGGCCAGGATCGCGATGGCAAGCGGGTTGTGCTTGATCATCGTATCAACGCGGCGCTGCACCCGCCGCACTTCTTCCTCTTTCTTGCGCTCCTCAGTGACGTCGTTGTAGACGATCAGGACCCGATTCAGTTCGTTCTTCTCGTCAAATAGCGGGATCCCGTACTGCTCCAGGGTATAGATGCCGCTGGGGAACTCGACCGTCACTTCACCATAGACCTGCCCTTTCCCGGTGAGAACTTTCTTGATCCCCTCTCCCGTCTGCTTCAGGACCCTGAAGTCCCGCAGGCTCATGGTGGTGATACGCGATTTATCAATCCCGGTCAGTTTCAGGTATGCCTCATTGGCGATCTGGATCTTCATCGCGGTATCGACGACCAGGATTGGCATCGGGTTCTGCTGGATGATCGTATCGGACTGCCGCTGCAACTCCGCAATGTCTGCAATCTGGGATTTGATCTCCTCCTCCCACTCGCGCTGCCGGGTGACGTCGTTATAGACTATAAGGATGCTCTCGACCGCGCCCGCATTGTCAAGCAGGGGTATACCGTACTGTTCAAGAATACGGGTGCCTGAAGGCAGTTCGACGACGACCTCAGCCTGTACGCGTTTCTTCTCCTGGAGCACCTGTCTGAGCCCGGAGCCCTTCTGCGACTTTATCTTGAAGTCCCGGAGGCTCCGGCCGAGCACCTGCTCCATAGAGATCCCGCTCATCTCGGCGTAGGCGGCGTTTGCCATCTTTATCCTGAACTGCGGGTCGACGACCAGCATGGGCATCGGGTTCTCCTGGATGATCGCATCAGAACCCCTGAGGAGCATATTTGCCTCATCCAGCCGTTTCTTGAGACGCTGCTTCTCCTCCCGCTTCTTCTCGATCAGCGCATTGATCGAGGCGGCCAGCGGCCTGTATGTCTCAGGAATAGCGGTGGTGTCGATATGCGCCGCGTCATCACCGGCAAGCACCGCTCCAATTGCAGCCTCTATTGACGGTGGGACGGCCACCGCCACCTGTTCCTGTCCTGTCATACCCGGCACAACCGGTCCGGTGAATAGTGCTTTTCTTCCAGGTTTCTCGATCATCGATCACACATCCTCAATCTTCATCTATCTTTAAGGCTCTCCAGCGCAGTTGCCACTGCCCGGTAATCTCTGCCAGGTTTGCTCTCAGGTGCATAGTGAGAGATCGGTAGTCCCTTCTGCTGCGCCTCATATATTAGAGGCGAATAATGGACTACAAACACCTGCCTGAACTTCTTTCTCACCTCAGACTCGAACGCCTCAAGCCGCTCCTTCTCTCTCTCCTCCTCAGCAAAGGATGCAGGCGAAAAGATACGCTTCAGGAAGAGCGCAAACCCGCCGCCGGAGTCATCAGATCCTTTCCAGCGCGTCAGGATGGCAAAATCTGCGTTGACATCCTCGCCGATCATCTCCCGGATGTCGCTAAAGATCGTCGATAGCGCTTCCATGCCGTTCAGAGCAAAGGTGCCGGCATCGAGGGTGACGACGGTATGGTCCGCTGCGACAAGACCGTTGATGACAAACTGACCCATGCTCGGCGGTGTGTCGATCAGGATGAAGTCGTAGGTGCCCCGTACCGGGGTGAGCACCTCCCTGAGTATCTCCGCCCGGTCATCTATGCCGTAGAGATAGGGCTCAACTCCCACCAGGTCAAGGGTAGCGGGGGCGAGATAAATCCCCGATGCTGTGGGAAGGATGATATCACCGATCCCCACATCGGGAAAACCCTCAAAGATGCTCATAAAGACGTCATACATGCTCTGCTCGAGGCTTGCGGGTTCGACGCCAAGCCCGCTGGTAGCGTTGGCCTGCGGGTCACAGTCCACCACCAGAACACGTTTCCCATCCTTCTGGAGGTAACCTGCAACATTGAGGCAGGAGGTAGTCTTTCCTGTACCACCCTTATGGTGGGCGAACGCTATAACCGTAATGTCCAGCACCCCTCATTACCTCTTTTGGAACCTGTGATATTAAATCTATTTTTTATAGTATCACAACCATTCCAATACCGGGGCCTTTTTTGAGATATTGTTTCTTATATCGGAGAGATACTGAAATTTTTTTTCCACACGCCCCACCCGGAGCGGGGGAAACTATCTCCATAACATCCCGGAAAAACGAGGAGATGTAAGAGCGCCAGGATCTAAAGAAGAGAAGGTGCCCGGCCTATCATGAAGTGAAAGGGGTTTTTGCATGCTTCAGAAACCAGGTCGCTCACTTCTGCTATACCATACCGGGCCGTAGCCATCCTTTCGAGGAAGCGGACGTCAGGCGATAACCTCCTGGTTTAACTTGCGGGGTGGAAGGGTGCGGAGTGGGAGGTTCCCCGTCGAGAGGCGCGGGGTAGTTCACCACCCACCTCGATCTTCGCTGTTTTTCACAATATTTTTCACAATATTTTTATAACAAAAGCCAGAATTGTGAATAAAATGGATGAGAGTGGATCTGGTGAACCGGGAGGTGGTCGGTTCTCAGGGCATATGTCAGGCAGATATACAGGTCTTCTGATACTGGTGACCCTTGTGGTCCTCGCCACATCGGCAGGCTGCCTTACCACCGCAATAGGGGAGGTGACCTACGACGGCGAGGCCCTGCAGATTGCTGTGGAGAACACCGGTGATCCAGTCGAGAACGCCGTGCTCCAGGTGAAGATCATGGAGGTAGACCACTTTGAGCAGAAAGAGGTCTTCTCCGAAGCGCGGTATATCGATCTCGATACCGGGGAGAATAACTACTCGACCGAGGTAGACCTCCAGCCCGGCAGATACAGGGCCTTTCTGATCATATTCATCGGTAATGAGCGGAGCGCGTCTGTCATCCGCGACCTGGAGGTAACCGTCTGACCCTTCCGGGACTGGCAGCGGCGCGTGGACTCGAGCCTGCGGATGCCGTCTTTACCGGTGCCGAGGTCTTCAACCCCTTCTCCTCCACATTTGAGTGTGCAGACTTTGCGGTGAAAGACGGCTACATCATCGGTCTCGGGGACTATGAGGGGAAGAAAGAGCACGACCTCTCCGGCACCTATGTGGTGCCCGGGCTGATCGACGCCCACGTCCACATAGAGAGTTCGCTCCTTGCACCGGCGGAGTATGCGCGGGTTGTCCTTACACACGGCACAACGACGGTGATCGCCGATCCCCACGAGATAGCAAACGTCTGCGGGGTGGCGGGTATCGAGTACATGCTTGCCGGTGGGGCCCGAACACCGCTCGACATCCTGATCATGCTCCCCTCCTGCGTCCCGGCAACACCCCACGATATGGGCGGTGCCAGGCTTACAGCCGCCGACCTTGCCCGGTTCCGGGGGCGGGAGAGGGTCATAGGGCTTGCCGAGGTTATGAACGTCCCCGGCGTCCTGACCGGGGATGAAGATCTCCGGGCAAAGATGGATCTCTTTGAGGTTATCGACGGCCACGCGCCGTCCCTCTCCGGGAAGGACCTGAACGCCTACATCCATGCCGGCGTCCAGAGTGACCACGAGTCAACGACGCTTTCTGAGGCCCTTGAAAAACTCCTCCGGGGGATGTATGTCATGATCAGGGAGGGCTCGACAGAGCAGAACCTCCGCGACCTCCTGCCGCTCGTTAACAGGTGCACAGCGCCGCGGTGCTGTTTTGCAACCGATGATCGGCATGCCGGGACGCTTGTCCGGGATGGACATATAGACGACTGTATCAGAAAAGCAACCACTTACGGTCTCGAGGTCGAATTGGCGCTCCGGATGGCGACCCTCTCCGCCGCTGAACGGTTCAGGCTCCATGACCGGGGCGCCATTGCACCAGGTAGGCTCGGTGACTTCTGCGTCATTGACGACCCCGACCGCTTCTGCGTCTTACGGACGTTCAAGCGCGGTGTTGAGGTGATCGACCGGGGTTATCGACCGCCAGAGGTTCCAGTGGCTCCAATGCACGCCCGCGTTCCGGTGCAAGATGAGATCCGGATAACCGGGGCGGGGGAGGCGCGTGTGATCGGGGTCGTGCCCGGGCATATCACAACACGCGACCTCCGCTGTCCGGTCGATGCCGCCGCGATCCCGGATACCGGGCGCGATATCCTGAAGGCGGTCGTCACCGACCGTTACCGCGGGCGCGGGTCTGGTGTGGGACTTGTCCATGGCCTCGGGTTACAGGAGGGAGCGATCGCCGGGTCGGTCTCCCACGACTCCCACAACATCGTCGCCGTCGGCGTCGATGACAGAGATATCATCCGTGCCATCGCCGAAGTGGTCAGGCTCGGCGGGGGGCTTGTGGCTGTCTCCGGAAACGAGGTGACAACGCTACCCCTGGAGTGTGCCGGACTGATGTCCGCCCGCCCCTACGATGAGGTTCTCCGGCGGTTGGCGGCAGTCGAGGCGCATGCGGGAGAACTTGGCGCGATCGAGAACCCTTTCATGTATCTATCGTTCCTGGCACTGACCGTCATCCCCGAACTCCGGGTCACGGAGCGGGGGGTCTTTGATGTCGGGGCGTTTTCGGACGTGCCGCTCTTCTGTTGAATGAGATCAGCCCGGATAGGCCTGCCTGAGGGAGGCACAGCGTTTCCCGCTCCCAGGGGACGGGGTTTTCAGGGATGGAGGGAGGCGCTGAAAGAGTTGAAAGGCCTGGGTGGTCGACGCTATGAGAAAACCAGTAACCCGGAACCATGCCCGGACAGGGCAGGTGAAAATTCCTTCCCCACCCCTGTTCTGCGATTCTCCATAGATAAGGTGTCAGGATCCCATCTCACCGGGTTATCCTGCTCCCTACCTGGCACGGTCTTCCAGGTTTATTGCCGCAGACTGCCCGCCCCTCAAAAGAGGCGGGATCAGGCGCGGGTGGTCAAAGATACGAGAGACGCCATCCTCGAGACGCCTGAAAACAGGCGGAACTTCCCTTTTCTGCGGATCTCCCTCATTATGGTGCAGCGGAGGAGGAGAGTCTCCCGGGTTCTCTGCGAAAAACTACCCGTCCCTCCCCCCATCGCATCATGCGTCCTCCACGTCCCCTCCCTCACCCGAAGAACTCCACCGCCCCCGGTGCGAGAACCGCGATCAGAACCAGGATCAGGGGCTGGTGGAGGAAGTAAATGAGGAGCGAGTGCCGACCCAGGAACTCGAACGGTCGTGATACCGCCGGCCCCGGGTCGTTGACCCGAAACCCGCGCCTCCCATCCGTGTAGAATGTATGCCCGCAGGCCATCCCGGCAAGGACGATACCGAACCATGGAAACAGCGGGACGTAGTCCAGACTCGCAAAGGATGCCGGATGGATGCCGAGCCAGAGGAGAGGCCAGGGGCCGTTGACGAGAGTTACGGCGTAACCTGCGATGAAACATGCCACACTCGCAACGACGAGTCTCCTTGCGTCCATCCGGACAAAGAGAGGTGCAAGCAGGATCGAGACCCCTATGAAGTGAAGGATCCCAAAGACGATGCAGACCGAGGGCAGGAGCAGCCAGGTTACACCGGTTATTACCAGACCGCAACCGAAGATGAGCAGACCGCGCCGGATGTATTTAAGCGCGAGATCACGCCCGGCGAGATGCCGCCTGGCGCGGGCATAACTGATCGTAAAGGAGAGACCTACCAGGAAGATGAAAGTCGATGCGGTCAGACGGGCGAGCAGCCAGAGAAACCCCCCGGAGACCTCAAGCGGCAGAACGCCGAAGAAGTTGAGGTCGAAGGCCGAATGGAAGATGATCATCGTCACCACGGCAACACCTCGAGCTAGATCGATCTCCCAGTAGCGCGTCCCGGGCATGGCGTCCCCCTCAGAAGGATCTCCGCCGGACGGGCGCACCGCAATCAGGACAGGTCGTCATCGCGGTTATCTCGCGAAACACCTCTTCTGTCGGCTCGTTGTAGATCCGGGAGAAGCCGCACTGCCGACTGCACTCTATCACGATGAACTGGCTACAGATCCTGCCCACGTCCAATCACCACCCCTGCCGCTGACGTAGCATGAGTTACCTCCATCAAGATGGTGGGGTCACCCGATAAGTAGTTTGACCCCCCGTAGCGCACCATTATTCTCTCCCCGACCCAGATCTCCGTATGAGCAAGCACGACGAACATATCATAGAAGCCATCGGAAGATGCCAGGTTGTGATCCGGAACGGCCAGGTCGTCGAGGTCGGAAGACCCGTCATCCATGACTGCCCTCTGGCGCGGCGGTTTGCCTGCCCTGTCGAGGATATGACACCGGAGGCGATAAAACGCAACATCGAAGCGCGGATCAGAACATTTGGCATGTGTACCCCCGAACGGCAGGTTCTCGCCGGGCCGGACTTTGTCATCTTCGGAGCCTCGGAACTCCTCAGCAGCGCCGTGCGCAGGGGAGACCTGGACGCCGCAGTGATAGTCTCTGACGGGGCAGGGACGATCGTTGCGACGAACCCGGCCCTCATCCAGGGGATCGGCGGCCGGATGTCCGGACTCGTGAAGACATCCCCGATCCCTGAAGTGATCGCGCGGATACAGGAGAACGGAGGGGTGGTCCTGGACACGGCGACCGCCACGATAGACCAGGCCGCCGGTGTCGCGCTGGCAAGAGACCTCGGCCACCGCCGGGTCGCAGTGACCACCGCCGATGCCACAGAGGCGGCGACCATCCGGGAAGGGTTTCCGGAGGCTTTTATAGTAGCCGTCCACACCACCGGGATATCACGAGAGGACGCAGTCGCGCTGGCCGGGGCCGCCGACCTGATCACCGCCTGCGCATCGCGGCATATACGTGATGTGGCTGCAAAGAAGGCGCTCCTCCAGGCAGGCACATCCATCCCGGTATTTGCGATGACACCGGCGGGAAAGAGGATCATCCTCGGGAAGGTGGCTGAGACCGACCAGCAGATCCTGGTGCAGGGGGCGCGCCTCCCGGTGGATGGGGCACAGTCGCCCACCCCGCTCTACTGAGGGGGTCTACCCTTTCCCGGGTATGCTGAGGAATCTTCTGAGTTGTGCAAACTCCGAGAGTATTATATCCGCCCCGACATCCGCCACGCGGCTCTCTCGCCAGTCACCGTAAGCGGCAAACGCGGTCACCATCCCCAGTCGCCGTCCGGGCGCGATGTCGCGTACGGCGCTGTCGCCAACCATCATCGCCCCTCTCGGCGCCACACCAAGTCGGCGGAGGGCGTAGATGAGAGAGTCAGGTTCGGGTTTCCGTCTGCCGGAGAGATCCGGTGTCACGATCGTCTCGAAGTAATCTATTAGCCCGGTCTTCTCAAGCCGTCGCCGTGCCTGGAAAGACTCCGCATCGGTCACAACAGCAAGCCCAATCCCGCCGTCCCGCAGGCTCTGGAGCGTCTCCTCGACGCCCGGGTATGCCTCGACCAGATCGAGTTTGACGTCCTCGTAGATGCGGCAGCAGACCTCGAACGCCTCCCCATCGTAGATCCCGAGATCGTGGAGGTAATCACTTATGTTCTCATGGTCCTCAAACCCGTGAACCCCCCTAAGGAACTGCGAAAAGAGGGTCTCGGGGTCGCCTTCCCCCAGGTAGTCGATCACAGAGCGGCACGCCTCACGCTTTGCTCGAACAAGGTCAAAGAGGGTGTTGTCCATGTCGCAGAGGACAGCCTCTACCGCGTAATGCCGAGTTCTGCAAGTCTCCTGCATATATCAAGTTCCCGCCTGCATGCATGGTATACCTCATCGTCCCGGAACCTGATCTTCAGTTCGTCGATATCGTTACCCTTTCCGCCATACTCACCGAAGATTGTGAACCCGTTGCAGTCTACAAACCCGAAGACGGCAGCGATGTTGAAGAGCAGTCGCCGGAACGCCGGTGCCGTGCAGGTTGTTGCCTCAAGTCTGTATGGGCGGTCAAAGTAGAAATATTCAAGCCCCTCTGTCATGCAGAGGTCGACCATGTAGATGTCGGCGGTCAGGAGAACCGGAAGAGCGTAGCGTTCCTCCTCGAACTTCCGGAGCGCCCGGACGATGTTACGGTCGTTCTCCTCTGCAAGGTGAGTGTGCGGCCCCGACGCCGGGATCTCCGTTGCCCGGTCGCGGACGGAGCGATACTCTTTCAGCGCCAGATAGGCCGCTTTCCGGGAGCGTTTCATCCGTTTGTTCTCAAGTTCTGCGAGATGGTTCCGCCACTCCGGCGCCAGTGCTATCATCTCCTCGATCATCTCTGACCGGTACTTCCGGTTGACGGCATATGAGATCTCGTCGCGGACTGTCTCAACGATCAGGTATGAGGCAGGGTCGATCCCGGGGTTGTTCGATGCAAACCCGTGGTAGAAGAGGTTTGTATCCAGGCCGAAATAGACAGCTTTTTTGAGGCTCCTGTAGGATACAAGCATAGCATCGAAGGCGGCCTGGTTGGTGTAGCGGGCGATGCCGGCTGCAAACACGCACTCCTGAAGGTCGGCATAAGATGGAAGTTCGGCTGCAATCGGTTCATATGCAGCAAGCCAGTCGCGGAAAGTCTCGCGCGTCGCAGGCACCTGAAGCGAAAACCCGGTTCCTTCCGGGCGCGCAACCAGGATCTCCCCCTCGTAGAGCGGGTATGAGAGATGAACCTCGTCGATAAAGTTGATGAGAACCTGGAGTTCGTCCTCCCTTATTATGAGGTCGTTCATGCTGAAATCGCCCCTGCGTCCTCGACGAGGTCGTGGATCCTCTGAACCTGATGCGGGATCATCATGTAGGGCTTTGCGATATCATCGGTGGTCTTCATGGCCAGGTAGTAGATGTGCCGGATATCAACCCCCTCAACAGAGAGCGCGACGAGTGCCCCGGCGACCGTGACCTTCCTGCCGGAGGTTATGTCGATCGCGGCGTCATACCCCTGCTCTATGAAGTCGACTGCGAGAGAGCGGATCGTCTGCCCCGACCGGACGAAATCTGCTTCAGGCAGGATCTCCACCCGGACGGCCGGAGAGAAACCATACCCCTCCGAGACTATACCGACCGCTACCGCCGCGATGGACGCCGCCTCTGCATACGGCTCTTCGGTGACGATAACGACCTGTTCAGGACGCAGGCCTCTCTCCCGCACCACAGCGTGATACGCGTTTACAAGCGCCCATGTCGAGCGTCCGAGAAGCGTTATATAGGCATCGCCGGCGGCGGGTCTCCCGGGGAGGTTCACTGTCTCAAGACTCAACCCCGCTGCTATATAGGCTTTGTCGGAACTGGCCTGATGACGATATCCAGTATAAGAGGCGATGCGTGATGATGACACCCCCAGAACTACGGACTCACCCTGGTAGAGCTATGCGGAGATGTTTGGACACTCAATCCAATCCACACCACCTCCTATCCGAAGAGACGCCATCCGGGGCTCCCGCCAAATTCACGAGATTACCTCCAGTTTAAGTCAGCGCTATGTGCCCGGGCCGGATCATCCAAGTGGGAGGGTAAACAGCGCCGGGCAGCGAGAGCACCGACACCATAAAATAGATCGCCTCCCATCTAACGATCGATAACCATGGCTGTAGAGATGATGACAACCCAACGGAAATACGAACTTCCGCCGCTGCCCTATGCGGCAGACGCACTCGAGCCACAAATATCAAAAGAGCAGATCAGCATCCACCACGACAAACACCACCAGGGCTACGTGACGGGGGCGAACGCCAACCTTGAGAGACTTGAGAAGGCGAGGCAGGAAGGCGCCGAACTCGACATGAAAGCGCTGCTGAAGGAACTCTCGTTCAACATCGGCGGTCATGTCCTGCACACCCTCTTCTGGCCCACGATGGCGCCGGCCGGGAGGGGAGGTGGCGGGACACCCGGCGGCGCCCTTGCCGACCTTATAGAGAGAGAATGGGGTTCCTTCAACCGGTTCAAGGCCGAGTTTACAAAAGCGGCCGCAAGCGTCGAGGGGTCGGGCTGGGCTGCCCTCGCCTGCTGCCCCATAACCGATCGGCCCATCATAATGCAGATCGAGAAACACAACACCAACGTCTACCCCTCGTTCAGGATCCTGATGGTGCTCGATGTCTGGGAACACGCCTACTATCTCGACTACCAGAACAACCGGGGACAGTTCATCGATGCGTTCTGGAACGTTGTGAACTGGGATACGGTAGACAAAAGGCTGGAAAATATCTGAAAAACCCTCTTTTTCCCCGGCAACCTGCATAGACCGCTCCCGAACGGATATGTACCATAACGCACCATGATCGTCATCGGTGCATATATATGCAGCCGGTTACAAGATCATCCCATGTGGGCTGACATCTCACAGGAGTTTGCCGACTCGCCGTCACAGAGCAGGGTGGTTCGTTTCCTGATTGAGAACGGGTTTGGCATAAACGAAGAAGGCCGCATCGTCTGCAATGGCATCGAGATCCCGGCCACACACATAGGGAGGGCTATAGAGACCGACCGCAGGGTTGTCGACGCCACCGCCCGCCGCATCCTTGAGAAACCAGAACTGCGGGAGATCTTTACACGTATGCGGGCCGTGCCCGACCTCTCCGGGGTTGCCGAGGGGCTCGGCCTCTCTGTCATCACGCTCTATCCAAAAGACGCACACCAGAAAGGGATCGTCGGCGCAGCGGTCGGCGTCCTGGTCGATCATGACCTGCCTATCCGGCAGATCTATGTCACCGACCCCTACCTCACAGAAGAGCCAAGACTCGTTATGATCGTGGATGAACCCCGGATCCCGGCATCAGTCTACGAACGCCTGCGTGCGCTCCCGCAGGTGAAAAAACTGGTTATCTGAAGAGTTCCACCTCAAGTCCAAGCCTGTATATTCGCCGTCTCTGCCCCACCGGAAGGTCGATCGCGTGCAACAACCGCTCATCGAGCGTTATAACACGGGTTCCCTTCACCAGGTTGTCCGCGTGGGCAACGATCTTCTCCTCCGCCGTCCGGGGAATGCAATCGCGAGGAAGAAGATTCAACAACGAACATTCGTCGGCCGTCAGCCCGGCACCGATATGCCGCTCGACGATAGCGACGACCGCCTCATCCAGGCCAAAAGACCGGCAGATCTCGGCACCCACTTCGGCATGGTGGATATCGTGCGTCACCCCGCGGCCGATATCATGAAGGAGAGCACCGGCCTCGACCAGGTCACGGTCTATCAGGGGATCGGATGCGTAGGTGAGCGCAAGGTCGCGCACCGCCCGACAGTGCGCGATGACTCCGGGAGAAGATCCCGCCTGCCGGAGGAGGGCGATACAGTCCTCTTCACGCACTCCCGAGGCTCTCCCTGATCTTCTCGACCCTCTTTCTGAGGGCGGCTACAAGAAGTTCGTTGTCGAAGTGTTCAAGCGTGGCGTCACAGTTCGGGCATGTAAAACTCCAGTCTGCCGCGTCTGCAAAGGTGTAGATGACGCTGCAGTCCCTGCACATGTAAAAGTCGTTCGTCTCCTCATAGGCGAGTCGGGCGCCAAGTTTCTCGACCGCATCACGGAGATCTTCCTCGATCACGTCATAAATGCGGTCCAGTCGGAGATGCCAGAGATAGGTGAGCCAGCCGGTCTCGACGTTCTTCAGCCGCCGATACTCGGCAAGACGTTTCTCGTAGAGAGTGTAGAGGGTGTGGCGGACGGTGTTGAGGTTGATCCCGGTGATCTCTGCAAGTTCCTCATCACTGTGTTCCTCATCCCCTGGAAACCTCCTGAGAACCTCGATTCCATCATCTCCGATCATACGCCGTAGGTAAGCGTTGATCGCCGGATCATCCAGCAGTTCGGCTACAGACACCATACTCAAAATCTCTCCCGGTTTAACCGTAAGTATGTGTACACAAAAGTCTTGATACCCTGCATAGTCTCTCCTCCATACCTTAACACTATCCCTTTTGCTCCCCCAGCCGTCTCCTGACGAGCGCGAGTGTCCTATCAAGGTCGACATACGCCTCATCCTCCGATCTACCGCGGCCGTAGACGCTCAGTAATGCCTGACCCTCCTCGAACTCGGCTCCCGGCCAGGGGATGTCAGCGATGCGGGGTGCAAGGTCAGAGAGATCGGCATCAAGCCGCATATCTCGTTTTGCAAAAAGGATCTGCCTGACCGCAACCTGCCGTGCAGGAGGCCGCATTGCCGCTATAACCCCACAGCAGGCGTTCATGTGCATCTCAAAGACGCTCTCTCCTATCGCCATCTCAACGGTATCCAGGGTTGCCTGGAACCGGGGATTGATCTCGATCGCCCACGGCCTCTCGCCTGCCACAAAATCGATCCCGACCGAACCGACAGAACCGCTTGCAGCGGCAATCTTCTCCGCCACAGCGATCATCTCCCCCGCAAGAGGGTGGAAAAACGGGGTGAGCGAGCCTGCAAACCCGTGAGCACTCTCTCCCTCACCCCGCAGGATCTGGCGGTTGACTGCGATGGCCCGCGCACGCCGGCCGTCCGTGATGCAGGAGACGCTTGAGGGGAGACCGTCAACGAGCGTCTGGACGACGTAGGGGACGTCTGGCCAGGCCTCCTCCCAGCGGTGGAGTTCCTCCTCTGTCCTCACAACCGCGTTCCTCCAGCCCCCTGCTCCACGACGCGGCTTGACCATCGCCGGGAACCGCCCATCGGCAAGCGGCGGGACCGGAACGTCCAGCCCCTCAAAGAATCGCTGGATCTCAAGTTTGTCCAGCAGTCGCTCCACCTTTGCGGGAGGGGTTCCGTAGAGGGGGATCGTCGTCCCCACGGTCTCGGCACCCGAGGTGACAACCAGCGCGTCAACCGGGTGTCGGGATGCAAGTTCAACGATCCTGTCAGGGAGGTCGGCGAGTTCATTGAAAGCCAGTGAATCTCTCGTGTACCAGGAGAGGTCCTGATCACAGTAATGATCTACGGCGTAGACGGTATACCCCGCCCGGTATGCCGACTGCGCCACATGCCGCGTCGCAAACCCCGCAACAAGCACCCGCGGCTTCACCGTTCCACCGTCTTCTTACCCGCTTTTGCCGGTTCAATCCGGATCTGCGCGTCCGGGTATTCCCGGTTGAGTTCCTTACCCTCAAAGAGGTGGTCAAGGAATAGAGCAAGACTCGAGATCTCCGAGTGAGGCTGTGTGGTCACCGATACGTTGTAGTCAGCAAGCCCGTAGATCTCGCCCGGGACCTTCTCCGCCCCAACCACGACAAGCACACGGTCAAGGACGCGGATCTCTTCAACAAGATCGGTCATCGGAAGGCCGTACATCGTCAGGTGGACAACACTGCCGCCAGAGGCCTTCCAGTCCCGGATACACTGCCTCCACTTCACACCATCCTCAACGAAGAAGTCACCTCCCCAGCGGGATACCACGTCCAGGATGCTCGTAACCACCCCCCGGTCTTCCGCCGCGAGATACATGCCACGGGCTCCAAGCGCACGCGCTGTAAGCCCGACATGGGTCGTCACCCGCTGGTCGCGTTCCGGGCGGTGACCTATCCGGAGGACTGCTACCTCGGGCATCCCGCTCACTCCTTCTTAGCCCGGATTACACCGTTCTCTATGACGAACGGGAGGTCAACCCTGCTGTGGCGGGACCGACACGCGATCAGCGATTCCTGGATGGAGAGAAGACGTATCCTCCCACCCGACCGCTGTATCAGGAGATAGTGCTCAAGACGTTCGAGCGATGCCATGACCGCATCGGGTTCAAAACCGGTGACAGATATCAGATCTTCGACCGTTATGGTGCCGGTTTGTGGAATCCCGTGATATACGGCCCAATCCAGATCCTCCTCACGCACACCTACTCTTTTTTCCGGCGAGACCGATATAGTTATTCATACACCCGCCGGTCGTATGCAGGGAGGAGTGAGGTATGGTCGATTACATAGAACTTGCAGAACTTGCCGATACCCTGTTTGAGGCAAGCGATGATGACGACGAACTCCTGGCGGAGATGCTGGAGACTCTTGATGAAGAGACGCTTAAAGCGCTCATCTCTTCAGATCTCCTGAACGCCTATCAGGTCTTCTACTACTTCTTCCGGGAGACCCCGGAAGACCTGGCGAGAGAGAGACTCCAGCTCCATGCCGCCTCAGACCTTGCCCGCGGAATCGTCATCGAAGAGGTTGACATCTACGAGGTGGTCTTCCTGGTGGAGAACGGGGAACCGGTGATCCTCATGACCGACGGAGAGACCACACTTGCACGGTTCACCGGCCCGGAGGCCTACGAGAGGATCGGCGTCTACATCGATGAGTCTCTATGAACTTCGTGGACATCAGAACGGCTGCCTGCCAGCGGTGATCAGCCGTTCGTCCACCCTCGCCCGCACGACCGGCGGGAGGTCGCCCCAGCGGATCACCGTATCCCCGATTATGACAAGAACCGCGGTAACACCGGATCCGTCCAGTCTGTCCAGGACAGATGTATCTTCCGCCGTGATCTGGTTGCAGATCGCCGTTGCCCATGCGTCTGCGACGGCGACGTCAGGGGAAAAAACAGTCACAGCATCGGCGATACCGAAACTGAGGGACGGCCCCACCGTCGCCGATGAGGTGCAGACCCCCAGGATCTCGTCCTGCGGCGGGACGCGGAACGCGATCCGCCCGCTCAAAGGCGATCCACCCGCGTAGATCCCGATCGTGACCGGGCGGTCGCTCACCAGGGCGATATCCCCGCCGTTATCGATGAGACCAAACGACGCCCCCACACCGATCATCGCCCCCACACCGGCCATGGCTATGGCGCCCGCCACCGCAGCCATCGGCCCGACACCCGCCTCTGCGGCAGCACTGACCATGCTCGCCGGGGTCTTTGCGGCGCCCTGGGGGGAATACGGTTCGAGCGTCGCCGCAAAAAAGGGGTCGCGGGCGATCTGATCCTCGACCTCCCGGCGGGCGGCCAGCATCCCGGACTTCGCAGCATCGATATGCCCCGGTTCGTCGGCGAGGATCGTCGCGATCGTCTGGCGGAACTCGAAATGCTCCCGGATCATTCCTGCTGTGAGAGAGCGCCGTGCGGGCATGCCGGGACGCATCTGCCGCAGAGGACGCATCGTTCAGCGTTCACGCATAGCCGCCACTCGGGATCGAAGGAAAAAACCTCTTGCGGGCAGACGCTCATGCACGCCCCGCAGTCGACGCACTCCTCCTCGTCCCGGACGATGGCATCAACCACCACCCGGACGGACACACCCATCTCCTCAAAACGCCGCCGGATCAGGTCAGCATCGCCGTCAGGGACGTCCACCAGCACCTCGCCGGCCATCGAGTCAATGTTAGCCTTCTCGACGTTGATGAGGACGCCGGTCTCTTTTACCACACGGGCGATTACCGGTTCCCTGCCGGGGTCGTGCTGACCCTTCCGGGAGAACGACAGCAGGAGTTTCATCTCCACCGCCTCCCCGAGAGCAGTTTACCGAGATCGATAGCAGAGAGGATGCCAACGACCCTGTTTGAGGCATCAACCACTGGCAGCGCGCTGATGTTGTTCTGCTCAAGTTTCTGCGCGGCTATGTCCACAGGTTCGTCGGGCATCGTCCTGATCACGTTCCGCGTCATGATATCCTTCACCTGCCGGAACCGGCCGTCACTAACCACAGCCTTCGAGACGTCGTATGTGGTGACTATCCCGACCAGCAGACCACTGGCGTCCACGACAGGGAGGTGGTTTGTCTCGCCTTTCAGGAGTTTTTTTGCTGCAACCCGGATATCCTCGTCCTCCGTGATGCTGATCACCCGCCGGTCCATGATCTCGCGGACACGGGGGGTCACGGCCGTCTGGCGCATGGGTTTTGACCGCTTTTTCGGGTCGATCCTGCGGGTGGGGAGCGCAAGTTCCATCTTCCCGGTCTCGATCCAGGTCTTGAGTTCACGCGCTACCGCCCGCGCACGCCGGTAACTGGATAGAGGTGAGGTTCTGACGGTCTCACCGCCGATCTCGACCGATCCGCTCTTCAGGTCTGCATAACTAACCCTTGCAAGCGACGGCCGGTCACGCCGGGGTGTGCCGTAATCGATGATATCTGTCAGGATATCCTCATCACGGACGGCGGTGCTCCGGACAACCTCCGTATCGAGAACCGGTATGGGCACGCCGACACCGATATAAAGCGTCACCCCGTAGCCGCTCATGACCGCGGCACGCAGGAACTCCTGACGCATCTCTTTTAAGTCCCCGGTAACCATCAGGGTTCCAAACCCGGTGCCCGCTGAGTGCTGGGTGCCCTCCCCGATGATCATCCCCCTGGCACCGCCGAGGAAGATCGGAACGCCGCTCCCGATGACCCTGAAACCCGGGTCGTTGACGAGGGGCGAGAGGGTTCCTGCACCGGAGTAGGAGACGTTACCACAGTGGGGAAGGAGGGTGCCCATGTAGGTGTGGAGCGTCCTGTCCGTTGCGTTCGTCGCCGCGTTGTAGCGCTGGTAGGCGTTTCGCGGGTTCACCATGATCGCCTGGTTCATGTCCTCAAGCAGAAGCTCCGTGGTTATGCTCCTGCGAGGGTAACAGTCGGTACCGTGTGAGGTTGCCCGAAGTTCTACGGTGCTGCCGGAGACAAACTCCTCCAGAACATGCGCACCGCCGTAGGGGCGGTCATGGGTCTCGGACTGCTGGGTTGCACCAAGGTAGGCGTCGACCGCCGCTATTCCGGCGTATGCCTCCACGTCGTTTAGCCAGACGCGCTCCATCCTGATGGGGGGGTCGGCGTGCCCGAAGTTGAAGAAAGCACCGGAAGAGCACATCGCTCCGAACGTCCCGGTCGTTACGACATCGACCTCCTCCAGTGCCCCTTCCTCTCCCAGTTCGTCGACTATTGCCGGCATCTCTTCGGCGGTGACAACACGTGCACTGCCTTCGCGTATCCGGGCATTGATGAGATCCAGGGACTTTTCCATGAACGTATATTCATTCTGGAATATTTATAGGTGTTGATTATTACTTGTGGTAATCAGAAGGGTATCAAACCGGCACCTTCGAGCCGTGACCCGGTTTTACGACCTATCGCGGGACGGACCCCGGAGGATCTTCATCGCCGCAGACCGACCTTTCATCTGTATCTTGTTGTGACCGGGTTTTTGAGAGGAAACTATGCCGGAGAGAGGAGAGTGCACTTCGCCGGTTCCTGGTTAGACCCAAAGAGAGATCTGATCTTGCGTCCCGGTCACGGTTTCCCCTGCCAATCACCACCCACTGCCCACCCCCTGCGAGGGGGTGTTTTCCGTAAAAGGCGTTCACCGCGGGCTATTTTGATCGTTGCGCGAATATCAACGTGAAAAATTGAGTGTTTTGTGAGGAGGTTCAGTCACGCCGGCGCAGGGCGACCAGGAACACGATGAGGGCGAGCGCGCCTATCGCAGCAAACGGCGCTGTCCCGGTACCTGGCGTCTGGATGGGCGAGAGCGAGGCCGATACTGAAGAGGTACTCCCGCCACCTAACTCCACCGTTGTCGAGTAGTCGTTGTAACCTGCGAGTGCCAGTCTGACCTGATGGGTTCCGGTTGGAATGCCGTCGAGGGTCAGGGGGGTGACGCCCCGGTAGACGTTATCGATGTAGACCTGGGCACCGCCGGGCGAGGAGGTGACCGAGATCGAGCCCGTTGTGGTCGATTGACCGGGCTGGAGCGTCGCGGTGACGTGACTTGTGGTTGCAGCACTGACCACGACCGACGTGGTGTAGTCCTGGTATCCGGAGAGGGACGCCCTCAGGGTATGGGTGCCAGGATGGACGTTTGATATCGTGTAGACCCCGGCCGAAGGTGTTCTGCCCTGGTATTTCTCGTCCAGGAAGATATCAGCCCCTGGCGGGTAGGAAACCACGTCAATTGCCCCGGGGGTCTCGGAGGGGATCGGCGAGAGGCGGGCGTTGATGGAACTGGTCACGCCCGGACTCACGCTCAGGCTCGACGTCCAGTCATAGTAGCCGGCCAGATCGAGTTCGATCGTGTGTTTCCCGGCAGAGACGGTCGTGAGGGTCAGGGGGGTGACGCCCCTGTAGTTCCCATCCATATAGACGTAGGCACCGGATGGGCTGGATGTGACCTTGATCGAGCCATACCGTTCAATCGGCGTCAGCGTGAACTGAATGCTCGATTGCTGCCCCGACCTGACCGTAACAGTGGAGGAATCGGACTGGTAACCCTGGTGCTCGGCCTCAAGGGAGTAGGTACCCGGGGATAGGTCAGGGATCGTAAGCGGGGTTACACCCTTATACTGCCCGTTTAAGTAGATCGCAGCGCTTGATGGGCTCGACGTGACGTAGATCGAACCGGCGGTCTCAACAGGTTGAAGTGTCACGTAGACGTCCGCAGTCTCCCCTGCCGCAGGACTCGTCGGGAGGCTGCCGGTGTAGGTATGGTAGCCACTCTTCTCGACCCGGATTGTGTTATATGGCGTTCCGGTTGCATAGACCGGGACATCAAGCGATCCCCCGTAGGTTGTGCCCTGGTAGCGGCCGTCAAAGTAGACGTCGGCACCGTCGATGTTGCAGTGGACGCGATACCATCCTTCATCCCCACCGATCTGAGCCGATACAGCAGGGACGGCGGCGCATATAACGAGTAGCGCCATTCCGATTATAAAAGATCTCATTACAAACCGTCTCCGATGGATGGTTAGCGGTTGTCGGCTTTTTTACGGATAACCCTTCCTATTTGATCCTTCCTCTCTTCCAGTGTTCATGATATACACCAGATATCCAATCAGATCGGACATAAGCCACAGGCCACCAGGGGTGGTCAGCGAATACTGTTCCCGGTAACACGTCAAGACAGGGGCAGGGGCGTTCCGCCCCTTCCCCGTCAACCCCTCCCAAAAGGGTGATTCTCCCTTCGATACAGTGTCCGGGAATGCATCCAGAGTATCACAGCGAGACTCTCCCCCTGGCACGGCCTTCCCTGGCAATCACCCCGTTCTGTGCCCTCACCCCCGAGGGGGTGGAGAAAGCGAACCTTCGCTTATGTGGAGTTACTGAACCATGGTGCTCCGGGAGCAGAATATCTGTCGCGATGCCCGGGCAGGTGAGGGTAGGGTCTCGCAAAGCAGATCTGAACGGCCTATTTACGAAAATTGTGCTGGTATCTCTGAATAATTGTAAAAATACCGCTGTTGTGAGTGTACTCCTGCCAGGGGTGACCATTACACCTGGCGTTAACCAGAAGACGAAGACTCAGAAGGTGGCTGAATGGTGAAATCTGGAGGAGGCTACCGATCCTGTGCTCACTTCCCTTTCCGGATGAACCTTCCGAGGCGGAACGGCGTTGGACCTGGCACAGAGGCCGGAAAAGTGCCTTCCGCCGCTCGCCGGACGTCCTCGATCGAGTAGAACGCCCTGGGGTTAAACTGATGGATAGCGTTCTCCACATCGCGAAGATTCTTCCTTCTGATCACAGAGAATATGACCTTGCTCGGGCCCAATTTTCCCTGGGCGTCTATAACAGTCACTCCGTATCCGGCAGCCCGGAGGTAGTCGATCAGGTTGGTAGCGTCCCTCTGGGTGATAATCCGGACGAGCGCAAGCCCCATCGCCAGTCGCTCTTCAATGATCATCCCGATGTAGTTTCCGGTAGCAAAACCCGCCGCGTATGCAAGATAGTTGATCGGATTTGTGAGATTCTGAAATATCTGGCCTATGGCGACGATCCAGATGAAGATCTCGATGAATCCGAGGAGGGGAGCGACCGTCTTCATCCCCCGTGAGACGAAGATGATCCGCATCGTCCCTATTGTGACGTCACAGATGCGCGCGAAGAATATGAAGATCGGGACTATGAAGAGGGAGAAGAACTCCGGGTCTATCCCGAGGGCGCTACCGATCATGGATCATGGTTTGATAATCTGGTGATATAGTCATACCCCCGTTGCAGCCAGTTCTGGCATAAAAATCCCCGGACCAACACATTCTGAAAAGATCCTCTGTAATATGCGCGAAAATACGTGGGGTTCGGTCCCGCCCATCACCGGGTTTCGTCTGACATATCCTGCTCCTTCTCCAGACGCTCACGGTAGCGCCGGGATGTTCGCCACCAGTAGAATACCTCGTATACCAGCAGCGCGAGCAGCACCACGCAGGCGCCGAAGAAGAATCCCATCACCAGGTCGTGAACCGGCGGTGCCACAGCAGCACCGGTTGCCGGGACATCGAACGTCGAGACCTTCTCACCCGTCTCGGTCGCAGCCCTCTGGAGGAGGGGTTCTGCATCGGGGGACGGCGGCAGGAGAGCAGGGAGGAGGACCCTGAGCCCGACTGTAGCAAGGACTATCAGCGCAAATAGCATCGTGTACTTCTTTAAGACCGACCGGAGATCGCTTACCGGCGGAGCGATGATGAGCACCTGTTCCGTGAGCCCATAGACCTTAACCTCGCGCCCCTTCTCGCTCCAGCGGGTATCGACGACCTCGAGAAGCCCGGCCTCGAGAAGGTTCTCGATGTGGTATGTGGCGGTGGTGATCGGGATCTTCATCTGCCTGGCAACCTCTGACGATGTCAGGGGCCCTGAACTGAACGCCTGTATTATCGCGTTTGCCGTCTGGCTTGCCATTGCCCGGGCGATCTTCTGCGCCCGTTCATCGCCCGGCTGAAGAACTACAACCTCATTCGCCATGTAACGCTTCTAAAATCATCTCGCGGCCGTGCCTGAGCGCTTCTTCAAGCCTTGAGGTGTCAGGACCCGCACCCTGTGCAAGGTTTGGTTTACCCCCACCTTTTCCGCCGAGTATACCGCATGCCTCCCGGACGAGATCGGCAGCATTCACCGCCTGGTTGCCGGAGGTCGCCACCACCCTCGCACCACCGTCGACCGACGCGATCAGCGCCACCCCCCCCTCATCGGCCACCGACGTGGCAAGCGCGACGAGTTCCTTTGGGGTTGCATCGATCCGCCGGACAACAACCCGGACGCCGTCCACGACCTCGCCCTCAAGGTTCTGCCTCTCGAGTTCAACCACCCTGTTGCGGAGGCGATCGATCTCCTTTCTCTGTTCCTTCCATTCCGAGAAGAATCGTGCCACCGTCACTGGCAGGTTCTCGGGCTGGACGCTCAGGACGTCAGCAGATGCCCGGAGAAGTTTTTCCATATTTTGCACGGCGCGCACTGCGGCTAGACCGGCCGAAAAGACCAGCCTCTCGACACCGTCCTGAATGTGCTCTACGCCAATGACCCGGATCAGCCCGATCTCACCGGTAGAGCGGACATGCGTCCCCGCACACGCCTGTACGTCGCTACCGACCCTGACTATCCTGATCTCCCGGCCCGGTGGGACGCCGCCCTGGTAGAGGTCGAAGCCGTACTTGCGCTCGGCCTTTGTCCTCTCCTCCACGCTGATAATGACCGGAAGATCGGCCATGACCATACGGTTCGCCTCGATCTCGATCTTCTGGAGTTCTTCAGGCGTGATATGCTTGTAGTGCTGGATATCCAGGCGCGAGACCTCGCTCCCTTTCTGAGCGCCGGCCTGGTGGACGTGTGCGCCGAGCACCTTCTTTGCGGCATACAGAAGGACGTGTGTCGCTGTGTGGTGGCGCATCAGCGAGAACCGGCGTTCCTCGTCCACCATGCCCTTCACCCGCTCTCCTCGCTTGAGGGTGCCACCTGTGACACGGTGGAGGATCACGTCGTCGAGTTTTCTCACCTCTTCCACCCGCACCACGTTATCGGGTGTTACCAGAGTCCCCGTATCGGATGGCTGGCCGCCACCCTCAGGGTAGAAGAGTGTCTGGTCGAGTACCACCATTCCATCGAAGTAGTCCAGCACCACCGCCTCGAACTCGACCTCGGTGGTGAGATCGTAGTAGAGTTTCTTGGTTGGGGGCAGACTCGCTGCCCGCTCGCGGTAGGGCGCCAGAGTGTCCTCCACTTTAGAATCTTTCTGAGATTCCAGGTGCTTCTGGGCGATCAGGGAGTAGAAGTTGTCCGGGATCTCGACCACTGCACCCTCGGCGGCAGCGACCTCTTTTACCATCTCAGGCGGAATCCCGTGCGAGTCATACAGCGTGATAACCTCCTGGAGAGGGACCCTCGAACTCTTTGCCCTGTAGTTCCTGGCGATCTTCTGGACGATCCGCGCCCCACGTTCGAGGGTGCTGGAGTAGCGCTCCACCTCGTTCTCCACGATCTCCATCACAACGTCCACGTCCTGCTCAAAGTTATCCTTCCCCACGATCTCCATCTGCGCCTCCACCAGGTCAGCGAGTTCCTCGTCCATTGAGAGGTCGTTCATCATCCGCAGCGTCCGCCGGAGCACCAGTCGCGCAAGGTAACCCTCACGAACGTTCGAGGGGACGATGCAGTCGCCAAGCATGTAGGCGAGACAGCGGGTGTGGTCGGCGATCGCGTAGACCTTCTCGATCGGAGTGACAATCCGCTCCAGGCGCTCCACCGGCACATTGATGGCCTCGGCAACCTTCCGTCGGAGTTTGTGGAGGTTCGTCCCTGAGATATCCATCACGCCGGCGAACCTGGCGCTGAGCCCCATTATCTTTGCGAACTCTGGGTTATCGAGGAGGTTCTCCAGGTGGGCCGACTGCATCAGTCGACTCACCATATCCGGAAATACAGCGTCGTAGATCGTCGGTGAACCCGTCGATGCCCAGACGAACCTCTCGAGCCCGTAACCGGTATCCACGATCCTGAGTCGGATGGGGTAGTAAAGTTCCCCACCCACCTCTACGGGAGGCTGATTGGTCTTCTGCCGTCCGAGGTTCATGAATACCAGCGTCGCGACCTCAAGCCCGCCGGTGAGCACCTCCACGGACGCACCGGCGTTTCCGCCGCCGTACCAGGGGTGCTCCTTGTAGGTGACGCGGGCAGGGTTGCCACCGATCGAGGCGATGAACTCGTCGCAGAGGGCGACGGTCTCATCTTTCCAGTAGATCTGTTTCTCGGGGGTGTTGAAGGCGTGGTGCGCCATCATCTCAAATAGCGTCAGATGACGACCTGACCTTCCGACAGAGTCAAGGTCGTTTAAACGGATGCAGGGCTGGGAGATGGTCAGCGGGTTTGCTGGGGGGGGAACGACCCCGCTTGTTACAAACGGCTGGAAATCTGCGATGGATGCAATGGTCAGGTAGATATCGTCCCTCCAGCGTGCGGCGACTGGATATCGTTCGAGGCGTGTGTGACCATGCCGCTCGAAGAACGAGAGGAATGCTTCCCGCATCTCATTAACTGTGTGGGGTTTAAAGACCGGGTTGCCGATGAAGTCGTATGTCACGCAGGGGGAGTCTCCACAGAATTCCTGCTCGGGGTCCCGTGTCCAGAAAGCTGATCCGCAGGCCTTGCAGACCTTCCGCACAAACCCCTGTGACCGGAAGTAATCGAGCGTATATTCATCCTCGAGCATTGAAAATCACGCAGCGTAGATATGTAGGGTTGTGACCGATATAGTTGTTCGTATGCGCTGTTCAAGGTTTCCACTCTCTTTGCGCAAGGGGGCCCCCCCTTTAGGGTGGGGAGGAATTGCGCGTTTCACCTCCACTAATACGATATATAGTTATACACTTAGTGATACCAATAGATCGATGCTTATCCAGAAGACCGTGCAGATAATCATCGAACCAGATCCAGATCTCCGTGAAACGCTTGATACGTTCACTGAAGTCTGCAATCAGATTTCTCCAACTGCATATAATTCTGGCAAGCCTCTCAATGCTCTCCGTCTTCACAAAGCAGTCTATGCAACGACAAGGGTGTAATTTCGAGCCAACTTACATGTACTGCTATCAGGCTCACTGCCGGGGCATATGTAGCGGCTCGAAAAAATGGGCATCAGATCAGTCGCCCGTTTATATGGAAGACTCCACGCGCTCTCTTTCTCATTGGGAAAAAAGGGCGGGACGCATCCTTCAGAAAGGATGGAACTCTGTCGATATGGACGGTTGCAGGTAGAAAGCATCTCAAATACTCCGTGCCACTAGCGTTCCAGGAAACTCTCGCGTCGGCTAAAGAGATCAATAGTGTTGTCGTTACAGTTCGCGGAGGCCGTCTCATTGGTTATGTTGCTATAACAGTGGAAGTCCCGGACATGCCAGGAATCGTCCCGGCAGGTGTAGATCTCAACGAGACCAACGCTATCGTTGCAGTAGACGCCGATGGAAGAACTCTGTTTATCACGGGGCTGCACAGAAAAGTGCTCACCATCAGAACGCGCAAGACCGTTTCTCGGCTTCAGGTCAAACTTGAAGCGAAGAAGGCAGAGGGAAAGAACACAAGAAGTGTTGTTCGTGTCCTCAAACGGCTGTCGCTCAAGAGATCGCGGCGAACCCGGGACTTCTGTCATTGTGCGTCCAGGCATCTCATTGAATGGGCTCCTCAGAACTGCGTGCTCGTATTCGAAGACCTCTCGTTCTCGAATAAGAGAAAGAAGTCTAAGAAACGTTCCAAATCTTTGAATCGCCGTCTTTCTGTGTGGCCCGGAGGCATGATTCGAACCTTCGCTACCTACAAAGTAGCCGGGAAAGGCATCGCCGTTGGAATTGATCCTGCGTATACCTCTCAAATATGCTCTCGATGTGGGTTGCCTGGAAACCGTTCTCGTCATTCTTTTACCTGCCCGCACTGTGGTCACACCGATCACAGTGACATCAATGCCGCGATCAACATTCGGAACCGCTTTACTGTCCTTCGGGACAGTGGGGTGTTGTCAACCACCCCTGAAGCCTCTTAGGGAGGCGAGCCCCGCCCTTCAGGGCGGGGTAGTTGACGTATCCTGATACCACAGGTCGTAGGATTCATACAGTCCCGTTCTTTCGGCGATCCTCACCGCAAGTATATGCCAGCATTCCCGTCCTCTGAAGAGGAAGTCGCTGCAGGTGCAGAAATCGTCCTCGACAACATACTCGCTGCTGCGCCCGACCACGATGAAAAAGTCAAGGTAGCGTTTTACCTGACCCTCATCAACTGCCATAAGTGCCTTTCGACCACGCTCTCCGTAGACGCGCTCGATGCAGGTGCGCAGTTCCGGTGTCAGCGCCCCCTCTCGCTCGATATCCTGCCATATATCACTCATGGAACTATCGCTACATCTGGTGGATCCGGGATATAATGCCAGCCCATGTGGGATGCAAGGGCTTCCATGGCCGGTGCCTCGAGGGCGTAATGGGTGGCTTCAAGGCAGGGGATTGGCGATGCACGGGCAACGCTGTGTTTTAACTCCGCCGAGAGGAAGGCTTCTGCCCCAAGATCTACGGCCTCCTGGATCAGGTCGGGGTCAAACCCGGCACCACCGACGACCGCGAGTCGCCGGATCAGACCTACCTCGCCGTAGACCCGGATCCCTCCACCGGGGAGGAGGCGGGCGATCCCTCCCGGGTCAAGAGAGCAGTTGCCGACGATGCCGGTGGTCATCCGTTCTGTTCCTGATAGCCCGAGCCGGGATGCCAGGACGTCGTTTACACCGCCTTCGGCACGGTCGAAGTTTGTGTGGATCACGTAGAGGTTCATACCGGCAGAAAGGAGGGCCGAGAGGAGGCGTGATGTTGCCCCCCTGATCGACGTTACCGGTCTCCAGAGGGGGGTGTGGTGGACGACCAGCATATCCGCACCGGTGCGTACCGCGGCGTTCACAACCTTCTCTGTGGCGTCGAGTGCACAGCAGACCTCTTCGATCTCGTCTCTCCCCTCGACAATGAGACCGATCCTGCTTTCATCATACTCTTCGGCAAGGCTGGATGGTGCAACCTCCTCCATTGCAGCGATGAAGTCCTTGATATACATATGATTATCCCTACGATCTCGTGGGATAAAAGGGTAAACGAGTGGGGAGGCTGACCTGGAAATCCACCTCCCGGCCGCTACCACGGCCTCCTCCCGCCCCCCCCGGGGGCGGGCAGTGATCTGCGATAGACCCGGATGGCCGTGCAAGGGGGAGGGTCGCACCGTAACGCTGGAGACATCCTCCAGGGCACTGTATCGATGGAGAATCGCCAATCAGGGGAGAGGGATAGAACAGGCGCCGCCTCCCCCGTTACAGCACCTGAATTGTCGGGTATCGCTGGAGCGGTGGGATGTAGCCAACGTGGCCGGGAACAACAAACCAGCAACGCCCGTAAGCATCGACGAAGAGTCTCTTGACAAAGTTTTTCCGGATACCATCACTCGACGTCAGATGTAGCACGACGCCGGAAGAGTTCAACCCGTATATGCCGTTATCAGATGCAATGAGAAGCGTCCCATCACGTGTTGCCGCGACATCGTTGATCCTTACCGGAAACGTGTTCAGGTCTGAGGCGTTGAGAACACGGGTGACCCCCCCATCAGGAGAGTAATGGAGAACTGTTGTGCGGTTGAAAAGGTAGACCCCACCGAAGGGGTCGACCCGCACCCCGGAGATTGTGAGTAGCGGATCGTCCCCAAAAAAGACCTGTTCAAACCGGAGATTGCCTTTTCGATCTTTTAGCACCCAGACGCCCTCGTTCTCAGAATCGATGACCAGCGCATCGCTCCCGGCATCGACCACCATGCTCACAACGGTATAAAACCCTGCTCCCTCGGGTCCACCGGGTTTATACCACGTCCAGACACCGTCATGCCAGTGATGCAGACCCGCACTCCCGGTGGCGACCCAGACCTCGTCATCCCATCGCCTGATACAGTTGATGTTCAGGTTCTTGAGGTGATCCTGGTCCTGGATTGCACGATATCCCGTCCCGTTCCCCATCTGCAGCCCGCAGGAATACCCGAGCCAGAGGTGACCATCCGGGTCGAGGGCAAGAGCGGTCACCATGTTGTCCAGCGGTTCGAGAAAACCGTAGTCTGTCTGGCGAGGGTTCCTGGCGTTGACCGAATACCACGTCCCACTTGCAGTGTAGATGGAGAGACCCTCGGCGGTCGCAAAGATGACATCCCCGTACCGCCCATTGATCACGTCCTTGACGTCCGCAGAGGCGATGGAGGAGGCGTGGTCAGGAGCCGCGATATATATACCAGAAGATGGTGGAATAATCAGGAGAGATGCCAGAAGAAGATGGGCTAGGATCAGACCTGGCTGCATGTTCCATCCGCCCTCTTGATGACGAGGCGGCCTTTCCCCTCGGGCCAGAAGTAGACCGAGCGACCGACCTTTCCGCCTGTCTCCTCGTAGTCGATCCTGATCCTCTGTTTCTGCAGATTCTCCTTAACCGCAGCAATGTTCCGTTCGCCGATGTTCAGCGAGTTCGCCGAGAATACAAACATGCTCGCACCACCGACGACAAACGCAGCGATCGTGTTTCTGGTGCATCCCTGGCTCTCCATCTCATCGAGAAGGACATTCGTGGCAGTATCCGCAAATTTGCCAGGACGATCGACGCTCCCGCGGCTTTCGGGAAGCATTATGTGAGCGAGACCCGCAATCAAACGCCGCCGGTCATACAGGATGAGCGCGATGCAGGAACCAAGCCCGATCGTTGCCATCGGATAGTTCCCAACACGGTGTTCACCGAGCCCCAGGATAACTGCCGTCTCCTCTCCAAAAAAATCGTTCTCCATGTTATTATCCGCGGGCCGGCTAGGAGGGTGGTTCCATCAGCCGTTCCAGCATCCGGAACAACTGATCGGCAAGTTCTACATTAGGGAGCATGTAGATGCTCCCATAGACAGGGGGCGCCTCGCTCATGAGCTCGGTGTTGAAGATCAGGACACTGTTCACATCGGTGGTCACCTGGGCAACGATGGACTCAAAAGCAGCATGCGCCATATCGATGGCCAGCGCTGGTGGCGAAGGCAGCATAACTATCCCCAGCAGTTCGGCGGTTGCATCCAGGAACGCCGATATCATGATGTTCCCGATCTCGATCGCAGCGCTCTGATCCATCTCGTTGATCTCGCGATCGGTATCGCCCATACCAAGCATCTGATTTGTCAGCTGGATGATCGTCTGCCGGGGCATGCTGACAACGATATAGCCGCCTTCCGCGATCTCACCCTGGATCTGGAAGACAACCATGGCAGAGATCTCGTTACTGATATACTTGTGGAGGTCGGCGATATCGATGGCCAGTACCTCCGGCACCGTCATCTCAACCGGGCTCATCAACATCTGTGACAGACTCGTCGCCGCGTGCGCCGCGCCGATGTTCCCGAACTCCGTCAGCGCGTCTTTCCAAACAGGATCAAGTTCCATGAAAACCTCTCCTAAATCATTGTATTTACATCGAGTACCGGCACAACATCACCGTCCCCGGGTATGGTAACACCGCTGATACCGCGGCAATAGCCTGCGATCCTCGAGAGCGGTTTCACCACAACCTCTTGCTGGCCATCAACATAATCGACGACTATGCAGCACCTCCTGCCATCATTCTGCAGCACGATCAGTGTATCGCCCTTCTCCGCCCGGCCGAACATATCCTCCAGACGATACAGCGGAAGGGTCTGATCACGTAGCAGGATCGCATCGGAGTTGCCGATCCGATGGATCGCCTCCGGCTTTGCATGTGCCACCTCGACAACGTTGCTCACCGGGATGGCACACCGCCTCCCGTTGATACGCACCATCATGACATCGATGATCGCCATCGTCGGTGGCAGAACAAGCTCGAACTTAGTTCCTCTACCAGGCTCGCTCTCGACCTTGATCGTGCCCTTGAGCGACTCGATCGTCTTCTTAACCACATCAAGCCCGACTCCCCTGCCACTGATATCGTTGATGACGTCGGACGTGCTGAACCCCGGTTCAAATAAGAGAGCAATAAGTTCGTCCTTCGTTGCGCTGGCCGCCGCCTCGGGTGTGAGAAACCCTTTTTCAACGGCCTTCTTCCGGAGTTTCTCGGGATCGATGCCCGCACCATCGTCTTCGACGTTTATTATAACGTTGTCCTTGTCCCTGCGGGCTGTCAGCCGTACCAACCCCTTTACAGGTTTGCCCGCGGCTTTCCGGGCCTCCGGTGTCTCTATACCGTGGTTCACAGCGTTCCTGATGATATGCAGGAGCGGGTCCGAGAGCCCATCCATCATGCTCCTGTCAAGTTCGGTCTCACCGCCCTCAACTATGAACTCAACCTCCTTCCCATCATGGTTTGCCACGTCCCGCACTACCCTCGGGAAACGGTTGAATATACGCTCAAGCGGCATCATCCTGATCCCCATCATCAGGTTCTGGAGGTCGGAGACCGAACGCCCGATCATGCTCAGAGCCTCGTCGAACTCCTTGATACCATGCTTCTTCGCGATCTGCTCGAGCCTGCCGCGATTGATAACCAGATCCTCCACCAGGTTCATCATCCGGTCAAGCCGCTCGATATCGACACGGATATTCTTGATCTCCCTGATCTTCTCGGGCCTTGCCGTCTTCTGCACCTGCGGTGCCGGCGCCCGGGGGGACTCCGGCGTCTCTACGGGTTCATGGGCATCCATACTCTCTGCCGCCAGATACGATTCCAGCGGAGAGAGTGCAAGAAGAGATAGTTCCGTGCCAGAAGCAATCGTACGAAGCGCGTCCTCCCCTGCATCGCTCTCGACGACAACCTCAAACGTTCCGTCGAAGATTCCATCCTCGATCTTATCGCGGGAGGGAGTCGTCGAGCGGATCTTCCCGATATCTTCCAGGTTCTGCAGGAGCAGCATCGCTCTTACGTCCTTCATGGTGCTTGTCGGGTCGACAGCGACCTTCATCCTGTAGACCGGAGAACCCCCCACCTCTCTGGAGGGTTCGCGTGGGGGTTCTGGAGGGGATGTGGGAGAGGGAGGGATGAGGTCTTCGACCGGCGATCCCTCCTCGGCAAACGCCATAAGTTCCTGCACCAGAGGCCCGGACTGCTCGTCTGATGGGTTCTCCCCGGCTTCGATGGCATCAAGCATTCCCTCAATCACGTCGGTGCAGGTGAGCAGAAGGTCGGTAAGCGACGGGCTCACCTCCAGCCCGCCGTTACGGATGAGTGAGAAGACGTCTTCCATCGAGTGACAGAGGTGCTCCATTGCATCAAAGCCCATCGAAGCGGCCATCCCCTTGAGGGTGTGCGCCGACCGGAAGATCTCGTCGATGGCAGTCTGCTGGTCCTCCCCACTCTCAAGGGCAAGGAGGTTGTTCACGATGTTCTCATGATTCTCCCGCGACTCTTCGACAAACAGCTTCCGGTATACCTCTTCGTCAAACATGATCCACCTCAACCTGACCGACCGCTCGCGTGATCTCGCGCGCAAGGTTCTCCAGCGGAACAACCCGGTCGACACAGTCTCTTGCCAGGGCGGCACGCGCCATCCCGTAGACAAGACAGTCCTCTTCTGCACAAACCATCGTGGTTCCGCCAGCCTTCTTCACAGCAAGCGTCCCTTCACCACCGTCGCTCCCCATTCCCGAGAGGATAACAGAGACCGTTCTGGGGCCAAAGACATGCGCTGCTGAGGTAAAGGTCGTATCGACGGCGGGGCGGACAGCATGGACCGGTGGGGCGGTCGAATGAACTATCCGACCGTGGACACTCCCGGTGCTCGATGCAACCCTTGATATGACGCTGTGGACGCCGGCTTTTGAGACCAGAACCGCCCCTTCCTCAAGGTTATCACCATTCCGGGTCTCCCTGACCTGCAGGGCCGAGACCCGGTTCAGACGTTCAGCAAGCGATGCCGTGAACCCCTCGGGCATGTGCTGGGTTATGACAACAGCAGCAGGAAGATCGGGCGGCAGCCCCGAGAGCAGGACGTCAAGCATCGGAGGACCACCGGCCGAGGACCCTATCACCACAATCGTCTCCGCATCCTTCCGTCTGATCTCAGGATGTTTATCTACTGTCGGGAGACGAAGGAGGTTTCTGATCTTCTGAACAAGTTCTTTCTCGATGCCTCGAACGTTGGGGACATCCTTTGGCTTGAGCATGAAATCGTCCGCCCCGAGGCGCAGTGCCTGGTGGGTCATATCGGCGTTACGGGACGTCAACGTGCTCAGTACCAGGACCTTCGGTCTCCTGCTCTGACTCTGCAGGTTTTCAAGCACCTCAAGCCCGCCCATACGGGGCATCTCGATATCCAGCGTGACAACATCGGGGTTTAACTCCGCAATCTTATCGAGAGCATCGATGCCGTTCACCGCTGTCCCGACGACCTCGATCCCCGGATCGCTTTTGAGCAGGTCGCGGAGTATCGTCCGGATAAAGAGCGAGTCGTCGACGATCAGAACCCGTATCATGGTCACGCACTTAGAACGTTCTTGACTTCTTCGAGGACCTTTGGAGCCTGAAACGGCTTGACTATGTATCCTTTTGCACCGCTCTTGACGGCAAGCTTGACCATCTGCTCCTGGCCGACCGCCGTGCACATTATGACCTTTGCGGAGGGGTCTGTAGCCCGGATAGCCTTGAGTGCCTCTATCCCGTTCACCTTTGGCATGACAATGTCCATTGTGACCAGGTCCGGTTTGAGCTCCTGATACTTTGCGACCGCCTCCGCTCCATCCGCCGCCTCACCAACGATGTCGTGCCCGCCGGAAAAGAGGATGTTCTTTAGCAGAGTCCTCATAAACATAGTATCATCGACGATCAGAATCCTTCCCATCGAACACCACTCATTCTTTATTTGTGAAAAAAAGGTAATATATATTTGCGTGAATGGCCTGTCCTGCACCATCACTCCATTGGCGATTTTAATGATTCTGAGATATACCTGACACCTTTTGGGGTTAATTGAACCTCTTTTCTGACGTAGAGCACCTCGGCCATACCTGTGGATATGAGTTTATCGTAGATGGTATCGAGGTCTCTGTGCGAGAGTTTGAGCATATTCTCGATGGCACTTGAGTCCATCCCGCTGTAAACAAGCATTGCCACCTGGCCGGTCATGGGATCCAGGTCCTCGCTGACCTCGGTGTCGCTCGTCGCCTCTTTGAGGAAGTTATAGAGGACCTGGAGCGTCGTCAGCGGGCAGAGGACAAAACTTGTCACGACCTCGTTCTCGACAAGGTGGTCGATCTTAACAACGTCCAGGTCCTTCCCCTGGATCTCCCGCGATGTGAGTTCGATGCTTGCCACCTCATCGAGGGGGATGCAGACCTGCTTCTCCTGGCTGACAAACCAGATCCCTGTCTTCATGACGGCGATCGCACCCTTCTCCCATCTGGCATCCTGTATGAGGACGCCACCACGGATTGCAGGTGACATGAAGAAAGCGTTCAACCGATAGGCGCTTGCCTGTGTAATGATGAACTTCTTTAAGACGGTAAGAACCTTCTCGACCGACGCGATCTGGTAGACCGTCTCGCCGTCACCGCCGACGGCGACAATAATCTGGTTCTTCTTCTCCTCCAGATCGACAACCGACCTGTAGGGGATCTCCCGGTCAACAGGCGCCTCGATACGGAAACGGTCCTCTGCTATGCCAACCTTTGTCGGGACCCACCTGCCTTCATGTTCGACCTTTGCCGGGACCATCTTCATCATCGCGTCCGTCACCTACCATATACCAGTATCTCGCAGGATGGTATCACCGTTGTGATCGGAGTGCCTCAAGAATCTCTTCAAGCTCCGCCGCCAGATCTTTCGCCGGAATTTTCTCCCCCCCCAAATCCCGCAGCAGGCTGATATCCTCGACAAACTTCTTCCTCCGTCTGTCAGCCTTCAGTGTGGTGATCAGAGAATCCTCAACCGTGCCACCGGAGGCAAAGGAAACTATATCAAAATCCTCTTTCTCCTCCCCCTTTTCTTCCTCCACCGCGGCCTCATCCTCCTGGGCAGGTTCCTCCTCTTCTTCCTCTTCTTCGCCCTCGACCTCGATCTCTATCTCCTCGGGGTTCAGTTCGTCGAGCGTGGAGAGTTCGTCTCTCAGTATACTGATGTCCGGGATACCCTCATCGACAGGAATTTCCGGGACCTCAGCTGATATCGGAGGAAGAACGTTAACCCCGGCACCACCCCCCGGTGCCTCAATGTCGGTCTGGTGGGTCTTCAGGATCTCAGATACGGCATCCATATCCTCTGCGGACAGGAGGGATACATCCTCCGGCGAGAACGAACCCCCGAGGTCGGGGCCTTCGCCGTCGAGATCGAGATCGGCAAGCGAGTCAAGGTCAAGGTCTGCAAGCGAGGCCAGAGGGTCTGTCACGCTCCCGTCGGGTTTCGGGGTAGCGGGGGTCGGGGATGGAGCATCCCCCTCGACCGCCCGGTCGAGCATGGTATCGATCTCCCCGGCACGCTCCTTCTTCTCGCTATCTGATGACCTGGCATGGGCGATCGTCTCCCGGATCGAGGCTGTGAACGTCCCGAGCATGCCGGAGAACCGGCCTTTTTTAGCAGGGGCAGGCCTCTCTTCCGCTGCAGTCGATGCGCCGGGCTTCTCCTTCTTCTTCCTCCACCCCAAAAACGTGGCTCGTAGATTTGAGGGTTTCAGTTCTGCAAGGTTGAGCGCCCCGGTGACCAGAAGCGCAAGGAAACCGGCGAGCACGGTGACCGCAACGACAACCTCGGGGGTGGCATCGAAGAGGATGATCAGCGAACCGGTGCCGACGGTTATAAGGAACAGGAGCGGGCGACGGAGACTCTCTCTCACTATCCCACCCCCACAAGTGCTGGAATGGAGAAGAAGATGCCCACGACGATCGGTGCAATGATGTATATGATACCTGTGGCCACACAGAGCACGCTCGTGAAGAAGTAGTAGAGGTAGCGGTCACCGCCCATAACAATCTTACCGGCAAGGATGTTTGCAACGGTCAGCAATAAGAGGATCGTTACCACGTAGGTTCGCATGATGTCTTCAGGGAAGTTCACAAAGAGGTTCATGGACATCCCCATGGATACCCCAACACCAGAAGGGGTGCCCCCCGAGAGGGCGCTTGAGGCCTCGGAGAAGTAGTTCATCACATCTGTAACGGCATTGGACATCGAGAGAAGGATCTCAAAAAGGAAGACAAAGATGGCGATCATTGCAGCGTGCATGGGCACGAGAAGGACGACGAAACCCTTCACCATCATGTCGCGTTTGCGCCGGAGCAGCACCTGCTCGAGCA
>NZ_JASEFJ010000015.1 GCF_030019085.1 Methanoculleus sp.
CCGGGGTGACCTCCTTGCCCAGACGCTTCTGCAGGGTCTGGTGAGCAAGGTCCATGCTGACGATGACCGTCCTGCGGATATCGTCCCAGAACTGCTGCATCGCAGCGTTGTTGACGAAGTGCAGGTCGTCACCCTCGACGAAGACGCCGGTACCGGAGACCTCATAGGTCATCAGCTGGCGCTGCCCAAGCGGGATACCGCCAAGGTGGCAGCGCACGGGGTCGTACATGGAGATACCGCGCTCCATCTCGATAGCACGGCTCGCCTTTACGAACTCCATCTTCCGGGGGGACTGCTTGATGCCACCGAACTTGTAGTACTCCGTCGTGTTAGACTGGACATCCTGTCCCTGGAACTTCTCCTTGAGGGATTTCAGGAACAGTTTCTGGGTTCTCTCAATCTTTGCCATTCTTGATCACTCCTTTCTCGGCATGAAGCCGTATTTCGTCCGCAGCGAGTGGATCCGCTGGATGTATTCGATGTACTCTGTGTCTTCGCGGTAGGGTGTACCTACGAGCGAGTGGAAGATCGTCGTGTGCTCCTTGAGCCAGTTCTCGTCCATCGGCTTGCCTATAACGACCGGCCGGTCGAGCGGCTCGCCGATCTGGTTCTTGACGTAGCGGACGATCCCATCCTCGCCGAGTACGCTCCTCTGGAGCATATCAAACATCATGCCGTCCTCGGCAAGACGTAGCGAGTGGCCGTGCACCGTCGCACCACGGATACCTGTGCGGGCCGGGTCGAGCAACTCGGTCTCGACAAGTTCCTTTGCGTACTTCTCCAGGTCACGCTCACGGCACTCGACGATCTGACGGCCGGAGAGCGTACCCGGGTCGATACCGCGGAAGCGGTAGCACTCGGTGTAGGTCCGCTGGTATGGGTGGCAGGGCGCGAAGAACATCGAATCCGTGAACTGGATGTAGCGGACGCGGTCGCCGGCCTTAGCACCATCTGTCGGTGTTACGATCTTCCTGATGGGACAGTCTGGCTCCTGCTGCTCGGCGAGCGGCGGGTGCGCTGTCGGATAGGCGGCTCCCGGCGCCCTGTGGCCCAGAAGCAGCACGATGTCCTCATCAGTCACATCACGCATCTTTTCAAGTTTCTGGTTTGGGTTCATCTGCTTTCGCCGGTTTGCGGCGACCTTGGACGTACCCGGTCCATATTGGGGCTTGTATGCCATGTTTCTTTCACCTCATGTTGGGCTTTTTAGCACTTTCATAACGGCACGGATAACTTCTGCCAGTTTTTCCCTCTCAGGTGTCTGACCCCGAGTTACACCGCTGACTATCTCCATAACGATGCCTTTCGTCCGTATCCGGTCGGGTGGTGGCATGACCACCGCTGTCCTGACTCCCTCTTTGGCGAGATCCTCAAAGTCTATCGGGGCCTGGGAGACAACTATTGCCCGGATGTTCGCGTTCTCAAGGATAAACCGTACCTTCTGCACCACATGTGAACGAACGTTCCCGTGGTGGAGGATGGCAACCTTGTGCTGCTCGATCTGGGCAACCTCTTTTGAGGTAAGCCCGAAGTAGGCTCCGAGAACGTGACTGGCGACTGGTGAGTCCGGCGGAACCCCACTGCCCGCATTGAGGACAAGTGTGGTTACGGAGAACTCTGCCCCCTCCCTCCGGAGACCGGCGGTTATGTCACAGACGGGCTTTGTCACGTGTCTGCGACCCGGGGACATACCTACCACTATCACGTCCGGGGACCTGGTCTCGGAGATTGTCCCGCGCTGGGCAAGACCCCCTCCTTTCCCCATCCCCATGCTCTCGCGGCAATCGACAACCTGGGTTACTCTTCCGATCGGCATCTCACTTGTTTCCCTGTATTATAACGGGGCCTTCTTTTTTCCTCGGATCGACCAGTCCAAGGATTTTAGTGTCAGCATCAGGTCCGTACTTCGCGTAGTCGGACACCGTCGGCCTGGTCTTCATAAACCGCCCTTGCTGGACAGTGCAGGAGAAGCCCTTATCAGCAAAGACCTCGTCAACGGCTTCTCCGATGGCCGGGATATACGACTCGTCCTCGAGCTCCAGGATGATTGTTCCAACCTGCACCTCAAGCTGCACATCCTGGTCACCGACGCGGATAACCTTACGGTCAGGGTGGGGGTTGGGCTGCCCCCGTGCCGGGCCGTAGGGAACAGTAGCGGGAACGCTCGGTCCATTTATGGACATCCGACGGATCCCACCGACCTGAACAAGCCTGTTCAGGAGTTTTTCCGCTGTTTCGGGTCTGAGGAATCGCGCAGACACGATTCGAACCTGAGGGTATATGGCTTCAGTCATCAGTATCCTTGAGTTATTTACACACCCTGTGCGATCTGCTGGATCGGCTTGTTGAAGACGTCGACTTTACCGTAGGTGTCAGCGTAGATCTTCGAGGTGCTCTCCGGCGAGAACATCTGCGTTCCGGCATCGAGCGACATCGCGGCGACCACGCACGGGATAGCCACACCTGCGGCATGCCGGGTCACGACGTGGTTACCGTTGAAGACACCTGGACCGCCACCTCCGTAGATCGAGTGGCTGAAGAACGAGAACCCGACGGCGGTACCCATGACACGGCCGTAGTCACAGCCGGGGAGACCGGTCTCGTGCTCAACCAGATCGTTGAAGTACAGCAGCGTCGACGAGACCGCCTGTGCAAACCGCCCGGCACCACAGTTGACCATCGTGGCCGCCATGGTTCCTGCAGCGGTGTAGGCGTTCCAGAGCATTGGGTCCTTCGTGTCGTAGAACTGGAAGTAACCGCCCTTCTTACCGGGGGTGATGACCCTGTCCTCGATGGCGCGCTCGACCAGGCTCTGGACGACCGTACCGATCGTGCCGGTTGCGCCGTTTGCCTTTACGAGGTCATAGACCAGGTTGTTCGCGTTCAGGCCCTGGTAGGCATAGGTGAGGAGCTGAGCACGCTCGAACGGACCAACGGCGTTCCCCATCTCAAACATTCCTGCCTGCTCGAACGTGGACGAAAGGGCTGCACCCTGCATCGCGTTCTTGTTGGTCATCATGACAACATGGTTGACCGGGATGTTACGGAGTGCGTAGCCGAGACCTTCGTTGTTCTGGGGGATCGACAGGATGGACGTGACGTTGGCACCGGTAAGGTCCATCGTGTGCGGGTAGGAACCCCAGACTGCCGCCTTGACCATCGCCGCGTCGAATGAGTCGACATTGAACTGGTCGACGATCGCAAAGGTCGTCGCAGCAGCGACAGTGGTTACCGCCACATCGTAGGTGGATGCAGCCTCCAGCCGAACTTTGGGCACCTCAACAAGGATGAGTTTGCCGCCGCTGAACTCGCGGATGTTGGTGTCGTCGCCCTCCTCGACCTGGACCATCTCCTTGATCTTGGAGATAACGGCGTCCTTGTTGCCGACGATATCGAGGTTCAGCTCCCGCCCGAGAACATGTCCCTTCGCTACCTTTCCGACCTTCAGGCCATCCTGAATACCACCAAGGTTGACAGCAACCGTCCTCTTGGTGAGGTCGATGATCTTCCTGATCGCCGGGTTGATCACCGGACTGATCTTCTCCAGCGCCACACCGCTCTTCAACAGCTTGCCTGTATCATCGTACAGGTCAATTGTTTCTTTGTATTTTGCCATAATTTTCCTCCATTACCCTCTTTAAGTGCATACAATCCAGGAATGTACTATGAACCTTAATCGCATCGCTGACTGTCTCTGCCGGTGACTACTGCACGTCCTCATGGGACAAAAAGATAATAACCCACTCCGACGATATAAGTGTTGCTATTTTGTTCGCTATTGACCATATAAAATCAATCTTGATCTTAAATAACTGCTGGAAAAATCCGGATTGCTCACGATGGCTTGCCGATCCATCCTGCGCGCAGGTAATAATAATCTAACGGTATAGTAACACATTGTACTATTTTTTAGAACACATGCTGCAACAGGTATCCTATCATCGGTAGAGTATGTATATACAACAAAAATAGACCCTCTCAATTGCTAACAACCACGGGACATCTTCTGGCCCCAATAGGCAACAAGGTCTTTAAATAGGGGTTTTGAGACGGTTAGCAGAGAAAAAATTAAAAAAAATTCAGGCCTCGATCAACTGGTAGATCTTACCATAGATCGTCTGGCCCTTACGCTTTCGGTGACGCTCCCCGAGGTCACCCTCGTATAGAGCGAACCGACCTTTGATGCCGTCCATATCGATATCGACATCCTGACGATAGGCAAACCCCGGCATCATGAGATCAATGGTGCCAAAGACGTAGATCTCGCCTTCCACCATCTGACCACCGAGACGGCTCTTTGCATTGCCCTTGATGACGATCCTGCCACCCTCAGCATGGGTCGCCACGTGGACATCGACGTCTCCACCGATGATTATCTCGCCACCGGTCATGAAGGTGCCGATATCGCTTCCAGCGTTGCCCGAAACGATGATCTTCCCGCCGGACATGCCACGCCAGTCACCACGGTATGCAGCACCCAGATAGTTTCCTGCGTTGCCGTTGATGATGAGTTCTCCACCCTTCATGCCGGTTCCGGCAAAGGAATCAACGTTCCCGTTGACCGTGATCCTGCCGCCCTGCATCCAGGCCCCGACGTACATGTCGAGGTCGCTGTTGACGACTATCTCACCCCCGGTCATCTTCATCCCGATGTACTTGACCCGTGAGAGATCGCCGTTGATGACGATCTTTGTAGTTTCGGGCGTCGCCCCGGCCCTGCCAGAGACCTCGAAAAACTCGCCGAGTCGGTGCTGTTCTCTGCCCACGTAGACATGGAGATCAGCGATCTCTTCCACCTTCTTCCCTGCAAACGCATCGGGGGTGATGTTGTCAGCCTCAAGATACAGATCAGGCTGGTTTTTCATGGTGAGTGTAACGGTTTCCATCCCTCTTCTCACCTCACTGTGTGGCATCAACCTCGATCACGTAAGGGTTCGGAAGGTAGTGCCCCGAAACCTCGTAATTGTTCAGGGTGACAGTATAGTAGCGCAGGAACTTCTCCCTGACATCACGCATCACCTGCGGGTTCTCGTTCACCTTCGCGTTTACCCATAGCGTCCGCTTGTTGCCGTTGCTCACGATCTCATGGTCACGGATGACCTGGACTCCGGTCTTGAAGAGGTGCTCCGCACTGGAGAAAGCTGTCTCGATATCATCCGGCGCATAGGGTTCGTTCGGATTGAAGTCGTAGACAGCCACATCCGCATCGAGACCAGGGGCAAGCCCGCCATAGATCTGTGACAGGCCGAGCGCCTTTGCCGGTCCAGCCCGTGTCATCTGCGCGATCTCATAGAGATCGAGTTCGCGATCGATCCCGGCCAGGTTTGTAGCATCGATGACCTTGTCCCTGTACTTGAAGGAGTCAATCTGCTGGTTGCGTGCCTCCTCGCTCATAAGCCACTTCATGATCCGCGGGTAGCGGGTGAAAGGCCCGGCGTTCGGGTGATCAGTTGAGAGGAAGACCCGCATTGGATCCTTCGCGAGCAGCGCAAGTTCAAGGCCGATACACCACTGGATAGCACAGACCTTGATGCTCGGACTGTAGATGTAGGGGACGACCCCCGAACCGGTCTCGAGTTCAACGTCGGTATTAGCCCATTTCAAGTGGTTCAACTCGGTTAGGTGATGTTCGAACGGCCCATCTGCGGTCATGGTGGTGGTCTCGTCGAGCGTCACCGCACCCAGGTCGATGGTGATGTTGTCGTGCGAGTTCACGTAATCGATGATCTCCGGGGCTTTTGACTCAAAGTTCGCCCATGAATCACCGCCGTAGGAGTGGAACTGAACATGGGTGTGATGCATCACCTGATCGCGGCCGAACTTGCTCCTGGGCCTGATACCCTCCGAGAGCCGGAACGTATCAAGCGTCGTCGTGTAGTTGCCTGGATTACCCAGATTGTTTGCGTGAATGTGCATCGAGTGCGGGAGACCGAGGTACTCGTTTGCCTCGATCAAGCCTTTCACGATCTGCGCAGGAGTGATGTTGAAGTAGGGGACCGGATCATGTATGTTCTCACAGTTCAGACCCCAGCCCCAGGCCTCGGTGCCGCCCGGGTTAACCACCTTGACGGCGTAACCCTTTGTGGCCCGCAGGAGCCAGGCAACGTAGGCTGCCGTGTTCTCGATCTCGTCATTCCTGAGATACTCGAGCACAAACCAGTTATTCCCGAAGACCGGGTAGGCACCCTGGTCGAGGATAGGGGTGTCCCGGATCTCCTCATGGGTATGCCGCGCGTATAGCGGCGGCATGGCCGCCTCCATCACCGTCGTGTAGCCCATGCGGGCGTAGTTATAGCCGGTACGGATGGTCGTCGGGACAGAAAACCCGCCCTGCATCCGCTCGACACCGCTCCTCGGTTTGTAGGTGAAGAGTTTGTCCTCGGGGCGGAAGTTCCGGCCGACATTAACCTTCGGCCCGGCAACGTGAGCGTGGACATCAACACCGCCGGCCATGACAGTCTTACCCGCGGCATCGATGACCTTCGGGTCCTTGACCTCGCTCGTCTCGACAAACTTACAATCCTTGATGGCTATGTCAGCTATATCTCCCCTGATCCCGATGACCGGATCGAAGACAAAACCGTTCTTGATTAGATATTCTGCCATCGCTTACACCCCCTGGAGTTCCTTGATACGCTCAAGAACACGGCGGAGGAACTCTTCATCGGTCATCATGCCATCCGGCGGTTCAACGACCTTCCTGGTCTCTATCGGCACGTTGTCCATCCTATATGCACATCCACCGACCTCGACGCCAACAAAAGCGACCGGGACATGAACCTTGCAGACCTCGGTTGTCGGCGTCTCGTGTGGATCGATCGCAACCGACGGGAGCTCGTAGATCTTCCTGACCGAACTGAACGGGAAGTGCGCCCCCGGGTCGCTGGCGATAACCAGGACGGCATCCACCTCATCCCTCCGGAGTAGATCGTTTGCCGTCGTCTCACCGGGGTTGTAGCGGGCAAATCCGCGGGAGAGGTCCACTGCGTAGGGGAAGCCGAACAACCAGCCCCAGACCTGACCGGAACCTGTAACGTTGTAGTGTCCCCGCATCGGCATAATGGCCGCTTTTGTATACTCGTTTAAGTCACGGGTAACCGCAATGGCCGCATCGATGTTATGGTTCTTTCCAAGCGACTGGGTCACACCCATGCCGAAGAAGATGATCACAAACCGCCCACTCTTCAGCATCTCGGCGGCCTCATAGATCTTCTCTTTCGGGATTCCGGCAACAAAGTCCGGGAGTTGTTCACCCTTGAACGCAACACGGAATGCATCGAATAGTTCGTAGTCGCGTCCCTGCTCGACCTGCAGATGGATGTCCGCAACGTTCGCGGTGTCGGTCGGACGGGGGTCGACGACGATCACCTTACGTGCGGTGTGACCCTTGCCCGTGAAGAATCCACGTGGAAAGATCGAGTAGCGGGACATGTGTCGTGGATGGGCGTGGGCAGGGTTGCATCCCCAGAAGAGGATCCGATCGGCACGGTTCTTGACCTCACCGAGCGTGCAGCTCGGGATACCGATATCCTGGACCGCAATAAGGGACGTTCCATGACAGACTGTCGCAGTGTTGTCAACGACCGCCCCGACCACCTCACCGATCTCAGAGCCGATAGCCTGAGCTTCACAGTTGGTGGAACTCCAGCCATACATCAGTGGCTTTTTTGCGTTGACGAGTATCCTGGCGGTGTAGTCGATAGCCTCGTCGTATGTGATCTCTTTCCATGACCCGTCATCCTGCCGCATTCGCGGCCGGGTGATACGGTCTTTGGCCTGGGAGTGGAGGAACTTCTCAGCACCGATGGCACAGGCGTTGTAAACCTCATGGAGTTTCCTCCCATCGTCGCTGACGACGACCTCAATGTCGTCGCAGAGCGTTCCGCAGAACGGACAGATTACATCGGTTACGGTCCTGCTCATGATGCCAGTTCACCCCTGCACCCTTTGCGCACAAGTTCAAGCGAGTTCAGAACCGGTTCGTTCCTGGCGACCTCTACTGTAACTGGAGTGCCTTTGAATGTCGGCATCCCTGTGGAGTAGGTGTTCGGGTTGACCACCATGTTTGCCCACGGACCCATCGGGATAAACGCTATACCTGGGTGAGGACCCTGTGTTGCCTCCACCGCCTTCACGACTACGCTGCCGTAGTCGCTCGTGACGCGTACGTTCGTGCCACGGAAAGCCCCTAGTTTTCTGAAGTCTGTCGGGTCGAGCTCGATGATCCCGCAAGCGGCGGTGTAGGCGGGTTTTTCCTTACCCGCCTCCATCGACACACCCTGCTGGATGGTACGACCCGTGATCAAATTTACTCTGATTGCCATTGGTATTCATCCCCTGTCTATATTGGTATATTATTTACATGGCAATTATCCTATCTGGCAAGCTCGTTGAACGGGCTTGGACCAAGGTCTTTGACGGTCTTGACGACGTCTTCGATGACTTTGGCCCACTTCGCACCCTCCGATGCAGAGACAAAGGTCATCCTGAGGCGTTTGTCGTCAAAACCAATGTTCTTGAGGACATTCTTGAGAAGGAACATCCTCTTGGCGGCCTTGTAGTTGCCCTCCAGATAGTGGCAGTCACCGAAGTGACAGCCTGAGACGAGCACCCCATCCGCTCCGTCCTGAAATGCCTTCAGGATGAAGAGAGGATCAACCCGACCGGTGCACATAACACGGATGGCACGGATATCCGGGGGGTACTGAATACGGGAGCCGCCTGCAAGGTCCGCACCGGCATAGGAACACCAGTTACAGATGATGGCAAGGATCTTCGGCTTCCAGTTCTCGTCTGCCATTTACTGTTCACCTCCAAGGAGGAACGCATCGATCTGTGCAATGATCTGGGGGGTAGCAAAGTGCTGCATCCAGATTGCGCCACCCGGACAGAAACCGCCGCATGTCCCGCAGCCCTTGCACTTGGCCTCGGTGACCTGCATGACCTTGCGCCCATCTTTCTCGACGAGAGAGAGAGCCTGGTATGGGCAGAGGTTGACGCACATTCCACATCCAGCGCACTTTTCCTCGATACACTGGGCGAAGTATGGCTCAAGCTCCACCTCTCCAAGGTGAATCGGGATGGACGCCGCGGATGCCGCGCCTTCGGCCTGGGCAACCGTGTCCGGGATATCCTTTGGCCCCTGGCAGACACCCGCCAGGTAGACACCGGCGGTTGTGGTACCGCAGGGATTGAGCTTCGGGTGAGCCTCGAGGAGCCAGCCGTCCTGCGAACAGGACACACCAAAGAGCCTCCTGGTCCTCTCAGTCTCGGCGCTGGGCTGGATCGCAGCCGCAAGCACGACCAGATCGACTTCCACATCGACAGGTCGACCGAGGAGTGTGTCTTCAGCGTTGACATGGAGGTTCTTTGTGACCGGATCTTCGAGGATGTTTGCAACCCTGCCGCGGATGAACTTTGCACCCTCATTCTGGATGCGGTAGTAGAACTCCTCGTACATCTTTCCAAATGACCGGATGTCCATGTAGAAGATGTAGGGCACCGCGCCCGGGATCTTCTCGATGATCTGGTGGGCGTGCTTGAGGGAGTACATGCAGCAGAACCGCGAGCAGTAGGGCTTACCGACGCCGGTGTTGTCACGTGACCCTGCGCAGAGCACGAACCCGATCCTCTTTGGGGTCTCGCCGTCGCTTGGGCGGACTAGGTGACCACCGGTCGGGCCGGAAGCACAGATCAACCGCTCAAACTCAAGGCTTGTGATTACGTTGTCATACCTCTTGTAGCCCCACTCGGTCTTCTGCTCGATCGGGAAGATATCATAGCCTGTCGCAAGGATGGCGGTACCTACCTTGATTTTCACGAACTCGTCCGTTGCGTTCAGGTCGACCGCCTTCTTATCGCCGCAGATATCGACACAGAGACCACACTTGACGCAGGCATCAAAGTCGACAGTATAAAGCAGCGGGGAGACCTGCGGGTGGTAGATGTAGATCGCTTTCCTCGGGGCCATGCCGACCTCGAAGGGGTTCGGTTTTATGACCGGGCAGACACCCTCACAGTCACCGCAGCCATTGCATCCTCCACCGACATAACCACGGGCTTCTGCCTCTTCCGTCGTGAGGACACCACGCGCCTTCTTCCGGAGGGTTACATCAAAGTTACCGATGTACCCCTCGACCGCCTCGACCTCGGTGTAGGTCATGAGTTTGATATTCTCGTTACGGTAGACATCCACCATCTTCGGGGTAAGGATACACTGCGAACAGTCCAGCGTCGGGAAGGTCTTGTCGAGCTGGGACATCCTGCCACCAATGGTGGGGTTCTTCTCCACAAGGTAGGTCGTGATACCCGCATTTGCAAGGTCAAGCGCAGCCTGCATGCCGCCGACACCGCCACCAACGACCAGTGCTGCCTTCTCAACAGGGACACTCTTCGGGATGAGGTCTTCGAGGAGAGCTGCTTTTGCTACGGCGATCCTGATCGCGTCCTTTGCCTTCGCGGTGGCCTCTTCGGGCTGGTGCATGTGCACCCAGGAGTTCTGCTCGCGGATGTTTGCCATCTCGAACCGGAATGGATTCAAGCCACCCATCTTGGTTGCGCCACGGAACGTGGGCTCGTGCAGACGGGGTGAACAGGCCGCTACGACGATTCCGGTCAGATTATGCTCTTTTATGGCCTCTACAATCTTGTTCTGTCCGGGGGTAGAGCACATATACTGATAATCGTCTGCAACGGCGACGTTCGGGAGCTTCTTGGCGTATTCCACTACCGACTTGATATCCACGGAACCCGCGATATTTGTACCACAGTGGCACACAAAAACGCCAATTCTTGGCTCTTCGTTCTTTTTGACTTCTGCCATGTATTTGCACCTCACTGGATCTTCCTCAGGAACGGCTCAACATCGACAGCATGAAGGTCGAGTCCCAGCTCATCCGGGCTCATGCCCTGCGCCAGTCCAAGGAGTTCGTTGTAGTGCAGGATCGGGAGTCCCCAGGTTATGCCAAACTTGTCATGGATCTCGAGCTGTCCCCTGTCGAACTGCAACTGGCAGAACGGACAGACCTCGGTCAACGCATCCGCACCCACTTCCTGCAGGTTGATCATCTTCTCGTTCGTGATGTCAAGCGCATGTGCCAGGTCGTATCCGCGGACACCACCACCGGCACCGCAGCACTGCATCTTGTTGCGGTACTGGACCGGCTCAGCTCCGAGCGCAGCGACCAATTCATCCAGCCACATGGGGTTCTCGGTGTCGCCGAAGTGTCGATCCTTCTGGGGCTTCATCAGGTGACAACCATAGTGGACGCCAACCTTTACACCCGTCAGAGGGCGGGTGACGCTCTCGGCGACCCTGTCGACACCCACGATCTTGGGGTCGTAATAGAGCTCAGCAAGGTGCCATACATCGATGGACCCCTTGTACTCCATATCAATCTCTGCAAGCACCTCATTGACCCCATCACGGAGTTCATCGTTGTGCTTCAGTTTATGGTTGACTTCCCAGATCGATTTGTAGCAGCCGTTACAGATCAAGGCAATATCCATACCCATCTGCTCGGCAAGAACCAGGTTTCTGGCCGCCATCGCATACCAGATGTTCAGGTCGATCGAGCCAAATGCGCCCGGTGCCGGGCAGCAGCTTGCGCCCTTCAGGGGTAGCAGTTTGATCCCCAGTTTCTCACTGGTCTTTATGGCTGCCGCCTCGATACCCGGGTAGCGGTTCGGGGCGACACACCCGAGGAAGAACGCATACTGATGCTTGTTATTTTCGCTCATGGTCTCACTCACCCTCCGCCAGTATCCGGTCAGCACGTTCTTTCAGCCCGTAGTGGTCCAGGATCTTCCTGATACCGGGAAGGTACTCGGGATACTTGTGCGTTGTCTCCGGTTCCGCGTCGAGACCCAGTTTCTTCCGGGCAGCCCGGTTTGTGTCGTTGTTCGGGACACCGTGACCGGTCTTGTAGATGAGCTGGACGGTCTGGAGGAAGTTGCGCGGAATTATGTCACGCCTGGCAGCAATGTTCCTCATCGCCATGATCGCGTCAGTCGGCGCGAGATCACGGGGACACCGGTCGGTACAGGTGTAGCACGTTGTGCAGAGCCAGAGGTCCGGGTCAGTCAGGGCTTCCTCTTCAAGACCGAGGACTGCCTTGCGCATGAACAGCCGGATGCGATAGGAACTCCGCGGTGCCGATGGGCACGATCCGGTGCAGGTGCCGCACTGGAAACACATGTGGGCAGCCGTCTGCCCGATCTTCTCAACCTCCTTGAGAAACTCGGGATTGGTGTCAGAAACGTAGTACTTACGGTCCCGGAGTTTCTCAGCGAGTTTCTGGTCTTTATAATCTTTCTTCACTGCCATTGACTATCCCTCACGCCTTCTCTGCCTCTCTCAGAACCTTGACCTCAACCTTGCCAGAAACAGCCTCTTTGACCTTTGAAGTCTTCGTTACGAGCAGTTTCTCCTTAATATCCTTGAAGAGATCAGTATCCTTCTCCTGCATCCGGATACCCGTCCGCTTCAGGATGATCGCATCCTCGCTCGGGCAGGCGTTAACACAGGCACCGCAGAAGATACAGAAGTCCTTGTTGATGGCTATATTGGGCTCAATCCGCCCTTTCATCAGCTTTGCGGGGAGAGGGCTGGGCAGGTAAAGCGCATCGCAGGGACATACTTCGACACAGGTCGAACAGCCACCGGGGCACTTGTCGGCGTTGATCTCGATCTCCCCTTCAAAGATCTTCTCGACGGTGATCGCCTCTTCAGGACATGTGTGTACGCACCAGGTGCAGGTGCAGCAGTTGTCCTGCTCGATATCGACCTTACCCGGCAGTTTGGTGCTGACGAACTCGCGCTCCAGGGTGATTGCATCCTTGGGGCAGGCCTCAACACAGATCGTACAGCCGTCACACGTGCTCTCTTCCCACTTTACCTCACCTTCGATCTTGGCGGTCTCAGGGGTTTTGGGCTTGCGAACAACGGTAATGCTCGGGCAGAGCGCACCGCAGATCCCGCAGTAGTCGCACTTCTCGGTATCGACGGTAAACGTCGTCTTGGTCTCAAGTGCAGACTGGCGCGGTTTGCCGGCTTCGTCAGAGCCCTCGAAGACCGGGACATCCCGGTTGATGGCATCCCGCGGGCAGACCTCATCACAGATGGTGCAACGGACGCACTTCTCTTCGTCGATCTTGGTGACCATGTCGTATGTGGGGAATCCCTCTTTCTCGACGATCGGGAGCCTCTCCTCTCCGTCGATCTTGAGTGTCATCGCGTTGAAGGGGCACATGATGACGCAGACACCACAGTAGGAACACTTCTCGGGGTCGACGTCTACGGGTTCAGCATAGTCGATCGCCCCACGGCGTGTTGCACCAACCGGGCCGAGCACGATTGCCTCTTCCGGACAGGCGTCGACACAGATGCCGCAGCCCGTACAGGTCTCAGCGTTCAGGATCAGGTTGTTTACCGCCTTCAGGAGCCTCTGCTCCATGATGACGTTCTGTCCTTCCCGCGTTTTAGAATACTTTGGAAACAGTGCCATACTCTTGTATCACTCCTAGGCTTCCACTTTTCGGGCTCTTGCCCGGCTTTCCCAGGGTCCTGCAAGCCTTATAACTCCATAGGGACATGCCTCGACACAAACGCCGCAACCGGCGCAGAGCTCCGCGTTGAAATCAAGGATAACGGCTTTGCCGTTTACGACCTTGTAGATCTTATCCTTGGTTACCGGACCTTCGGTATAGAGCTCCAGAGCATCGACAGGACATGCCACCACGCAGTTGTTGCAGCCAGTACATTTCTCCATATTGACGTGCAATGCAAATGCCATGGTTTCACGCACCAGATCTGATCGATTAAAAATCGATATGAAAAGAATTGTCAAAGAATATACATAAACTTTCTGAATTTCGACAGCCTTATATTCCGGTAGCACGATTATTCGCAGCATTTTATAAATCAAACAGATTACTATGTTGACCCATTACACCGGATAACACCATTAAACGTGTTTCCGGCACAATCGAAGGAAAATAAAACATAAATATCAGTTAGGTAATGTTGGTGAAAATTAGTGGGTAAACGCCAACGCTGGCAGCGGTGTCATAGACCACGTCATCCCGGGGTGTTGAGGGGATAGCCAATTCGCACCTTCCCGGGGAGATGAGATCCGTCGCGCGGTGAGAACAGCATCCATTTTACGTACCAGCCAATTTTTCGCCCCCTCTACAGGAGGCCCCGCAACCTACCCCAAAAAACCCGGGCCCCTGCGCCCATACCCCTCTACCGAATCCGGAGTGTTGCTGTTGCGGAGGAGTGTGCAACGGATCACTCCATCTTACTTACCCTTCTCCGGGGTGCTACATCACCACGTAAAAAAGAAACCTTATTCTGTCCATATCGTAACATTGTAGCAAACGAGGTGTAATTTATGGAACTGAATGGCGTTACAATCGATGATACATATGCAGAGGGCTTTCCTACGTGGGTGGCACGGCCGATCATCACCGCTGTCACGGAAGAGTGGGCTTATAAGGCCGCTCTGGAGGCAGTCGGGTTTGCCACCTCGACCATCGGATGCCCTGCCGAGGCGGGCATCGATTGCTTTGTCCCCCCTGATGAGACGCCCGATGGACGACCCGGTTATGCGATCCTGATCTGTGCGAGCAAGAAGAAACTCAAAGAGCAGGTCGTGGAGCGTCTCTCTGAGTGCGTTCTCACCGCACCGACAACAGCGGTCTTCGACGGCCTCGCGGATCTCATTGACGAGGTTCCGGAGAAGATCCCGGTCAAACTCCACTTCTTCGGCGACGGATACGAGGAGAAGCGCGAGGTCGGCGGCAGAACGGTCTGGGCCATACCGATCATGGAGGGCGAGTACATCGGCGAGGAAGAGTTCGGTATCGTCAAGGGTGTTGCAGGCGGGAACTTCTTCATAATGGGCGAGAACCAGATGGCCGCCCTCATGGCCGCACAGGCGGCGGTGGACGCCATAAGTGGAGTCTGCGGTGTCATCACGCCGTTCCCGGGCGGCATAGTCGCGAGCGGTTCAAAGGTCGGGAGCAAGAAGTACAAATTCATGAACGCGAGCACGAACGAGGCCTACTGTCCGACGCTCCGCGGGAAAGTCGAGGGGAGCAAGGTCCCAGAGGGTGTCGGAGCTATATACGAGATCGTCATCGACGGTGTCGACGAGGAATCGGTAAAGGCCGCGATGGCAGATGGCATCCGCGCCGCGACGAAGGTGCCGGGCGTGAAGTTCATCAGTGCCGGGAACTTCGGCGGCAACCTTGGGCCGTTCAAGTTCGAGTTAAAGGACGTTCTGGCCAACTACCTCTAAACTTTTTTCCTGTTCCCCATCCAGGCGACTGCTGCAGGAAGGCCGTCAAATCGCCCCCGCTGAGGATTTATCGTCGACCACCACTGCAAGGGAGCGGGCAGTGAGTCTAAAAGAGTCTCCGGTGTGACCCACAAAGTGACGGTCTGCACCTGGCAGGGTATCGAGAGAGAATCGGAAATATGGGAGGGAGCAAAACGTCACCCTGTCTCTCGCGTGCACCCGGATGCTCTCTTTCCCTGGATGATGGACAACCCAGTTTTCTCAGTCTCTAATCAAAACCCAGGGCCACCCCTATATTCCAGGTGGATGGCGGGCCTACGGTGATTGGAAAGCCACAACACCATCCCTGAAGAGATTTATCAAACCAGGGCACCAGATGAATTACCGGCCTGACGGCCTCATCTGCCAACCCCTGATGGCCTGGCGCATGTGAACACTTTTTACCCACCTACGACCCCCTGGAACCAGTTTCCCGGCGGTCACACCCCCCGATCGATCCCCTTAAATACGCATATCAACGATATTCTTGTTAACGATAATTTCGGTGACATCATGATCAGACTCACACCTGATGAAGTCAGGGCCAGGTTCGGGCCGTTGTTCTCGATGAAGTTCCTCGTAATGGTCGACCAGAATACCGGTCTTGCGGAGATCCGCGAGCATTGCCGGGCCCGGGGGACTATCGAGTGGGATGCGGCAAACCGGATGCGGGCTAAAGGTGCTGTCATCTCCTGCGATGTTAAAGGGACGACGATGACGATGCTTGCCCGTCTGGGCACCTCTCCGGCGAAGTTCGGGGCTGCAGACCGGGAGATCGGCGGTCAGGCACTTGAGGGTGTCGAGGTTCTCGGAGATGAGGTGGTGACCACCTGGGCCGGGATCGCCGGTGCGGGTGTCGGTGTCGCTGCCTGCCTGCCTCAGGCACCCGGGGTGATCCGGGCGGAGTACCCCGCCGAGGACGACCTCAGGATCGGCGGTGCCCGGGTCAACCGGGTTCGGATTGTATCTCCGCTCTACGAGAAGGTGACGATAGGGATCGACGACACCGACACCCGTGAGGAGGGAGCCACCTGGGTGCTCGCACTCCGTTGCGCAGAGGGCTGCAAAATTCCGGGGGTCGAGTATCTTGACATGCGCCTTGTGCAGCTCAACCCTGCTGTCCCGAAGAAGACCACCAACTGTGTCGGCTCGGCCCTGAACTTCGCTGTCCGCCCTGGGCAGGTGAACGCGCTCCTCGATTATGTCCGCGACTTCGTCGAGTCTGGGAGTGTCAGCAAGGACACCGGGATCGCCGTATATCGCGGGATTGCATTTGAGGAGGAGTCTCCCTACCTCAAGAGCGTCAAGACAGATATCCTGACGCTCGAAGACGCAGAGGCTGAGGCTGCACGGATGGGTGTCCGGTTTATCGACTCAAACGGACGGAAAGGCCGGATTGGTGCACTTGGCGCTGTCCTCTGGGGTAACAAAGGTGTGGAGGCGGCAGGACTGTATGGAGAGACTCTCTGAACCGTATACGATACGGTATCCACAGATAGTGGCGGTGGCCGACGATACTGGTGGAGAGGTAGAACTCGTCGAGTTCTTCGACTGCATCGGCGGTGCGATGTGGGTAAAGCGGCACTACGCCAGAAGCCCGCTCGTCCGTTCTGTCCGCACCGTGGGAGCGACCACCCGCTATATCCTATCAACCGGGAGCGCCGATCTTGCCCTGCAGGGTTCAACCTTTCCGGCCGGTATTGCCGCAGTCAGCGTCGACAAGGATGAGATCTCCATCACCTACCGTGGTCTCGGCGGTGGGGGCGTCGGGGCGTCAATCTGCCGCGCCGGAGCAGGCGGGGTCATCCGCTGTGTGAGCGACCCTGCAGGCGGCGGCCGACTTGCGGGCTCGACTATCTGGCTCCCCAGGCGCGAACGGGTGATCATAGGGATCGACGACACCGACACAGCAGAAGAAGGCGCAACCTGGACGCTGACACACAACATCGCCCGTGCCGTCGAGGACGAGCGTTCCCGCTACCTCTCACACACCATAGTACAATTATACCCTGTCCCCTACCGGACCAAGAACTGTGTCGCCATCGCCTGCGAGTTTGCAACCTCCGACCCCTCCGGCCTCGTCAGGTGCTACCGTGATTACCTGGAAGACTACACGCTCTCCGATGAGACCGGGATGGCGGTCTGGCGCGGATTCGACCCTTCACCGCTTGAGGAGTTCGGTTGCCGAGTAAAACGGGGCGAGGTCCCGGCGGATGACCTTGCCGCCATCGATGACAGGCGCCTCTCAATCGTCATGGACGGTCGGGGGGCGATCGGGGCGGTGGCGGCGATCCCGTTTGCCACACGATACGAGGAGGCGCTGGCGCTATGGAATGGAAGCACCTGAAAGCCAGGGTGCTTGAGACCGGCGCAGTCCGCCTCTCCGGCGAACCCGCAGATGAATACATCTCCCGCTCCGCTGCCGGTCCTTCGGCCGGGTCGTCAGGGTCGATCTTCTTTACCACCGGCGGTGGCCGGAGGGTCAGGGCAGGAACGGATGATGCAAGCCCCATCGAGGTCGTTCACCGTGGAGGTGGGGAGGCCACCCTGATCATCGACGGCGAGGTCATCTCCGGCCGGCTCGAACCCCCTGCCCTCCACTGCCCCCGCCAGGCCTACATCACGGTCAGCGGGACGTGCATATTCCATTGCCGCTACTGCACGGTGCCGGGTCTAGCGGGACAGCGAAAGACCATCGATGAGATCGTCCGGATGGTAAAAGACGTTGCAGACAGGGTTGACGCCATCGCCATCACAAGTGGCGTTGCTTCCTCGATCGAGGAGGAGGAAGCCTATACCCTGGAGGTCGTAGCGGCGCTCCGCTCGTCTGGCATTCCCATCGGGGTATCAATATACCCAACCCCTAGAACGCCGGCACGCCTCCATGCCCTGGGCGTCGTCGAGGTGAAGTTCAACCTTGAGGCGGCAACCCCGGAACTCTTCGCGAAGATGTGCCCGGGGCTATCCTGGGAGGCGATCCGGGATGCGCTTACATCTTCTGTCGAACTCTTCGGGCCCGGCAGGGTCTACTCGAACATCATCGTCGGGCTCGGCGAGACCGATGACGACCTTGAACGGTTGATGAAAGACCTCGCCGGGAGCGGGGTCGTCCCGATCCTCCGGCCGCTCACCCCGGCGGCATCGCTCGCCGACCAGCCTCGCCCCTCCGCTGAACGGTTGCTCTCACTTGCCGTGATTCACGAAAGGATCCTCCGGGAGGCCGGGCTCGATCCCCGGAGGGCTCTAACCATGTGTGCGGCATGCACCGGCTGCGACCTGGTGCCGGGGAGGGATACATGAGGGGCGCAAAAGCGCTTGCCAGTGCCGTGTCTCAGGCCGCTGACCGGTTTTACACCGTCCCGGGCTACCCCGTATCTGAGGTTGCCGCCCTGACGGGAGCGGTCATCACCGTCAACGAGAAGGTGGCGCTCGAGTACGCCCTGGGCGACTCACTCTCCGGGAGGAGGGCTGCCGTGATCGTCAAGCACGTCGGACTCAACGCCTGTGTCGACCCGCTGGTGCACGCAACCGCCCAGGGGCTCAGGGCTGGTGTCGTGATCGTTGTCGGCGACGATATCCACGTCAGCGGATCGGACGTCGGTGGCGACTCCCGGTATTACGGGGAGGTTTCATGGGCCCCGGTGTTCGAACCTGACAGCGAGACGCTCGGACCTGCCGTGGAGGCGGCGTTTGAGGCATCGGAGACCTTCGCCCGGGTGGCCATACTCAGGGTCACCCCCGATCTTCTGGAGGCTGACGTCTCAGAGCCCTTCATCCAGCGGAATGACCTGGAGGGAAGCCTGGCTGACCCTGATCTCACGATGGCTGGCCGGGCAGAGGCCGCTGACCGGCGGACTGCTGCGATGTTTGCCTGGGCACGATCGTCGCCGCTGAACAGGTTCCGTCCTGTCATCGCCTACCCACCCCCGACGGATGCGGATGTGCCCGCCTCATTCCCCGAAGAGAGGGGTCGCCCCTTCCTCCGGGAGCACCGTCTCCTCGCCCCTCCAGACGTTAGGGTGGAGCCGCAGCGGTTCTCAAGCCGCGGGTTCTCGCGAACTTTCTGCAGAGACTGCCCGTTTCATCCGGCTCTCCGTATCCTTCAAGAGCGCGGGATGCGGGTGGTCTGCGACGCCGGGTGTAGCATCCTGGCGATGAACCCGCCCTACCGCATCGGTGTTGCCACCTACGGTCTCGGTTCGTCGATAGCCGTCGCGGCGACCGGGCCAGGGGTAGCGCTCGTCGGGGATTACGCGCTCCTGCATTCGGGGCTAAACGCCCTCATCGATGTCTACGAAAGTGGACTTCCGCTCCTCTGTATCGTATTTGCGAACAGACGGATGGGGATGACCGGCGGTCACCCCATCCCCGAGATCCTTCGCTACATCGCCTGGGCAGAACCGGTTGTCTGCGCTGCCGATGACGCGACGGCGCTTCGCCGCGCACTCGTCCTCCCGGAGGACGGTCCCCGGACGGTGGTGATCGAAGGTGTCTGCCCGGAAGGTGGACGACATGTTACCATGGAATATCGAGATCTGTGATGTTACGCTGCGAGACGGGGAACAGACTCCTGGCGTCTCGTTTACCTGTGATGAGAAGATGGCAATCGCGCAATCGCTCGACGAGATCGGCGTGGAAGTGATCGAGGCCGGGTTCCCCGTCGTCTCCCGGGCGGAGAAAGAATGTGTCGCGGCCGTCGCCAGAAGTGGCCTGGATGCCCGGATCTGCTGCCTGGCACGGGCGCTAAAACCCGATGTCGAGGCGGCGCTCGACTGCGACGTGGATATGGTCAGTATCTTTGTCGCGATCTCCGACCTCCATGTCCGGCACAAGTACCACAAGCCACGGGAGGCGGTGATCGAGGATGCCCTTAATATGGTGGAGTTCGCCGCCGACCATGGAGTGCAGATCCGGCTTGCTGCCGAAGACGCCTCACGGACTGACCCGGAGATTCTTATTGATATGTACCGCAGGGGGATCGAGCGCGGCGCCACTCTCGTCAGTTTCGCCGATACCGTCGGCTGCCTCACCCCGCTCGAAACCCACTCCGTTGTCTCCAGGATCCTGGATGCCGGGCCCTTCCCGCTCTGTGTCCACTGCCACAACGACCTCGGGTTTGCAGCGGCAAACACCATCACCGCCGCGGCCGCCGGGGCGTTCCAGCTCCACACCACCGTGAACGGCATCGGTGAGCGTGCCGGGAACGCAGCGCTCGAACAGGTGCTCGTTGCCCTGCACTTTAAAGGTGGGGTCGAGCGCTACGACCTCTCCCGATTGCAGGAGATCTCCAGGCTGGTCGCACGATGCTCTGGCATAACGCCGGAACGGATGCACCCGATCGTCGGCGAGAACGCGTTTGCCCACGAAAGCGGGATCCATATCGCCGCGATCCTCTGTGACCCGGCGACCTACGAGTATGTACCTCCCGAACTGGTGGGCAGTGAACGCCGATTCGTGCTCGGGAAACATAGCGGGAGAAAGGCGCTCGAACACGTTGCAAAGGCTTACGGGTTTGAACTCTCCGATGATGAAGCCACCTGGGTTCTCGAGCAGGTCAAGCAGAAGAGCGAGGGGAAATGTTGTGTCACCCGCGAGGTTCTCTGCGACCTCCTGCGGCAGGTAAGAGAGGGGGGCGGCCGGTGAGCACACTATCGGAACGGATACTTGGCGCACCGGCGGGGGCATACGTCGACCGCGATGTCGATCTCGCCTTCGCCCACGACGGCACCGGCGTCCTTACCCGGGAGGCGCTCCACGAGATGGGGGTGGAACAGCTCCCCCACCCCGAACGTCTCCGCCTGATCTTCGACCACATCGTCCCGGCCAACACGGGGACCACAGCGACGCTCCAGGCCGAACTCCGGGCGTATGCACGGGTTTCCGGGATACCGCTCTCGGATGTCGGAGAGGGGATCTGCCACCAGGTGATGAGCGAAGGCCTTGTTCGACCGGGGATGATCGTCGTCGGGGCCGACTCTCATACCTGCACCGCGGGCGCCTTTGGAGCGTTCGCCACGGGGGTTGGCGCGACCGATATGGCGGCGATCTGGGCATCGGGCGGCACCTGGTTCCGCGTCCCCGAGACGATCGCGGTCAACCTCTCCGGCAACCTCTCCGGCGCCGCGGAGCCAAAAGACCTGGCACTTACCTACGTCGCCCGACTGGGGATGGAAGGCGCGACCTACCGGGCGCTGGAGTTCGTCGGCGAGGGGGTAAGAGGGATCTCGATGGACGGGCGGTTGACACTCTGCAACATGGCAGTCGAGACGGGGGCGAAGACCGGGATGTTCTACGCCGACGATCTCACCCTCCGCTACCTTGCTGGCTACGGGGTTAAAGCCTCATCACAGGTCGTGGAGGACTGCCGCTACGAGCGTACTCTAGATCTCGATCTCGATGATATCGTCCCTCTCGTCGCCGTCCCGCACCGGGTGGACACCGTCCTTGAGGCTGAAGAGGTCGCTGGAACACACCTCGACCAGGTCTTCGTTGGTACGTGCACAAACGGCCGCTACGAGGATCTGGAGCGGTTTGCCCGTATCGTCCGCGGTAAGAAGGTGGCCGTCCGCACCCTGGTATTCCCTGCATCGCGTGCGGTGCTTTCGCGGGCGATCGAGAGAGGCATCCTCGCCGATATAGTGAATGCTGGCTGCGCGGTCGGCCCACCAGGGTGCGGTCCGTGCCTCGGGGCACATGCAGGGGTGCTCGGGGAAGGGGAGGTCTGTCTCTCCACCGCCAACAGGAACTTCAAGAATCGGATGGGCGTGGGCGGCAAGATCTACCTCTCGTCGGTCGCAACGGCCGCCGCAAGCGCGCTCGCCGGCGAGATAGCCGTCCCGGAGGTGGCCTGATGCAGGGAGCAGGACCTGCGGTCTGCCTCGGGAACGATATCGACACAGATCTCATCATCGCGGGCCGCTACCTCCGGACGAAAGACCGTTCGGTCTGGGCGGAGCATGTCTTTGAGGACCTGGATCCAACGCTTGCAGGCCGTCTCCCCGGTTCGGTCATCGTCGCCGGGCGGAACATGGGTTGCGGGTCGTCCAGGGAACAGGCGGTGATCGCCCTGCGCGAGGCCGGGGTGGTCGGGGTCGTTGCGGAATCGTTTGCCCGCATCTTCTTTCGTAACGCCATCAACGTTGGTCTGCCGGTGATCGAGGCGAGGGTTCCCTGCACCGATGGTGCCCGGGTCGCCTTCGACCTGGAAGAGGGGTGGGTGGAGGCGGACGGAAAACGCTACCCCGCTCGCCCGCTCTCGGAGAGGATGCTTGCCATCCTCCGGGCCGGCGGACTGGTAGATTTCTGGAGGGCGTCCAGATGATATTTCCACCACACTGCAAGTTTGTAGGGGTTGCAAACGGCACCCCCTGTGGGAGGGATAAGGCCTACTTCCTCACACGCTACATCGTCCGTGAGACCCCGGAGGGCACAGAGGTCGTCGAGGTCAAGACCGATACAGAATATACCGGGCTGCTGCGGACGGTGCTCTCCAGCCGTGTGCTTGCCGCCGGTGATGAGGTCTACCATTACCCGGAACCCGTGAACGTCCAGGACCGAACTTTCCTTGTGACCGAGGCTATGAGGTCAGGCTACCGGTGTACCATATTTTCCGGTTACGGCGAGCAGACCACGTTTGTCATCGACCCGGACCTCTCAAGTTTCCTTCGCATCCACGTCTACGACATCACACCGCCACGGCCCCACCTCTCGGCCACGCTCACCGACCTCGAGAGAACCGGGGTCTTCGGCGACCTCGAGGTGGTCTTCGAGCACCATGTCCGTGACATCAGGGAGATCGGCGCCGATGTCTACCCCTGCCGTGCGGCCGGGTTCCCGCGCACAATTGACGCTGACCGACTCCGCCCCGGCGACCGCGTCGCGGCGTGCATGACCGGACGTGAACTGATAAAGGAGTGTTACGATGACTCTGTGATCCTGGTGGATAACATCTGCCCGCTCGAGGCTGTGAAGGCCGAACCATTCATCGCCCGGTGTTGCCGGAGCGAGCGGGCTGGTGTCGGCCTCCGGAACGGCCTTCTCGGTGCGGTTGTCCACTGGGGTGCGTCGGCATGGGATATGGTGGAGGCCGTGAGACTGGTTGCAACCACATGGAGGAGAGGGGATGACAGAGGTAGCGGTTGTTGAGGGCGACGGTATAGGGCACGAGGTCGTCCCGATCGCCCGCGAGATCCTCGCAGCCTTGCGCCCGGATCTCGAGTTCTTCGATGTCGAGGTGGGTTACGGCCGCTGGGAGCGGACGGGGAGTGCCTGTGACGAGGAGACGATCGCCGACCTGAAGTCGGCGGACGCCATCCTCTTTGGCGCCATCACAACGCCGCCCGACCCTGGCTACAGGAGCGTTCTTCTGCAGATCCGCCGGGCTCTCGACCTCTACGCAAACGTCCGCCCGATACGGGGTGAAGGGGTCGATATCGTCATAGTGCGGGAGAACACCGAGGGTCTCTACTCGGGGATCGAGTGGACCGAACCCGATCGTGCCTGCACCGTCCGGGTCGTATCCCGCCGGGGGAGCGAGCGGATTGCCCGCTACGCCTGCAACCTTGCGAAGTCCCGCCGCCACCTCACCATCGGCAACAAGGCAAACGTCCTGAAGTCGGACTGTCTGTTTGTCGATATCTGCACCAGGGAGGCTGCCAGGGCTGGGGTTCCCTGCACGGCGCGTTTCATCGACGCGCTCTCCCTTGACATCCTGATGCACCCGGAGCGCTACGACGTGGTTGTAACGACCAACATCTTCGGCGACATCCTCTCCGATACCGCAGCCTACCTGGTGGGCGGGCTTGGTATGCTCCCTAGCGCCAATATAGGGGAGCGGCACGCACTCTTTGAACCCGTCCATGGGAGCGCCCCCGATATAGCTGGACAGGATACAGCAAACCCCATTGCAGCGATCAGGAGCGCGGCGATGCTCCTTGCCCATATAGGCGATCCGGAATCGGCGGCGGTCATCGAGGCGGCCGTTGATAGGGTGCTTGACGCTGGCATCCGGACGCGCGATCTGGGCGGTAACGCCGGTACCCGGGAGTTCGGGGCGGCGGTGCTCAGGGAAGTTCTGCGTGGGAAGGCCTAAACGCTCAAGGGTTGAGAGACTACGGTATGGTGCTGGTTGGATGCCACATCTCCATCGCCGGGTCGATCGATCGTGCGGTCGACCGTGCCCGCGATGCGGGTTGTGACACGTTTCAGATCTTCTCCCGGAACCCGAGAGGCTGGAGGGCTAAGGACCTCGATGTGGACGTGGTCGACGCGTTCCGGGCGGCGGTGAGGTCATCGGGGCTCGGCCCGGTATTTGACCACATGCCCTACCTCCCGAACCTGGCCTCACCCGACGATGCCATTTATGAGAAGTCGGTCGCTGCGCTTGCCGGTGAGCTCAGGCGGTGTGCTTTTCTCGGTATACCCTATCTTGTGACCCACCTTGGACACCACCGCGGCGCCGGGATCGAAGAAGGACGGGAACGGGTCATCGCCGCGATCAACCGTGCGTTTGATGAAACCGGGGATGCGGGGGTGATGCTCCTCCTCGAGAACACCGCCGGGGAGAAGAACAGCGTTGGGACGAGGATCGAGGATCTCGCGCTGATATATGATGGGCTGGATGATAGGGGAGAGTTCGGGATCTGTTTTGATACCTGTCACGCGTTTGGCGCAGGCTACGACCTCCGGACCGCGGAGGGGGTCGATGCCGTCGTTGCAGAGATCGATGAACGAATCGACCTGGACAACCTCTATCTCATCCATCTCAACGACAGCAAGGGGGATCTCGGGAGCGGACTTGACCGACACGAGCATATCGGCCTTGGATCCATAGGAGAGGATGGGTTTCGGGGGATCCTCCGCAACCCGGAGATCCGACGTCTTCCCCTGATCTGCGAGACGCCGGTCGACGCCAGGCGGGACGATGCCGGGAACATCGCAAAAGTCCGCGAACTTGCCGGGGATTGAGCACCAGTAGAGAGGTGGCCTGTATGAAGATCGAGAGCGATTCGGTCGAGGGGGAGGTGCCACCCTCCCGCTGGAGGGTGCGCGGGAGGCGGCAGGTAGACCTCTGTATCGTCTCGTTCTGCATCCTGGGTGCGGTTCTTGCAGGGCTCACGGTTCTTGCACTGGCCAACATCACGATAACCGAACTTGGAGACCCGCTCCACCTCATCGAGGTTGCGGCATCGTCAGGGGTGCTCGGCTCGATCCTCCTCACCTTCTCTGCGGGGGCAAACGCCGTCCTTCTCCTCATCATCTTCGGAACACCGCTTGCATACGTCCTCGCCCGGGCTCCCCCATCCAGGTTTAAGGGAGTTGTTGAGAGCATCGTCGACCTCCCGCTCATCCTGCCACACACGGTTGCTGGATTGCTCGTCTACCTCCTCTTCATGCGGAGGGGATGGCTCGGCGCGCCGCTCGCCGAGATCGGACTTGCATTCGAGGACGCCTACCCCGGCACGGTCGTCGCGATGCTCTTCGTCGCCTCGCCGTTCTTTGTAAACACCATGCGGGAAGGGTTTGAGAAGGTCCCCCTCCACCTTGAGAACGTCGCCCGCACCCTCGGCGCCGGGACGTTCACCACCTTCCGAACGGTCACCCTCCCTCTTAGCCTGCGGCATCTGTTTAACGGGGCAATCCTTGCCTGGGGAAGGGCAATCGGGGAGTTTGCCGCCGTGGTCATGATCGCATACTACCCGTTCATCATATCGACGCTGATCTACTACTCGTTTACCACATCCGGTATCCGCACGAGCAGGAGCATCGCATTTGTGGTCATAGTGGTCAGTCTCGGCGTATTCTACCTGCTGCGGAGGTTGACCGGATACCTGGGGAGGTACGATGATCGCGTTTGATCGGGTATCGCTCAGGCTGGGGTCGTTCTCCCTGAAGGAGATCAGTCTCTCGATCAACCGGGGCGACTACTACTTCATCATCGGCCCCTCTGGCGCGGGAAAGACGGTGCTCCTCGAGGCGATTGCCGGTCTCCACAGGCCGGACAGCGGCCGCATCCTCCTCCGGGGGCAGGAGATCACCGACCTACCCCCGGAACGTAGGGGGATCGGTCTTGTCTATCAAGACTACTCGCTCTTCCCGAACATGACCGTCATCGACAACGTCTCCTACGGTCTTCGCGCCCGGGGGTTGCACAGGCATGAAGCACGCGAGAGAGTCGCCGGTCTCCTCGAAAGGTTCGGGGTCGAACACCTGGCTTACCGCTACCCGGGAACCCTATCAGGGGGTGAACAGCAGCGTGTGGCACTCGCAAGAGCCATCGCTGTCAAACCGGATATCCTCCTCCTGGATGAACCGCTCTCGGCGCTCGACCCCGTAACCCAGGAAAGGTTCATCGCCGACCTCAGGCGACTCCACCAGGACGAGGGGCTCACTATCGTGCACGTCAGCCATTCCCGCAGGGAGGCGCACATGCTTGCAACCCGGATGGCAGTCATCATCGACGGCCGCCTCGTCGACGAGGGCGAGGCCGATGTTGTTCTGAGCGCCCCGGGGAGCCGTGAGGTTGCAGCCTTCATCGGGGTTGAAAACATCCTGGACGGGGTGGTGATGGCAAACGATGGCGGGCATGCAACGGTGGATGCAGGTGGGTTGAGGTTTGAGGCGCTGACAGACGCTGCAGTGGGAGAGGAGGTCTGTCTCTGCATCCGTGCCGACGACCTCATCGTCGCCCCCGGCGACGACCGGTTGCCCAACACCCCAAACAAGATGAGCGGGACGATCATTCAGATCATCGAGAACGGTCCTGTGACCGACGTCCTGGTGGATGCGGGTATGGAACTGACCGCGGTCATGACCCGGCGGTCGGTGCGGGATCTCGGGCTTTCGCCGGGGGTTCGGGTCAACATCTCCGTGAGAGAAGACGCGATCCACGTCATCCGTTCTGCGCTTTCAGCGCGAGAGTGAAGGCAACAAGGACGGCGGTGGCACCGTTTGCAACTATTATGGCGATATCCCCCCTCGCCACCCCATAGACGAACCAGAGCAGGACTCCGGCCAGGAGGAGAAGGAGCATCGCAAACGAGAGGTCGGCGGTCGAACGACTGCGCCATGCCTTTATGGCCTGCGGGGCAAACGAGAGCGTCGTGAACGTTCCGGCTAAAAGACCAAGGACTGTGACGGTATCCATGTATGGTTCAATCATCTTTCCCCCATGAGGTGATGAAACTTCAGCCTCCAGGCTGCTGCTGCCACCGTTGCAGGACGTAAGCCATGATCATCCCTATAATGAACGCGAACGTAAGCCCGATCAGCAGGGTGAGGACGGCTATGACACCGGTGACGGCATACGACCCGGTCTTTATACTGTGTTTCCCCAGTTCTATCGCCACGAAGACCAGTAGCGCGCCAAAGACCCCGAGGGGGATCAGGGTCAGCACCTCAGGCGGGGCGAAGGCGACGGCAAAGATGAGGATAAAGACCCCGGCGATTATGTTTGCCCCCCCGGTTCGCGCACCGAACCGGTACATGGCGGCAAGCCCTCCGGCACCGTGACACATCGGAAAACCCCCAAGCGGCGTTGAGATGAGGTTCATGACACCGATCGTCCGGGATAGGCGGTCAGGGTCCACGCCCTTCTTCGGGAAGAGGTCGTAGGTGAGGAGGGATGTAGCGAGGATGGCGTTTGTCAGGGTGAGCGGGATCTGCGGGATGGCAAGTTCCCATGTGCCGGCTACAAAGTCTGAAGGAAGCGGGATGATGAGTGGGGGGAGGGAAATCAACCTGAACGGCGGCATCCCCTGTGTGACGATACCCACACCAAGTCCGATCAGTATAACAATCAGAGCGGAGACGTCCGGGATCCGGGTGCGCTGCGAGGCAAAAAAGAATGCCAGGATGATCCCGATGGAGAGAGCCGCAAACAGGGCGTCGGCGAGGATGTAGTCAAGCGACGTCCTGAGGAGGAGGAGTGCAAGAGCCCCCTGAACACCCCGGATGACGCTTTTGGGGATCCGATCCGCAAGCCAGGTCATGCCGCCGAAAAGCCCGAGCAGCAGGAAGAGCGCACCGACGACGATACCCGATGCCACGATCTCTCCACCGGAGAGCCCTCCGGCGATGACGATGGCACCGATGGCCTTCATGGGCTCGATCGGGATCGGGAGGCGGTAGTAGAGTCCGGCGATGATGTACCAGGCGGCTATGAAGAGGAAGAAATGGCTTACGTTCACGTCCGGGCAGACGATAGCGACTCCAAGGAGTATGGGAAAGATCGTCCCGAAATCACCGACTGCGCCGGCAACCTCCTCAATGGTAAACCTGATACCACTCTCCTCTGTTGCGGTGCTCTCCGCCATGGTGCTCTCCCCTCTATCTGGTTGCATGGGTCTTTGAGGTTATGGATTCTCCCGGCAGGCCGTACGGAGAGACGGAGATCAACGATCTGGACTATAAACCCTCCACTTTCCCCCGGCAACACACCCGGAGACCGCCAAATTGCCACCGGTGAGTGGTTTTCTTTGACCGCATCACACACCCCTCCTCGGGGGGGGCGGTGCATGCTGATGGTCCCGGGGGCAAGCTCTGCACGTGACGCTGATGAGACCTCAGTGGAAGTTTCTCGCCGGGAACCTGGTAATGGGATCTCCTGCCGGACGCCCGAAGAAACCCCTGAAGATCCTTGATCTTCTGGTTCCAGACCCGCTCACCCTATCCCGGCAGACTCCCGGCCTTCCGCCGAAGCACCGCAAATATGTCCCGGCCAAGTAAATCTTCTGCACGCTCGCTGTATCGCTCCGCCATAATAGAGAGTAGACGTTCCGTCCCCGCTGCTGTGGTGGAGATCCCGACCCGCTCCACGCGGCGAATCAGGCCGTCTCGCTCCATCTCCCCGAACCTTGGGAGGACGTAGTAATGCGGGATCCCCAGAAACTCGGCAAGTTTTCTGGTCGTGGGGAAACGTATGGAGATGCCGTCCGGGGAAAACCCGACGGTTATGCAGCGATCCACCTCAAGAAGGATCCTTATAGCCGCATCAATGATATCGTCGTGTTCATCTCTGGTCATCTGATCGCATCATCTCTCATGACGCGGTAGAAAAATATGACGGCCGGGGAGTTATGCCGCCTCTGCTTTCATCTCGCCGCGTTCTTCTTCGGGCATCGCCTCGAGGTAGACAACCTCCGCCCCGATATCTTTTGCAATCTGCTCGATCTCAACCTTCCGGAAGTGCGTCCCCTCAACCTTCAGGCGCTTCCGCTCGCCCTGCTCTTCAACGATAGCAACGATGCGGAACCTTGGCTGTTTCACACCGGTGCCAACCTTCTGGCGTTCACGTACATAGATCTTCATGCATCTCACCTCATACCAACTGGTATAACAGCAGATATACGCCAAAGATATTTAGCCTTTTCCCATCATATAGATTGGAGGAAAGACCATGGCGGAACGGTTTGAGATTGAATCGAGGCTACGCGGCGAGAGTCTGGTCAGACGGGGGCTGCTCCGCAGGACATCTGGTCCCACGATACGGATCATGCCTGACCTGAACGTGATCAAGATAGGTGGCCACGGCGTCATCGATTACGGCCGGGAGGTAGTCTACCCGCTGATCGAGGAGATAGGGGAACTATCCAGGCAACATAAGATCCTTGTAGCCACCGGCGGCGGCGCCCGCGTCCGCCACATACTTGACGTCGGTATCGACCTCGGTATGCCAACAGGGGTGCTTGCGGAACTTGCGGGCAAGATCAGCGAGCAGAACGCTGTCATGATCTCCATCCTCTTCTCGAAATACAACGGCGTTCGGATCCATACCGACGACCTCCTGAGTCTGCCCTCACTTATCTCACTCGGGATGCTCCCGGTCGTTCAGGGCACACCACCCTACGGACTCTACGAACATCCCCCAAAACTTGGAAGCATCCCACCACACCGGACGGATACCGGCGCCTTCCTGATGGCAGAGGTGGTCGGCGCGAAGAACTGCATTCTGGGAAAGAACGTGGACGGTCTCTACGCCGAGAACCCCTTTGAGAATCCTGATGCCGAGCTCATCCCGGAGATCACGGCCGACGAACTCCTGGAGATGGAGATGGAAGATATGGTGCTCGAACCGATGGCGGTCGAACTTCTCAGGGACGCCGTTTACGTCAGAGAGATCAAAGTGGTGAACGCTCATATCCCGGGGAACGTCACAAAGGCCGTGAACGGGGAACGGGTCGGCACCCTGATCCGGGCGTAACTTCCAGGATTGAACAGAGGAGAAGCCTTATTCTCCTCCCAAAACCGACCGGTATGGCAGACGAGCGATACCAATGACCATCTACATAGGCATTGACGATACCGACACCCGCGAGTCCCGCGGCACCGGACGACTCGCACGCGCGATTGCAGCAGAACTTTCCCGGTCTTGTGCAGTCTTCGGGGTGACACGGCACCAGCTATTTATCCATCCCACCATCCCCTATACCTCACACAACAGCGCCGCGGTCATCCACATACTGGATGGAGAGAATGAAGTTACGGCCGATGATCTATTCGCGACAGCAAAGGAACTCCTTCTCGCAGACTTTATCGAGGGAAGCGACCCAGGCATCTGTCTCGCCACCGACCGACAGATCGTGCAGGAGACCCCCCGCTTCGGTTTCATCGCAAAGAGAGAGATCGTGACGCAGGAACTGGCGCGCACGCTCGCCCGCCGCGCAGGGATACTCCTCGAAGGACTTGGCGGCACCGAAGACGGGGTTATCGGGGCGCTGGCGGGTGTCTGCCTCGCGGCATCCGGGAATGACGGGCGGTTTGTCCAGAAAGGGACTACACGAAGCCTGCACGGAACCTCAACGGTGGCCGCGATCCTCGCCTCAGGCGTCGACCGGGTAATGACCCGCGATGGTGTTACCGTCAGCGAAGGTCTCGTCAGCCTTAAAAAGTTCCCGAAACCCGCCTTTGTTGGAGGTGAGGCGATCCTCTATGTAGAGGAGGAGGATGGGGTCTACCGCGATATCGTGGTGGGATGATCTCAGGCGGTCTCACCCCAGGGTAATTGGATCACATTTACTCAGCCTATTATGAAGCCCAGTTAACTAAATTGAACACAGATTAACACAAAACACGCGTATTTAAATGTAGGTAGTACAATAAACCCCTCTGATAGACATGATGAAAAAGAGAACCATCTTTGCCGTTGCGGCTGTCATGGTCGCCATCCTGCTGATCTGCGGCTGTACCGGGCAACCCCCTGCAGAGAAGCAGCAACTTCGTATCGCCACGACTACGAGTCTCTACGACACCGGACTCCTCGATCACCTCAAACCCATGTTTGAGAAGGAGTACAACGCCGAGGTCCTGATCATCTCCGCCGGCACCGGCAAGGCGATCGAGTACGGGCAGCGGGGCGACGTAGATGTCCTGATGGTACACGACCGTCCGCGTGAGGATGCCTTCATTGCCGATGGTTATGGCATCAACCGGCGCGTCTTTGCCTACAACTACTTCATCATTGTCGGGCCCGAATCCGATCCTGCAGGCATAAAGGGCATGGAACCCGAAGAAGCGTTTAAGACCATCCGCGAGAAAGGCATGGCAGGTGAACCGGGTGTGGTCTTTGTCTCACGCGGTGACGCGTCAGGCACGCACTCGAAGGAGCAGGCCATCTGGAAGGCTGCCGGGTTCAACTACTCGACAGATATCCGGGGTTCCGGCGACTGGTACCGCGAGGCCGGGACCGGCATGGGTGCAACCCTTGAGATGGCAAACGAGCTGCAGGGCTACACTCTCTCAGACATCGGCACCTTCCTCGCCTACCAGCGTGACCTTGACCTCGTGACCCTCGTGGACGAGGGTGATATCCTGCTCAACGTCTACTCCGCCATGCAGATCAACCCGGAGAAATACCCGGATATCAACAGCACGCTGGCGAAGGACTGGATCAACTTCCTGATCTCCGATGAGGTGCAGGAAGAGATCGCCTCCTTCGGTGTCGCGGAGTACGGCCAACCACTGTTCTACGCCGCAAAGGACGCCTGGGAGAAGATCGGTGTGCCTGAGGCCGAAGTGAAAGACCCGGTCCTCTGATCCGGTCAAATCCACCCCTTTTTGCATGAGATTGAACCTCCTATCTTCACTGACGTGCCTCTGGCACCGGGGCCGGGGATCATCTGGTTTTTTGCCGCTGAGGTAACACGATCGGGTGCAAGGCATGTACGAGATCATCGAGGGGTTCATCGAGGCGATCAGGCTAATCGTAACGCTCGATCCTGACGTTATGGCCATTGCCGTGCGAAGCATCATCATATCGCTCACCGCGACCATCATTGCCTCGCTGATCGCTCTCCCGCTCGGGGCGGCGATCAACTTCGGAAAATTTCGAGGGAGAAGGAGTATCATCAACCTGATCCAGACACTTTACTCTCTCCCGACGGTCATCGTAGGGCTCCTGATATTCCTGCTCATCTCCCGCGCCGGACCACTCGGATTCTTAAGACTGCTCTTCACGCCGACCGCCATGATCATCGCACAGACAGTCCTCATCATACCGATCATGACCGGGCTCACAATATCCGCGCTTTCTGGGGTCGATCCGGTCATCAGGGACACCCTTACCTCGCTCGGGGCTACCCGGTTCCAGTTCCTCATAAACATCATGAAGGAAGCGCGGTTCGCGATCCTGGCGGCCGTCGCGGTCGGGTTTGGTCGGGCGATATCCGAGGTCGGGGCGGCCATCCTTGTCGGCGGCAACATAGCGGCGTCCTCTTTTAAGAGTTCAACCCGCGTCCTGACCACCGCGATATCGCTTGAGACATCGATGGGCAACATCCCGCAGTCCATCGCTCTCGGGATCGTCCTGCTCACCATCGCCCTCGGGGTCAATCTCGTCATATCAACGCTGCAACAGGGTAGAAACCCATGATTGAACTTGATGGAGTCTCAAAAGAGTTCGACGGTAAGAGGGTGCTCGACGGTGTCAGCGCCAGGGTGGAGCGGGGGGAGATCTTTGCCATCATCGGGCCGAGCGGGGCCGGAAAATCGACCCTGCTGCGTCTGATCGGCCTCCTGGACAACCCGACAGCAGGGACAATCCGGATCAACGGGATCGATATCCACGCCAGCAAAGAGCAGAGCCTCATGATCCGCCGGATGATCGGGATGGTATTCCAGAAACCCGCGGTCTTTAACACAACAGTCGCCGAGAACATCGCCATCGGACTCAGATTTCGGGGGGTGGAGAGGGCAACCGTCATTAAGAAGGTCCGGGAAGCTCTCGATGTGGTGGGGCTTGCCGGCTACGAGGAGCGACTGGCACGGACACTCTCCGGCGGTGAGATGCAGCGGGTGGCTCTCGCCAGGGCGATGGTGATCGAACCAGAGATCCTCCTGATGGATGAACCGACCGCAAACCTGGACCCCGTCTCGGTGGAGAAGATAGAGGAACTGGTCATCCGGATCAACCGCGAACTCGGCACAACGATCCTCTTCTCAACCCACGACATGTACCAGGGGCAGCGACTCGCCCACCGGATAGCGGTGCTGATGAACGGCAGGTTCGCTCAGGTCGGGACGCCAAGAGAGGTCTTCACCCTCCCGGCAACCCGGGATCTCGCCAGATTCGTTGGCATAGAGAACATCCTGGAAGGGGTGGTCGTGAGGAGGGATGATGGAGGGGCAGTCTCCATCGATGTCGGCGGCACTCAGGTCAGGGCACGGTCGTCGTTTGGCACCGGTGAGAGGGTCGCCCTCTGCATCAGGCCGGAGGATATGCGGATCGCGCCGGTGGAGAGAAAGGTGGCCAACCCGGACGGGAACACGCTCCAGGGCACAGTCATCTCCATAGTGCCGCGGGGCCCTTTCAGCAGTGTTACAGTCGACTGCGGATTTATGCTCTCATCTCTCCTCTCCTGGAAGAGGGCGGACGATCTGGATCTCCAGGAAGGCAGCCATGTTGTTGTCTCGTTTGCGCCTGAATCCATCCACGTTATCCGGATAAACGAGACCTGAATACCATGATACAACCTTCCGCCGGGCAAACCCGGTCTCAGCGGCCGCCCGGTCTCCCCCGCGCTGCCAGAAGTTCTCGCACCCTATCAAGATGACTCTCCAGTCGCCGCCGGAACTCCAGGGGATCGAGCGCCTGTGCCTCGTGGCCGGAGAGTAGCAGGATCCTGTCGGCCTGGGCGATCAGGATGTCAAGCGAGGAGGCGGCAAACAGGATCGTCGTCTCCCCGACCGCCTGGCGTCTTGTGGCAAGAAGCGTGGAGAGCGGTGTCACCTCACCGCTCTGGAGGCAGCCCGGGACCAGCAGGTTGGTCGCGGCGCGGTCTTCGTCTATGATGAGGAGGGGCGCAGCAGCACGGAGCGCGGCCTGTATCTTCTCCGCCATCACGAGGGATCCGCTCCCGCGGCCATAGGCCGCCCGGGGGTCGCCTGAGAGACCGGGCGGGAGGCTGCGGAAGAAGAGGCTGACGTCCGCACCCACCAGTTCCTGCTCGTTTGCCTCCGCACCCACAACCCCGTTGACGCTGATCAGGAGTTCACGCCCGTCCCCGGCGGCGTGGTCGTCCTGGCCGGCAACGATCGCCTGGAGGAGGGTGCTCTTACCCTCGGCGTTTGAACCGACAACCGCGAAGACCTCTCTACGCCGGAGTCCAAGACCCGTCACCACCCGGCCGCTCCCCTCAAGTTCAACCTCGATCGGGTCGAGTTCCTGCGGGCAGCGGAAAGGGATGTGAACGCCCTCTTTTGGGCCTGCAATACGATGGTGACCACGAAACCGCGTGAACCGGCGGGCCGGGCGCGTGCCGTCGGCGATGAACGTGACAAGCCCCATCCCGGGCAGGGAACGACGGAGGGCTTTCTGGTCGAGGGAGAGGGCACAGGCCGCTGCAATCTCCCCGGCGGGCACCCGGCTTGCAACGCGATCTACTGCCTCAAGGAGCGCGCTCAGGCGTTCTGTGACCTCCCGTTCCGTGCCAGGCCCCGGCGGCCCCATGTAAGGGAGTGCGCCCCTGACGACCAGGTGGAGCCCCGAGGCGTCGATCCGGTTACCATCGTCCGGCCGCCAGAGATCAGTTCCGATGGCGCTAGGTGAGGCGATCAACGTGACCGGTTCCACGTTATACAGGCAATGGCCGGGGTGTTCCGTCCCGATACCGGCGATTGGGCCGAGTGCGGGTTCAAGCGGGACCGCCGACTTGATGACCTCGATCACGACTCCAACCGCCCCGTCGGCACCGGGGTGACCGACCGTGCCGGCAGGCGGCGTTAGCAAGAGCGGAAGACTGAACCGGAGCGCCGTTTTGTCGAGCGAGCGGACGAGGTAGGTGTTGACAGGAGGCCTCAAGCGCTCCAGGTCGACACGCGCCCGGCCGCCGTCAAGAGCCGCGACAATCCGGCCAGCCTCAGCCTGCCAGGAACCCTCCGAACCACCCATACGCAATCATCTGATAGTTCTACGTCAGAGCCCATCTCTCTTATTGCGCGACAGGCTTTCCATGGTGAACGCCTTTCGCTGGATGATGACAAAACCCCCCACCCCGGCCGCCAAGCAGGCAGCGCGTGGCGATAGGCAGGGAGAAGTTGTGCCCTGGACTAACGAGGGGTTTCCCTTCGAGAGAGGGGGTACATTTACCGAAAAGACTCTCTCCATATGGGCACTGTATCGAATGAGAATCAGAATCGGTAGAGGTCTGCCGGGGAAGGGACTGGACAGTCCTAACCCCATGTCTCTACTGGAACAGTCTCTCTCGCAAAAAGCCTGGCCCCACCGACCTCTATGGGACGGCGGCCTGCGGCGATTGCACTCACCAGGGATCCGTGCCGGGAGAGGCTTATCGAACCGGGCAGAGCAACCCGAAGTTACCGGTTCGATGGCCTCCTTACCCCTCCAGAGTGATATCGTATACCGCATGCCACTTACCTGGAGAGTATGTCCTGACCCGTCGCTCGATAACCTCGCCCCATGTAACCTCGCGGATCAGAGAGAGGTACTCCCAATCCTGCTCCTCCAGGGCATAGAGATGGATCGTTCCACCGTCCCGGCAGAGCGCTGCGGCCTCAGGGAGGAAACGCGGCGCGGCCAGTGGGAGATTCATGATAACCCGGTCAAACGGGCGAAACCCATACCGGGGAAGGTGACCGGCGTCCGCAAGCACCGGGACGACGTTATTCACCCGGTTGAGGGTGATGTTCTCAACCAGGAGATGCACGGCAGCGGGGTTAAGATCAGCCGCGACCACAAGATCCGCTTTCCGGGCCAGGGTGACTGCAAACGGCCCCACGCCGGCAAACATATCAAGAACCCGCTCACCCTCCTCCATCGCCGCAAGAACCCGCTGGCGTTCTGTGGAGAGCCTGGCGGAGAAGTAGGCGTGGGATAGGTCTACATCGAAACGGAGTCCGTACTCCGTCACCCGTGTGCGGGTGGTAGGTACACCGGCAAGGACGGCAAACCTGCGGGTCCGGTACTCACCCTCGACGGGGGTCTCCGGGAACAGCACGGTGTGAAGCGACGGTCTTGAGGCGAGAAGGCGCCCGGCACCAGCGGGATCGTTCTCCTGCATTATGGCTATCCCACCGACGATCTCATGACGGGGTAGATCAGGACGTTCCGGTACCGCCTCAAACTCCCGGAGCACCGCACCCGGAACCCCATCCGTCAGGGGGAGGAGGACTGTATCACCCTCCTGACGCGGCCTATACCGCCGGTCAAGGAGCCCTGCCTCAAGCAGTCGGCGCCGTCTCTCCTCGGCCTCCTGTTTTGGCACCACCAGGCACCAGTGTTCTTCACCCACGGACTCCACACCCGCCATCTTTACGTATGAGATCTCATACTTATTCATGGATGAGTATATCGAGAGGCTGAAAGACGGGTCCCTCAAACTATATGCGCTCGAGAAGGAACTTCCACCGAAAGAGGCCGTAAGGGTACGGAGGGCGTTCATCGAGGGCGAGACCGGGACACCTCTTCCCGCGATTGGATCGTTCACAATAGGGATCGATCGGGTCGTGAAACGCAACATCGAGAACATGATTGGCGCTGTCCAGGTTCCGGTCGGTGTTGCAGGACCGCTCGTGGTACATGGCGAGTACGCCAGCGGGTCATACTACATTCCCCTCGCGACGACCGAAGGAGCGCTTGTCGCCTCGGTGAACCGCGGTTGCTCGCTGATAACCCGGGCGGGTGGGGCGGATGTCCGGATCATGCGCGATGGGATGACCCGGGCACCGGTCTTTGCCACCCGTGATGTCATTCACGCGAAAGAGACGGCAAACTGGGTGGATACGCACACCACCGAGATCCGGGAGGCTGCAGAAAGCACCACAAAGCACGGGGAGTTCCTTAAAGCCAGGACTTACATCACCGGCACAAGCGTCTTTGTCAGACTCGAGTTCGACACGAAGGACGCGATGGGCATGAATATGGTTACGATCGCCAGCCAGAAAGTGGGCGAACTCATCGAGCGCGAGACTGGCGCAAGACTCGTCTCCCTCTCCGGCAATATGTGCACCGACAAGAAACCTGCGGCTATCAACCTCGTACAGGGCAGGGGGAAGACCGTGGTTGCTGGAGTGCGACTCAGCGAAGCGTTGATCGCGGATCTCCTGAAGACCGATGCGGAGACACTGTTCGAGGTCAACTACCGCAAGAACCTGGTGGGTTCAGCGCGGGCAGCATCCTTCGGGTTCAACGCCCAGGCGGCAAACGTGGTTGCCGGGATCTTCATCGCCTGTGGTCAGGACGCGGCCCACGTCGTCGAGGGGAGCACCGCAATAACCACTGTCGACCGGGTTGAGGGCGGTGTTTACGTCTCGGTCACCATCCCCTCGCTCCCCGTCGGGACTGTCGGCGGCGGAACAGGTGTTGATACCCAGCACGAGTGTCTGGCAATGCTTGGAGTCGCTGGTGGCGGTGACCCTCCGGGAACCAATGCAAGGGCTTTCGGAGAGATCGTTGCTGCTGCGGTCCTCGCCGGCGAACTCTCACTCCTCGGCGCGCTGGCAGCCCAGCACCTGGCCCGGGCACACCAGAACCTGGGGCGGGGATAACAGAGGTGAACTACCCCCCTGGAGAAGAGGTCTTCTCGCTCCGCCCCCTTCACCCCGCAAGATAAAATCTGGATCGCGGACAGGAGACCTAAAAGCGGAACCACTTCATCATGACCATGGCATCTTCTCCGCTTGAGTAGTAGGATGCCACATGGAATACCTCACGATAGCCGAGGCGGTGGTAAAACTCCTGCGCCCCGGTGTTGCTGGCTCTGACCTCAAGCTGGACACCGTTTGCTCCCAGGATGGCATACTCCTGCTCCAGGCGGCGGAGGAGGTGTCGCCCGACACCGCGGCGCCGACAGCGGGGGGCAACGGCAAAGTTCATTATGTGCCCGTAAACCCCTTCCCCTGTGTCCTCGATACCGCCGGCGATGAAACCAACCAGATCCCCATTGTTTTTCGCCACAAAGAACGTCTCCGGGAAATAGTTGAGAGATTCCAAGAGCGTTCTCTCATCCCAGGGATCGACGAAGGACACTCTCTCAATGGCCACGATCTGCGGAATATCTGCAGTCTGCGCCCGAAGGATTGTTAACTGAAGCGGCATCATACGCGGCCACACTCCACCAGGGTACCCTATCTAATATTAGTCTTCAGGGAACAAAAGAGTAGGCACAGACGAGTGACGGTATCCATGGTTCAGATCTATCGTTTCGCGGCGATCCGTCCAGCGCGGCGGTACTCCGAGAAGATCCCATCCGTACCATACGATGTGGTGACGGCACAAGAAGCACGGGAATGTATCGAGAAGAACCCACTGAGTTTCCTGCGGGTTAGCCGACCGGACGCCGAACTTCCCGACATCCCGCCAAACGATGACCGGGTCTACCAGCGGGCGCGGGAGGTCTTTGAGGGTATGCTCGCGGAAAGGCTGATGGAGCGCGACCCGACGCCGGGGATGTATATCTACCGGGCAGTACAGAACGGCGAGGAGTTCGTCGGCCTGGTCTGCTGCGTCCAGACGGAAGACTACGAGATCGGGAAGATCCGTCGGCACGAACTCACCCGTTATGACAAGGAGGAGGACAGGACTCGGCACATTGATGCGGTCGGTGCGAACACCGGCCTTGTATTCCTGCTCTACCGCGACCGCCAGGGTATCTACTCGCACCTTCACTCACTTATAATGGACGTCCAACCCGACGGAAGCACGACGACCGCATCTGGCGTGCTGCACCAGATCTACCGGATCACAGATGATGCTGCCCTATCTTATCTAGAAAAACTCTTTTCGAATGTGCCGGAGACATATATCGCCGACGGACACCACCGGGCCAAATCCGCGGTGAACGTGGCCGCGCTGCGGAGGCGCGAGGGGAGGTTTACGGAGGAGGCGGGGAGGTTTATGGTGGTTCTCTTCCCCCACGACCGCGTACGTATCCACGGCTACAGCAGACTCGTCACCGACCCTGGAAGATACGCCACCCCCTCTGAGTTTCTCGAAGCACTCCGCAAATCTGGTTGGACTGTCCGTCCCTACGGGAACCTCGACGCCGAAGGCTACCAGATCCCGCCGCTTGATGCTGAGGCTGGAGGGAAGCATGTGATGCACATATACCTGGGTGGAGCATGGTACGAGATCTCACGACCGATCGCTGATCCCACCGACCTGATAGGGTCACTCGACGTCTCCGTTCTCCAGAAAGATATACTGGAGGGGATGTTCGGGATCTCCGACCCCCGGGGTGATGCAAGACTCCACTACATGGGTGGGGCAAAACCACTCCGTGAACTTGAGCGACTTGTGGATGACGGCGAGTACGCCCTCGCCGTGGCGATGCAGCCGGTGCCGATCGAGACGGTGCTCGCGATAGCCGATGCAGGCGGCATCATGCCACCAAAATCCACATGGTTCGAGCCGAAACTACTCTCAGGGCTCGTAGTTCACACCATAGACTGAGAAGTCAGGTGGCATCAACTTTAACTCTTTTCCTGCAGGATAAACTCCATATGATCACGATTGCGCTCCCAAAAGGGAGCCTTGAAGCGCAGACGCTCCAGGTCTTCAAGGAGGCGGATCTCGAGGTCAGAAGGACCGACCGCGATTACAACCCCAGGATCGATGACCCGAGGATCGGTAAGGTGAAGATCCTCCGACCGCAGGAGATCCCGCTCTACGTCCAGATGGGCTACTTCGATCTCGGCATATCTGGGGTTGACTGGGTTGAGGAGAGCGGTGCTGACGTTGTCGAGATTGCAAACCTTTCCTACAGCAAGACCGGCGAGGGGAATGTGAAGATCGTGGTCGCGGTTCACCGTGACGAACCGATCGAAGACGTCACCGCCATCCGGCCTGGCAGTCGGGTTACGACTGAGTATCCCCGGGTCACGGAACGGTTCTTTGAGAACCTGGGGATCCCGGTCAGGCTCTTCCCATCCTATGGGGCTTCAGAGGCGAAGGTTCCAGACCTGATGGACGTGGTAGTAGACCTCACCGAGACAGGGAGCACCCTCCGGAAGAACGGCCTCAAGATCGTGGGAGAGATCATGGAGTCGCACACCGCGCTTCTGGCAAACCGCGACTCGCTCCGCGACCCGGAGAAGCGCCGGGAGATCGACGAGATCGCAACCCTGCTGATGGGCGTGATCGAGGCGCGCCACCAGGTTCTCCTGACGATGAATGTGCCGGCGGCAGCTCTTGAGCGTGTCATCGAGGTGCTCCCGGCGATGAAGAAGCCCACCATCAGCCAGCTCCACGGGATCGACTTCTTCAGCATCCAGACGGCGGTTCAGAAAGGGCTTGTCAACAGCCTGATCCCTGCTCTCAAGGCCGCGGGTGCCGAGGACATCCTGGAGATCCCGATAACAAAGATCGTGCGGTGATGGGGAGGCATCCCTCAGAGACACCTGGAGTAGTCCTTCGAACAGGCGTAACAGAGAAACTCTCCCTCCTCAACCCTGATGCGGGACTCGGCGGTCATCTCACTGCATTTCGCGCACGGCACCGACCGGAAGATCCGGGCGGGTTCGGGGATCACTGGATCGACCTGGCGGATGATGAAGAGGTAGTCATCCGGTGCCTTAAGGATGGCATCGACGACCCGGTTCATGTGATCCTGGAATGCTGCGCGCTCCGAATCGGTTGCCTCCCTCTGCATCACACGCTTCCGGAGCGGCGCAAACTCGGGGTCGAGCGACTCAATATCAAACGACGGATTCGCCACGAGCCGGAGTGCTGCGCCGGTTTTACGGTTGATGAAAGTGAACGCCTGTTTGCCGTGATCTCTGAAGAGCAGGTTCCCTTTCCCGGCGGTGCAGCCCGTCAGAACCTGAATGGCATCGACGCTGCAGGCATCGGTCTCGGTGATCGTGACCAGTTCCTCGTCCTCCGACCGGCCAGAGCGAAGTCTTGAGAGGGCGATCTCCGCCGCCCGATAACCCATTGCGAGGCCGGGACAGACGTGGCCGTGAAACGCGACCGCTTCGGCAAATCGGTCGCGTGCTTCTCCGGGCGTGCCCGGACCTGAGTTGCTGCACATATCCATCGTGTATGAGATCTTGCTACGATATCTCTATTATATGTTACGATAAGAGCCCCAATACCTGGCCAGTGCATGAGAGGTATAATGCCCGAAGTACGAGCTTGCGAAGACCCCGGTATAATTCATGCGGTAACACTCTGCATCTATCTCTTATCCGGTTTTCGCGGCGGATACTGGAATGTGCAATATAGATTATTATTAATATCCCCTCGTGTAAAAAGAATGTTTTACATGAGATTTGCCGGGAGAGTTCTGGCACTGTTTGCCGCAGTCTGTATCTTCTGCACGGCGTCTGGCTGTCTCGGTGCCTCCCCGATGCCATCGGGCGGTGGTGGTATCACCCCCGTCGACCTGCCAGAGCCAGAGGGCCTCACCCTGGCAGAGGCGCTCGCCGAACTAGAACTGCTCGGGGCCGAAGGCGGTCTGAACGTCAGCGGCACATCGCTCCATCAGGTGATCGGGAACCGTGTAAACCTCGAAGGGCGCGCCTCTTCCTGGACAATGGGTCTCCTGGACGCTGACGGGGGGCGCTGGCTGACCATCGGTGTGTCAGGGTGGCAGGAGATCTCGCTTCCTGCTCCCATACCTCCAGAGGAGTTGAATATGACCGAAGTCCTCTCGCCGGAGGAGATCCTCGCTATGCATGAAGATGAGATCCAGGCAGCGCTGGAGCGCCTCAACGCGAATACGGTGGATATCGTGCTTGCCGGGGGGGCCTATACCGTTACGGCCCGCTCTGACGCCGGGATGGAGACTCTCGTCTTCCGGGCGGATACCGGGGAGGTGGACGTATAGGGCTGAAGAACGACGAGGGGTTGTTCTCGATCGACTTCCTTGTCGGGTTTACGATCTTTATGGTCGCCCTGATCGCGGTGGCAAGCATGGTTCCCGGGCTCCTTGCAGGGCTTCAGAGCAGTGGCATCGATTACGATGCGGTAGCCTACCGGACGGGCGTTATACTCGTCGAGGATCCGGGCTGGCCGGTCGATCCGCCGTGGGAGACCTACGATGAGAACCACAAAGACGAGATCGAGCGCATCGGTCTTGCGGTATCGAGGGATGCACCAAACATCCTCCTCTCAACAAAGATTGAGAAGTTCTTCAACACCTCGTTCTTCGATCCTGAGGACTACCGCAGCAAGGCGATCTTTGGCGATATCCCCTACTCCTATAACATAACGCTCCGGAGCCTGGACGCTGAAGGGACTTACAACTATGCGACCGGCGATGACACCCCACCTGGCTACGGCTACATCCGCCGGGTGGTGAAGATAAAGGAGCCAGGCGTGGCGGTGATCGATGGTAGTTTCAAGGATCAGTATACAACTGACACAGAGGATACTTCAACCAGCAGGAATTTTACCGTTCGATTCGACTTCAACCGGTTGATCAACCAGTCCATCGATCCGGCCTACCGGATCGACCCGCGGGCCGAGCCCGTGAATATAACAATCACGGATTTTGGGGAGTTCCTGAACGGAACAGCATCGTACGCGACGCTCGAGAGCGTGACGTTCCGGCGAGGTTCTTCGAGCATCCCCTTCCCCTACGACGAGAGTGATACAGACTATTACACGCTGCGGATCGACAATAACCCTGTTCTTTATTCGCCAGAACCAGGCGTTGGGGTCTCGTCAAGTATCTCTCTCGTCCTGAAACCACCTGCAACATCTCTATTCAATCTCGGACCGACCAGCATCCTGGATGTAGAGTTCAAATTTGAGGATGAACCTCCAGCGACCAACATCACCGGCATCCACTACTATGACTACAATCCAGCAAACGTCACCCGGCCCGACCTGAAACCCGCCGTCCTGGAGGTCGCCATATGGTGAACGATTCGGGGCAGCTCTACACCATGGAAGGGATCGCGGCAGGGCTCGTCATGCTCCTTACAGCATACCTCATCCTCAGCACGACAAGCATCTACACACAGGGGGATACGCACATCCCCGATATGCAGCTTGAGCAGCTCGGTAGTGATGTTCTGGCGATGATGGATACGCCGGATCGAGAGGGGGGTAAGAACCAGCTTGTCGAATTTATCAACGAAAATAATGGGGGTGGATTCAAGGACAAATTCCTGGAATACTGCAACGCGAAAACGAGCGGAGATCTCGATACCCTCCATATGAGCGCGAGCGTTACATACCGAAAAGAGGATCGGATCGAAGAACATCAACTCGTTGGACCCGATGAGACCTGGACAGGCAGGGAATCAGCCGTGCGGGTGACCCGGTGGGTGCAACTGGATCAACAGTTTAGCCCACGTCAACCCTACGGGCAGCGGGCGCAGGCAGTCCTGGTGGAGGTGTTGTTATGGCGTGCATGAACGAGGAGGGGCAGTGGATCGTGCTGATGGGGCTCCTGGTCGCCGTGGGGCTCTTCTTCCTGGCGCTGATCATCAACCAGTCGGCTCTCGTCGGGCAGACGACAGCGGAAGGTGTGCTCGAGTTCCCGAAGAACGATATCCGGGACCTGCGGGAGGCGATATTCGACTATGTTGATAAATATGGCAACGTAGACGCCGCAGGCAATCCCAGCGCTAAAGCGGTTCGCGATGACATCATCGCGATATCGCTCGACCGGAAGAATGCCGTGGTCGATTTCAAGGTTAAAGACCGGATTTATATCTCCGGGCAATGGGCATACCCTGTGGAGATTCACTACAACAACGGAGTGACAGAGTACGATGAGACCGTTTACCGTTACTGAACCTGTGAATGAGGACGGTGTCAGCCGGGTGACAGAGTACATCATCGTCACCGGCGTGCTGCTCGTGCTTATGATAGTCATGATGTTTACCGTCAACACCGTCTTCATGCAGGGGCCGGCGGACACGCTCCGCTACCACGCCTTCGTGGATATCGGGAACGGTATCAGCACCCGGATCGTGGATCTCTACGTGATCTCGCCTGTCAACGGGACGATCGAGACAAAGTTCGACATCCCCGACGACGTTGCGGGGACGAATTACTTTGTGGAGGCCAGTGGCAGGGGATCGAGCCAGATGATCCTGGTGCATGGCGGCAACGTCCAGAGCCAGGTTGCCATCGCCGGTATCGGGGCGACCAGGGCCGTGACCGGTAACACCACCGGTGCTGGATGGAACAGAATCCAGTACAACTCAAGCGGGTTTGAATGAGAATGGCGCAACGCAGAGTTTTCTGGGGGGAAAAGAAATCGTGAAGATGAATGAGCGGGCGGTCTCCGAAGCGATCGGGTTCATCATAATCCTCGGGATCGTCATGAGCGGCATCGGTCTGGTCACCCTCTATGGTTACCCGGTGCTTGTAAAGGAACAGAGCAACACCGACGTCAGGAACATGGAGCGTGCGATGATCGTCATCCAGAACGACATGAAGAGTCTCTGCTTCAAGAACGTTCCCTACAAGGAGACCACGATCCAGGTGAGCGGCGGGACGTTGGAGGTGATAGGTGGAGACGATTATGGGGTCACCTTCACCATCTCAAACTCAAACAGTAACACCTTGTGGGATTTCTCCCCCGGCGCCCTGGTCTACCGCTCCGACCGCAGCACCGAGGTGATCACCCTCGAGAACGGCGCGGTGATAACGCGCCAGGAGGACGTAGCCGGTTCGGCGATGCTTGCAGAGCCGCGCTGGTTCTATGATGAGGCCACGGGGACGTTTGCCATATACATCATGAACATCACCACCGACGAGGCGATGGCAAGATCCGGGGTGGCTACGGTCAGAATGAGCCTGGAAAAGGTAGTTACACATGTAAATGTCTCCGCATCACCCGGCGAAGAGATCACCGTGGAATACGAGAGCGATCCCGGCAACGACAACAGCGTGGCTTGGGGGAACTACCTGACCGGGAACCTGGATATGGAACGCTCGGGTGATAGATATACCCTTGGTGGGGTAACCAGACTCGTCATAAAAGATTACAGGATCAGGATCCACGGCATATAACCAAATTATTACGCCCTGGTTAGCGATCCCCGGTGGGGGATACCCCCTTCAGAAATATATCAGAGATACCCGTTCTTTCGGAGCCACTCTACCTGGGGCTTTGTGTAACGGTAGACAATATCGCACTTCTCGTCCTGGAAAGCCCAGGGAACAACGATAAGGACATCGCCTTCCCGGATCCAGACCTTCTTCTTGATCTTGCCCTTGATCCGCCCGATGCGCGTCACACCATCGAAACAGCGGACCTTTATGTGGTTTGCACCAAGCATCAGTTCAGCGCTGCCAAAGACCTCACGGTTCCTCTTGTTCGGCAGGCGCACACGTATGATCTCCTCCCCGGCATCCCCTTCTCCGCCGGACACGGGTTTACGCTTCGCAGGATCTGTCAGTTCACCACCCCCAACGCTTTTCCAGAGAGTCTGCTCCTCTCTATCACCAGTTTATACAACTGCTGGTTTATCAAATATTCTCCCTTCCGGGAGGGAGGGTGCACGAGAACCGCCCCGTGTGCCAACTGCACCCGTGACGATCCTGAACCACACCCCCTTATGCTTATGTCAATCGGAACACTCATCTAATCCAGGGAGAGTCAGGCTTTCCCGCGTTCAGCACCATCACGATCTCCCAAAAACCCGGTGGATGGTAATGAACACGGCAAATTTAACCGTTGGGGTTGAAGGGGCGAAGCTGGAAGTCCCCGGTCAACAGGCCCGGGATGAAAGCGAAGCCCCTTCATCATTACGATAACGATATCCGCTTTTATAATTCACCCAACATGAAGTATAAACTTGATAAGTCGGCACATTCGGTCTTTGCTCTCTATTACCACCTTATGATTGTGGTGAAGTATCGCCGGAAAGCATTATATCCTGACGATATTCGGGAGCGCCTGAAAGACATCGTATGGGACTTATCAACCGAGTTGGGCATAGAGGTCGTCGCTCACGAACCCGCAGAAGACCACTACCATCTCCTCTTCAAAGCAACTCCGAAAACCAACCCTGTCAACGCAGTCAACGTGATCAAGGGTGTATCATCCAGAAGACTTCGGCAGGAGTTCCCTGCAACAAAAGATTTGTTGTGTGAAAATTCCTTCTGGTCTCCGTCGTATTTTCCTTGCAACATCGGGGCAGGTAAGCCTTGATGCGCTGAAAGAGTATGTTGATTCGCAACCGGAGAGGTAAATGAT
>NZ_JASEFJ010000016.1 GCF_030019085.1 Methanoculleus sp.
CGCACCTGTTGACCGGGGACTTCCCGCTTCGCACCTTCAACCCCAACAGTTAAAAGATTTATATATTACAAACACGCACGATCCGTATGAGCAAAGCGTTCTGTCGCTCCCTTGCCAGGAAGAAAGTGATGAGCAACGATGGCATGCTCATCGGCACCATCAAGAACATCATGGTTGACCTGAGCACCGGGCAGGTTGTCGACCTTCTTGTTAGGCCGGACGAGACGTTCAAGACCGATGGTTACAGGACGGATGGAGACAAGATGCTCGTGCCGTTCGAGGCTGTAAAAGATATAAAGGACTACGTTGTTGTAGACCGCTACCTGCTGAAGAGATCTGAGTAGTACATTTTTACCGCCTCGACGAAGCCTTCACCGTGTGGTTTTGTGGTGACAAGGTCTGCAGCCATGCGTGTAGCCGGATTGGCGTTTGCAACCGCGACCCCTACACCGGCGGCCGCAAGCATCTCGATATCGTTCTCGGAGTCACCTACGGCGATAATCTCTGAGGTGGAGAGACCCATCTCAATGGCGAGTTCGCGCATCGCCGCCCCTTTGCTCACGCCCGGTGGCTGGAGATGGATCGCGAATCCGGTGTAGAGCACCCGTACTGGAAGGGCCTGCTCCTGTATAACCGCCTGAGCCTCAGCAGGATCGACGTTCCGTGCGAAGGCCACGTCAGCAAACCGGTATTGAGCACTGTAAAGTTCGAGTTCAACGCCCTTCCTTGAGAAATAGTCCCTGAGAACCTCGAAGGCTTCCAGACAGACCTTCCTGTCGCCGGCGATATGAAGAGGGCCGGAGAAACCCCTCCGGTAGACGCCACCATTTTCGCCGATGATCGTCCCATCGGTTCCGATCATCTTTGAGAGAGAGTCCATGAAGCAGACGGTGTTACCGCTTGCAAACACAACCGTGATCCCGGCGTCGACGAGGGTGCGGATGGCCTCGATGGCGGCGGTGTTGATCCGCCGCCGCCGATCGGTGAGGGTGCCGTCGACATCCGTTACAACTGCTCTTAACACGGTCTGAGCCCTGCCTGTTCGACCATGAACGCTGCCTCCCCCTCGGGCAGGTTGGGACTATCTACCAGGCGGGCGACCCTCTTGCCACCCTTGCCTTTCCGCAGGTAGATCCGGAATGTTGCAGTGTGTCCGACGATGTTGCCACCGATCGGTTTTGTTGGATCGCCAAAGAGAACGCCAGGGTTCGACATCACCTGATTGGTCACAAGGCCAACTGCGTTATGGTCGTCGATCAGTTTGAACAGGTCGTGCATGTGCCGGTTCAGTTTCTGCTGCCGTGGTGCGAGCGTGCCGCGCCCCGCATACTCCGACCTGAAGAGCGACGTCAGGGAGTCGATGACAAAGAGCCGGATCGGGTAGTCGGACTTCCGGAGGTCGTTTGCAAGTTCACGCGCGCTTTCAAGGAGGAGCATCTGGTGATCGGAACTGTGCGCCCGCGCGACGTGCACCCGCTCCAGGACCTCCTCGAGGGGACCAATATCTGCCCCCTCGGGCAGACCTTTCACCATCTGCTCAATACGCTCCGGGCGGAAGGTGTTCTCCGTGTCGACGTAGATCACACCACCATGCAGCCCCCCAAGTTCTTCAGGGAGCTGGACATTGACTGCCAGCTGGTGGACGAGCTGGCTCTTGCCGGACCCGAACTCACCGTAAACCTCCGTTATCGCCTGCGTCTCGAGTCCGCCCCCGATCAGTTCGTCAAACTCTGGCACCAGCGTCTTTAGTTTCTTGATATCCCTTCTCTTGTCCAGGATATCCCGACCTGTCTTAAACCCCCCGATATCCGCCATCTTTCTGGCGGCGAGAATTATCTTCTTGGCGGTCGCCTCGCCGATCTCCGCCGCTTCGGCGAGATCCGTCGGTGTTGCTGTTGCGACGCTCTCTACTGTACCGTATCCAGCCTCACGGAGTTTCTCGGCGGTTGTTGCCCCAACTCCGGGTAAATCTTCAAGATCAATCTCTGACATCTCGATCCTCACTTGATCTCTTCTGCGTGTCCAATGACGCTACAGTAAGAATCTTGATCTGGAGACATATAGTTCGCTTGCCGCGCGGTGTGAAAGTGAAACCAGGATCAGATCTGGGGGTCGAAGAGATCCAGGCGGCGTTTCAGCGATCCGGGATCGGGTTGCATAAACTCAAGGTTGTCCGGCCTGAACAATCCACGCTGAACCGTGCCCCTGGCACGCACTGGATAGCCGATGGAGACAACCCTCTCCAGGAGGTAAGAGGAATCGCCCGTCTCGATGGAAACCCCCTCAGCGGTAGGGATGACTGTGCCCTCGATCTCGACGGTCTCTTCCTCCTGCTCAAGGGTAAGAAGAGCGCTTCCCCACGATAGATGCAACTCGATCTCACCGAAGCGTCCCCGCCGTCCGAACGCGTTGTAGACCTCGATCCGGTCGCCGGGCACCAGGTGCTCATCAGCCCTCTCACCCCAGATGACAACCGGGATCTCATCACCTGTCTCATCTTCAAAGAGAAGGTTTCGAACCTGTGAGACCCGCCCGTTCCGCGTGGTAAACGTTCGAGGTGGTTGCACGCTGACCACTCGCCCGGATAGTGAGTACGACCCCCCCTCTTTTACGTCCGAAACAGAGTTCAGGGGGACGGTGATCTGACGGTCGGATGGAGCAACCGATGCGGTTTCACCGATGCTGTACTCGATCCCCCTCTCAGTATCACGTGCGAGAGCCCCTCTGATTACCACACTCTCACCCGGTTCGATCCCGGATATGAGCGCCGGTAACCAGGCGACTAGCCGGAAAACGCCCTCTTCGTTTCCTACCACCGCTTCGAGCATCTCCCCCGGCGTCCCATCACGCCTGACGAAAGTCCGGGGACTCCCGACCGCGATCAGCCTCACCTCAAGATCCCGGGACACCCCGGGTCCAGGGTCAGTGGGGGTCTCCTCACAGTTGATCTCGCACGCCGCCTCCTGGATGGCGAGAACGGTGACGTCCGGGATCTTTCCGCCACACTTCGGGCGCCCAAGTATCTCTATGACGGCACCCACCTCCAACTCAGAGACTGCGGTGGCCTTCTCGTCCCAGAGCGTCAGTCGCGCCCTCCCGGTCTCGTCACCCACCGTCACGTTCGCGACAAGCCCTTTTCTGCCATCGGGCCGCTCAAACTCCCGGGGTTCCTGGAGAGAGAGCACCTTTGCAAAGAAGCACGCCAGGCTTGTTGTCGCCGAGAGGTCACGTATACGGACGTGAGACCGCCCCAGGTCACGGACAACAAGCATCGCTGCCGTCTGTTCGTCCAGAAGATCGCCAGACTCCGCCACTTTTTCCTCAACCCGGCGTTCGAACTCGTCCTCTGTGAGGAGGTCATCGACCAGACGGTAATGAAACTTCACGTCTGCATCTCCCAAACTACTCCTGCCAGGGCGGGGTCAAGGTCGTGGCGGTCAGGTCGTCGATCGTCTCGGCCCGACGCATCACTGCAGCCCTTCCACCCGCGACCAGCACCTCGGCACAGCGGGGTCGACTATTATACTGCGAAGACATCGCAAACCCATAGGCCCCGGTATCCAGGACGGCGATGAGATCACCCGCCTTAAGTTCCGGGAGCATACGATCCCGGGCAAGGATGTCGCCCGTCTCACAGATCGGGCCTGCAACCGAGTATTCCTGTACCGGCGGAACGCCCGCTTTGTTCGCCGCCACAACCTCGTGGTAGGCGTCATACATCGCCGGCCGGATGAGCAGGTTGAACCCGGCATCGACGTTTGCAAAGGTCTTGTGAGCGGTCTTGACCGAGTTGACCCTGGTCAGGAGAATCGCTGAGTCACCGACGAGCCAGCGGCCTGGCTCAACCCAGAGTTCTGGCTCAATCCCGAGGTCACTGATACCCTTGAGGAAGACTGGCATGACCGCTCCCGCGTAGTCCTCGGGCGTCGGGGCGCGATCGGTCTCGCGACGGTAGGGGATACCGAGCCCTCCTCCTATATCGATGAAGGAGGGAACAACGCCGATATCGATCAGATCGCTTGCGAGTCTGACAAGCACTTCGACCTCGCGGGCGAATGGCTCCACGGCCAGGATCTGCGAGCCTATGTGACAGTGGATCCCGACAGGGTTGACGTGTTCTGCTGCGAGGGCCGCCCCATATGCCTCCAGGATCTGCCCTGCAGGGATGCCGAACTTGCTTGTCGCAAGCCCGGTCGCGATCTTCGGATGAGTGGGGGCATCGATCGCCGGGTTGACCCTGAAGGCGATCTCAACCGTCTTTCCCGCCTCTGCGGCCGCTGCATCAAGTTGCCGGAGCTCGTCGAGCGAGTCTACCGAGACCCTTACCCCTTTTTCGAGAGCAAGTGCAAGGTCAGCGGGCGATTTCGAACTCCCGTTGAAGAGGAGAGACTCCGGTCGCATTCCCGCGGCATGGGCGAGAGCAACCTCCCCTGCGGAGAACACGTCGGCACCGGCGCCCAGAGAGGCGAGTATCCTGAAGACCGCGAGATTGCCGTTTGCCTTGGCGGCGTAGAGGATCCGGACGTTGGGGTAATGCGCGGTAAGGGCACTTTCAAGGCGCTGGAAGTTCTCCCGGATCCGGTCCTCGTCCATGACGTAGAGTGGAGTGCCGAACCTTTGCGCGAGATCCACCGTATCCTGGCCGCCGATCAGGAGATGACCGCCCTCAACCGTAAGGTGCGGCGGGAGGATCACAGGTCAAGCCCCCGCATCCGCTCGACCGCCTCGTTGATCCGCTCAACCGAGCGCGTGATCGCGAACCGGACGAAACCCTCACCATTTCGGCCGAACCCGACTCCGGGGGTCGCGACAATCCCGGCCTCATCGAGGAGTCTTGCGGCAAACGCCATGCAGTCGTCAACAGGCAGCCAGACGTAGAATGTGGCCTTCGGCGCCTGAACGTCAAACCCGATCTCACGAAGACCCGAGACGAGCGCGTCCCGGCGCTCCTGGTATATCGAACATGCCTCTCTAACACAGTCCTGTGGACCGCTGAGCGCAGCGATAGCGGCGTGCTGGATGGCGTCGAACGCCCCTGAATCAACGTTGGTCTTGACCCGGCCAAGCCCCGCAACTATATCGGCATTTCCGCAGGCCATTCCGATCCGCCACCCGGTCATGTTGTATGTCTTTGAGAGGGAGTGCATCTCGATACCGACTTCCATCGCGCCGTCGGCCTCGAGGAACGAAGGCGAACGGTAGCCTTCGAAGGCAATCTCGGAGTAGGCGTTGTCGTGGACTACCACGATGCCGTGCTCCCGTGCAAACTCGACAACCTCCTCAAAGAACGAGAGGGGCGCCACCGCTGCCGTCGGATTGTTCGGGTAGTTGATGAAGATCATCTTTGCCAGTTTCAGAACGTCAGCGGGGATATCATCAAGCACCGGGAGGAAATTGTTCTCTGGGCGGAGTGGCATCTCGTAAACCTTACCTTCCGCAAAGAGTGTGGAGGTCTTGTAGACCGGGTAACCGGGGTCCGCGACCAGGACTACCTCACCGGGGTTGACGAAAGCCTCGGCGATGTGGGCGATACCCTCTTTTGAACCAATGAGCGCCAGGGTCTCCTTCATGGGGTCGAGGTCAACCCCAAACCGACGCCGATACCATTCTGCCACTGCCCTGCGGTATGCGGGCATTCCGGCGTAGGAGGGGTAGTGATGATTCTTCGGGTCACGGGCTGCGGCACATAGGGCCTCAACGATATGCTTCGGCGTTGGGAGGTCGGGGTCGCCGACGCCGAGGTCGATTATATCGACGCCCTGACGCTGCTTCTCCTCTTTCATCTCGTCAATGCGCGCGAAAAGGTAGGGTGGGAGGTGATCCATGCGTCTCGAATACATCTTTCAGGTATTGCACACGAAACCCTATTTATCTTCTTACCCTCTTTATCAGGTTCGGGCCCCATCTACGACCTGGATATTAGAAAGTTTCCTGGACCAGCGGTATACAAGGAACAAACGACCCCGACCAACAACCCATGCCTCCCGGCGACAACTTCCCGTTCTGCCCCCTTCGCCCCCCCCCACAAGTTAAATAATTAGGCTACGAAGGTTAAACCATGGACGCTCCCGAGTATATTGTGGCATTCTGCACCGCCCCCGCCCGGGAGGCGGAGAGTCTCGCAAAAGCGCTAGTTGATGCGCATCTTGCGGCGTGCGTGAACATCACTGGCGTTCAATCCTTTTACAGGTGGGAGGGGAGAGTTCTTGACGAGCCTGAACGCCTCCTGATCATGAAGACACAGCACCGCCTGCTCGGTCCCCTCATCGAGAAGATACGCGATCTGCACACCTACGACCTCCCCGAGATAGTCGCCATCCCTATCATCGGGGGGTATGCCCCTTACCTTAACTGGATACAGGAGGAGACAGGTTGATGGAGACCGTCTGCCGCACCGGGATCCAGGTAATCGGGGATCAGGTACACGAGGTCCAGGACAATATCGTCGTCGAAGACCGCGTCAGGCTCTTTCTGAACGGAGAATATCTAACAACCCTTGTAGCAAGCCCTGATCGGCTCGAAGACCTCGGGGCGGGGTTTGTCGTCTGCGAGGGGCTGGCAGATACGGTCGAGTCTGTGGAGGTCTCTGGCAGGGATGTCCGGATCGAAGCACCGGTAAAGAGAGAGATCCTGCTCGAGATGGAGTCTTCAGGCGGTTACCGCGTTCTTGGCGAGGCAAAGAAAGTGGATTCCTCGATCACCATCACCGCAGATGGCATCCGCGCGGTCACGTCTGCGATCGAGTCCGACGTCTGGAGACGGACCGGCGGTGTCCACTGTTCAGTCCTCTTCTGCGACGGCAGCCTCGTCACCAGGGCCTGCGATCTCGGCAGGCATAACACCGTCGACAAGGTGGTGGGGTATGCAACCCTCAGAGGGCTGGACAGGTCAGGATGCGTCCTCGGTTGCACGGGGAGGCAGCCCTCCGGAATGGTGGCGAAGGCGGCCAATGCAGGTATCCCGATCGTTGTTTCGAGGGCCGCGTCGACCGATCGGGGGATCATGACCGCAGAAGAGGCAGGGCTCACCCTGATCGGTTTTTCTCGGGGCGAGCGGTTCACCATATACACGCACCCGGAACGGGTGCCTGAAGTTCTGAAAAAATTGAGGATATCATGGTCGAAACAGGTAACCTGAAGAATGAGGCGCTGCTCCTCCTCGGGTGCCCGCAGGTGCCCGTCCAGACGAGTCTGGCGCTATACGTCGCACACAACCTGAGGAAACGAGGTTGCCGACCGGTGATCGCCGGAACGACTGCGGCACGGAAACTGATGGAGGTGGCCGATCCCGGCCATTACTACATCGAAGAGATGAACGACATTGACGATACGATCGATGAGATAACCGGGAAACAGAGGGACTATGACCTCTGTTTCGTTTTCATCCACAACGATTCCGGGATCGCATACGCCGGAACCATGGCGTATATCTCCAGTGCGCGGGTCTACGCGCTTATATTCGGGGAGCACGCAGAGGAACTCGCCGAAGAGATCGAGTTTCCCTGTGAGATAGTCGCGGCGAAGGCGGTGCATAACCCGATGCCGCTCAAACGGAGAATTGACGAGGTGATGGAATGGGCGGTTGTCTCGAAGCGATGAAACCCGAGATTCTTCTCTCCCAATCTTCATTTAAGGAGGCGAGGGAGTTCATCAGGAAGAACATTAAAGAGTATTACGAGGTAGAACCGGGTTACCGGATACTGGATGTCCACATCATCGGTGTGCCGCCGCTCTATGTCGGGATCGAGGGAGATCAACTGGTCTTCCCCTACACCAAACCCTGTCACGGAACATTTGTGGTGAAGATACCGGGGGGCGACGAGATCGCACGGTTGCGGGAGAGGAAGAAAAAGTAACCCTTTTACTCCGGAGACTCTTCCATACTTCGACCATCTGTGGTAGCGGGTTCCAGATGGCTACCGCCACCAAATGTTCTCCGCACCGGGGCCCCCCTCACACCCGTCAGCCCTGTGGCTGACACCTGCAATAAGACCAAAATGGTTAAGTAAAACAATTTATCATTACACCTCGTGAAATCTGCACCCGTACACATCAGGGCCATCCAGGCCATTGTGGCGATCGGGATCTGCCTTGTAGCCGCCAGGATCGGGTCGGCGTTCACTCTGCCGGCAATTCCAACCTGGTATGCCTCCCTGGCAAAACCTGCCCTGACCCCGGAGGCATGGGTCTTTGCCCCGGTCTGGACGGTGCTCTACACCCTTATTGGCGTCGCGCTCTACCTGGTCTGGAGCAAGGGATGGAAGCAGAAGGGTGTACCTGTTGCGGTGGGGGTTTTTGGTGTCCAGTTATTCCTGAACGTTCTCTGGTCGTATGCCTTCTTCGCGCTACAGGCACCATTCCTTGCGCTCACCGTGATCCTGCTTCTCTGGATTGCAATCCTGTTGACGATAGTGGCTTTCTATAGGGTCTCGACCCCCGCAGCAGCACTTCTTATCCCATATCTCATCTGGGTTACCTTCGCGGCCTACCTCAACCACGGTATCTACATTCTCAACCCATGATCGGCAGCGATCACTTTTTTTCAATCTCGCACCATACATGAATGAAACGCTGGATGGCGGTGTAGTGCCCCAGAATGCCGAATATTACCAGCAGCCAGCCAAGATAGTTCAAACCGTAGATCTCAACAGGTATCAGGACGGTGAGCGCTCCTGCAACGATGATCAGAACCAGACGATCCGCCCGGCCCAGTATGCCGCCGTAAAATCTGCCGACCCCTACAGCCTGCGCCTGGGTGCCGAGGTATGAGGACATCAGAACACCTGTCAACGCGAAGACCCCAATCTGCCAGGGGGCAGCACCGCCGGCAAATATTCCAGTGATTATGAAGATATCAGCGTATCTGTCGATAACATGGTCCAGGAAATCCCCGTGGGCCCCGGCGATCCCCATCTCACGTGCAAGCGCCCCATCGAGCGCATCAAACGCGGCGTTGAACGCGACCAGGATTGTGCCAAAGACTATCCCCCCGAGGTAGAACGCGATGCCGGCAAGCGCCGATACTATGAGCGATCCAACCGTCAGGGCGTCCGGCGTTACGCCTGCCCTCCGTACCAGGTTTATCGCGGGCTGCATGATGCGCTGGGCCTGCGGCCGATACTGGTCAAGCGTCATACCCAATTCTCCAGGTAGTCCGTCCAGTCGATTGACCCACAGGAGGGGGGGAGTTCTCCCCGGATAAATCGCTCTACCATCCAGGCACACCCCTCGACGGAGAGATCGGTTGTATCCACCTCCATGACGTGCTCATACGGGTGTTCCTCGAGCGTCTCGATCAGGATCACGTCAAGCGCCTCTGCCTCAACATTCTCTGCGATCTTTGCCTCAGGGTAGCCCCGCTGCTCAAGACGCCGTCGAAGGACGTCCGGACGACACCGGAGCACCACCACCAGGTCACAGGGGAGGAGATGGGCGAGATGCCCCTCGATTATCCCGTCAACATGCTCGAACTCCTCCACCCAGCGGTCGGTATCAACCACCATCGTCTGTCGGGCGCGGTCCTCCTCCAGGATGTAGGGCTGAACTGTATCTAAAAGGTGAACGATCATGTAGCCGCGCCGCTCGAGTTCGGCAGCAACGGATGTCTTGCCGGTTCCAGGCGTGCCTGTGAGCCCCACCATCATAGGTCGCGTATCGCCTCCAGAAATAGAGCATTCTCCAGGTCGTCACCTATACTGACCCTGATGTAGTGGTCGCCGAGTCCGGGGAAGGAGGTGCAGGACCTCACCAGGACACCCCGTGCCGCGAGATATTCCACCGCCTCGTCGGCGGTACGTGGGGCAACATCTATCATGACAAAGTTTGCATCGGAGGGATGCGCACCCGGGATCTCCTCGATAAACCGCCGCCTCCAGCGCAGGACATGTTCACGGGTCTCGCGCACCCTCTCCTCCTCCGTGAGGGCGACCGCGGCAGCTGCGGCGGAGACGGAGTTCAGCGCAAACGGTGTTGCCGCCCGATTGTAGAACGGTTCAAGCCATCCAGGCACGAAGGCGTAACCCACCCGCAACCCAGCCAGAGCGAAGATCTTTGACATCGTCCGACCGATCACAAGGTTTTCGTGCCGGCGCATGAGCGGCCGGTAATCCATATCCGAGAACTCGACGTAAGCGTTGTCCAGGAATAACAAGCCCTCCAGACCCTCCAGTATCTCCGCGACCGTTTCGAGCGGGGTGGTGTTCCCCGTCGGGTTGTTCGGGGCGCATAGGAACGCAAGTTTTGCGTCTTTGCATGCCCTGCTGAAGTCTGCCGGGTCGACCGAGAAGTCCTCTCTCCTCCGCGGGACGCTCACCACCCGGGCACCGTGCGCCATGGCCGCAATCCCGTAGAAGGAGAAGGTTGGCGTCGAGACCACCACAGCCTCACCGGGCTCTACGACCGTCCGGATCAGCGTCTCGATGACGCCGTCCATCCCGGCGCCGGTTACAAACCGGTAATCTCCGTGGTAGCGGCGGAGCGCCTCAACGAACACCGACGCACGCTCGTCCGGGTAACGGTTCGCTTCCCGTAGTGCAGCGCAACCCGCCTCGATCACGTTCTGAGATGGAGGTCGAGGATTCTCGTTGCTCGCGAGGAGGGCAACCCGGTCGATACCGTGTTCCCGTGCCACGTCCGCGGCCTTCTTAGCAAAGTAGTAGCCGCTCGACTCTAAGAAACACGCCCTAACCAAGCGCTGCATTGATTACTCCGACAGCCGTCTCTATCTCCTCGTCTGTGATCACAAGCGGCGGTATCAACCGGAGGTTTCCATCGGCGGCGCAGTTGACAAGAACACCGTTCTCAGCGCAGGTCTGCTGCACCTCCGAACAGCGATCACCGACCGAGATACCGATCATCAGACCACGACCACGTGGGGTGTGAAGGGCAAGCCCCTTCATGAACAACTCGCCCTTCCGGGAGACGTCAGGGAGAACCTCCTCTATGACGCCGATCGTCGCTAGCCCCGCCGCACAGGCAACCGGCCCGCCGGCGAAGGTGCTCCCGTGCTCACCCTTCCTGAACTCCAGTCCCTCGCGCGCAACGAGCGCTCCGATGGGAAACCCGCTTGCAAGCCCTTTTGCGATCGTGACGATATCAGGGGTGACACCGGTGTGCTGGAAGGCAAACCACCTCCCTGTCCGGCCCATACCTGTCTGCACTTCATCGACGATCATCAGCGCACCAGAATCATCACAGATCTCCCGGATACCCTGGAGGAAATCGTCGGGAGGGATCAGGACGCCCGCTTCTCCCTGGATCGATTCTACAAAGACCCCGGCGGTATCACCATCGACGGCCTCCGCCAGAGCGTCAAGGTCACCGTAGTCGACGAAGGTGCAGGGGGGGGAGAGCGGTTCGAAAGGTTCGCGGATCGCTGGTTTATGGGTGATTGCAAGCGATCCGCACGTCCTGCCGTGGAACCCGTGGGTGAACGCTACAAACTTCTTTCGGCCGGTCCGGATACGGGCAAGCTTGATCGCTCCCTCATTCGCCTCTGCCCCGGAGTTTGAGAAGAACACTTTTGCAAGCCCGGTGATCTCTACAAGCCTCTCTGCAAGTTCCGCCTGGTTCGGGACGTAGTAGAGGTTTGAACAGTGAATCAGTTGCTTTGCCTGGTCACAGATCGCTCTGACCACCTTCGGGTGGCAGTGACCGGTGCTGCAGACCGCAATGCCCCCAACACAATCGATGTACTCCTGTCCCCGGTCGTCCCAGACGCGCGACCCCGCGCCGCGGACGATCTTGATCGTCCGTGAGAACGCCGGCATGTAGTAGCGTGCATCAAGTTCTCGTGAATCTTTCTCCATTCTCTTCCTCACTCATACTCGATCGTTGCGGGGGGTTTTGAGGTGACGTCATAGACTACCCTGGATACACCGGGAATCTCGGAGGTGATCCGTGTCGTGATCCGGGAGAGGGTCTCATAGGGGAGATACAGAGGTTCGGCGGTCATCCCATCCCTTGACCGGACGGCCCTAACAGCGACGATCCAGCCATGAAGCCGGACGTCCCCTTTGACGCCGGTCCCGAGACCGATTAGAGCCGCAAAACACTGCCAGGGTCTGAAATCTTCCACCAGACACTCCTCGACTATGGCGTTTGCCTCCCGGACGATCTCGATCTTCTCTCTCGTCACCTCACCTAACACACGGACGGCAAGCCCCGGACCTGGAAAGGGCATCCGGTGCTGAATCTCCGCCGGGAGTCCAAGTGCAGCGGCAACCTCACGTACCTCGTCCTTGTAGAGGTCGGCAAGCGGTTCGATGACGCCCTTAAAATCGATCTTGAGAGGCATGCCCCCAACATTGTGGTGACTCTTGATACCCCCCTCGCTCTCGATACGGTCAGGGTAGATCGTCCCCTGAAGGAGCATCGTTGCTCCCGTCCGTTTTGCCTCGCGCTCAAACACCCTTATAAACTTCTCACCGATGACCTTACGCTTCTCCTCAGGGTCGGTTACGCCCGCGAGCGCCTCGAAGAACTCGTCTGCGGCGTCCACCACGCGGAGGTTTGTATCGGCAAATAGCGAACTCACCCGCCCGGTCTCTCCCTTTCGCATGAGCCCGGTATCCACATATATCGGGATCAATCGATCGCCTATCGCGCGTGCTCCAAGCGCCGCGCAGACCGATGAGTCCACGCCGCCGGAGAGTGCCATCACAACCTTCTCATCGCCGGCAGCATCGCGTATTTCCCTGACTGCCTGATCGATAAACTTCTCAACGTTTACCATTCTGCTCAATCACCTGGTTCTGGGTAGATTTATTCTTCTTGCATGCCTCTACAAAGCCGAGGTAGGGCGGTGAGGGGTGTGTCGGGCTCGACCTGAACTCGGGGTGGAACTGTGTCGCAAGGAAGAAGGGATGATCCGGAATCTCACAGACCTCCATGCGTTGCTCGCAGAAACCTGAGAATACCAGCCCGGCGGCTTCAAGGTCGGCGATGAACGCGGGGTTCACCTCGTAGCGGTGGCGGTGCCGCTCCACGATCGAGGTTCTGCCATAGAGCCTGGCAACCAGCGTCCCTTCTTTGAGCGTCACGTTACAGTCGCCAAGGCGCATCGTGCCCCCAAGTTCGCTGACACCCTCCTGCTCGGGGAGAAGAGCAATGACATGCGTCCCTTCATCCATCTCCTCGCTTGTGGCGTCCTCTATGCCAACTACGTGCCGGGCATACTCGATCACGGCGAGCTGGAAACCGAGGCAGAGACCGAGGTAGGGTTTAGAGTTCTCACGGGCGTAGCGGATCGCCTGGATCTTACCCTCGACACCCCGTTTCCCGAACCCCCCGGGAACCAGGATACCGTCGACATCGGCGAGATCCCTGGGTTCGAACGTCTCCGCATCCAGCCACCGGATGTTCACCTCGGTGGAGAGAGCCCTGCCAGCATGCTTGAGCGCCTCCTTGATGGACATGTAGACATCCTCGATCCCGTACTTGCTTACTATGGCAACCGTCACCCGGTTGGTGTACTCCTGAGAGACAACCCTGTACCAGGCTGGATCCGGCTCCCTGTTCTCCAGTCCAAGGTAGTTGCAGACGACGTCAGCCAGTCCTTCTTTCTCGAGTTCCACCGGGATCTGGTAGACGTCAGGGACGTCCTTTGCAGAGATTACAGCTTTTACGGGGACATCGGTGAAGGCGGATACCTTCTTCTTTGTCTGCGGGCTGAGCACCTCTCTGCTCCTGCCAACGATAATGTCTGGCTGCAACCCGAGTTCCCGGAGTGCCTTGACTGAGTGCTGTGTGGGTTTGGTCTTATGGTCACCCATCGTGTCGACAGGTACAAGGGTGACGTGGACCAGGATCATATCCTCTCGTGGAAGCTCGCCATGCATCTGCCGTATGGCCTCCAAAAACGGCATGCTCTCGATGTCACCCACCGTGCCGCCGACCTCTACAAGACAGATCTCGGCTCTCCTGCCGCCGTCGACAGGTTCCTCGGCCGCACGCCTGATGCTCTGCTTGATCTCATCAGTGATGTGTGGGATTATCTGGACGGTCGCGCCGAGGAAGTCTCCCCGGCGCTCCTTCTCGATGACGTTGCGGTAGACCTTGCCCGTTGTTATGTTGTGGATCGATTTAAGGTTGATATCCAGGAACCGCTCGTAGTTACCGAGATCAAGATCGACCTCCCCGCCGTCGGAGAGGACGAAGACCTCCCCGTGCTGGGCAGGGTTCATCGTGCCGGCATCGATGTTCAGGTATGGATCTATCTTTACCGCCGTCACCTCATAGCCGCGATTCTTTAAGATTCGGCCGATGGACGCGGTGGTTATACCTTTCCCGAGTCCGCTCATGACGCCGCCGGTTACAACGATGTACTTCAAACTCTCGCTCCTCCCCGATCGTTTCCAGATCTTTATCTCCTAAATATGTGATCTCGCCTATTGAGAATCTATTGTTCTGGAGATCCCGCGCGCCCCACTGCCTTATGAGAGGGCAGCGCTACCTTCCGATAACCGCATAAGATGTCGATGTCCTGGAGAGAAGCGTCCCATCCTCTCCGCTCGTGACCTCGCCGTCTGCAAACGCCACCCTGCGACCCTTGCGGATGACATCTCCGGTGGCGACGATCGTCCCGGTATTGACGCCCTTTATGAAACAGGTGTGCTCGTCGATCGTAGCGATCCGCTCCCCCTCTTCAAGGAGGGTGTAAAGCGCAAGCGCGACCGCCTCGTCTGCAAGCGCCACGTAAACCCCGCCCTGGAGCCACCCGGCACCGTTCAGCATCTCCGGTCTGACTTTCATCGAGAGACTGGCATGCCCATCTCCGAAACCCTCAATCTCTATATCCATCATCTTGAAGAAGGGATTCACATCCCTTCCAACCTCTTTTAACCTCTCAATGTAGCCCATGCTATCGTGCCTGCCTTCGTGAGGGTTTGAAATGAGCCGGGATAAGCATTGTGAATGCGGGTTCCGGTTGCGAACCGGTGTTTTCCTCCATCTCATGGACTTTGAGGTGTTGCGCAACGCAACAGGAGGCCATCAAATCAACGGATCTGAGATATAGGCTCGCCACTGTTTCCCTGGGGTGTGCCTGGAGACCGTGAGACCGGTTCACCGATGCAATCAAATCACTCGTGTTGAACCTCCCTCGTCAAACTGACCCCCTCCAGCCGCTTCAAAATTGCAGGCACTGAGTGGCGTTTGACCCACGGTTGCCGTGCCAGGGACGCATAATGGGGTGGTCTCCGGCGATGCTCATCCATCCGAGATCAGTCTCCTGCAGGTGGTTTTATCAAACGGGGGTATAGCCACAGAGTGTTGGTTTGGTAGCCACAACCGGTCGGGGAAACGGGTCACGCAAAACGACTTTTTTCTGTCCTGCAGGGTATCTACAGGCATTTGTGCAAAGAACGGTAGATCGAAACCCAAAAATTCCTGCCGTCTTACACCTGGTGAGCATATGACAACAAATATGACAACAAATATCTCTTCCACCTTCCACCAGTAGATCCATGGAAAGAGCGTGGCAGCCAGAGGCTCTCCAGAACAGGAGACTCGAGCAACTCAGAGCTACCATGGACGACTATATCGAGAAGAATATCGGGCAGATCGAGGAAAACCTCCCGGTCTTCTTCGGGCATGTTGCCGCCACGCTCGACCGTTCATTTCCCGACCTCGATGACAGAACTTACGATGATTTCATCGATGAAACAGGTTTTGCACTTCTTAACGCAAAGCGCGACCCGCCGACCCCTGAGTTCCTGGAGAAGGTCCTGCGGCATGCGGTGGGGAACAAGAGAGAGCAGAAGGGGCGGGCAACGCTTGAGGTGATGGTGGCCCTCAGGCTTATCGACATTGGCGTTTATTATCAGGCGCTTGAGTACCTTTCGCGCCACAGGAACCATGACGTCCGCATCAACGCCGCCATGGCCTACTGCTACTACGCGCTCTCCCTGGCAAAGAATCAGAGTCCGGGTCCCCGTCCTGACGACATGGAACTCCAGGCCCGCGAGGAGATGCTGACGCTTGCCCGGGTTCGTCCCCCGCTCAGTCGCCTTGGGCCACTCGATCGTAAGGAGAGCCGACTGAACTCAATATTCTGGTACATGCTGGACCTGGCGTTTGCCTGGTTCCCGAGCGAGCCGGAGTTCTACCGCATCGGCATCTCGTGGACGAAACATGTGGGGGATGCCGAACGCCGCCAGCAACTCCTCGACCGTGCCACGGAACATTTCCCGAACGACAGGTACTTCCTGGCTGAGGCTTTCAACACCAGTGTGGACATGCGCAACGGGAGCGGTGCCGCGTCTATAGTGAAACAGATGATGCAGCAGTTTCCAGACGACCACGAACCGCTCTATTACGGAATGAAACTGGCAATCCTTGGTGGAAAACCAAGATCATACGCAAGGTTTCGGAAACTTGCAATCTTGAAGGAGTTTCCCCGTCACCTGCTCCTGCTACTTGACACCGTGCTCGAGGTTATGTGTAACCACAGGACCGAGAGTCTTCTCTGCTTTGAGGAGGTGAAAAAAACCTTTACTGCGCGCGGTTACTACCTGACGGCGCTGGAGTATATACTCCGTGACTTCGTCGAAGGGGACGAAGAACGTGCTAAACGCGCCAGATCTACGTTTTTCTCGAGCGTTGACCAGTATTGTATGCAGACACTCAAGATCAGGACATAATGGATGTGGTGGTACGATCGATCATTCAGGGGGTAAAATGACCGGGTGTGACAGAGGACGTGCCCCGCCAGACTTTGTAGCCGGGTGCCAGGATGGTCGGTCGAAGCGGCGATCCTCAAACGTTGAGCAGAAAGGCATAGCGATGAATATATTTACTCCAGAGAGAAGAACATCCTTCAAAGTGTGCCCACAAGCCAGGATAGGCAGGCAACTCGTGAGGATCTGATTGCGATGACTGGAGGGAGGGGAACAAAAGATGCCGTGAAAGCGTCCACCACAGGAGGCGATGGCGGCGAATCACCGGACCCGGGAAGAGATCTCTGTCTCTCGATCCTTCGCGAAGCCCCTGACGGGTTCGTTATTCTTGACCGGGAAAATAGGTACCGCTACATAAACCCGGCCTTTACCAGGATCACGGGGTATTCAAGGGAGGATCTCCCAGATGTCAGCACCTGGTTTGAGTGCGCCTACCCAAACCCTGCCTACCGCCAGAAGGTGTATGAAATCAGGCAGGAACTCTTCAGCGGCGGTTGCGACTCTATGGTTGTTACCATTGTCCGGAAAGACGGCAGGGTGCGCGATATCGAGGTTCGCCGAACACCCATCAATGACGACTTTGAGCTCCTGACAGTAAGGGACGTCACCGAGCAGACGCTGATCGAGGAGAGCCTTCAACAGACCCAGTCTGAACTGACAACTGTGATCGATTCTTTCCCGGATCTCTTCCTCCGGTTGAACGCTGACGGCACGATCCTGGACATAAAGGCCGGTCGGCTGGTGGAGAGGCCAATGATCACCCGGGCTCAACTGGGGCGACGGCTACAGGATCTGCTACCTCCAGGAGTAAGCAAGGCTTTCGTGGGTGCAATGCAGGAGGCTTTCAGAACCAACACCTGCACCACACCTATCGAGTTTGAGTGCAGGGCGCGGGGAGAGACATGCTACTACGAAATCAGGGTTGTGCCGCTCTATGACACACACCTGATGGCCATAATCAGGGACATAACGGAGAGAAAGAGGGCCGAAGAGGAACTGCACAGTTGCCGCGCGCACCTGGAGGAGGTAGTTGCCGAGCGGACTGCCGAACTCAGGCAGGCGAACGAGCAACTCGAGCACCTCCTCTACTGCATCGAGGTGACCGAACGCAGAGCTGCAGAAAGGTGGCTGGAACGATCGGTTGAGAAGGGAACTATCGGCGCGGATGAACCCGAGACCGTGAGGATCACCACCGATGAGATGGGGACGATCATCATCGCCGACCTGACGGCAGAAGACCTCACCGGCTTTAGCAGGGACGAACTGGTCGGGAAAGCGATCTGGTCGCTCTTTTCAGGCGGTGATCCGGGAGAGACCCTCAGCCATGAGGTGCTGGAGGGCGGCAGATCCGCTGATTGCTCAGAAGGTGTGGTGCTTGTGAGAAAAGACGGATCGAAAGAGGCGGTTCGTATCACCGCCGAGCCCATCAAGAGTGCGGAGGGTTTTGTGATCGGCATGATCTGCACACTGCGAAAGGCCTGAGCGGACTTCAGAGCCTGAACCCGCATGACTCCGGATGCACCGTCCCGGGGTTCTGGGGGGCCACGGCAATTCCCACCTGGTCTGAGTAGAGGCCGAGCCCCTCGAGCGCTGAGAGCAGCACACGATCGGGGGTGTTGTTGATCTCGCTCAGATGGGCAAGCATCGCCATCTGGATACGATCGGCAAGCCGCTGTAGACATCGGGCTGCGTCAGGGTTTGAGAGATGGCCTCTCTTCGATCTTATCCTGTTCTTTAAGTAAGCAGGGTACGGACCTTTCTCAAGCATATCCGGGCAATGATTGCTCTCGAGCAGAACAGCGTCGCAGGTGGCGAGTCGATCAAAGATTGTGGTGGTGATGGTACCTGTATCGGTGCAACACCCCAGACGGAGATCCCCTTCAGCGATACAGAATCCGCAGGGTTCCCTGGCGTCGTGAGATGTCGGGAAGGGCTCGATCGAGAAATCGCCGAGGGTGAACCTTTCGCCAGAACGGCACCGCCGGAGATCTGCGGGTGCACCGCAGGACTTTTCCAGGTAAGTCTCCAACGTGCCGCCGGTTGCATAGACTGGAACATCAAGCCTCCTTGAGAGGAGGTCGAGACCACGGATGTGGTCGATGTGTTCGTGCGTGACTAGTATACCCTCGATGAGCGAGGCGTCCCCGCCGGCGGCATCAAGGCGCCGGAGCGTCTCACGGGCGGAGAGACCGGCGTCGATGAGCAGCGCGCCCCGCTCACCCTGAAGGTAGGCACAGTTACCTTTGCTCCCGCTGGCAAGGATCGTCAGTTTCATCAGTTCCGTTAAGATTCTCTGGAGATAAGAGATAAAGGTATTTGAGGCCACCAGATCAGTTCCTTGAAGTCGGGGCCAGCCAGCCTGATGAACCTTTCCGGTGACTGAACTGCGGGAGACCTGTATCGCCGCAGACCGTTTTACCTCATCTGGATCTCGGGGTGCCTGGTTTTCAGGGTAAAAGGTTTAAGTCAGGAACAAGCTGGTGGCATCCAGGAGGGCTGCTCCAGTTGTCCTGGGTGCTGCAGCATCGCCGATTATATCCAGGCGTGGCACCTTTCCCAGGAGTTCATAATAAAGTTCCTGCCGGGGCGCCATGCTGCCAGCGACCACAATCGCATCCACGCTTTCCACCGTGGAGGTGGTTCCGTAGTATGGGTTGAACAATGTGACTCTCTTGCCTTCATAACTGGTGACAACCTGCATGGGCTCGGTTCGAACCTGAAGTTTTCCCAGACGCTGGAAAAGGGGTAACGAGATGCTCGGATCGACGTTCATCGCCATGGTAAAACCTGGTGTCACCCAGGTCACGCGTTTGCCCTGCGCTGCGAGCAGTTCGACAACTCCTGCCCCTTCGATGGTTCCCCCGTAATCCAGCACCAGCACGTGATTACCCTTCACCCGTCCGTCAAGAGCATCCTGCGTTGTGAAGGATCCGGATCTCGCATCACTGCCGTTTACCCCGCCAGATACCATCTGCGAACCGGTGGCGATGATAACCCATTCAGGTCTCTCCGCGAGCACCGTTTCGGCATCTGCTGCCACCCCTCTGCGCAGCTCCACTTTGAGAGCCCGGAGGGCATACTCCTCATATCGTGTAATACCTTCAAACTCTGACCTGTCCGGTAGACGACTCTCCCACTTTATCCGCCCGCCAACCTCATCCTCCTTCTCAAAGAGCACAACCCTATGACCCTGTCTGGAGGCAACCTCAGCGGCTCTCATTCCGGCAGGTCCACCACCAACGACCACCACCTTCCCGGGCCGCCGGGCTGGCCGGGCCTGTTTTTCATGACCGTAGATCTCCTCAAAACCGGTGGCCGGGTTCACAACGCACATGATGGGCTTATCGGCCAGAAGGCGACTGAGACAGAAATTACAACCAATACAGGTCATGATACCTTCTTCCTCACCGTTCTGAACTTTTTCTACCCAGAAAGGATCGGCTATCAACTGGCGCGCCATGCCGATCATATCACAGGAACCATCTGCCAGAGCAGCCTCACCCTCATCCGGACGGACAATCCGCCCATGACCGATCACCGGGACAGAAATAGCAGCTTTCAGGCGCGCTACATCCGGCAGCAAAAAGCCATGTTCAATCGGGGAGGGCGGGATCATCATCGAAATTGTCTCCCATGTGCCTGAATCACTGGATATGTAATCGGCGATCCCGGCAAACATCCTGGCAAACTCGATGGCATCGTCAATCCCAAGACCATCTGGAAGATACTCATTGAGGTCAAGACGTATCCCCAGTGGTCTGTCCCCTATTGCCTCACGTATGGTCTGCAGTACCTCAAGAACTATACGTGCCCGATTTTTGGCCGAACCACCATATTCGTCGCTCCGGTGGTTGGAATGGGGTGAGAGGAACTGGCGAAGCACGCCGTCGTGTGCCACCTTGATCTCAACGCCGTCAAACCCTGCATCTATTAAATTGGCTGCAGAAACACCAAACCCTGCCACGATCTCATGGATCTGTGAGACCGTCATCGGCCAGGGGGTCTCACCAATGGTCATGTCAGGCTGTGCTGATGGTGCCCATAATGGGCGGTGGGTCTCAATGCTTCGTGACTGGTTGCCGTAATGGGTAAGCTGACCAAAGACCCGGGCCCCGAACCCATGAACAGCATCGGTGATCTCTTTCAGGCCTGGAATGCACCTTTTATCGAAAGCATGAACCATATGGGCATAACTGCCAGATGGATGCACACCCATGCTCGGTACAACAACAAGGCCAACGCCGCCCATGGCACGCTCGCGGTAATAGAAGACCTGTTTGCGTGTGGGCATATGGTCCTCCCCACCAAAGGCAGGTTCATGTGGTAGCATCACGATGCGGTTGCGGATCTCCACATTTCGAATCACGATGGGCGAAAGAAGGTGCGGATACTTTTTTGAAACCATTTTTCACCTCATTTATCAGATTGAACGGTAGTGGTCTGTAATAATACATATTCTTGATCCAGGAGACTACCAAAAACCAATATCAAATGGCGTCCACACGAACGGGCACAGGCGAAGTTCGGTCTTCAAGGGCCCTGCTGCTTCGTTGTCTAATGCCGCCCTCCTGGATAGGAGCGGTCAGAGAGGAGACACTCTTACCTACCCACCGATGGCCCCCCGATACCTGGACTTAATCGGCAGGTTTACTTCGGCGCAGGAGAGGGTATAAAATCAATATCTTCTGGCTTTACGCTGGTTTGATGACCCTCTGCCTGGAGAGGTTGCAGGGTATGCGTATCGCCGCAGACCCGCAGACCGACTGTAAGGAGGGCAGGGGTGATGGAGAACGAGGGATAAACCAGTTACAGGCAGAGATAGGGAGGAGGACTTTAAGTCCCCCATCCCCGTCAGCCCCTCCCATGCCCAAAATGGGTGATTTTTCATCGACATCCTGCCAGAAACGGCGTCTCTGTCAGTTTTCAGACAGAATCCGTCCATACAACGGCAATTGCCACCCACCGCCTGCCCCTTTGAGGGGGGCGGGATTTGAGACTGTTCGACGAGAGACGTTCGGTACGAGTGACTCGATTGCATCGGCGGACCGGTCTCACGGTCTACGGGCATACTACCGCAAAAGGGGGCGCGTTTACAGTTTAGAATCGTTGATTTGATGGCCTCAGAAAAGGTGGGCCAACCCACCAAAATCCTAATCGTATTGAGAAGAGAAGATCTCAGGAGAATTGCTATGGCCGGGCCGTATAAACTAACAGTTCTGCGGTGAAGGAGGAGGTGCGCCTGCGAGGATGGTTGTTGAGTTCACAATCTGGTGGATCCTGCCGCTGGTCCTGATCGGGTTTATCATAGGTCTGCTGGTGAGTATCTTCGGCGGTGGTGGCGGTTTCTTCTACGTGCCTCTTCTGACACTCATCTTTCAGGTGCCGACGCAGTATGCCGTCGCCACCTCCCTTGCCTCGATCATCCCCACCACCATTCTTGGTTCTGTCGGACATTACCGCCAGGGCAACCTGGACGTCTCCCTTGGTTTGATCTTTGGTACTGGCGGAATCATAGGTGCGTTCTTCGGTGCCTTTGCATCGGGCATGATCCCTCCGCCACTCATGGGGAAACTCTTCGGCATCTTCATGATCGTGCTGAGCATTCCAATGCTTTTCAGCGCCAGGAAGAGAGCGGGTGCCGGCACAGACGGGAGACCTGCTGTCTCATATCCCCTCACAGCGGCCAGGGCGGCCGAGGGCACGATCTTTGGCATCGTTTCAGGCGCCATGGCAGGGCTATTCGGGGTGAGTGGAACGCCGCCGGTCATCGCCGGATTGTATCTCATGGGGCTGCCTGCTATAAAGGTGGTTGGAACTTCCATATTCGTCCTCCTCTTCAACGCCGTTGCAGGTCTGAGCGGCCACCTCGCAATCGGACAGGTTCACTGGGGGCTGACCCTCTTCCTTGCGGCCGGAGCGGCTACAGGGGCGTATCTTGGACCGCGATACCTGAGCAGGATAAAAACACCCGCCATGGAAAGGTTCTACGGACGATTCTTCACCATGCTGGTCATCGCACTTGGAGTCGTCATGATCCTGGATTGACGAAACCAACCGATGGGAGCGGGTCTGTGTGAGGGTTCCGGCGAACCACCAAACGAGATGGCAGTCTCTTGTTGACACGGCCAGTGGATAGGGTTCCTGTGTACGTCAGCGCGATCGGACCGCGCGCGGCAAAACCGGCAGGTCGCCGCGGCGACCACCTCATCAGTTTTGCAAACAATCCCCGCTACGTCAAGGAAGAACTCCTGCCAAACTTTGAGAATGGCGCCAGAGAGTCTGGAAAAGATCCGAAAACCATGGAATGTGCCGGACACTTTGCTTAAGTCTACGACACGGATCAGGTTGTCCTCCACGATGACCTGCAGCAGATGCCGGTACAATTAGTGGAGGGGCTTTAGAGAGGGCCATGTCAAGCGGGATAACCCCGATCTTTAACTTGCGGGGGTGAAGGGGGCGGAGCGGGAAGACCCCACCCTTCGGGGTGGGGATGAAAGCAGAGCCGCCCCCTTCACCCCCGCTAGATAAAAAAAGCACCTGAAATGGGAAACGCGCGGCTCTGGATGCGTTCATCTCAAGAAGAAGATGGGGCTGATACCCTCCAGAAACAGCACCAGTCAGGTGAATATAGGAGGGCGAGCGGATCTAACGGTACCTGGATTGTCACCGGTCCAGGGTGGTCTCCAGAGGATCCTTACCCCTGAAGAGTGCGCCAAGGTCTTCAGGAAGTGTCAGGATGACCGGTTCCAGGTGCAGCCTCTCCATGAACGCCGAGTCGCACATGGAGAGGTCGTTCGGGTTTAAACGGGCGATTACGGAGCAAAAAGTCCGATGACCCCGCCCCGAGTTTCTGGCTGAGTCAAAGTAGATTGCGACATTGAACGCGTGGGTACCAAGACCCCGGTAGAAGTCGATGACCCTGAGGATGCCGTCTGCCAGCGGTTCGATGCAGGGTTCGAACTCCTCAAGCGTCGATACCGGGAGGACACCCCGGACCTCCCTCTCGCCGAGAGGAACGGGGTTTGCCGACCAGAAGATCTCGTTCTCGAAGAGAAACCGTTCCGAAGTGCGTTCGTGTTCCACAAGGTCGTCCCAGTAGGAGCGATGGTGGTCGGCAAGGTAACGATCTCCGGCGGTTAGGTAGAGTCCTGCAAGATGGGTGGGTTTCTCATCGGCGATCCCCTGCAGATGGGGGTGGAATATGCTCGCACCGGCCGAGGGGAGGTAATTCCAGTTGATGCTTGCGTATCCAGGAAATCTGATGAGCGCCTCAACCGTGCCAGATATAGCATCGGTGAGGTTTTTCCTATCAAATCGGTCAGGTGCGTGTTCGGGTGTGATCACCGTGACCACGTGGCGAGCGGCGAAAGGGTAGAGGTTCGGAAACGTGACGCTTTTCCCGCGCCGGATTCGACTGCCGTCCTCAAACGTCGGGGTTGAGGTCTCCAGTGTGCCGGGGCAGAACGGGCAGCCCTCATCTGAGGTTGGCATGACGGGAGCGGCGTCGATATGCCGCTCCATCCTGGCGGGGCTGATCCGGCACATGAGCCCGGTGAGGGTCTCCCTGCGGTATTGCAGGGTGCCGCGTTCAGTCCGGATCTCATCTGTGGTGAACATGCCCCTCAGTACCCCCGTTGGCGTCTCAGGTGTATAAACCTGTCAGAACGGCGGATGAGGTGGATAGAGATATGACGGAGTGGCAGTGGTATCTATAAAAAGGGGGGAGTTGTGTTTTTCCCGCCTCAGACAATGTACTTGCCCAGGAGGCGGATGGAGGTGGTCATGTCGGGGCCGAGTGGCGAGCCGAAGATGATCTGGGTGACTCCAGCCTTTGCAAGGTCCTCGCACTTCTGCTTGACCATGTCAGGCGTTCCGGCGATGGTGAAGGCATCGATCTCAGCATCACCGACAAGGCTACCGACCGTCTTGAAGTCGAAGCGACCGAGCGCCTCCTTGATCTTGGCGACGTTGTCCAAGTTGAGGTTGTGGCGCTTGAGGAGTTCGGGCGGGGATCCGGCGGCGATGAACGCAGCGACGATCTTTGCGGCGTTCCGGGCTTTCTTCTCGTCCATGTCGATGGACATGGCGGTATAGGCGCCGACGTCGAAACTCTTCTTGCCGACCTTCTCCATCGCTTTCTTGATGATCGGGATGGCGACCTCGAAGTCCTTCGGGTTGGACGCGTTGATCAGGGCACCGTCACCGATCTCACCGGCGAGTTCGAGCATCTTGGGCCCCTGGGCACCGATGTAGATCGGGATACCCTTCTTGCCTGGCAGGGTTACACCGGTCAGCTTGGCGCCATCGTAGTCGAAGAACTCCATCTTGCCGGTCTTCTTGACCTCTTCGCCGGCCAGGAGTTTCCGGATCTGCTCGACGCCTTCGCGCAGGCGGACGACGGGCTTGACAGGCTGTATGGCGAGCTTCGGGAGGGTCGAGAGGTCGCCGGGCCCGATACCCAGGACTGCGCGTCCATCGGAGATCTCGTTTAACGTGGCCGCGAAAGACGCGATCGCTGCCGGCGTGTCGGTGAAGGTGTTCATGATTCCCGGGCCCATCTTGATCGTGTCGGTGTTTGCCGCGATCATGGCAAGGGTCGGGTATGCGTGACGGTTGTTGTAGTGGTTGGTGATCCAGGCGTAGTCTATATCCTTCGACTCTGCAAGCTTGGTGTACTTCACCACCTGCTTTACGTTGATTGCTCCGGGCACAAATTCAATTCCATATGTAGTCAAGGCTATTCACCTCATTGAGTAGTTACGTGCCGGGAGTTATATAAATTATCATTTTGTGCTCACCCGAACTGCACCTGCCACCTGCACAGCGCAAAATTGGGACTGGTGATGAGTTTTAACGGCAATTTGCTGGTTTCGCTCTCTTTTCCGCGGGCCACCAGGTCGAAGAGTGGTAAACCGGAACGGTTAAGGCTCATCAGCGATTCCTACGGAAGGCGCTGAACGTCGCAGGGAAATATATATCTTCGTCTGCCCATATAATCATCAATAGTTCTCGATGAGTTTCATACTTCTTTCAAGGCAGAGTTTCTCCAGGCCGTGCAAAGAAGTTACCAGATAAGGGGTATAATCAGTATGCGCGTTCTGGCAATCGGGCTTGGCGGCGCCGGGTCGAGGGTGGTGGATAACCTCTATGACCACGACCGGCGGAGTGGAGTCCATTGTATGAATGCGGTGGCTATCGATATCGACCCAAACTCCCTCCTGCAACTTCGCTACCTCCCGAACAATGCCCGGATCTTTTTTCCAAAGGTCAACATAACCGATCACGCGGTTGCAGCAGATGTGATAGATATCGATGAGGTGATGACCCGCCTTCAGCGCATGGATTCGATCGAGATCGACTCCATCCTAATCTGCTGCGGTCTGGGGGGCAACGTCGCCGATATAGCGCCGTTTATAATCGAGAAACTCCGGGTATCCTATGTGGAACCGATCTTCGCTCTTGCAATCCTTCCATGTCTCAGCGAGGGTAAGCGGGTCTCGGCTAAAGCTGCTGATGACCTTGAGATGCTCCAGGAACTGGTCGACGGTGTAATCCTCTTTGATAACGAGACCTGGTCGAGGAAGTTACTGGCCTGTGAGACGCCGGGTTTGAAGGATAACGCTGGCGGTTCCGGCCGACGGCATCAGCCTATCACGACACCAGACCCAAGAACTCATTATAACATGCTCAATGAACGGATTGCCCGCCAGATCGGGCTTCTCCTGCGCGCTGGAGAGTTTAACGCGGCGGGGGTTGAGGTTGCCGAGGTCGTTCTGGACGCGGGGGAGGTCCTCAACACCCTGAAAGACGGGGGGCTTGTCGCGGTCGGTTATGCTACGGAGCGTCTGCCAACGGGGTTGACGAACCTGCTACGCAGGAGGCGGTCGTTGAAAGACCTGATCCAGGGCTCGCATGAGAGAACAGCCAGGATAATCTCGCTTGCAAAGCGAGCGGTCTATGAGGATATCTCGATCCCCTGCGACCTGACCAGTGCCGAGAAGGCGCTGGTGCTGATTGCAGGCCCTTCAGCAGAACTATCGATGAAAGGGTTCCAGATAGTACGCAAATGGATCGACCGGAGTATCGCCGGGCTCGAGATGCGTTCCGGGGACTATCCGGTGCGGAACACTGCGTATGTGGGGATCATAGTTGTGCTCTCGGGGCTCTCAAACATCCCGAGGGTTGGAGAACTCCGGGGTATCAGGGAAGACTACCTGCTTGAGTGCGAGGAAGAGGTAGCCAGGGCATCAGAGGTTTCTGATGTGGAAGAAGTCCTGGATTTTGCCTCTCCTTGCGAGATCATGTATCCGGCTGAAGATGTGGGTGATGAGATTATGGTGGAGAAAGACGAGATGATCGAGATCCCGGGCGGTGCCAGCAAGGGACAAAAAGACGAGACCATTGATATGCTTCCAAAATCAGGGAAGAAGAAGGAGGAGGGTGAACTCGTCCTGCCGCCCAGGGGAAGTGGACGGGTGGTCGACCTGGCGGGGTCGGCCTCAGTCACCTCATCGGTGCCCGCACCGAAGAACAACACCTTTGACCTGAAGGGCATTCATGTTGAGAAGACGGCGCCAAGAGACGAAGGTATGAGCGGTTCGGCGTCCTTTAAGCCGGTGCAGCGGCCGAAGGACGGTGTTTTCAGCGGTGAACGCGTCACGTTAGGCCAGGGTGCTCGGCGGCCGCGGGACAACCTCTTTGATGAAGCGGAGGTGCGCATGCGTGGAGGGGTACCTGCACCAAAGGACGGGTTGCCGGACCGGGCGCGTGGAGTTGCCGGGCAAGGGCCCAGGCCGAAAGAGGTTGATCCGGGACGGGGAAAACTCCGGGTGCTTGATCCAGAGGCCCGGGAAGAGAGAAAATCGGACGAAGAGTCGGACGATGGGATCACCTGGATCCTGTAGCATACATCAGGTCTTCAAAAGGCGTCGTTCCGGCGCCGATCTCGGTTTTGACGGTGTAGCCTTTCTCGACAGCGTTTCCAACCATGTTCATCCCGGTGAACGCAACGACGAATAGCCTGTAGGGGTGTTCGGGGAGGTTGAACTCGCCGATGCCTCTGCCGGCAGGGAATGCGAACCCCAGCTCTTCCATCAGGCCGACAACCTCTTCAACCCTGGAGCCTGCGGCTGCGGGGACTGCACGGACGTTTGCGAGCGCCACACCCGCTCCGGTCGTCACGAGCCGGTTGATCGAGGTGAGACCGGCGGAGACGAAGAGGTGGAGCGGGTCGACGGACGTTCCGCGGTAGCCGATGAGGTCGAGAAAACTGGCGGAACCGTTCTCGTCGACGGCGATCCTGCCAGCGTACTCGAGTCTTGTGGGGATGCCCATCTTCTGAATGACGCCGTCCAGGGTGACGCTGCACGCGGTCATGATCCCGAGATGACCCTCGGGTATGCGGGGGTCGGTGTCGACGACCCGGTAGGTGTTTAAAAACCCGTAACCCGCCGACGCTACCTCGTCGAAGGCTGCTGTGACGCCGGGGAGGTCATCCTCACGGACGAGAGAGAGGTTGTAGGCAACCGTCCCTTTGCCGGTCGTCGGGTCAAAGGTGCTGCGAAATGCGAGTCGCTCGAGTTTTGATATGATGAACCCGATCTGCTCTTCGACAAGCGCCAGCTTGCTCTCGGCGATCCCGGCCTCGGTGAGGAGGCGGCCCCGGTTCCCGACCTTCGCTGTAAACCCCATCTCGTCGAGGTACTGGAGGTAGTACTGGACGGCGCGGTCGCTCAGGACAAAACCGCGTTCGGCCATCTTCTCGCTCAGTCTCTTTGCGCCCAGGGGTTCGTGTGACTCAGCCAGGATCCTCAGGATCTCGAGGTACTTTCGTTCGGAGCGTATGGAGGGGGTCATCGGGTATGCACCACGCCAACGCTGTCCTGGTAGCGGCCGGCATAGGTCTGGTCGGCGTTCAGGACTTCATGGAGGATCATCTGGACGATCCGGTCACCTTCCTGGAGGTGGATCTCTTCTCTCCCGGTGTTTGTCAGGCAGAGCGTCAGGTGGCCGCGAAACCCGGGGTCGATGAATCCACCGCCAAGGAGGAGGCCGCGGCGGGCGAACGAGGAGCGGCAGCGGAGTGTCCCCGCCAGGTCTGTCGGGAGTTCCACGCGCTCGATCGAGGCTACCAGGGTGCATACACCGCGCGGGAAGACGATAGTTTCGGCAGCGCGGAGGTCGTAGGATGCAGGTTGCTGTGATGCACTGTGGTATGGTTCGATGACGAGATCGCCGTCATGGAGTCGGCGAACGATTTCGCTGGACGAGAGGATCATTGTATAGAACAATGCTATAAAAATGCTTAATATCTTATGATAGAAATCGATGAGGGGGACCCATGGGGTAGGGGACATCCTTTTGGGCTTCGAACCCAAGGACGCGGGTTCAACTCCCGCTGGGTCCGCTGTTTTTGCCGGAGTATTTTGTAGGGTTTATCCAGGGACGGATGGACGTTGCTGCATATCTGGATGTGGGGTGTCGGCGAAAGGCCGTACTCCTGGAGACGTTGTAAAGAGGGGGGACGGGGACGACCCCGGTTCAATCTCCGGGAAGGATCTTATCTGCGGCCATCTCTGAACCCTCCATAGGATCCAGGTTTTCCTCCACGGGCAATCACCGCGGTAGCGGCCGGACGGTGGGAATGCTCGATGAAAGAGACGTTCACCGAGAGTGGTTCGTGGGCATCGGTGAACTGGTTTGATGGCCACAATACGCCTCTTCGCTGAAGGGCGACCCAATCAAGTGGGTAGCGGAGAGGTTTCGAGGCGGCATCGTTATACTAAACACCTGCCCTTCCAGGTTGGGAGACGTTGAAATGCAGATCCACCGGGGGGTGTCACCCCCTATGTTGGGAAAAAAGATTGGGGGCTATTCGATCTTTATGTAGGCACGCGATCTGCTTCCGACAGGAATAGCCAATGTTGTTGTATCCACCGCGTCGGGGGCGTCGTCCGCCGAGGCGGTGAGCCGGACCCAGTAATCACCGTCAGGCAGGTTGCTTGCGTCCAGGAGGGCTTTGCCCTCTGTAGTCGAACTGTCCACCGTCTTCGTCCAGAAGACCGTCCAGGATAGACCTTTATCCTTTGAGTAGGCAAGGGTCTCATGGATGTCACTGGTGCCGTTGTAGGTGATCGTCCAGGTCAGCGGGACGGTGTCGGTGAACGAGTCCTGCCCGGGCGGGAGTTCTGGCTCCTCAAGATCCACCGCGAGCCAGGCGGACGTTATACCGGTGTTGTTCAGGTCAGGGAGGACCGTGAGGAAAGTATCCGGGAGAGCGAGCGTCTCTTCACCGTTGTTAAACGAGAGGCTTGCGCCAGGGCCGAAGATGTTGATGTTATTGTATTCGCCCCCCTTGTATGAAGAATTCACTGCAAGCCGGATATTCGCCTCCCAGACCTGGTTGAGGTGGATGGTACCGATGTCGAAGTGGAGGTTGTGATTTGTGTTCCAATTGCCGGTCTGGTCGACGGTACCTTTATAAAGGGTGGTGCCGTTTCCGCTCGTGTTAAGGATGTATGTGGAGACCCCATTCTGGTACCTGTAGTCAAACACTTTGAATGCGTCTACGGGCGTTTCGTTCACCTCAACATTATTGAAGACGGTCATCGTGGTGTTGACGCCGGCCTCGGTCTTGAGTTCGCCGGCGATTTCGGTGTAAATCTGGGCGAGGTCGTTGCCCGTTGGTGCATGATAATATTTACCACCTGTAGATTCTGCCAGAACCTTGAGGGTATTTTTGCCTCCCTCACTGATGTCATTTGCAAACGCGATGGAATAAATACGGATATTATTATTCATCGCATAGACGGACATGTTCTGATTACTCATGAGCCCGCTTCCGAGACCGTCAAAAGGCAGGTACTCTGTTGTAAGGTCCTTGAACGTTGATGGGTCCTTGTTTTTTTCTGCAACACCCCTCGCGAGCGGATCGCCATAGTGGTTGTAGTCCCCGTCAGAAAGGACAATGATAGCTTTTACGGTGTTGTCACGGCCGTTGTCAATCAACTCGTTGATCGCTTTGTAGATACCAAATCGCATAGGAGTTCCCCAGTCGGGGACCATTTGTTTGATGGTCGTGTTGATCAACGTGGCGTTATCACTCATCGAGAGGTCAACGGTGGCGTAACCAGCATAAGTCTTGCCATTAGCGGGGTAATGGGTAGAACAATAATCGGAGTCATCATAAGTTCTGTCGTCTCTACCCAGCCACTCATGATTGCCGTATTTCAAGAGGTCAGTCTGTCCATTCTTGCCAAAAGAGACGAGACCCAGATGATCGCGGGGGTAGTTCATCTGTGCATTAAAGATTTCGGAGGCCTCCATTGCCTTGACCATGCGGTCGGGGTAGTCTTTGAGCATACTCCCCGACCGGTCGGTGCATAGCACAACATCGATCGGATCCGGCTGCAACTCATACCCATCGCCCTTCAGCCTTATCTTGACATCGACCGTATCGTTCATCCCAATAGTCGCCGGGGAGACCTCGGTCTCAACCGAGAGGTAGGGGTAGTTCATCCATGTCAGGACGAGGCTTCTGGTGGCCTGATGTCCCAGGGTTACATTCTCCCACGTGGCGCTGACGGTTACATTCCCCCTCGCAGCGATCCGTTTCCCATCATCAGGTTCTTTGAACTTTCCCGGGTGGAAATTGACGGTGGCATACCCGTTCTCGTCGGTCACGGCGGTGTTTATGTTCTGTCCTGGTGTCTCTCCCAGATAGGGATTGTCGGCCAGATCGACCCCTTCGTAATTGATCGAACCTGTATCGATCTCAAACCTCACCGTCTCCCCCCCGACCGGGTTCCCCTTGACGTCCATCACCTTGGCCCGGAGTTGCGCTACCGAATCGGGATCTACATCGCGGCTCGGCATCGATTGCGGGCTTGCGGAGAGGACCATGTCCACAGGGTCGGTGCTGGTGAACTCCACCACCTGCGTTACGCTCACGCCCGGGTTCGCGGCTGCGGTTGCCGTTATGGTCGCCGTGCCCATGGAGTTTTCAGGGCCGTAAGTGACCATCACCTGACCGTAACGATTGGAGTAGAGGAGAACGCTCTGCTCATCAGGTCCATTCGCCCGCTGTATCGTTGCGTTAACCCAGAGTCCCTGCCCTGGAGCGCTGTTACCGTAGGCGTCACGCAGGGTGTAGGTTAGCCGGATCACCTTATCCCCATCCGCCGGGACCGAGGCACTTACAGGGTCGACCACAAGATCGATCCTGGCCGGGTCGTTCCCGAGAGCGGTGATGGTGATGTACCTGCCCGATCCAACCGATGCTGGTGGCTTGATGTAGACGATATTCTCCCCGGCCACGGTATCGACATTAAGTCTCGCGGTTGCATTCCCGGTCACGTCCACCGGCACCGTGACCTTATCACCATCGCTCCCTTCAAAAAACGCTCCGCCAGCAGGCGAGCCCACCATTAAAGTCACGGTCTCGGCAACCCGCCGGTCATCCACCGGGTTCCCGTAGCGATCCTCCATCCGGACAACGATATCCGTCGTCTCGCCAACCAGCACCTCAGGATCGTACCAGAGGCCGGCAAGCCTGTAGGGCGTCGCGTGGTCGATAAACTGCTCGACGCTCGCGGTCGGGGGCTCATCCAGCCCCTCATACAAAACCGTCGCCGTGATGGTCGCCGTGCCGCTCTTAGGCCCGGGCCTGAACTCTGCCGTTGCCTTCCCATCAGTGCCCGTCACCAAGTGTGCGGGTGCGATACTCCCATCCGTGCCGCCAACCGACAAATCAACCCTGATGCCACCCACCCCGGTAGCCGGAGTGCCATTTGTCACCTGTACCGTGATGGTAGCGGTCTCACCGCTCCCAGCCGTCAGCCACTGCGTATCCGTGCTGACGGCAACTGTATCCGGAATCTGCCCCGCGACCGGCGCCGCCAGTAAGACCAGCCCGATCACAAGGCACGCATACGTCCACCTGATCATGCGTCACACTGTACATTCTCCTGTTTCACTATCCAGGGATAAATGTTGTCAATTGAGTGAAGGTTCTTTCAGCATACCAGATAACTTGGTGAAAAACAGACACTATCCACCCCAATGACCCCCGGTGCTCAAACCTCAGCGATGATCTCGCAAAACCGTGGCCAGGGGATACCAGTGGAGGGGGCCACCCCGTGTCACCCCCACGGGGTATAGCCACCTCCCACTCCACTCAAAAATATGATGATCGGAAGGCCTACAGGCTGTCGCGGCCGCCGCGTGATCTGCCCTTACGCTGGCTGGAGCGCCTCCTCCGGAGAACCACTACAGCCGCGATGAGCAGGATGAGAACGATCCCGATACCGACCAGGGGAATCCAGATATTGAGCTCCCGCTCCATGACAAGCGGAACCGAGAATACGGTTGTGCCGGCCGGGATATCAACCTCGACCGAGATGTTCCGGTAGCCATCATGAACAGCGGTGACGTTATACACCCTGTTTGTGACAAGCGATCTCGTGAGGCTACCCTGACTGTCGGTCACCCCGGCGACCTGGTCATCGATTACGATCGTCACCCCGGCCAGCGCGTTCCGGTCAGCATCCTTCACGTTGAAGGTCACATCCGCCCGGTCGTAACCGAGCTCAACCACGATCTCCTCTCCTTCCCCGGAGATCCGGCGCGTCTCGCTCCAGTCGGCGTAGCCCGACGCACGCACCATGATCTCGTATGTTCCCGCAGGGAGATCGGAGAGCGTGAACCTGCCATACTGGCTGGTCTTTCCCTTCAGCGTCCCGTTGAGGTAGACCTCGGCACCCTCGATCGGTTTTGTTGCTTCGTCAAAGACCGCTATCGAGACAGAGTAGGCCGATTTCGAGAGTTCCACGCCCAGGAAGACATCGTCCTCGTCCAGGTAGATGGTCTCCTGGTAGGGCTGGTAGTCAGTGGCTGTAATCCTGAAAGTATACCGCTTCGCCCGCTCAAGGTGGAGTTGCAGCCCACCGTCAGCATCGGTCTTCCCGGCAAGTGTGTTGTCTATGTACACCTCCGCACCCTGGATCGGGGTTGAGGTCCCGGCGTCAATCACCCGGATACCCAGGATATCGTTCGGGAAGAGCAGGTACTGGACAGTTCGGTCGCTGCTCTCCATCTCCACGGTCTTTGAGAGGTCGTTGTAGCCCGACGCACGGACCTCGATGCTATAGACCTCCCCGGCCTTCACCGTAAACTTCGCGGTTCCACCGCTGCGGGTGACCTCAGAGTCGGAGTAGTCTGCGCCCTCGACCCGCACCACAGCACCGACGATCGGTTCAAGGGTGGTCGCGTCGTAGAGTTCGATGGAGAGGGTCGTGTCCTCCCGGATCATATCGACATATACACGTGTCACGTCGTAGTCGACGTAGTCCACCCAGTCCCGGTAACCTTTCTTTACGACCTTCAGGTAAAAGTCAGTTGTACTGGAATGGACGTAGGAGTATGTCCCGTCAGATGCGGTCTTTCCTATATATTTGCCATCGATGTAGATGGAGGCGTCGGCGATCGCCTCGCCGGTGCTGTCGTCGGCAACGTTGATCCGCAGGGTGACCGCCTGCACCGTGCCGCAGAAGAGGGCACAGGAGAGGAGGAGGATCATGATGAGATGACTTTTCTTCATTATGGAGTGTAAGGCGGTGAAAAAACTTGAGAGCATCGGTTCACACCCAGCGATCCTGTGGGATACGCTCAATCACCATGCCCTCCACAACCACTGGCATAAGCGCCCGGCCGACCTCGATCGCGCGTGAAAGCCGCCATTCCCGTTCAGCGTAGATGGTAAAGATGGGGTCTCCCTTCCTGACCCGTGTCCCCTTCTTCGCATGGATGTATAGCCCCGCGCCATGATCGTAAGGCGAACCAGCGAGTCTTGCGAGAGTGATAAGCGCGCTGTTGTTCAGCTCGATGACATAGCCGTCCTGGGGTGCCCTCACATCGAACGTGTACTCCCCTGGCTGGAGGTCTTCAGCCTTCACGTTCGGGTCCCCGCCCTGGATCTCTATGATCTGTCGCATCTTATCAAGCGCCCTGCCACTGCGGAGGACGTCTGCGGCGACCGCGGCACCCTGTCCGGGTGCGGCTTTCCCAGCCATTTCAAGCGCCATTCCGGCCAGGGAGACGCTCTTCTGGATCAGGGAGTTCGGTTCGGTTGCACCCTCAAGGACAGCGAGCGCCTCGCGCACCTCCAGGTTCGGGCCGATGGTGTGGCCAACTGGCGACTCCCCGTAACTTAACGCACACTCTACCCGCATTCCTAGCCTTTCACCGATATCGATGAACTCACGGGCGAGTTTCCTGCCATCCTGCACGTTCTCGACCTTTGTGTTCCTGCCAACAGGGATGTCTATAACCACAAGGTCGGCGTCGACGGCGGTCTTCTTGGCCATGACGCTTGCGATCATCTGTCCCCGGGCGTCGATCCGGAGAGGGTATTCATGGGCGATGATCTTGTCGTCGGCGGGGGCGATGTTCGTGGCACCGCCCCAGACGATGACGCCGCCGACCTTCTCGGTCATCCGCTGCACCTCGACCGCCGGGAACGCGACCGGCGCGAGAACCTCCATGAGGTCTGCCGTCCCACCGGCGCCGGTGATGGCGCGGGAGCTGGTCTTCGGGATCAGAAGGCCACTTGCAGCGATGATCGGCACGATCAGGAGTGAGATCTTGTTCCCGGGCACACCTCCAATGGAGTGTTTGTCGACGATGGGGTGCCTGGTGAAGTGGAGGCGCTCCCCTGTATCGACCATGGCTCTCGTCAGGTACTCTATCTCGTCCAGGTCCAGGCCGTGGATGTATGAGGCGGTGACATAAGCGCTGATCTCGCCGGCTGAGAGGGTATCATCGACTATATCCTTGACGACCTCCATCGTCTCGTCCTTGTTAAAACGCCCACCGTCCATCTTTTTCTTGATATGGGCAAGAGAGCGGGGACGGTCGGCGCTCCTGACTTCCACGGTTGTGCCGTCTTCGACGGCGAGGGTGGCATTAACCGGCTTGTAGAGTCCTATGACCCCCGGTTCGATGAGCGAGTCGGTGGTGTCGACATGGGCCTGGGCGGTCTTCCCGGTCACCCCATCGACTATCTGGACACGGTCACCGTCGCGGACTCGCAGTGTTCGTGCATCGGTGCTGTTTAGGAGAACCCCACGGCTTGCAATGTCAAGCAGTTTTACGGTAAGTTTCATACGTGTAACCCCATCCTGGTTGAGATTAAGGTTTTGTACTACTTAAGAGCGGCTGATCGGGGAACGACGGGGTTGGGAGAACCCTGGATGGTAGAGCCGCGGTCGTCGCTCACAGCGGCACGGTCCCCCGGCAGACGCGATCCCTGATGTACCAGTGCAACCCCCTTCTCGGTTACCACATCAACTTCTTCGCGGCCGAGCAGGTCTTTTAGAACCGTCGCACCACTCTTCTTGAACACTATCACAGATATGGAGAGCCCTGACGTCGCCGCTTCGCAGCATGCCCCTGCCCTCCTCCTCTTTGAAGTGGGTTGTCTTGAGGCGCATCCACTGGCCGTTGACAACCGTATCAGAGTGTGGCGTCGATCGTCTCAATATCCATCGCCGGGGAGATACCTGACCGGGAACGCGGAAGGTGATTGTGGCTCTGTTAAAGTCTGCGTCTTCCAGACGGGATGGCGTGATCGTGAGGAACAGGTAGGCCTCCTCTTCTGTCTCTGCTCCCAAAGAAGTCTCAGATAGTGCGACAGGCACCTCCAGAGACTCTCGGGGCCTACGAGATCGCCCAGTACCGAAAAACCGTTCAAAAAACGCAGAGGAAAACAAAAAAATTAGGTTTTGGGTTTGTCAGGGTTTAGTCCCGACGGAGAACCAGGTAGGCAACTGCACCAAGTCCGGCGAGGGCAAGGAGTGCTCCAAACCCGGGGGACTCAGTTGGGGTTGCCGTGGTGGTTGTGGTCGCGGTCGTGGTTGTTGTCACAGTCGCGGTCGGGGAGACCGGGGGCTGGGTGGTCGGGACTGCCTCAACCACGTTGAAGTTCGCGGTTGCGGTTGTGTCGGTCTCGATGCACTCAACCTTGACTATGTACTGGTCGGGCTTGAAGGCCGATCCGTCGATCTCGACAGACCAGGTGTTCACGCCGTCGCCAGCCTTGACCTCGGTCGTCCTGGCAACGCTCGCGAATCCAGAGGCCTCGCCCTTGCTGGTCGGTGTGAATGCAGCAGAGGTGACCTCAACGTTCAGGGTGTCGCCGACAGCGAGGTTGGTGGTGCCGCTGATCGTGAACGTGCTGCCCGCAGGTACGTCACCGATCGGGTTGATGAAGATCTGCGCCTCCTCGACAACGAAAGTGAGCTTCACGTAGGTGTCGTCAATGTTCGGGGAGTCAAGCGCCTTGATCAGCGCGTTCGCCGCATCGGAGGCCTGGAGCCCTGCGATACGCACGGCTTCGAAGCCGGAACCGGGCGTGCCATTGATCCAGCCTGCGATGCCCGGATAGATATCAAATCTACCGTTCATCATCGGGTGCTGGATGACAACGAAGTACTGACCTGCGGAGAGATCCTTGGTCACTGCTCCCTTGAGTTCGTACTCGAATGAGCCGTCATCCTCAACGGTTGCGGACTCACCAGTCAGCTGCAGGTTCTTGCCGAAGATCCAGACATGGACGCTGTCGGGGTCGCCCTGTGCGATACCGGTGAGTTTCAGGTCGTCACCCTTGGCTACGACTGCACCACTTGAGGTCGCGGAGATGAAGCCGCTCCGGAGCTGGATTGAGATCGTGTCATACTGGGCTTCGGAGAGGTGGCTCTTGTCTTTAGGTGCCGAGACAGCGTAGATCGTGTATCCACCAGCGTCAAGCGACCTCTGGATGTCAGCGGTGTTCCACTTGTACGACCAGGTGTCATCAGCCTCAACAACCTCTTCGGTGAATGTGTTTGCGTTGTCGTTCACAACGGCTGCCATGGTTCCGGTCAGTGCAACACCGTTGCCGGGCAGGTTCGGGCCGGTCAGGAAGAGGTAGACATAGTCGCTTTCGGTGCAGGTACCCTCAAGGGTGATCTCCTCACCGATGTAGTAGGTGCCGGTGCCGGCTGCCGTAATGGTGACTGCGCCCTCCTCAACTTTCACCTTGACTTCATCGTAGTTGGTGGTACCAGCTTCCTCGACGCGGATTGTGAACTGCCGGTCATCGGTGGTCGAGTTGGTGTTGAACTGGACGGTGCGCGTGCCGCCGGCGGTGGTCTCAACAGTTACGTTCCGGTGCGGGTTAGCGGCACCAGGGGTAACACCGTTCTGACCCTCTACGATGAACGGATACTCGTTCTCAGCAAGCGCGCTGACATCCTTGACGAACAGGCTGTATGTCTTTTTCGACTCACCGGTGATCGTCACAGAGAAACTGTTGCCACGGACAACGCTGTCCTTGTTGGACGTGATAGCAAGCTTCTTTGTCGAGACCTCGAAGGTCACCGTGTTGGAGTCAAAGCCCTTGCCATAGAAGTCAGACGCACTGGGCCACTTTGCAATGGCTGTGTACGTCCCTGCATCGGCGCTCGAAAGGTTGACGGCACCGATGTACCTTGTCGCACCGGTAAGGTTAATGCTGGCCAGGTTCTGTCCGCCGAACTGGGTTGTCGTACCCCCACCTGGCAGGGTGACCTCGATCTTTACCGTGGCGGTCGGGATGACGATGTTGTCAGTCAACTTGAAGTCCAGATTATTGTCCCTGGTGACGGATTTGCCGGCCACGGAGTCCTTCTGGGAAGTGTTCAGCACAACATCGAGAACTACGCTCGGGTACTGTACGTTAACGTATCCAGATGCGGTGGCCCGGTTTGTCGGGTCCCCACTGGCGTTGAACACGTAGTATGGTCCAGTCACCGTACCAACGGCAGTGCTGGTCAGTTCAGGAATGACGCCACCAGATGCCAGGATGGTCTTGTCAATCGCTCCCGCAGTGGGGTCACTGTAGTGTACTATCTGGGTGACAGCAGGTTCAAATGTAAAGGCGATATTTTCCTCGCCTACATAGACGGTATCGCCACTTGTTGCAACCGTCCGTGCTGCTGCAACTGGTGCTACTACCAGCGCAGCCACGAGAAGCATGGTGACTACCATCAGTTTTGTCATACTCTTCATACTATACCTCCTTTTTGTGATGACATGAGGGAATGTGAACGCAGGGCATTCGACAGACGTCGAATACGGGTTCACCACGCTCTATACTCCGAATTACGGAATATGTCACAGTATTTGTGAAACACTTATTATATCCTTTGTGGTCGGCCGGGGATCCGGTCCTGGGGATGTCCATCACACTGCCGGGAAATACCTATATACACCCAATTTACGCCTCATGCCCTGCTAATCGCGGTGTATGGCGATGCTGGAATAAGAATCCCGTGCTGTGAGACGAGAGGCGCGCACGACTGCGCAACCCGCCCCCTCCAACCCGCTCGCAGACGACGCTGCAACCGCCAACGATTGTGGCATTGGATGAAGGAGGAACAATGTAGCAGCGCGCCGTGGGCAGATGGTTTGAGGGGCCATCTTCCACCCTGCCTCCTTGCATCCAGGAGATCGGGTCTCGCGGGGAACGCGTCGGTCAGCTGGCGATCATACCAGTCTCTTACCTCCCCCGGGGACAGTGCGTGATGACAGTCCCTGAATGCCGTGCCGTGGATAGCCGGGACGACCCGAAGGTTATCCTCATCCGGCCCCTTACCGGCGAATCACTCCACGAGGATGAGAAATTCTTCTCACCCCATTATTCTCCCGGGGTGCATGCAGTCCACCTGCAATCAGACCCTGAAACAGTCGTGGCCCATCATCGTTCAGACCTGGCCCCCCACAGTTAATTGCCGCCGCCCTCGTTGTGGCTGGTCTTTTCTACCACTGCCACCAAACAACTCTACATGCGGATCATTCGCGCCCCAACTCTCGCACGCGCACACGAACTGGCGGTCAGGACAGTCCTCGAGAAAGGATGGGTGCTGGAGACCGAGAACGGCGAGGCCACGGTCGAGTGCGAGGAACTTGCACTCGAGGTGGAGTCGCCGGAGAGGCCGCCGATGGCAAGTTCCGCCTCCCGGTTCCAGCAACGTTTCCTGGACTTCTACGCAGAGAACCTCCTCCACGGCGCCGAGGCGCAGTTTGAGTACGACTACCACCGGCGACTCTTTGACTGGGGCGAAGGGCTGACTGTGAACGGCGAGGATCTCCACATCGACCAGATCGACTACATCGTCCGTAAACTCACCGCCGCAGAGAACTCCCGGCGGGCTATCGCGGTCACCTGGAACCCGGTCATCGATGAGAACCTGGACGACTGTCCCTGCCTCCAGATTGTACAGTGCCTCATCCGGGACGGCAAACTCCAGATGAAGGTCGTCTTCAGGAGCAACGACATCCTCTCCGCCGCCGGCGCGAACATGTACGCGCTAGTCCACCTGCAGAAGGCGATCGCCGACCGGTTAGGTCTTCCCTGCGGGCGCTACACCCACATCGCTCTCGTCCCCCACATATACTACCTGCGGGACGTAAACGACATCGAACCGTTCTGCAGATCCGGGACCGAGATCAGACCCATCGCCCCGGTCTGCCGCGCCTGCGGAAGATGCCCCCGCTCAGGTGGGGCATGAAACCCCTGCCGTCACCTTAATTAAGATTCAAAAACAACATCTGAAGGCCAAACAGCCCGGTAGTGTAGCGGTCAATCATGTGAGACTCTGGATCTCACGACAGCAGTTCGAATCTGCTCCGGGCTACTCTTTCTATCCTGAAGATGGTCTTTACAGGTTACAACAGCCACCTTATAGAGACAAGGCACCCCCTCTCTCACACGCATCCTTGATGATACTCCCGTCACAAAGAGATAGACGGAGGGATACATCGTTGCCTTACAAACCGGGCTGCACCCTGCGGCTCAACGACGAAGTGGCGCTTCTCCTGCTCACTGCTCTTTACGAGGATGGGGCAATCGACTGCATCCAGGTTCAGGTCGTCCCTCTCCCGTGGCGGTCGTTTCGTGAGCACCTCGACCGGATCGCCGCAACCGGCATACCGGCCGTCATCCACGCACCCCACCACAGCCACGGCGTCAACCCCTGTGCCCCCACCCTCCGGAGCAACCGTCCGCTCGCAGAGATCGAGGCCCATATAGAGGAGGCCATGAATCAGACGCTCGAGGCCACCGACACCCTGGGTGCGGAGACGGTCGTCCTCCACGCCGGCCGCTACGAACCCGGAGATCGCGCCGCCGCCGAAGAGACGTTTGCCGCGTTCCTCGACCACCACAACGACCCTCGCCTTACCCTTGAGAACCTCCCCGCCGTCCACGCCGGCTACCCCCTCCTTGGGAACACCGCAGGAGAACTTGCCGCTCTTGCGGCTGGCAGGATCAGCCGGTTCTGTCTGGACTTCCCCCACCTTGCCTGCACCACAAACTACCGCCAGATCTCTTTCACAGAGGAGTTAGCCCGATTTGAAGACCTCAATGTGACCCTCCACCACCTCTCGAACGTGAGAAGGGGTTCGATCACGGACGAGCACCTTGAACTCGACCACCCGGAGGGCGGGCTTGACCTTGCAGCGGTCATTTCCAGGCTCGAGCGCCACCCCGAGATCCCGACAGTGCTCGAGTACAAGCGCGACCCGACGGTCTATGTCGCGCAGGTGCGGGTCTTTGCCAGGCTCCGGGAAGATCTGGCCGGAGCGTAAAGATCGCGCCCTATCGCGTGGGACCACCCCCAGGACGACGGAGACCGGACCTGGGTTTGCAGCCCCTCCACGCCGCAGAGAGATCGATCATATTCAGGTTAGCGGTCATACCGGGAGAGACGTTCCGCGGGGGACCTCACGACTGTTGCCGTGGTTGTCATCCCTTCTATCATCCACGCGCCCCGCACGGCCACGGGGTGAATCCCTGCGCTCCGGGCGCATATCGAAGAAGGTCATGAACCGGACGTTCGAGGCCGCAGATACCTTCGGCACGGCGACGATCATCATCCACCCCGGGCGACATCGCCCGTGAAGAGTTCCATGGGTTCCTGGACGGCTATGCCTGGCCCGCCTCAGCCTCGAGAACCTCACGGCGGTCTTTTGCGGCCGCTCCATTCCCGGGACAGCGGCCGAAGAACTCGAAGACCCTGCAGACTGGATCGAGCCAACGGTTCGCGATCCGTTCGTGGATTCTTGCAACAACCTTTCTGGGTTTTTTCCCATCAGGAGTTCCTTTCTCTGTCTTCGAGGGTCTCCTCTGCGCCTTCGAAAGAGCCTTCTTATCGGTGCGGAAGGACCAGAGGTTCTCGATCTTCTCTCCGTTCGATAAAGTAGCAAAGGATTCAATACCTGGATCGACCCCTAGCGTGGTATCTTTCTCTCGTGCCGGAGAGGGTTCGTACTCGACCGAGAAGCAGGCATACCCCTTCCCGGTTGAAGACCGCCGGACCGTGAGAGTCTTGATGTTACTTTCGATCGGGCGGTGGAGGTCGATCGGGATGTTTCCAATATTTGATGCGTCGAGGTGCGCGCCGGCATCATTTATGTGAAAACCAGACCGGGGATACCCGGGATCATCCCACCCAGCCTTCACCCCTTGGAAGAAGGCTTTGAACGCGAGATCCACACGTTTTGAGACCTCCTGTAAGACCTGAGAGTAAACTGTAGAGAGGCCGGGATGCTCCTTTTTCCAGATTGGAATTATCGACATACCCCAGCTTCTGCTCCATCTGAGAGACCTGCGATTTTATCGGGTAGAGCCGATAGCGATACCCCTCCATCCGCATGGTCTTGTCACATCACTCTCTGGGTCTCGGATATACTTCGTGAACTACCACGCGCCTCTCGGGCGTGGCTTCCTGCTTCGTGGACAATACTTGCATCACTGAGATGTGATGTAGCGGCATCGTCTCCACAGGCTCAAAGGGCTGTTCCATCCCCACGCGGTGAATATTCACCGCAGCATTGGAATCTCTATCGGCAATAAACCCGCAGAATGGGCATTCGTGGACTCTTTCTGAAAGAGCCTTTTTCACGATGCGTCCACAGTTTGCGCAGATCTGCGTTGCATCTCGGGGATCGACCTGAATGAAGTTCATACCAGCACTTTCAGCCTTGTACGAGAGGTAAGAACATAACCGCCCCCACGATGCACTGTGGATACTCCTGCGGAGTCCGCAAGATTTGCCGTTCTCCTTGAGATACTTGATATTCAAATCTTCGACACAGATCGTTGCATAGGTGTCAACGTACTGACGAGAAAGTTTGTGCAGGAAATCGTTCTTCTGGTTCGTGATGTGCTCATAAACCTTCTCCAGCCTGTATTTTGCCTTTTTCCAGTTCTATGAGAACCGTTTCTTCCAGGCAATGCTTTGCTGTAACTTCTTCGGTCAAGCGAGTGCTCATAGAACCGGGGATTCTCGATTACTGTACCGTTGCTATCGACCGCAAACGAATCCAACCCGACGTCAATACCCACGGATTAGCCCCCTCCGCATTTCACCATTCAGCCACCTTCTGAATCTTCGTCTTTTTGTTAACTCCGGCTGAAACGGTCGCCCCTACCAGAAGTACACTCACAGCAACGAT
>NZ_JASEFJ010000017.1 GCF_030019085.1 Methanoculleus sp.
ATCCGCGAGTACATGCCCGCCGGCGAGCGTTCGCTCATCATCCCGGCCCGGTAAAAACCGAACACCACTACCCCTTTTTATTGCACGTCCTCATAACCCTGCAAACGCAAGTATTCTTGCCGGTCAGCTGGAAAATAGGTGGAGCGAGTGATCGCTCACTCGCCCACGTATTATGATAGTATAAATTAATATCACAAAATCCGCCTATTCTCAATGATCTCTTCACATCTTTGCCATTCCCGATCCGTGGGCTGAACGGAGGAGGCACCCTCAATTACCAACACCCCATTCCGGGCCGGTCTCCCCATCCCTGTCACCCCTGCAACATCACCTTGACCATCCAGTTACTCTTTTTAAGTTAGCGAGAAGGAGAACTCTGTAGGATGACAACCGCCGGAAGCAGGATCGTGCTGCACGTAGACATGGACAGTTTCTTTGCTTCCATCGAGGTCCTCCGCAACCCATCGCTTGCCGGGCGCCCGGTGATCGTGGGCGCCGACCCGAAAGGAGGGGGCGGTCGGGGGGTCGTGAGCACGTGTTCGTATGAAGCCCGGCACTACGGGGTGCATTCCGGGATGCCCATCTCCCGGGCTTATGACCTCTGTCCCCACGGGGTCTACCTCCCGGTGGATCGGTCGCTCTATCTCCAGGTCTCAGAGAGTATCATGGCGATCCTCTCCCGGCACAGCAGGCTGTTTGAGCAGGTGAGCATAGACGAGGCCTACCTCGATCTAAGCAATACCGGGGATTTCACAACGGCAGGATCGATTGCTGCCTCAATCAAGCAAGAGATCCGCGAGGAGACGGGGCTTACCTGTTCGGTAGGGGTCGCACCGGGAAAGACCGTGGCAAAGATCGCTTCCGACTACTGTAAACCCGACGGGTTGATGGTCGTCCGCCCGGAGGAGGTCAAGGCGTTCCTGGCCCCCCTCCCCGTGGAGAAGATCCCGGGGATCGGAAGACGAAACGGCGAAGAACTCCGGCGAATGGGTATCCTGACCATCGGCGATCTCGCACGAAGAGATATCCAGGAGATTGTCGCACACCTTGGAAGACCCGGCATCCGGGTGTACCACCTCGCCACTGGTATCGACGGTGCGGAGGTGCAGTGCAGGGAGGGACGAAAATCCATCTCGCGGGAGAGGACTTTTGATATGGATATCTCCGATCCGTCGGTGATCGCGGAGACCTTGGCCGGGCTTACGGAGAGTGTTGCAGAGACGCTTCGCACCGCGGGTCTCCGGTGTCGGACGATCACGGTCAAGGTTAGGTACAGCGGGTTCCAGACGTATACCCGATCGAGGACGCTGGAACGGTTCACCGCAGACCCGGGCGTGATCCAGAGAGCAGTCTCTGAACTCATCCAGCCGTTCCTGAACGGCACAGACGTCCGGCTTCTCGGGATCCGGATCTCAAACCTGGAAGGCGGGCGTACCCGTCAGGCCTCGATCGAAGAGTTCTGCGCTTGAGACTCCGGTCGCCCTGCCGGTCGGCGGGTTGTGGGGGGTGAAAACCAGTTTTTATCACACGCCACAGACAAAACCTCCTGATCGTGAGCCACACACTTCAGGTGAGCCTTGACGCCTTCGACCGTTCGGGGTCTCCCCTCTGCGGCGATCGCCCCGACCAGAACGGGTTTTACCGACTCTGTCTCCAGTGCCCTTTCGCTGTAAGAGGCGATGGCCGGGTCTACTGCGAGAGGTTTGAGACCCCCATCCGGGCACGAGAGAAGTATGCCCTTCGGGCGTGGAAGAAGACACGCAGGAGGGTTCTTGAACGTGACAGAGGGCGCTGTGCTATCTGCGGCGCTGGACAGGATCTCCACATCCACCACCTCGATCACGATACTTCAAACGATGAGATGGCCAACCTCATAACGCTCTGTGAGATCTGTCATGCCAGGGTGCACACCGATCTCCGTCATGAGGGTGGGGAAGAGAGGGTGGCAAGGGTTCTGCTGGCTGCGAGAGAACGGGCGCGGTGATAGAACCCGCGAGCGTTCTCACCAGACGGCGGTGTGGAGATCCTCATCACGCCGAAACCCTTGAAAAGAGCGATGCCCATGGACAGTTTCGATGACAGGGCGGCGCACCACCCTGGCAAGAAACCGGAGCAGGATAGCAGGCGTCCCGCCGTTGAGGTGGCTGTAGAGGAAGTCCCGGACCCTCATCTCCGCCTCCAGTTCACGAATGAGACGACGGTTCAGGAGGGAGGTGTATGTCGCGGCAAGCGGCGCGCCCGAGGTGAGGTGTCGGTCTATTGCATGAGCGGCGAGTTCTGCCGTTCGGTGGGCATAAAAGATCCCCTCGCCGAGGATGGGGCTTGTGAAACCGCCTGCATCCCCGACCAGAACCGTCCCTTCATGGGCCGGAGATGGGATGTAATTGCCAAACGACAGTAGGCGTCCTGCAGGCTTTCGGTCTGAAAACGCTGCAAACCCAATTTTCACAAGGAGTTCTCGAAAACGGTCGGGAAGTCCCTTCCGGTTCGCCTCAAACAAACCACCGATACCCACGATGACTGCATCAGTGTTCGGGAAGACCCAGCCGTAACCCATCGGGCAGGCGCCGAGGAAAACATGGGGTATCCCAATCTCGGCGTCCAGACGGATCGCCGCTTCCCTGTTCAGGTGTACCCCCGCCTCCCTCCGGTCGATCTTAATCTCCAGCGCCAGGCCAAGGTTCTTGCGCCACCGCTGTGGGTCAACAACACCCTTCGGGAGAGAGCGCCGGACGCGGCTGTGGACCCCGTCAGCCCCGATGATAACACTGGCAGAGTAACGCTCCCCGCCCGCGGTGGTTACCGTCCGCTGAACGTGGTTGACCGCGGTCACCTCCATGCCTTCAAGGACCTCCGCCCCGGCCCACCGCGCCATCCGGGCAAGGCAGGCATCGTAGCGCTCCCGTCGAGTGAAGTAGAACGGTTCTGCCAGGTCTTCGGCGAGGAGGCGGCGATCACCGATGTAAAGGGCATACCCCTTCCCGGTGAAATCGAGCAAACCCTCTCGCCGCATAGCGTCGAGCGGCAGGGAAAAAACCCTGTCAAGGAACCGGACTGACTTCTGGGTCAGGCAACCACCGCAGACCTTCTCACGTGGGTACACCGCCCGTTCAAATAGCCCCACGCGGTGGCCGGCTTTTGCAAGCAGGAACGCAGCGGTGCTGCCGGCGGGTCCTCCTCCAACAATTATGACATCATAATCCGGCTGACTCCGCATTCACCTTTCACTCTTGTGAATGGTACGCCTTTAAACAGGATATTGTTTCCCGGGCAAACCACCGGCCCGGATCTATCCATAACACCAATAGACTTCCACCAGACGTTCATATCTTCAAGGGATCCGCATATGTTGACGCACTCAGGAAGCACCCCTGCAAAGGCGTATCCAGCCCTGGAAAACATGATGTTGGCCGGGCATGAATCTGCCCGGGCGATGGCAAACACCGTCTTTATCCCCCTCGATCGGACATAACCTTCCCATAACCCGGAGGAGAGAGGCTGCAAACCCATGCCCACGGTAGTCGGGCAAAGTCGCAAAACCCGTCATCTCAGCAAACTCTACAGGGGTGTCAACTTCAGCTGCAGCGACCGCGACCATGCGACCGCCTGGCCCAACCATACCAAAACACCACAGATTCTCCTGCATCTTCTGCGCAAGGTAACCGGGTTCATCGACGGGGACAGGGTAGGTCCCAAAGACCCTCCTGTAGATCGATGCAACTGCCGGGGCGTCCGCCACCGTGGCACGGACCACGGTGAAACCCGGTTCAAGCGCCGGACCCGCCGCAACCCGCTCTCCGGCTTTAGCCATGGCAACCGCAAGGACTTCGTCGTTCCCGCTCCTCTCGCTACCAGACGTGAGACGGTGGTGCACCACGTAGTAGCCATCCACCTCCCCGCGAAATAGACCCGGGATCCGCACCAGCGGCATGTAGCCGCCTGATAAAAACTGATCGAGGGCGGTGGCCGGTATCCTTGCAAATATATGGGAATACCCCCGCTCTTCTGCAAACGCCCAAAGCCTGCCGGTGACCTCAGGGAGGTCCGCCGGGTCCAGATGGTACAGAAAGGCACGGTCGTTGTGCGGACCGTGGTGGACCAGGCTGCGCCCGAGCGCTGTAACGGCATCATCACAGGCGCCAGCGCGTGGAGGATACCTCTGAATTGATTGTCGCCTGGACTTCTCTCCTGTACTCCGCGTCAAGGCGGTTTTTGCATCGGAAGAACGCATTTGATTCTTCTGATCCTGTCGAGAACCGGACATGCTCTTCCATAAAATATATATTTATCTTAATATATAACAAGCCCGGATATTTTGCTCCCTGACGACAGCGACCAATAAACACTTTCACCCCGCACGCGACAGACTCTTTTACCTGTGGACCCATGATCCAATCATGTCCGTTGCGGAGCAGAAACTCTCCAGCCTCACTGCCGCCGGCCAGTTTGACATCTGCGCACCCGGCGAATGCATCCAGGTCCTCTCTACGGCGACGCACATAACCTACAACCGCCGGGCGGGCGGATGCGGCCGGATGCTCAAGGTGCTTCTCAACGGTTATTGCTCCTACGACTGCGCCTACTGTTCCATCAGACTCCAGCGTGAACGACTGGGGTTCTCACCGCCTGAGTTCGCCGACGCCTTCCTTCGCCTCTGGCAGGAAGACCTTGTCGGGGGACTCTTCCTCAGTTCCGGTATCCCGCACGACGTCGACCTTGTGATGCACGACCTGGTGGAGACGGGGGAGATCCTGCGGCGCAGGGGCTACGACGGTTACCTCCATCTCAAGATCCTCCCCGGCGCAACACGGGCGGATATCCATGACGCCGCCAGGGTGGCAGATCGCATCAGCATCAACCTGGAGACCACATCCTCAGACCGCCTGGGTTGCATAGCCGGGGTGAAGGATTACCAGCAGGATATCCTGAAACGACAGGCGTGGGTGGCGGAGGAGAAGCCCGGTGGGCACACAACGCAGCTCGTCATCGGGGCGGCGGACGAGACAGATGCGGAGATCCTCTCCTGTCTCGCCGGGCAGTACCGCAGGGTCAGGCCGGCCAGGGTCTACTTCTCGGCGTTCCGCTCCCTGCCAGGAACACCACTCGCAAAGCACCCCGACACGCCGGCATGGAGGGCACAACGGTGCTACCAGGCCGACTACCTCCTCAGGGATTACGGTTTTACGGTCGACGAACTCCGGGCGGCTCTCGATGAGAGAGGGTTCTTCGAAAACCGTGACCCAAAACAGGTCCTTGCAGCCGACAAAGCCCCCTTGAACATAAACACCGCAGGTAGATGGGACCTCCTTCGCGTCCCCGGGATAGGACCGAAGGCCGCGGACAGAATCATCACACTCCGCAAAGAGCGGCCTTTCACCGGCCCGGCCGACCTTGAGCGTGCCGGAATCAGGGGTAAGGTCGCCGCACGCCACCTCACCTTCGGCAACCGGAAGGAAACCATCCAGACGAAACTGGTTCTGTGAGGGTATCGCGGACGCTCGCGGATGGGTGGTGTAGAAGTGGCTGAACGGTTGCCGGGATGACCTTACACCCCGGCATAGCGGAGGATGAGTTCGGTTGCCGCCCGGATATCCCCTCCTTGATTCCTCACCTCGGCAAGGTAAGCGTTGTAAACCTCATCAGTAATGAGCCGGATCTGGGGGCGGAAGAGGTCAGCGTGCATCATCAGGTCGAAACACCGGGCCTCGCTCTCGGTCAGACCGAGCGCCCGGTACTCCCCAACATGTGGCATAAAAGCCGGGTTCTTATCGCGGGGCGTCCTTACCACGAGATCGGCAAGCGGCGTTCCAGGTATGGGCTCGGCAGCGCTCACAAAGACATCGTCGAGCAGGAGGGTGGCGATCAGATCCTTTGTCGCCTGGTAGTCCCGTTCGGTCTCACCCGGATACCCGACAATGAAACTCCCGGCAACATGGAGCCCATATCCCCGGCACCGCTCCACCGCCTCCACAACCTGGCTGACCGTCACACCTTTGCCCATCATCCGGAGCACCCGGTCGCTCCCCGACTCGATCCCGAAGAAGATCCAGCCGATTGTGTAGCGCTTTATGGCGTCAAGTATCTCGTCGGTGATACAGTCCACCCTGATATCCGGGGCGGAGATATTTTTAGGCCCCATCACCTCTGCCATTCCGCGCAGGAGGGCGATAAAGGCGTCAGGGTTCATCTCCCCATTGCTCGAACCGTAGAGCGACCCCGTCCCACCGGATATAGAAAGCCGTTTTGCGCCGTGGGCTGCAAAAGCCTTCACCTCCTCGACGATACTCTCGATCGATCGGCTCCTGACCCTCCTCCCGAAGAATCGGGGCACCTGACAGAATGTGCACCCGCCGATACACCCCCGGTGGGTCTCGATGTAGGCGCTCGCCCCCCTGATACTCTGGCTCCCTATATCGTCCGGGATCAGGGGTAGAGGGCGCTCTATCGGTGCAGGGGGGGCGGGAGGCGTCACCACGGTTCTGCCGCCATCAATGAACGCGATTCCCGGGAGATCTGGCGAGACCCCCTCCTCGACCAGGCGGACCACCGTCTCCTCACCCTCGCCCACGACAACCGCATCGGGGGCAAGCTCACCGAGCACCATCTCCGGCGCGGCCGAGACTGGGCCCCCCACGTAGACCCGCCCGCCACGCTCGCGGTGTGCCCGGATCAGGTTCCTGATCGCAGGATCAAGGAGGTGCTGGGTTGAGAAGAGGCTAATCAGCAGGATCGAACTCGCAGGGACATCAGGCGTCCGGGTGAGGGTCACCCGATGACCTGCGTCACGAAGAACGCCGCCGATCAGCATGGCGCCGTAAGTGTAGATACCGGGGGATAGGATCGTGATCTCCATGATCCAGTTATTGCCCCGACTGTATACAAAAGGTAGGGGTAGAGGCTGCCGTCTCACGCGGTGCAACCGAGTCGATAACCCGCTCCCTCAGGGACTCTTCTCCCCTACCCGGCGGGCGTAGACAGTGATCGCCCACCCCAGAAGCGCCGTTGCAGCAGCGACCAGCGCCAGAACCAGCCAGTGGGTGGGGCCGATGGAGTCCACCGCCAGCCTTACGATGAGGTTTAAGGGGTTGTAGGGGACTGCCATGACAAATAGGAATACCACTACAAGCGCCGTCGAGAATATGAACTGGGCACTCGTCCTCTCACGGTAATGGAGCGCGACAAGCGCCCCGAGCAGTATGAGGACTAGACCCGACGTCGAGACGTGGAGGAGGATCGCCATGACGTTATTCACAGGGATACCGTTCAGCCAGAGGAGGATGAGCCAGGCGCCCGCCTGGAGAGGAACCAGAACCTCGCAGGCGGCAATCTTTCCCCAGATCACCTCCGTGAACGTGATCGGTGTCGAGAGCAGCGTCTCAAGCGTCTGGCGCTGGTACTCCTCCGTGATCAGGTCGATGATCAGGGCCGCCGATACGATCGCCGGAAGGAAGACGAGCAGCGGGATGAGGAGACCGTAGACGAACTCAAAGAAGCTCTCGCCACCCCCCGAGTCAGGGAAGTTCAACTCCACTGGCGAGTAGATCAACCGATCTGCCCGGATCTCACGGAGCTGTTCTTCATAGTCCTGAAGAACCTCTTTTATCTTGACGTTGACCACACCCGACTGCAGGTCGTTCTGGATGAGATAAAGCGTCACCGTGACCGGGTCTTCAGCGTCTGGAGGTGTGTCCGGGACGTAGACCACGGCAGAGACCATCCGCTCGCGCAACGCCGCAAGCGCCTCACCGAGATCCATCCTGTAAAGGATGAGATCGTCTCGTTTTGCAAACTGATCGATCAGCGGTGATTCCGCCCCGGCGTAACCGACTCTGTAGGTGACCGTCGAGTAGCCCTCGATCGATTCCGGGTCGTACATCGCGGTGAGTCCAACCATCAAGAACGAGGAGAACATCGCGATAAAGACCTGGAGGAGGATCGCAAAGACGATCGTCTTCTCCGATGAGAGCCCGGCGATCTCTTTCTTCGCGATCAGATTGATATGGCGCCTGTTCAAAGGAGCATCCCCCCGATGAAGTAAAGGTTGTAGAGACTGTGGACTATCCCTGCCGCAACTATCCCCGGAGCATAGGCACGCCGCCCTCCGAGCAGCAGGAACCCGCCTGTGATCAGCACCCCGGCGATGTGGAGGAGGAGCGGCATCCAGAGCGCCTGGAGAGAGAGGAAGAGGATGCTCCCGAAGATCGACTCGGTGATCTGGGCAAGCGTGGCAAAGAGAAGTAGTTTCTCGCCGACAAGGAACCCGAGACCTGTGACCGTTGCCCCGATGAGGAGGTTTTTAACCGTGAGGAAACCGGGCCGATCCCTGGCTATCGCGTAAAGCCCGATCGATTTTGCAAACTCCTCGATGACCGCGGCAGTGAGCGTCAGCAGGAGGAGAGAGAGCGGCATTGGGATGTTGAAGAAAAGGACAAGCGTCAGCATCTCGGCCATGAAGACGAACGGGATCATGAATGCGGCGAGCAGAAAGAGCGAGAGGTGCGGGTGGTTCCGGCTGATCCCGGTCGAGATGAAGTCAACAACCCGTGATGTCAGGCGTCTCTCCGAGAAGAGGTGCTCTTCCCTGAAGTTTGCAATACCGACGTAGAAGAGGATGATGCTCGTTGCAAAGAAGAGCGCGGTCGAGTAGAGGTATTCCATCGCGGTGAACCCATCACCCTGGATCGCGAGTACTACCAGGGTGAGGGGGGAGACGATGCTGATGACGTGGGTGTTTGCAAAGACTGTGGGGAAGAAGAGGTAGGACGTTGCGATGGTCGAGAAGAAGATCGAGATGAACGAGAGTTCTTTGAAACTCCGGGAGGTCATCCCGATGATCAGGGCGTTTGCCAGGAAGAAGAGGATGACAGGTATAAGCGGGAGGAGGATCGTGAGGGGTGCCCTGGCAAAGAGGGTGATCGCGGCCGCGATCAGGATCATGATCGTGAAGTAAGGAAGGGCCTTCCCGACGACGATCGCCGCCTGGCGGACGGGGGCAGAGAGGAGCGCCTCACCTGCCCGTCCCACCCGCTCGTTCATCACGCTCATCATGAAGAACTGGGAGGTGAAGTAGAGCGGGAATATGAAGACGAAGACCAGGATGATGGTGTCAAACGGTAGCGGCGGCGAGAGCTCGGAGGGTGTCAGGAGTCTATCTGTGGTGGACTCGCCAGAGATGAGGGAGGTGTAGCGCTTGAGGGGCTGACCGTCCCCGGACTCTATGAGATGCTCCCGGAGTTCCTCCTCTGTGGTGAGCTTGCCCTGGGATGGCGGAGTCACCTCCTCGACCGGGAGGGATGGAGTTGGAGGTCTCTTTGTCTCCACCGGGGCGCCGACCTGCTGCCCGCTCTGAGTCGCCAGGAAATCGATCTCGCTCTTCACGTACTGGAGGTCGATCCAGAGGGGATAGGCGGCGAAGAGGTCGGGTTCCGCTGCGGCAACGCTTGCAACGTAACTCTCGTAATCGCGCTCAAGCGTATTTAGCGCCGCGCGCCCCTTATCCGTGTCAACAGCGTAGACCTCCCCGTTTATGATGACGATATCGTAAGAAAACCGGTTCTCCCGGAGTGATGCCCCGTCATCCAGGTATGTGACAAACCGGGTGTCGGACGCGACGATCCTGGCCGTGTCGGGGTCATCAACACCGATCCGATACATACCATCCTGTAGATGGAGACCGCTCTCTGCGGCAAATGCCGTCACCAGCACCAGCAGGAGGAGAAGCACCACGGCAAGCGGCAGGATACCTTTTCCCATCGTGCTCATGGAGCGTTTTATCTCCCAGATGGCGATCGTCCGGATGGAAGAGAGAAGACTCATGGTGATCCCGGAAGGTGTGAGAGAAGCATATTTTTGTAGAGCAACCTATTAGTAGGCATCGAAGACAAAAGAGATACCGGATGATAACCGCCCGCAATCTTGTAAAGTACTACGGCGAGTTCCCGGCCCTCGACGGCGTCTCATTTGACCTGGACGATGGAGAGATCCTGGGGGTGATAGGGCACAACGGCGCGGGCAAAACGACTCTTTTAAAGATAATGGCCGGGCTTATCACACCGACGAGGGGCAGTCTTGTCATAAATGGTATCGACGTTGTTAAAAGACCGTTCGACCTGAAACAGAACCTGGGCTACCTCCCGGAAGAGTCCAGGCTCTACGAGACGATGAGCGTTGAGGCGTACCTCTCGTTCTTCGGTGAGATCTACGGTCTTCCGGCGAACGTCATCAGGAAACGGTCGAGAGAACTCCTCGACGAACTCGCGCTCGATCCCGACGGTAAGAAGATCGGAGAACTCTCAAAAGGGATGAAGCGGAAGGTTGCGATAGCGCGATCGCTTATCCACGACCCGGACCTGCTAATATACGACGAACCCACCTCCGGCCTCGACCCGATGACCTCACGATCGGTGCTCGACTATATAAAAGGGCTGCGCGACCGGGATAAGACCGTAGTCTTCTCCGCCCACAACCTCTTCCAGGTGGAAGAGGCCTGTGACCTGGTTCTGATCCTGCGCCGGGGGAAGGTAGTGGCAAAAGGCAGCATGCCTGAACTACGTGAGGCCTTCGGATCGATCACCTACCAGATCTTCTTCCGGATACCCGACCCCGCGACGTTTACGACCCCGGTCAGTTACATCGCCTCCGACGGCCGCTACCTGGCAGAGGCGCAGACCATCGAAGACCTGAACCGGATGACCGCGAAACTTGCAGACGCCGGCGCAACCATCGAGAGGATCGAGTCGCACTACCCGACGCTTGAAGAGATGCTATTAAAGATCGGGCAGTGAGTCGGCCATCTACCTGGCAAAGCTTCCCGCCGGGAGTCGCCACAAATTACCCCCCACCGGGCGGCGGGGGGGGGAGGGGGTCGGTGAGAGACGTTCACCAGTGGCGATTTGAATGGGCCCAGCGCATACTGTCGGGAAACAATGACAGTGATGTGCATCAGAATCATTGGTTTGATCTCATCATCTCCTCTCACCTTCACCCCCCTCAAAATCAAGCGTCCGATTGTCAGTGGCGTCAGAGGTGGTCCCATCCCACCGCTGTCAGGTCTGTGGCTTACCGGGTTTCCACCTTCACACCTCGCAGGCAGGTATATATTGTAAAAAATTACTATGGGTAATCAAATGGAGATCCCAACTCCAGCGGAACTTCGTGCGAAAAGGATCCAGATGGGCTTAAAACAGGCCGATGTGGCCCGAATGGCCGGAATCAGCCAGTCCATGGTGGCGCGGATCGAGGCGGGTAGCGTGGATCCGAGAGTCAGCACGCTCGCAAAGATCGTGAACGTTCTGCAGGCAGTAGAGAAGTCAGCGGTCACAGCAGCCGATGTGATGCACTCCCCGGTCTTCTCGGTCACGCCGGAGGATCCCGTCAGCCGTGCCATTGAGATCATGGGAGAAAAAGGCATATCACAGTTGCCCGTGCTCGAGAACGGCGTACCCATCGGTTGCATATCCGAGTCGGCCATCACGAACGCAATGGAAGATGGAGGACTTTACCAGAAACACCAGCGGGTGGTGAGGGACTACATGGAGCCCGGGTTCCCCACGGTTCCTCCCACAACGCCGATAGATACGATTGTCCACCTGCTACGCCACAGTCATGCGGTGATCGTCATCGAGAAAGGGAGGGTGCAGGGTGTGATCACCAGGCACGATCTGATATCGCTGATAACGTAGTTGTTTCAGATCAGTGAGACCAGGTCTCGGAGGACGGCCTCAGGGTCTTCGGCCTTGACCACACTCGAGGCGAGGAGAACCCCGCATGTCCCGAGGTCTATGGCGATCTTCACACACTCTCCGGACTGGATTCCTGCCCCGGTCAGGACTTTTACGTTCGGGTTTGCTCTCCTCACAGCATTGACAGATCGCTCGATTATCCCGGGATCGGCCTTTGAGACCGAAATCCCGCTTCCGATCAGTTCGGGGGGCTCGATCGCCACGTAGTCCGGGCCGAGCGCTGCGGCAGCAGCGCTGGTAGCATCGTTGTTAGTACAGACGACCGACTCAAGGTGGAGCCTCCTGGCAGCCTGAACGCAGGCGTCGATATCCGCAAGGGTGAGACGGCGCTCGGAATGGTTGATCAGGGTGCCACGTGCGCCCGCCGACCGGACAGATTCCGGAAGGATATGACCGGTATGGGCGCCAGGGGCGATCGGGTCTATATGCTGGGCGTAGACCGGGATCGAGTAGTGATAACTCATCGGATGGAGTTCAGTGAACGTCGGCGCGATACCTATGACCGCCCCGCTCTCTTTTGCCACGGTCTCGGCCGCAGCAGCTATCCGATGGGCGTTGCTGCCCATACCTTCCTTATAGGTCTTGAGGTTGATCAGGATGAACGGCGAATCCATATCCATCACGTCTGCCTGATAGGTTGCTCCATCCGGTATTAACTCTGATGCAGGCCCCGGTCTTTCATCAACAACCCCTCACACATGACGACTCTCAACCCTCAATCCCCCTGACAAAATGCCCCCCGGTGATCCCACCAAGAGCCCGCCGTTTAACCTCGTCCCTGAGCCCAGGGAGTATACCTGAGTCCCCCCGCGCCACAGCAGCGACCGCAATCCTGTAGAGGCGGGCCATCTCTCCGGCGTAACGGGGGCCCCGGCCCCGTGCATCGATGGCAACGGAATCTATACCCATCCCGGCGATCTCCGGGATGTGATCGATCAGGCAGGTCTCAACCGCGTTTGAGATGTAAGTCCTGCCCTCACAGTCGCATCGAAGCGGAAATACCCGGTTGCGCCCGTCCTGTAGCCCGACAAAACCACTGATGTCTATCGCTTCCCCGCCAACGTTCGCCAAAAGTCGGTCCTCGCTCACCATCGCCTCGATGTTGCCCTGGACCAGCACCTCAAGTTCCAGAGTCCCGCCAGTCGAGGCTGCAAGCCCGGCGAGGTCGTCGGCAGGGAGCTCCGGGGATGCCGTGCACCGCCTGAACAGCCCCTCAAGTCTCGCGGCGGCGCGGTGGTTCCAGAGGTTCAACCCGGCAGCCCCGTAGATGCTCATCCGTGGTTCGGCACGCCTCACAGCATCCGCGGCACCCATCCCGCTCACCATCACCCCGCGAACGCCAGCCCCGTATAGCGATGGCAGGATGGACGTCGCCGTATCCAGGAACGAGCGCCGGGTGATTGCAGGCCATTTCCAGACAACTTCTGCACCCCCTTCGCGACAGACTCTGGCAGCCTCTTTGAGGAGATAGGGGACAGCGGCCACCTCCAGGTAGAGAGTCCTCGCCCCTCCACCGAGAGCGGCCTCCACGCCATCCAGGGTGTCGGTATAGACCGAGACCTGGAGGGGACGGGGTTCACGGCCGAGCAACGCCACCCTTCCAATCCCGGCAAGCGCCGTTTCAAGCCGTTGCCGGGCCGCATTAACCGCCCCCGCATCAGGGCGTCGCGCGGCAAGGAGGGTCTCCTCAACCCGCTCGAGAAATGCCCGCCGGACGCGGTTCAACTCTCCAAGCGGGGCAAAAAGCCCGCCAGGATATCGGATATCCATGTTCCGGATCACAAACTGCGTCCCCCCCGTCTTCCCGAACTGCTCCGCGATCTGCTCTTCTGTCAGCGGCCGGTTCCGTGCCGGTTCCATCCGGAGAGCGGAGCGGTAACGCACCCGGAGCGGTTCGCCGCCGATCGGTTCGACGACCGCCTCCAGACAGGGTGTCTCCCCGTCCCAGGTGACCAGGAGATCGAGTTGCAGCGGTTCAGGAGACGCATCCATTATCCTCTTTGCCCGCTCCTCCAGGTCCATGCTCCTTGTGAGGAAGACTCGTGCACCGGGCCTTACCGGCGCAGGAACGCTGAGTCGTAGCGTGCCGTTCCGGACAGCGGGTGCCCCGCGGATAACCGCTCCCACATCCATCCCGGGATCCTCTCCCCAGAAGACCACGCCGTCACCGGATCCTGGCACTATATCCCCTGTAAGGCGAACGGTTGCCTCCCCCCTCAGCGGGTCGTAACCTGTAACCCGCCCGAGCATTACCCCCCGGTTCCCCGGCCGGTCACGGCCCATGAGATCGTGGGCGCCGAGGATGTAGCCCTCCGTGAACTCCCGGTTGAACGCGAGCGCCAGGTCTCGCAGATCCTCCCTTAAGGGCGACCAGTCGTCCCCGGCGGCGATCGCATCGAGAGCACGCCGGTAAATCCGGGTCACAGTGGCGACGTAAGCGGGAGAACGCATCCTGCCTTCGATCTTTAGCGAGGCCACCGGGGCCTGCACCAGGCGATCGAGGTAGGGATAGACACAGAGGTCCCGCGTAGAGAGGAGGTATCGCTCATTCACGGGCAGGGGCTGTGGCTCCCCCGGCCGACCGTATTCATCCACACCGGCGGTCACGAGCCGGTAGGGTTTCCGGCACGGTTGGGCACACATACCGCGGTTCCCGCTGCGGCCGCCGATAACAGAGGAGAGGAGGCACTGACCGGAGTAAGAGTAGCAGAGAGCACCGTGGGCAAAGACCTCAAGACCCACCCCCTCTGCACGGGGATCGGCAGATATGTCCTCGATCTCGGGAAGGGTGAGTTCCCGCGCCAGCACCACCCTGGAAAAGCCTTCTTCAGCGGCCCAGGCAACGCCTTCACGGTTGTGTATCGTCATCTGGGTGGATGCGTGGAGGGGGAGGCCCGGGACTATCTCACGTGCAACTGCCGCCACACCGAGATCCTGAACCAGGACGGCATCTGCCCCGATCTCGTAGAGTCGGTAGAGGTAGCGGGCCAGATCGGGGAGTTCTGATTCCCTGGCCAGGACGTTCACGGTGACGTAGACCCTGACACCCCGGAGATGCGCATAATCGATTGCGGAGACGAGTTCCTCCTCCGAGAAGTTCGCCGCGTATTGCCGGGCACCGAACCTTCTCCCGGCGAGGTAGACGGCATCGGCACCCGCGCTGACTGCTGCGGCCAGAGCCTCAGGAGACCCTGCCGGCGCAAGCAGTTCCGGCAACCCTGGACCACGATCATGATTGTGCGGCATCTCTCTGTTAGGGTTCGCTCCAGAAGACTATATACCCTGCAGCGGCAGAGGCGTTTCCACATTTATGGGGTTTTTGGCTATACCCTGCTCTGCCCACGAATAACCCGACCGACCGGGAGGTGGGTGGTGATGTCCGAGGGGAAAGCCGTGCACCGGGACGGAAATAAGAGTTGACGCCAGAAAAGTACCTCCCGGAGACTGTACCAGGGAAATGTCATAGAGAAGGAGGAGGTACGGCCTTGCAGCGACATAGGGTCCTTCAAAAATCCGCCCTGGAAGAGGTTCATCAAACCAGGGCAGCCTTGAAGTTACTCTGGTCTGATAGCTTCGAGATCCTCAGAGGCGAATGACACAGGGCAGGCATTTAAGTGATACAGCATGGAAATACATCCTTCAGATATGAAGATCGCCGTATCCGTGGATGACCCTGCCCTCATCAGCGGGGTGCTGGAATACAACCCGGCATTCATTGAGATCAGACTCGACCGTATGGAGGGTGACCTGCTGGATCACGTCCGTGCAATCCGGGAGATGACAGCCATACCCCTGATCGCCACGCTAAGGAGCAGGGAAGAAGGTGGAGACTTTGTCGGCGATGCCGAACTCTGGGCCGGGATAGTCGGGCCAATTGCAAGATACGTCGATATCGTTGACGTTGAAACGCGCTACCGCGAGCATGTCCCATCCCTCAGGAGCCAGGGGGTCAGGATCCTGGCCTCCCTCCACATAGACGAGATGCCCGGCACGGCAGACCTGAATAGGATCGAGAGGACGCTCAGGTCATATGGCGATATCCCGAAGATCGTCGTTCAGCCCGAAAACCCAAACGACCTCATCGACCTACTCCGGTTCACCCACGATGCACAGAAACCAATCTGCACAAGCGTCATGGGCAGCAGGTTCCGTTTCGCACGTGCGATCCTGCCCCTCTTCGGCTCAGAGTTTGTCTTCTGCCACGCAGGAAGGCCGATGGCCGAAGGGCAGTATCATATCAGAGAGATGCGCGAGATCGCTGAACTATTGAGGTGAGGTAGGGGTTCGGGTAAACCGCATCTCTGATCTGACGGCGGGTAACGCCACACCGGTGTGTGGGGCTAACCCCATCCCCGGTACTTCGCCTCTTCAAGCATTGCGTCGATGATCACGAGCGCCAGCATACACTCTGCAACAGGGACGATCCGGGGAGCGATGCAGGGGTCGTGCCGCCCTTCAACCCTTATCTCCCGTTCCACCCCGGCGATATCGACTGTCCGCTGAGGGCTGCGTATCGAGGGGGTCGGTTTTACGGCGAGCCGAACAACGATATCCTCTCCGTTGGTTATCCCGCCAAGGATGCCGCCGGCACGGTTGCTTGCAAACCCCTCTGCGGTTATTGCATCGTTCATCTCGCTCCCCAGGAGTCGGGCTGCGCCGAACCCCTCACCGATCTCAACGGCCTTAACCGCCCCGATACCCATCATGGCGCCGGCAATGGCGGCATCGAGTTTCCCGAAGACTGGATCGCCAAGACCTGGCGGGCAGCCCGAGACCGTCACCTCGACTACCCCACCCACGGAGTCACCTGCATCGCGGGCGGCACGGATCTCTGCCTCCATCGCTTCCCGTCCCCTCACACCATGCACCTCGACGACCTCGCCCCGGATCGCGATGCCGCGCGGCGCAAGCCAGTGGATCGCCACCGCACCGGCAGCGACCCGCCCGAGCGTCTCCCGGCCGGAACTCCGGCCTCCCCCACGGTGGTCGCGTAGCCCGTACTTCACCTGCCATGTATAGTCCGCGTGCCCGGGGCGGTAGACGTCCCGGAGCGCGTCGTAGTCCTCCGAACGGACGTCCTGATTGGCAACTATGAGCGCGATAGGAGCGCCGGTCGTCCGCCCTTCAAACGTCCCCGAGAGGATCTCCACCCGATCTGGCTCCCTGCGTCCGGACTCAAGCGGGGTCTTCCCCGGTCGCCGACGGTCGAGGTAGGGCTGGATATCTCCTTCCACCAGGGGCATCCCCGGTGGGCAGCCATCGATGACCACACCTACAGCCCTGCCGTGACTCTCGCCAAACGTCGTGCACCTGAAATTTCTACCAAACGTGTTCATGAAAGCACCTCCCGAACCTCCTCCGGCGAGACCGCGATCCCGGTGATCAGTCGGAACTGTTCCACAGCCTGGTGGACGAACATCTCCGTGCCGGGTATGGCCTCGCACCCGGCCTCCCTCGCAGCCCGGATGAGAGGCGTATCCGGTGGAGTGTAGACCAGGTCAAACACGGTCATCCCCCGCTCAAGGTCGCTGGCATCAAGCAGGCTCCGGGTGTCCGGCTCCATCCCGACCGGGGTTGCGTTCAGCACCACATCGGTTTCACACCCCCTGAAATCTTCCAGTCCCCCCCAGCGGCAGTTGAACCGTTCTGCAAGTCTCTGTGCCGCATCGGCTCGCCGGGCAAGGACCGTCACCTCCATATCGAGCGAACGGAGGGCGTAGACCGCTGCGGACGCCGCACCCCCCGCACCGAGCACAACCGCCCTGGCGCCCTGCCGGTGGAGAAGCGGCGTCCGTACGCCCAGCCAGTCGGTGTTATGCCCGTAAGACCTCCCACCGCATCTGACCACGGTGTTTGCCGCACCTATTGCCGCAGCATGCTCGTCCACCTCATCCAGGTGACGCATCACATCGGTCTTGAAGGGGATGGTGACAGAGAGACCTTTTGTCGGGAGGAGGGACGCCAGGCGGATGATCGTCCCGACGTCCGGCCACTCAAACCTCGTGTAGTGGTAGTTCATCCCGAACCGTTCAAAGAGCCGATTATAGAGGAACGGGCTCCTGCTGTGGGCACAGGGGTAACCGGCGATGCCACAGACCATCAGCCACGGATCCAGGTCGAGCATCTCCCGCAGACCGGAGAGCCCGAACCGTTCCAGGAGGAGGTCACGCTCGCACCGCTCTTCCGGCGGGATACTTTTTTCCCCGCGGAGGTCTCTGAGGATGGTGCCAGCAACCTCAACCGGTGTTCGGGAACCAGTATCTATACAGGTATCGGCAGCGCCAAGGTAGGCGTCCTTTCGCCGGGCAAGGAGGCTTCGCACCTCCTCCTCTGGCGAGAGAGAGGTCAGCCCCGGCCGGTCGCTCCCGGCGATCCGTTTCCTTATGGCCTCCGGCGTGGCGGAGAGCAGGTAGACCCTCCCCTGCCGCCGCAGGAAGGCGACGTTCGCCGGGTCGCAGACCGCCCCCCCGCCTGTGCTGATCACCCCCTCCACGCCCGCAAGTGACTCGATAACCTCGCGCTCCAGGGCACGGAACCGCGCTTCGCCATGCTGCCGGAAGATCTCCGGGATCGAGACCGAGGCCGTCCGCTCAACCAGTGTATCGGTGTCAAAGAAGGGCAAATCCAGTCGTTCCGCAAGGATTCGACCAACCGAGGTCTTTCCCGTCCCTCGGTAACCGATGAGCACGACCTTCACAGCAACCCCTCCCCATATAGAGCTTCCCAGAACCCTGGAAATGACTTTTCCACGCAGTCAGGGTCCCGGATCACCACCCCCCCCACGGCGAGCCCGACGACGGCAAACGCCATCGCCGTCCGGTGGTCGTCGTGGGGGTTGACAGCCACGCCGTGAAGCGGTGCAGGTTTGATCCTGATGGAGTCCTCCGTCACCTCGACCCCAGCACCCATCCTGCGGAGCGTATCCGCCGTCACCGCGATGCGGTCACTCTCCTTGTAGCGGAGATGTGCCGTCCCGCGGATCGTTGTCGGCGATCCAGCCACCGCCGCCACTGCCGCCAGGGTCTGGACGGTGTCGGGGGAAGAGGACATATCGATCTCTATACCATCAAGATCGCCCGCCCGCTCAACCGTCACCGCGTCCCCACTGGATGTGACGCTGCAGCCCATCGAGACAAGAGCGTCCAGGAACCGGCGGTCACCCTGAACGGAAACCGGGTTCAGGCCCCTTACGGTGACCCTGCCGCCGCAGATAGCCGCGATCGCAAATAGGTAGGACGCCGATGAGTAATCGCCCTCGATCCGGTAATCCCTCCCCCGGTAAGGCACGCCGCTCTCCACACGGAACCATTCGTAGCCCTGTCGCTCAAACCTGGCACCGAATCCCTGCATCACGTCCAGTGTCAGATCCAGGTACGACCGCGAGGCAGGGAGCGCCGGGAGCGTGATCTCCACATCCTCCTCCGCGCATGGCGCTGCCATCAGGATGGACGAGACAAACTGGCTGCTCACGCTCCCGTCGATCTCCGTCCTCCCGCCACGAAGCCTCCCGGAGATCCTGACCGGCGGGTAGCCCGGCCGACCGGGAAACACAATCTCACCCCCGAGCCCCTCCAGCGCCCTGGCAAGGGGGCCGACAGGCCGCTCAAGCATCCTGGGACTGCCGGTCAGCACAACCGGGTGGGGGGCAAGGAGCGCCAAGGATGCAAGCAGTCGCAGTGTCGTCCCCGAGTTTCCGCAGTCGATGGTCACCTCCCCCTCTGTCTGGAAGGTGCCGCCGCAACCGGTGATAAGAATCTCTCCAGGCCGCCACTCGATCGCCACTCCGAGAACCTCAAGTCCCGCAGCGGTCAGTTCCGTATCGACCGCCCGGAGAGGGTTCGCGATACGCGTCTTCCCCTCCGCGAGCGCTCCCGCAATCAGCGCCCTGTGGGTGTAACTCTTTGAAGGCGGCGCCTCAAAGACCGCTTCGACCGGGCCGGTCCGCGAAACCCTGACCATCATACTCCGGGCACCTCCAGACGGGGGTAGCACCCGAGTTCTCTCACCGTTGTCATGCCACTGAGTTCCTCCTTCGCCTCCCACCAGCCTTCAGAGATCTCAAGGTCGATGAAGAAGAGGTACTTCCCCATACCCCTCCGGGACGGCCGCGACTCTATCCGGGTAAGATTGATCCCGCGTCGGGCAAAAACCCCCAGGATATCGGCAAGGAGACCGACCCGATCGATCTCCGGGTCAACCAGGAGACTGCACTTCGTACATCCTGCAACATCACGGGGGAGAGTAGAGATCTCGACAAACCTGGTGGTGTTGTCCTTCCGGTTCTGAACGTCCCTCAAGGCGATCGGGAGGCCGTAGATCAGCGCCGCCATCTCTGATACTATGGCACCGGCGTTCTCGTTTCGTTGCATCGCAACCGCACTCGCAGCGTTGCTGCTCGTGTGAACGACTTCCACCCCGAGATCGTCGAGGAAGAGGGAACACTGCTCGTGTGTCTGAGGATGGGCGTAGATGACCGAGAGGCGCGAAGGATCGCCCCGCGCCGCAAGGTGATGGCGAACGGGCATGTAGGCCTCGGCGGTGATCGAGACCCCAAACTCCATCAACCCCTGGAGCGTCTCCCCCACGCCTCCGGCCTCCGAGTTCTCGATCGGCACAAGCCCGCTGCCCGAACCGGTCGCCACCCCGGAAATGATCGAACGGATCGTCGGCATGAGTTTGATATCGTCGCCGTATAGTCGTGTTGCAAGGTCGTGGCTGACCGTGCCGGCCGGTCCGAGCGTCAGGACGGTCATCGACCGCCCACCACGTGGTTGATGAGGTCGTCAGTCTCTTCGGTTGCAGACTTCAGGTAAGAGGTGTAATGCCCGGCATTGGCGGCAAAGAACTCCTGGAACCGATCGGCATCCCCGGCCTCTACGATCTCCCGGAGCGCCATGACCGCCTCCTCAAACCTGGCGAGCACCTCCGGTATGGCCGGGTTCATCTGGAGGATATCCCCGTAGAGGCCGGCGTCCTGGGCAAGGATCCGTCCAACCAGCCCCATCTCGATCCTGTATATGGGGCTTGTGAATCGGAGAGACTCCGCAACGTCAGTTCCTGTCCGTCGGATGGCCTCAGCCTTTGCGAGCGTCACAAAGTGGGTAAGACCCTGGATCACTGCCATCATCAGGTCGTGGTCTTCCGCTGTTGAGATGGTGATCTCCGCCCCCTGCTCACGAAAGACCGAGAGGAGAGTATCGAGGGTCTCCTGGCGGCATCGAGCCGGGGTTGCAACGATCGTCTGACCCCGTAACGACGCGACGCCGGGCCCGAACATCGGGTGAAGCCCGATCACTTCTGCACTGGAGGTAAGCATTGCCCGGACCGGTTCGACCTTGAGGGAGGTGAGATCGCAGAAGATCTGGTCCTCCGAGAGCAGCGGTGCGATCTCGCGTATCACCTCCACGGTGACGCGGATCGGCACCGAGACCATCACAAGGTCTGCTGTCTCCGCAACATCCCGGTTCGTGAGTTCTGTCCTCCTCCCGGAGACGACCGTCTCCCAGCCCGCGGCCTGAAAGACACCTTCAAAAAACCGCCCCATCTGACCCGTGCCGCCGATGATACCTGCAATCATGCCCTCACTTCTCCATGATAGTCTCGGCGACGGCTATCCCGAAGTGTCGCCCGCCCTCCGCCAGACTGCCGAGCACCCGGTCACCCACCGCCAGCGCGGCTACGGATATGGGCGTGCCATCTTCTCTCACAAGACGGATAGTCTCGGCGTTCTGGAGTACCAGACTCGCCTTCGCCTCTCCTGACCTCGCCTCCACAAGGAGGAGAGGACGGCGCTCGATCTTCAGCCTGCCGACAACCGCCTCGTGGCTCTCCCCCGAGTGCTCCACGATCAGCACCCGGTCACCCACCGAGAGGTCAGAGAGGTATGCGGTCTTGCCGTCGGGCAGGAGAGTGTAAGCGTGCACCGCTCCGGCGTTCACCCTGAACGGCCGGGGCGCCACATAGGGGTTTTCCAGGGTCTCCGGGTGCACCAGCAGGAACGCCGATGAGGTGTTTCCGACGAGCATCCCCTCTCCATCCGCCAGGATTGAACAGGTATCCACACATACCCGGTCGCCCATCCCGACAGGGATGATCCGGGTCACCTCGAATGGGACGAGGGGGACTGGCGCGGTTGAACCGGCGATCACCTCTGCCACCCGCCGGATCTCCTCCGGGTCATCGGTTGAAAGCAGGATCCCCGCCACACCACGCTCAAGGACGGTCAGGGCGACCTTCGCCTCCTCGACGTTCGAGACTGCAGCGATGATCCTCCCCGACTGCGCAACCAGGTTCTCCAGGGGGATCACCGTCCAGTCCCGTGTCCTGACGATCACCTGGCCCTGCCGGGAAAGCCGGACTGCCTCCTCCTCGGAATCTTTGTCAACTATCTCAACCTCAAAGACGTCTCTCCCGGGAACCAGGTCACCGTCAGGTGCGACCGTCCTAACGCGCCCGAGTTCCCGAACGCGTTCCGGATCATCGACGAGAAGGGCATCTGCCCCGCTCTCGATCGCCGTGGTCGCGAGGTCTTTTCTCCAGGGCCGGAGATCAACCCAGAACAACTTCATTGCTCCGTCCCCAGGGCTTCGGTTGGACTTACACCCTCATGCACCACCCGGCAGACCGCGGCCACGAACCGTGCGGTATCATGGCGCTGGAAAGCGTTCCTACCCATGCAGACCCCCGCAGCACCAGCGTCAACGGCGTCCCGAATGGTTGTGAGCGTCTCAAGGTCACCCCCCTTCTCGCCTCCGGCGATCAGGACGGGTACCGAACACGCGGCAGTGATCTGCCGAAACGAGGCAGGATCCCCGGTGTAGTTCGTCTTGATCAGGTCGGCACCGAGCTCCTCGGCGACGCGGACACAGTGCCCGACCGCCTGCGGCGATACAGGATCGATCCCTTTGCCGCGTGGATAGATCATGATCAGCAGCGGCATACCCCAGCGGTTGCAGTCCCTGACCACTTCGCCCGCCGATTCTATCATCCGCGACTCGTTCGGCGCGCCAAGGTTGATGTGGATCGAGATACCGTCGGCGCCGAGCGCAACCGCCTCTTCCACGGTGCATACAAGCACCTTGTCGTTTGGATCAGGGTTCAGCGAGGTGCTTGCGGATAGGTGGACGATGAGCCCGATATCCTTTCCACTCTTCCGATGCCCCCCCTTAACCATGCCTTTGTGGAGGACGATGGCGTTTGCACCCCCTTCGCTCACGGCGTTGACGGTTTCTGGCATGTTGCGGAGCCCCTCGATCTGCCCCATCGTGAACCCGTGATCCATTGGGATGATCACGGAGCAACCGGTGTTCCGGTTCATAATTCTCTCAAGCCTGATCTCTTTTCCGATCATGGTTATCAGACTCTTAGAATCTCCATCGCTTCATCTGCTGACCGCCCCCCATGGACGATCATTGCTGCGGCGCGGATGAGGCGGTCGGGCGCCGGGTGCTGGAAGGCGTTCCTCCCGATCGATATCCCGGCAGCTCCACCATTCATTGCGCCTTCCACCAGATCCAGGATCGCACGCTCATCGGTCTTTGAACCCCCCGCGACCACGACTGGCACCGGGCACCCCCGGGTCACCTCACGGAACGAGTCAGGATCCCCGGTGTAGACCGTCTTGACTATATCGGCACCGAGTTCCGCTGCCACGCGGGCCGCAAGTTTGACGCTCTCGAGATCGTGCTCATCTGCGATCTTCCTGCCCCTGGGGTACATCATCGCAAGGAGCGGCATCCCCCACTCTATGCACTCAACCGCGATCCTGCCCAGATCCTGGAGCATCCGTGCTTCCGAGTCAGCACCAACGTTGATGTGCACCGAGACTCCGTCAGCACCCATCTTCATGGCGTTTGTGACCGTGTTGACGAGAACCTTATCGTTTGGGTCAGGACCAATGCTGGTGCTCGCAGAGAGATGCATGATCAGACCCACATCACGACCGTGCCGGCGGTGACCGTGCAGAGCAAGTCCGAGGTGCCCGATCACAGCGTTTGCTCCGCCTTCAGCAACCAGATCGATCGTCTTCTCAACATCGATCAGCCCCGGGATGGGGCCGAGCGTCACCCCGTGGTCGAGCGGCACGATGATGGTCCTGCCGGTGTTTCGATCCATAATACGTTCCAGACGAATCTCTTTACCTCTCATAACCATTCTCCTCCCGGAATTTGATGATACGGTCTTTTCCGGGAAAGATCAAAACTGGCTAAACCAGTTAAAATAGCGATAGATACCTGCCGCTCCGCTGTTATGGGGATCGGCGGTAAAAAATCGGCGAATTACTCCTGCGCAGGTGATGGCAACTCCGTTAACCGGGGTAAAAGCGGTCACCGGCGAAAAAACATTCACCACGCATTGGAAGTAGCATTATCTGTTCATGTATAAAAACATGCCGATACCCCCTCGGGCGAGAGTCAGGAGCACCCCGTCCGGGCCAATAATGTGGGAATGGCTTATTTCCGACTCTTTTTAAAGGAAATAACATCTCCGACGGTCGTTGTCACCCGGCCAGGTCCCCCTGTGGAGGTGGAGTCTTCACCCGAGTCTATCAATCTGATATTGAGCGCCTTCTCAAGTTTCTGCCGGACATCATCCTCGGGGATGAGGTCCCCCTTCTCGATCTTCTTGATCAGGAGCTCGCGTTCCTTGATCGCCTGTGCAAGGTCAAGCGTGGACCAGCCTCGCTCTTCACGGGCCGCGCGGATCCGGTTCGTGTAATCCTCGACCAGTTCGCCTTCCATCAGGTCAAAGACATCTCTGGATCTCCGCCGGGGGGTTTGTGGAGCAGCGAACCCCTGTGTCTTCTGCGAACCAACACTCTGGCGTGGTTGCTGGACTTCTGTACCGTATTTTGCACATCGAGCGCAGACGCGGAGTTCCGCCCCTTCGATCTTGATGATTTTCGACTGTCCCTGGATGGGAGCACCGCATAGTTCACACTGCATAACTCTCGCAAACAACTTTATATTTATTTTAACCTATATAATTAATCGAGGGGACATATGGGAGATTTTGCCCGGCAGGCACCAGACAAGGAAACCGGTGAAGACATCTACCAGTACCTCCTTGAACGGATCAGCAGCCTCGAAAACCGGAACCTGGAACTGCGCGAGCAATTCAGACAGATGGAGTCCGAGAAACGCTACATCGAGACCCAGAAGATCCGCTACGAGCGCGAGCTCCGCAAACTTAAGAGCGAGATAGAGCAACTCAGGAGTCCCCCCCTCGTTATCGGTACGGTTACCGATGTTATCGACAGTAACAGGGTGATTGTGCGTAGCAGCGCGGGGCCGCGGTTCCTGGTTCGCACCTCCCAGCTCATAGACCCCGAACTCCTCAAGCCAGGGGTGCGGTGCACGCTCAACCAGCAGTCCCTTGCGATCGTTGATGTGCTACCCACGAGTTATGACGCGCAGGTCTATGGTATGGAACTTGTCGAGTGTCCGGAAGAGACCTACGAGCACATCGGCGGCCTTGAACCGCAGATCGAAGAACTCAGGGAAGCCGTAGAACTCCCCCTCACGAAGCCCCACCTCTTTGAAAGGGTCGGGATATCCCCGCCGAAGGGCGTGCTCCTCTACGGCCCGCCGGGGACGGGAAAGACCCTCCTCGCACGCGCGGTAGCCCACCACACGAATGCGCACTTCCTTCGGGTTGTCGGCTCAGAACTGGTTCAGAAATACATCGGTGAGGGTGCCCGTCTGGTCAGAGAACTCTTCGACCTTGCGAAACAGAAAGCCCCGTCAATAATCTTTATCGACGAGATCGATGCGATCGGCGCGCAGCGGAGCGACTCGACAACCTCCGGCGACCGCGAGGTGCAGCGGACTCTGATGCAACTCCTGGCCGAGATGGATGGGTTCGATAACCGGGGTGATGTCAAGATCATCGCCGCAACCAACCGGATCGATATTCTTGACCGCGCCCTCCTGCGACCCGGTCGATTCGACCGGATGATCGAGATACCGCTCCCCGACCACCGGGGAAGGCTTGCCATCCTTAAGATCCACACCAGGCACATGAACCTTGGCAAAGACGTCGATCTTGCCGAGGTTGCCAGGCTAACAGAGGGCAAGAACGGTGCCGATCTAAGGGCGATATGCATGGAGGCGGGCATGTTTGCCATCAGGATGGAGCGCGAAACCGTCACCAACGAGGATTTCATGAAAGCGATCGAGAAACTCTCGGTGGACTTCGATCGCCACCATATCCATACAAACTTCGGCGAGATGTTCGCCTGATAAAACCTTTTTTATCCAGGTCTGACACCAGGAACGGTTTTCTGGGTGAGAGTGGAAGAGAAGCGGTGCCGACCAATTGTAGAGTCCGGCAAGTGATGTTTTCGTATGAAAATGACCCCCGATCTTCATCCGGTATGCCTGTAGCCCTGACGGGCATCATGTGGTTTTTTAGTGAGGCTTAGAAAGACAGGGGGGCTTTCCCCCCGTCAGCCTCTCCCTGAAATAGCGATTCTCAACCGATACAGTGCCAGGGAAATTCCCTTCACAGGGTTCCAGGCGCGATAACTTACCTGAAATTTTATCCTGTCACTGACACGGCTTCCCACCGCCAATCGCCACGTACTGCCCGCGCCGCTACGTAGAAACTGTGGCGAGTTTATGCCTCAGATCGCTTATTTTATGGCAGCATGTCAAGGGATCATAAAGAATGTGTCATTCAGCCCGATTTATGGTGCACCGGCATGTGAAACCGCTGCATGAGCGCAAGGATACGACCGTTCTCCGGCAACCCCTTCTGCAGCATGATCAACCTTTTTTGACACGCAGACAAAACTAACAGAAGAGGAAGAGAGGTCATGTGTATTGCAATACCCGGTGAGGTAATCGAGATAAAAGAGGGCAACATCGGCGTCGTCGACTTCGGCGACCTGCAGCAGGAGGTCCGGCTCGACCTTGTCGATGTCAGGGTCGGTGAGTTTGTGCTCGTCCATGTGGGGTTCGCCATCCAGCGCCTCAGCAGAGAGGAGGGGCTTGAGACCCGCGAGGTCTTCAAGCAGGTCTACGCTGCGATGGAGGACTGATGCACGAGTACAGCATCGCCTACGACATCTACACAACCGCCCGCCGGGCTGCGGTGGAGAACAACGCAAAAGAGGTGAAACGTATCTCTGTGAACGTCGGCAGGATGGCAATGGTGAACCCCGAACAGGTGGAGTTCCTCTTCAACGTCATCATCGAGGACGACCCGCTCTTCCCGGCGACCGAACTCTCCTGCCAGAACGTCGATGTGCGCACACGTTGCTCCTGCGGTTACGAGGGGGACGAACGGTTTGTCTGCCCCCAATGCGGGAAGCTTCCTGAGATCGTTGCAGGAATGGAGATTGTGGTCACCAACATCGAGATAGAAGTGGACGAAGAATGAAGGTCAATCTCATGCACGGTGCCGGCGGCGAGGTGATGGGCGAACTGCTGCGCGTCATCACCAACCTGAAGCACAACAACGCCGGCGGGATAGGGCTCGAATCGCTTGACGACGGCGCGGTCATCCCACTAAACGGCCAGAACATCGTTTTTACGACCGATAGCCATGTTGTCTCGCCTATCTTCTTCCCCGGAGGGGATATAGGGCGTATCGCCATATGCGGAACGATCAACGACCTTGCCATGATGGGTGGGCGACCGATCGCGCTCTCCTGCGGCATGGTCATCCCCGAGGGGTTCGAGGTTGCAGACCTCGAGCGGATCGTCGCTTCTATGGATACCGCACTTGGAGAATGTGGTGCAAGCCTTGTCACCGGGGATACCAAGGTGGTGGAGCGAGGTGCGCTTGACACCATCATCATCAACACCAGCGGCATCGGCATCGCTGAGCGGGTGGTACGGGACAGCGGGCTTTTGGTCGGCGATCTGATCATCGTCAGCGGCACCCTCGGTGACCACGGCATCGCCATCATGGCCCACCGGGAGGGATTCGATTTCGGCGGCCAGATCAGGTCCGACGTCTCCCCTCTATGGCCGCTTATCGAGCGGGCGCTTGCTGCCGGTGACATTCACGCCATGAAAGACCCGACAAGAGGAGGGTTTGCTAACGCCATAAACGAGATGGCAAGGAAGAGCGGCGTTGGGGTTATAATAGAGGAGGAGGAACTCCCCATCAGGACGAGCGTTCGGAGCGCCGCCGGTATGCTCGGCATAGATCCCCTCGAGGTGGCAAACGAGGGAAAGGTCGTCATGGGGGTCGCGCCCGATGATGCAGAGACCGTTCTTGAGGTACTGCGCTCGCACCCTTACGGGCATGATGCAGCGATCGTCGGCGAGGTCGTCGAAGGATCGCATGTTGTTATGCGGACGGCAGTGGGGGGAGAGAGGTTCATCGAACCACCGATCGGTGACCCAGTACCACGGGTCTGTTAGGGAGCAACCACCTCTTTTTTTCTCAAGGTTGCTCCAGAATGGCTCTTTACGGAGAGATTCAATGGTAGATGGGACAGAGGTCGAGATATGTCTTGTGGACTCGTGGGATGTGGAGGCGATTGAGGATCTCTACCGGTCTGGCGGTTGGTGGAAAGAGGAATGGGACCCGGCAGGCCTGACCAGGCTCATCAGAGGAAGTTTTGCCTTTGCCGTCGCAGTCGAGCACTCGAGCGGGAGGGCGGTCGGTATGGGGAGGGTGATCTCAGATGGAGTCTCTGACGGCTACGTTCAGGATCTGGTCGTCCTCCCGGACTGCCGGGGCCGGGGCATCGGAACGATGATCTTATCTGCGCTGCTCAAAGAATGTAAGTCTGCAGGTATCACCTGGATCGCCCTTATAGCCGAGCCCGGAACCGAGACATTTTATACCGGGCTTGGTTTCCAGAGAATGGAGGGGCATACACCAATGCGGTGGTACCCTGAAAAGAGATGAAGAATGTTGAGATTTGCTGATTTCAAACCCGTGAAACTGGAAGACCACGAACTCTTTCAGGAGCATTATCAACACTACCCACAGGTGCATAGCGACAACACGTTCGCGAACATGGTCTGCTGGAACCACTATGCGGATTACCGCTTCTGTAAATCCGGTGACTCGATAGTCCTTTCAAGTACCATCGATGGTGTAACCACCTTCCGTTACCCGATCGGGCCGGAAGATCCCGATCTGCTCGATGAGGTCATCGAACTCGCACTCAGGGAGGGTGGAGAGATACCTATGCAGGTTCTCGATCCAGGCGGCGAAGCATTCCTCCGGAAACGCTATCCCGACCTACCACTGCACCCCGACAGGAACTTCTTTGACTACGTCTATCGGACGGCGGACCTCGCCGATCTCCCGGGTAAGGGTTACGCCACAATACGGCATCAGGTGCACCGGTTTGCGCGGGACTACAAATACGCCATCGAGGAGATCACCCGAGATAACCTGGACGACGTCTGGGAATTCCTGGTAATCTGGTGCGAGTGGCGCGAGTGTGACTCCATGCCCATCCTTGCTTACGAGAGAGATGCAATCCTGTTTGCTGTGAACAACTTCTTTGAGATCGGACTTGAAGGCTGGGCTATAAGGATCGGAGACTCCATCGGGGCGATATCGATTGTGGGGCCGGTGAACAGAAGTATGGCCGTTGTCCACTTCGAAAAAGCGCTTCCTGAGACCTATCGCGACATCTACAAGGTTATCATGAGCGATACGGCAAGGGCGCTTCGTGACCGCTACCGCTACATCAACCGGGAGTGTGACATGGGTGTACCGGGGCTCCGCGACTCAAAGACCCGCTACCACCCCACCTGCATGATTGAAGTCCACTATGCGACCCGGGACGACCTGGAGGCATGCTGCCGGTGACCGCCGACCTGGTGCTCCGGAACGTTACACTGCTTACCGGAAGGTGCGCCGACATCTCAGTTACCAGCGGCGTTGTCAGTCACATAGGCGCAGCGGTTCGAGCCGATGAGACGATCGACTGCAGCAGGTTTACCTGCCTTCCCGGCGCGGTCGACATGCACGTCCACATGCGGGGCGGGGTTCAGGCAGATAAGGAGGACTGGTGCTCGGGCACGGTAAGCGCGGTCGCCGGCGGGGTTACACTCGTCGTTGACCAGCCTAACACCGTCCCCCCAATCACCACGGCCGAGCGCCTCCTTGCACGGATTCACGAGGCTGAGGAACAGGCCGTGTGCGGGTTTGCCATTAACGCCGGCGTCCTCCCGGATGCGGACCTGACAGGAATGTGGAAGGCAGGAGCGATGGCGTTTGGAGAGATATTCGCAGCACCGTCGAGTTACGGTGAAGGACTCGACCCGGAGAGCCTGAGGAATCTGTTCGCCCGTATCCACGCCCTCGGTGGGCTTGCCACCATCCATGCCGAGGAGGTCTGCGGGATGGCGCCGGAAACCCTCGCCGAGCACGACCGGGCTCGGCCGCCTGAGGGCGAGGCACGCGCTGTAAGAAGGGTTGGCGAACTCGCACCAGGAGAGATGCGGCTCCATTTCTGCCACCTGAGCACCGCTGCCTCGGTCAGGGCCGCACACGGCACCGTGGAGGTGACACCGCACCACCTCTTCCTCTCATACGAAGACTTCGATCCGGACGACACCCTGGCACGGGTTAACCCGCCGCTGAGGGACAAAGCGACACGACGCGCTCTCCGGTCATGCTGGGATGCGATCGACGTCATTGCCTCTGATCACGCCCCCCATACTCTTGCCGAGAAGAAGGTGCAATTCGGGAATGCACCTTCAGGGATCCCCGGTCTCGAGACGATGGTCCCGCTCCTGATGGCGGAGGTGCACCGGGGGCGACTCAGCCTCTCATCCGTTATTGAAAAGACCTCATGGAAACCCTCGGAAATCCTCGGCATCTCCCGCCCGGGGTTTGAACCTGGCGATCGGGCGGACTATGCCCTCTACCCTGACGAACTCAGCCGGATCGATGCTTCCGGCCTCCATGCGAAGTGCGGGTGGTCGCCGTTCGAGGGGCATGAAGCGATCTTCCCGGAAGTGGTGATCGTTGGGGGGGTGCGGGTCTACGCCCACGGCGACCTCCAGGAGAGACACCCGCAATTCTACCCCGGCGAAGGATATTTATCGCACCCGGATAAATAATGCTGAGCCGATAAAGCGCACCTTATAGGTCCCCGGGCGATCGTCGGCATGACGCCTGGATATGAACCACGGGACAACCCGGGTGCGCGACAGGCACGCCCGGCATATGGGTTCGATCGGGTGAGGGACGGCACAGGCCACCAGTGATCCTGGATCGTTAGTGCCGGGCGACATTCGTCCAAGGGGCTTTTCTGATGGAGACCTATGTCGATGCTATCTCCGAAACGCCACACGGAGTGACACTTGCTCTCGATGTTACAACAGGCGCAAAACGGTCTCTGTTCCCCGCAGGTTACAACGAGTGGCGCCAGAGTATACGATGTCATGTGGCAGCACCCGCAATAGGTGGAAGAGCAAACCGTGCCATCATAGACCTCCTGGCAAAGACTTTTGAGGTGCCCCGTGGCAACGTGACGATCGTTGCCGGATATGCGTCTTCATCAAAGGTTGTGTCGATCGCCGGTCTGTCACGTTCCCGTGCTCTCGAATGCCTGAAGCGATCCAATACATGAAATGTCCATAGGAGGCGTAACCTACAATTTTACGGGAGTCGATACTGGTACTTTTTTACGCATTGCACAAAAATAATTGGGATCTGCTATTTGACGGCATTCATCCCCTTCCTTCCGTCGAGGGCATTCTGCCTGTATCCTTCGTAAAAGAAGAGAGTAGAAGAACAAAGTAAAATAGGGGTTAAAACCTATTTCTGGTTTGAATTATTCACTTAAAAAAAATTGCGATACGGCCCCATCTGATTTAAGTAATCGTATCCTAAATATATATCAACCCGTATATCCGCGCATAAAGTAACCGTGTGGGTTACGGAAATCATGATTATATCTACATAGGAGGGCAGGGCTCCATGTATTCACCTGATACAACAAAATACCTTATCCACCTTACGCTGCAGATCGAGGGGGTGGTCGATAAACCCGACGTAGTGGGTGCTATATTCGGCCAGACGGAAGGTTTGCTTGGCGAAGACCTTGACCTGCGTGATTTGCAGAGAACCGGCCGTGTAGGCAGGATAGATGTACAGATAACCACTAAACGTGGTGAGACAAAAGGTGAGATCCTCATATCATCATCGCTCGATAGGGCAGAAACCGCACTTCTCGCCTCGTCGCTTGAGACGATCGACCGGGTTGGACCGTGTACGGCCCATGTGATGGTTGACCGCATCGAAGACATCCGGGTGACGAAAAGACGTCGGATCGTCGAGCGTGCAAAAGAACTTCTCCTCGAAAACTTCGATGAGGGATCCATAAACAGCGACGAACTGCTCGACGAAGTCAGGGAAGCCATCAGGATCGAGAAACTTGAGTACCTCGGGGAAGAGCGAGTCCACGCCGGCCCTCACGTTATGGCCTCCGATGCCATAATAATCGTTGAAGGACGGGCTGACGTTGTCAACCTGCTACGCTACGGGATCAAGAACGCCGTTGCGGTGGAAGGTACAAACATCCCACAGATAATAATCGACCTCTGCGCTCAGAAGACTGCAACCACGCTACTAGACGGCGACAGGGGTGGCGACCTGATCCTTCGCGAACTCCTCCAGGTCGCCGAGATCGACTTTGTGGCCTACTGCCCGCGCGGAAAGAGCGTCGAGGAGATGAGTCGTAAAGAGATCGTCAAAGCGCTCCGGAACAAAGTGCCTGCCGTCGGACTGATCGAACACCTCCCGCTGGAGGAGGCTACAGAGCGAGTGCCTGTTCATGCGACACCAGTGAGTGTCAGGGTACCACGCGGCGAGGATGAACTGCCACCGCCGGTTGAGGAGAGCAAAAAACCACCCTCGACGCTCGGTGAACACATGGCAGACGTCCGGAACAAAAAGATTGCCAGATTTCTCTCCCCAGATTATACCGTCCTCCTGGAATCCAGCGCCGCAGATCTCGAAAACGCACTCCAGAACCTGAACGGCGATGTCGAGGGACTTGTCGTTGACCGTGTAATTGACCAGAAACTCCTCGATCAACTCGGTGGAAAAGACCTTGAGTTCGTGGCTGCCACGGACTTTAAGGGGATTATAAAGCGTCCGCTCTCAATCAGACTCATAAAGATAGTTTGATGACCGATCCCTGGTGCAAATTTATATATATTAACGTTCACTATCTTCTCTCTCGGGGAGAGACGATGCACAAAGAAGAGTTAATAGCGCTACATGGGATTCTAACTGAAATTAAAGATTTTTTTGAGGTGCAGAACCCGGAACTGAAATTTTCGCAATACTACGCGTTGAAGATCGACCCTTCTCAGGTGCATAAGAGTAAAATGGAACACAAGTACGCCATCTTCGTGCTTGGAACCGAACTTGCAAATGCCATGAAGGACGTGGAATTCGCGTCATCAAACAGGATTTCTGCCAGGATGAAAGAACTCGCCGATAAGACCTTAAAAGACCTCGAATTCCTCCAGTAAGGTTGCACACATATGCGGAGCGGCACCACCCGGTGTCGAAGACCGCTCCTATCTTCTCAGGCGCGCATCTTGCGTTCGCACTCAACGAGGTATGAGGCAAGCAGTTTGGGGATGGGTGCTGCCATGCAGTGCCAGTTCGGCGTCCCGTTCACCTCAAGAACCGTGTATCCTTCCCGGTCGCACAGAAGGTCGACGCCACAGTAATCAACGCCGACCACTGCTGCTGAGACCTCGGCTATGGCGCGCATCTCGTCGTCGATCTCGACCGGCATGCCAATCCCGCCCTGATGGATGTTGTGCATCAACCCCCGAGAGATCCTGGTTATCGCGCCAACAGCCTCCCCACCCAGGACGAAGACACGGAAGTCCCGATCGTTCGGGACGTATTCCTGCAGATACCAGGGGCCGGGTCCGAGGTCGCCGGGCTCTGTCACAAGCCGGATGCCATTCCCATCATACCCGTAGACGGGTTTATAAACAACCTTTCCATGCCGCATAAGGAAGTCACGCGCCTGCTCTTCTGAAGATAAGTAGACTGTCTCCGGCGTCCGCACTCCATGCCGCATGAGAAGTGCAGTCGTCATCACCTTGGAAGCACAGGTGGCGATGGCTGCAGGAGTGTTGATAATCCGGTTAGAGAGCGAAAGCACGTCCAGCGTCTCGAACTGGTGTAGGTCCTGCCGTATGCCGCAGACCCATATGAGTTCTTGCTCAAGCCTCGAGTTGAGGGGGTCGATTGCAGCGAGGTCAAGGAGACGGTAGCGGGCACACGCCCGCTCCAGTTCCCGTATAACGGCACCGGTTGAGTTGTCTTCCGGTGTATCGGTCGGTTTCGGTACGATATGAATCATTGCGCCTCACCACCCCACTCCTGGAACCGGATCTTCGCGGTCAGGGATCTTTCAGTACACTTTTGTACCCCGCAGGATATAATCAGTAGGTACGAGGAAGATGCGCGAAAACCGTGTCTGCATCATCGGCTGCGGCAACCCACTCATGGGAAACGATGGGGTAGGGATCCTTGTGATGCACCTCTTTGAGAGGAGATTTCCCGGAGTTGATACGATCGACGGCGGTACCGGCGGTTTCGACCTGATCCCATTGATGGAAGGCTACGACAAGGTTGTTATCGTAGATGCTACGGTTGGCATAGGTGACCACACAGGCGACGTCGTTACATTTGAAAATCTTCCAACCCCTGAGATCCCCGCAAGGATACCCCACGACATAGGGATCGTGGATGCGGTGACGATGGCAAAGGAACTCGGTTATACGGGGGAGATCGTGGTTATCGGGATTGAAGTGGGTGAGATCCAGGCATTCAGCCAGGAGATTGATCCGGCGGTCAGGGAGGGGATCCACGTTGCAGAAGAGAAGATTCTGGCTATACTGGAAGAGTGGATCGACTGTAGGGGAACTATAAAGGATTAGTTGTACCTCAGATGAAACTCAGAATCATGCACAATCCTCTTTTCATTGGAGATATAAATGACAAACTTTATACCCTACAAAATAGCTAGCTTTGCCTGAATGCAACTGCCACGAGGCCGGTTCCACAAGATCATCAAGTCCACGACAACACCTGCCCTGATCGAAGAGATGAGAACAGCAAGGTTTACCGGGATCTGTAAGATTGTCCTTGGCAGCGAGAGCGCGACCATCGTGTTGAACGAAGGTCAGTTAATGCTTGCCGAGTATGGGGTGCTAAAAGGGCAGCAGGCACTTGATGCGGTGCTTGGGAGCGAGGAGGAAGCAGGGGCTGAACTGAACATTCTGACGGCCGAGCAGGTTCGACTCTCTCAGGAGTTCAACCGCCAGTGTGCGATCGAGGTGCCCACCACAGGAAAACCCGGAAAATCGCCAGCGAAAAGGGGTGTTTCAGAGGGGGCGAAAGCGGCAACTCCCGGAAAACCCGGAAACCAGCCCGCAGGCAGCGGTATTTCCAGAGAGGCCAAACCGGTTATGGACGGTAAACCAGCGAAACCCTCAAAAGCAGGTGCTGCTCCAGAAAGGTCAGATACCGTCTCCAGCGTGGGGAAGAGGTCTTCCGCCCACACTCCTGAACCCGCCGCTGAGTCGCATACCATCCCCATGTCAGGTGTTAAACCCGCGCAGGAGATGGCCGAGACCTCTCAATCGGAAGGTGACGAGATTGACACACTCATCCAGAATATGGAAGAGATAAACATCGAGAACCTTGTCAGCAGTTTCAGGACGAATTGCAAGGAAATGCTCAAGAAGATCCACCTCGATCATCTCATCAAGGAGAACAAAACATAATTTCAGGGGCTGATAGCAGAATGGATTCAACCGGTATCATCCAGTTCTTTCTGATCCTCCTCACGATAATAACAACGATCGGTTTTGCCACAATTACCTACTACCTTGCGGAGATCAGTCGAACTCTCAAGATGGCAGGCTCTCCGCAGGTGCCGTTACCGCCAGCGGATACCTCAAGTCCGACCCGCAAGGGGCCCATCCTCGAACCCCTCAAGCCCGGCGCCATGGGAAGCCTGGAAGAGGCTCTTGATGCAATCTGCAGGAAATACGATCTTGAATCTGTGACCCTGGCATCCGCTGACGGCCTTCTGATCGCCTCAACAAAACAGGGGAGTGAGAACGAGGCCGCGCGTTACAGCCACATGTATAAAGAGGGAAGATTACATGACGAGAATGGAGTCGAACTCCTTGGCATATCCCACCACGGAGAGACGGTGATCGCCATCACCCGCCCTTCAGCACCCATCTCAAGGGAGCAGAGAGACGCACTCGAACAGGATATACAGAGCACCCTGCGGCACTGGGTATGAGACCGACGAGATCAAAACATCAAGTGGTTACATGGTAAAGGTATACACAATTGCTTCCGGCAAAGGCGGTACAGGGAAGACAACAGTCACAGCAAATCTGGGGGCGCTGCTTGCCCATTACGGTAAGAAGACCTGCATTCTGGATGCCGATGTCGGCATGGCAAACCTCGGGCTCATTCTCGGGCTTGACGAACTGCCTGTGACCCTGCACGAGGTGCTGGCTGGTAAGGCACGTGTCAGGGATGCTATCTATGAAGGGCCGTTCGGGGTAAAAGTTGTCCCATCCGGACTCTCTCTACAGGGATTCCAGCAGTCAAACCCGGATCGGCTTAAAGGCGTCATGACGGATCTCGTAAGCGAGTTCGATATCCTGATCCTTGATGCCCCTGCAGGGATCAGCAGGGACGGGGTCATCCCGCTGACTCTCGCAGACGGCGTGATCCTGGTGGTAAACCCCGAGATATCCTCGATTGTCGATTCTTTAAAGACAAAGATCCTGACAGAGACCGTTGGCGGGCATATAGAGGGGGCGATCATCAACCGGGTCGCAAGCAGCGGGAACGAGTTCAACACGGCTCAGATGGAGAAACTCCTTGGAACCAGGGTGATCGGGGTCATACCCGAGGACCCAAACGTTCGGCGCGCGTCCGCCGCGAGGACGCCGGTTGTTGTGAAATATCCGACATCCAGCGCATCCCGCGCCTTCGGGCACATCGCAGCGGATGTGGCAGGCATTGAGTATGTCGAGGAGGAGACTGCAGGCGTCAAAGAGAGTTTCGTCGAACGGCTTGCCCGCGCCATTTTCCGGTCAAAGACATAGCGCAAGGAGGCTTTTTTATTACAGTTTTTCCCTCTTTTTCATCGTTTAAGTGAAGGTAATCGCCTCCCCGATTCACGCTATCTCCCGAATAAGCGACCGCAAGATCCCTCTACCCTAACCCCCACATCTCGGAGCTGTCAACGTCGGAATGAGTTTCCTCAATCGCGTCGGAATAAGGTTCCCCAGGCCGGTTCAAGTTAGTAACTTGTTGAGGCCAGATGTTCGACACGGAGGATTGGTTTACATCTCCGACAAATGTCGACCCATTTAACGTTGCATGAGGCACATGGATTACGGGATAAAGACATGTCGGCTGCAGGAGATAACCCCAAATTACTGACCAACGCCTGGAAAAAAACCAATGAGAACCAGTTATTTACCGAGTTGGAGAAAGATTATGGATTTTCCCGGGCGATATGTCGCTCGCTGGTCCACCTCATGCACGAGCACATCGAGGCAAACTATGGGAACCTCCGCAACGACAGCCAGATCATTTACCATGCAGTCAGCGTACACGAACCACCCGGTAAATCAATAGAGCAACTTTCCCTGGTATCCGTGGCCCTCACGATATCAGAACCTGAAGATGCTGATATCCTCGAGTTAAAGGGCGTCAGTGGCCTCAGGAAACACAAGCTTCTCAGGTTTGCCAATGAAACCTACGATCAGGGAGGGCTCCTGACCCAGGAAGACCTGGCGTTGCTCCTTACGACCAGTACTCGCACCATCCAGAGGGACATGCGGGAGATGCGAGAACAAGGTATCGAGGTACCTACCCGGGGTTCAATCCAGGACATCGGACCGACGGTATCCCACAAAACCAAGATAATCGAACTTTACCTGAAAGGGTATGAGTATACCGATATCGAGCAGAGAACGCGCCATACAGGCGATGCCATCAAGCGATACATCAACGGTTTCTCAAAGGTCATTCTGCTCACATCCAAGGGATACTCTCCCTTGCAAATCAGGGAGTTGACGAGTCAGTCAGAGAAAGTGATCCAGGAATATCTCTCGTTGTATGAGACATACAAGGAGATGGGAGGAGATCGGATAGCCCAAATCATGACGGTATCGTCTCCCGAACTCGACAGGAAAAAAGGGGGACGGGGGGTCAGTCCATGAGTTCCGCCCCATCTGCAGGAAAAGGGATTGAGTCAGCGATCAAGCATCTGATCAGGGATGAATATTCATTCATCGGCGGCGAGAAGATTCAGGATATGTTTGCCAAGGATATGGTACGGTTGTTCCGGCAATATTCCCAGGATCCCTGGACCCTCGAGGTTGGCCAGACTCTGTGGTTCGCTGTTGACAAGAATGAGAAACCTGGTCCTGCAAAGACTCTGGCGAAGATGAAAGTCACCCCTGTCATCCTCTCCCTGGCTCACGAAAAAGATAGGAATATGCGATTGAATGGCTATTCTCACAAGGAAATCAGGAGGTTCAAGGTAGCACGGCTGCTCAATGAAGCATTTGAGCAGAACGGTGTTCTCACGCAGGCTGACATCGCTGAATTGCTGGGTGTGAGCGCAGGTACTATTGGAAAGGATATCCGGGAATACCAGGAGGAGCATGCGGTCATCCTTCCCTATCGTGGAACCGTCCATGATATCGGGCCATCCCTGACTCACAAAAAACAAATTGTCACATTGTTCCTGCAAAATGTTCCCACTCCCGATATCGCTCGAAAAACATGTCACACTGAAGAAGCCTGTGATCGTTACATCAAGTCATTCAAAAAAGTCCAAACACTCTATGGACAAATGAGCCCACTCGAAATCTCTCGGACTCTCGAGATGAGCGAGCGATTGGTAAACGAGTATATCGCACTTATTCAGGAGAAAGAATCATATACGGAAGGATGTCAATGACTTTAGTTGAACAGATTTCTGACCTCTCTGACATTTGTCGTTATTTATGCTCAAAGATCTCGCACGTGAACAGGAACAGAACACCGGACGGGTCAATATCAGCGAACTCTCCCGTGAGACCGGTCTTGATCGCAAGACCGTGAGACGTTACCTCAGGAGCGATCACCCTCTGGAAACCCCCCACACCCGAAATAAACCCAGCAAACTCGACCCCTACAAACCATATATCCAGGAATAACTATTCAGCCCAAACCGAAAGATCTTTTTATAATGGTCTCTAAATAAAATATAATGACTGCTGAAGACCCATATCCCGAAACAGGTGTTGAGAATCGACCTCTCTCCCAGTACACCGTTGAGGATATCCCGGTTCTTCTTGCAGTCATCGGTGATCTCAAGCGTCTCATCACGGAACTCCGTGCTGAGAATGCTCACCTAAAGGCCCGGATTGCCGACCTCGAATCCCAGTTGAACCAGAACAGTCGCAACAGCAGTCGCCCTCCCTCGATGGATGGGTTTCATCGACCAAAAACATCACGGAAGAAGGGTGAACGCCCTCCGGGTGGTCAGAAGGGCCACGAAGGTCATACCCTTCAGCTCGTTCCAAACCCGTATGTGGTCCTCGTCCATACTGCTTCCACCTGTTCCCGGTGCGGGGCATCCCTGGAACATGTCGACCCATCTGTCGTAGAACGACGTCAGGTTTTTGACATACCTCCTCCCCGGATTATCGTGACTGAACACCGTGCAGAACACAAACGGTGCCCCCATTGTGGGTGTTTTCACCCAACTGATTTCCTGTCGAGGTAGCGCACCCCGTGCAGTATGACATCAACCTGAAGGTGCTCCTGGTCTATTTCTGCATCTACCAGCTGCTTCCCTATGAACGGGCCTCTGAGATGGTTTTTGACCTCTTTGGCCACTCGTTGAGCCAGGCAACTGTTGTTGCAATCACGGGTGAGTGCTCTCGAAACCTGACCGGAGTTGAAGAACATACCCGAAACCTCCTGCAAGATGCACAGGTTCTCCACGTCGATGAAACCAGCATGCGGGTGGGCGACACGCGGCATTGGCTGCATGTCGCCAGTACCGACCACCTCACCTCCTACGGGTGCCATCGAAAACGAGGAGCGCAAGCAACCGATGCCATGGGAATCCTGCCCGCACTCCAGGGAACGATGATCCATGACTTCTGGGCGCCATACTTCAGGTATACCAGTGATCATGCTATCTGTAACGCCCACCTCCTGCGCGAACGCCGGGGGATCTCAGAGAACTACAACCATCAGTGGAGCAAAACTCTGAGCAACCTCCTCAACGGGATAAAAGCCGCGGTGGATGTTGCAAAAGAAGAGGAGACTATTCTCGTGCCGGAGAGAATCGCTGCCTTTGAAGAACAGTATCAGAAGATTCTCAAAGCAGCGGAGGAGGAAACGAAAATCTCCGAGACCCCAGGGGACAGGGAAAGCATGGGAGAAAGAAACAGTCAAAAGCAAAGAATCTCCTGGATCGTTGTCGCAACTACCAGGAAGAGATCCTGGCATTCATGAAGGATTTCAACATCCCCTTCACCAACAATCAGGCCGAGAGAGACCTTCGGATGATGAAACTGAAACAGAAGATCTCCGGAGTGAAGAGGGGGCTATGAATTTCTGCAGGGCCAGAGGATTCAT
>NZ_JASEFJ010000018.1 GCF_030019085.1 Methanoculleus sp.
CCCCCGATTTTCATCCGGTGTGCCTGTAGCTCTAACGGGCATCATGTAGTTTTTTTCGTTCTCATGATCCTGCTGGCGTCCTGCGGTTGTATCGATACGCAGAGCCCCGTCGAGGATGACGGCATGCAAAACGGCACTGCAGAAGGGTTGCCGGTAAACAGCTCTTTTACACCCACCTCCGCGGCTACCGGGGGTACGAAGATACCCGTCGACCTCTCGCAGATCGAGGTCAGAGGCGGGCCGAACTTCAGCCCGAATGTCACGTTGATCTCTTCGATCCTACAAGACGATCCGCGTACAGGCATCCTGATCGAGAATGGGTGGATTATCACATCGATCAATGAGCCGTTACAGTCTTGGGACATCGCGGACCCGGTACGGCTCGAGGAGTGGAACGCCACATCGACCAACGAGATGAATGATAAAAAAAGACCGCGCCAGGGGGTCCGCCACCGTGGAGTTCCAAAAGGAGGGGTTGTCGTTCTACATCGGAGTCGATGAACAGGAGGGGCGTACTGCCGGCGGTTACTGTGGTGCCGAGGTCTGGGTTGCAGAGCCCGTTTCTGGTCCTCATCCCGGGGATTATCATCAGGCTAAGGATAAGATGGAGGGATGGTGGCACGTCTTCGATGCCCGGAACGAGAGGGTTGTTATAATCTATAACAGCACGACAATCTTCTATCTTTACCCGTCGTACTCGATCATCAACATGGAGAGGATACTTGATTGTTCTCACAAGTGAGATGTCGACCGCCGCTGGCGAAGTAATGGGGAGTACATGAGCGGAACTGTGTGGTGCGTGGAACCTCCATGCAGTTTGGGTTGCATATCGGCAGTCTGGAGTGCTGGGAGATGATGAAAGCCACACCTGTAGTCTTTTTGTTGTTCGTATCAGCATGTACCGTGGGTTGCTGCACCGATGGAGCGGCCGGCTGCAGGCTCTCCCGGCGGTGTGCGGGAGACACCGGTGCAACAGCGTTCCAACATTGATGTGTCCGACATTCCGGTCGTCACCCCTGAACATATCCAGACAAACGGCTCGTACGTCGCCAGGATTGCGCTCGGCGACGGGCGGGCCCGGGCTCTCATCCAGCACGGCGGCAAACCCGAATCGATTGCCGTGCTCTTCCATTCTTGCCCGCGAAGCGACCCTTACTGCAACCGGAACCCGAGCCTCGTTATCCGCTACGAGGAGATCCGGTTTGCCGTCACCGTCGACGAAGCCACCAGAACAGTGCTCGGCGGCTCTGCGCTCGTGCCGAGCACTCCGGATCCGAACAAACCCTTCCCAACAGGGTATAAGACCCACGACTCCTCGACCGGGATCGATACGGTCTACCTGGGGGACGCCCCCGATCATGACCTACAAGGAGACGTCGCTCCTGTACCTGAACGAGTCATACGGCTGTTTTACCGGGACGATGACGGATCCCGCTCGGTAGAAAGTCCCTCCAACCTCGACGGGATCGTGGCGCGGTACCCAAGGCGGCCCACCCGCCCGAACAGCGGTACCGCCCCGTCCCTGAACCCTGTAAGGAGCACACGAAGACTCTTCGACCTTGTCTGGGAGGATCCCGCCGACCGCAATGACCGAACCCGTGGGTCCGGGGTGCTACCCTGCTGTCCGCATCAGATACGGGGTGATGACGATCGACCTCCTCGTCAACATCGACTACATGCATCGAGAAGACGTCAGTCGAGGTTCCGTCTGGATATCTCTCGCATGTCGACAATGTTACCGACAATTATCCATGACAGCGATGTGGTGCTTGCCCTCTGAGGGCACCCGGCCTCGGCCTATACCGGCTATTCCATCCCGCTGGCGATATTCTCCTGGGCATCGACCGGTCGGAGTTTCGACAGGAATGGGACGACGCTTCCTCTGCATGACAGGAAGATTGCCAATCGGTGAGACGTTACAGATCGCTTCAAAGGTGATCGGTTCACCGGGGAAGGCACCTCTCATCGCCCTGCGCAGCCCCCATTCCCGGCATTTTATAACTGCTTCGGGTGAATACCGGAGGAACTCCCCCCCTCAAAGGGTGGGCAAAACACATCATATTCCGACCTCGAGAACTTCAAAACCGCCACATGTGACCTGATACAGGAACGCTACCTCTATCCCAACGGGTCTCTGATCGGTTTCAGCTACGACATTAGCGGATATCTGCTGGTGAATATCTGGAACGGCCCGCCTCCACCGGAGAACGTCTCTTCCGTGGATTCACTGCACACGATGCTTGATGAGCGGGCAAAGAGCATGGGTAGTGGGAGTATCCCGGTGAAGTTCACGGTATTCATCTCTCCGCCGGAACTGGTCCTTGATTGCAACCGGTTGAACCCCCGGATCGTACCGACCCCTACGCACAGTCGCCGGAAAACAGCCCGGCAGAAGTCACTTCCCTCGATGCATTGACCGTGGCGCTTCACGATCCTGAGGTCATCAGGTTGCTGGAGAACGAGAGTATCGAGCTGATCACGTTCTCAAAAGGAACCTATCAGAAGGGGGTAATGACACCCAGATGGTCTTCCGCCCATAGGACTCTGACCCCGACGACTGCATGACCGCTCCGATGATCGTGGTCCAGGTTAACGATTCGTGCGGGGTTTACGCCACCTACGAGGCCTATCCTTCGTATATCCCGGACGATACTGATGGAGAAAAAGCCAGACAATCACCAGCAGAAAGTCTCCATATCATATCCGGCGTGCGGCATCCCCGGCGGGACCAGGTGACTCATGTGGACGCACCGATAATCCTTAGCGCCTACATCGGAGACGAACCTGACAGCCTCGAGGTAGTTCATGTGCTTGCTGATATTATAGCCCTCCGGAGCGATAGCGTCGACAAAGAGTAAGTCTATATCGGTCTCCCTCAGAAGGTCCCGGCTCTTTGCCGGTATATCCTCCCTTGTATCGGCGGTGTAGGCGACCACAACATCCCCGTCTTCGATCAGGAGTCCACATGTGTAGACCGGCGGGTGGTTCACCGGAAAGAACGTGAAGGTGACATCGAAGAGATCAAACGGCTCATACGCCGGGAGTGGATGCTTCTCAAACGGCAAGAAGTGGAGATAGCGGGAACAGTAGTCCATCACCGGCGGTGGCGCGTATACCGGTGGCACCTTTTGAACCCTGTAAAACTCCCCGAACCCGATGAAATGGTCGTAATGGCCGTGAGACCATATGACCGCATCGATATGAGGTGAACCTGCCCGGAGCAACTGTTGCCGCAGGTCCGGTGACGACTCCACAAGGATGTGTTTACTCCCAATCTCTATGAGGAGGGAGGTCCGCAGTCGCGACCACCCTCTTGCGACCATCTCCCTGCAGTTCTCGCAGTCGCACCCCACCTTCGGAGTTCCGATGGCATCACCGGTCCCGAGCAGCGTTATCCTCATCTCAGTGCCCGGCCCGGATGAGGTTGCGCTCTTCGACCCTGAGAAGCCCCTGTTCGATATCCACCGGGCTGATCCGGTGCCGACCTTCCATCAGCGCCGACATTACTGCCTCCTTCATCATCATCCGTAGATCGGATCCCGAGAACCCTTCCGTCCTGGCGGCGAGGTCTGCAAAATCACAGTCGCACTCGATCGTGGCCGCAACCTTCTCCAGGATCGCCTGCCTCATCTTACGGTCCGGAAGTGGGAACTCCACAACCTCGTCAAACCGCCGCCAGGCCGCCTCATCCAGGATGCGGGGATGATTCGTTGCACCGATGAGGAGAACACCGTTCTTCACGAAACTTATCTGGTCGATGTTTTTTAAGAGCATATTCACCGCGCGCTTCATAGCGCCGTGATCGTCGCTGACCCGGGTCTTTGCGACGAAATCAAACTCGTCTATGAAGAGAATGCAGGGTGCGAGTCTCTTTGCAAGTTCAAAGATCCGGTCGATGTTCTTTGAGGTCTCACCCAGATACTGCGAGGTGACCATTGCAAGGCGGACTTCAAGAACCGGCATATGCAGTTCCGGGGACATCGCAAGCGCAAGCGACGTCTTCCCGGTGCCGGGAGGGCCAACGAAAAGGAAACGGCCAAACTCATAGATCCCGTGCTGTTTTAAGAAATCGCGGTGCTCGAGGGCAACACCGATCTTCCTGATGACCTCCTCCTGGCGGGGGGTGCAGACCAGTTTTTCGAGCGTAAACTCAACCTCCGCCGGAGCGCTGATGATGATGAGGTCGCGAGCCTCCCGCATCTCCTCGCTCTCCCCGACGATACGGGAGACTTTCGCCTCGATGTAATCCTTCGTATCCTCAAACCGCTGGTTCTTCGCCCGAACATCCCGATAGCGGACAGCAATACCGTCCCTCCCTTCAAAATATGATGCAAGAACGGGGTTCCCCTCGATCAGATCCTTCCCCCCTTTTTTGACGAACCATGACGCTGCCGTATCGAGCGAAAGAAGATTCAGGCGCTGCCCGAACTCCTCGTAACCGACGAAGGGGTTGGCACGAACAGCCTGACAGACGGCCTCCGGGACGCCAAGGACTTTCTTGATCGCCCCTTCACTAACGATCAGGGGTCTTTTCACCCCGGGGTTCCCGCCGCTCCCGGCACCAAAAAACTCCCGGCTGCGCGGGTTGAGATCGTTGATGTCGAGAGCCTCGTTCCGGTTAAATATCTCAGCGGTCAGCAGGAGTTCGATTACGGTAAGGAGATCAGGCGTGACAGTAGTTTCGCCGGTCATATCTGTGAACTGACATATTTGCACGCGACATCAATAAGTATAACTCAGCGGGTGGTGACCTCGCATCCATCTGCCGTAACTATCAGGGTATGTTCGGCCTGAGAAACGAACGAACCCTGGATATCGTGCAGAACAGGGAATGGGTGGAGAATACCATCTCGCACCAGTGTGGATAACCCCAGATCGACCCTGTCCCCCGGAACCCAGCGTCGCGAGAAGGGAAGACCTCTCCGCGGCCGGGCGGTCTCGAGGATCCGTTTGGCCGACGGCAACCGCGTCGGGCGGGCCGCCACCTGTTTATAGATCTCTACCCTGGGCGCCTCGACAACCCTCCCCAAACCCGTGGTAGCAAAAGGCTCGATTGCAAAGACCATCCCCTCGAGAAGGACCGCTCCGCCGCTCATGGCAATGTTCGGGATCATGGGTTTCGCATGGAGATCGTAACGGTCAAGACCATGCCCGGTGAGGTTTGAAACAGGTTTGTAGCCGTGCTCTTCGATCTTCGACTGGATGATCGCCCCCAGGTCGGCGGCGATAACTCCCGGCCGAACGGCGGCGATCGCCGCATCGAGGGCCGCACTGGAGGCCTCGACAAGTGGTCCGTGATTGCCGAGGTCGACGGTCATTGCGGTGTCGGCGATGTAGCCGTCGACGTGAACCCCGAGATCGACCTTGATCAGGTCCCCTCTGGCAAAAGTCCGCTCATCGCCCGGCATGGCGGTATCATGTGCCGCGGCCTCGTTTAAGGAGACGTTTAAGGGGAAGGCAAGTTGCGCACCCTCCCCTATAACCATCCCTTCCGTCGTTTCAACCATTTCCAGGAGGGAGACGCCCTCCTTTACGAGATCCGCCCCCCTGCGGAGGACCTTCCTTGCCAGCGCTCCGGCTTCCCTGTAGGCGTCGTAGACTCTGTCATCCATGCTCATACTGTAAGCCTCTCTTCGTATTGGGTGAACCGGTCAAACCCGGTCTCTGTAACCACACCCATATCCTCCAGGCGGACACCACCGATACCCGGGTAGTATAGCCCAGGTTCAACGGTGACCACGTTGCCCACACAAAGTTCCCCGCCCTCGGGGCCCAGGGAGGGATCTTCATGCACCTCAAGCCCGACGCCGTGACCGAGGCTATGGGTGAACCCCCGCATGTTGCTCTCGTAGCCGCGGTCGCGGAAGAGATCCACCACCTCACGATACAGGTCAGCGCCATGTGCCCCGGCACGAAGCATCGATATAGCGTGTTCCTTTGCTGCTCTGACGGCATCATGCATCTCCCTGATGGCGGGAGAGGGTTCGCCTTTCACGACCGTGCGGGTCATATCAGCATGATAACCGGTTCTTTCGTCCTGCGGGAAGATATCTATGACAATGGGTTCATCCTCGAGAAGAGGGCCGCTACCCTGGTGATGTGGGAGGGCGGTGTCTGGGCCGCAGGAGACGATGGTATCGACCCCACGGTAACCATGAGCGAGAAGAGTGGTGTGCATCTCTGTTCTGACGGCTTCAGAGGTGAGGTGGGCACCGTTCCGATAGAGGATACCGTCTTTCGCGACAGATGAGCGGATAAGCGCTATGCCCCTCCCTATCGCGGCCTCGGTAACGCGCTGGGCATCGCGTATCCACTCGATCTCTTCCGGTGTCTTGACAGCCCGCATACCTTCAACCACCCCCCTCTCGTCGAGTATTACCGGTTGAAACAACTCCAGGTGGCGAGCGAGAGCAAGCGGGAAGAAAGAGGGAGCGAGGATAGGGCCGCCGGCCATCTCTGCGATCACGTGCGCCGTCGCCCGCCAGCGGGACTCACCGGCTCTGATGTAGTCGAGGAACCCCACATCGGCGCGGGTGACGACCGCTGCAATCGATTCGCGCACCGCACGTTCATACTCCATCTGCGAGACCACGATCAACCCGCGCTCCCGGGGTTTGCGGAGATATATCACCGGGTCGGTGGTGCGAAACCGGGTCAGGTAGCGCACGTTAGCGTCTTCGGACGACCCATAGGCCACGTATGCCGCCGCGCCGGCATCCAGGATGGCCAAATCCAGTCTGCTCATTCTACCACTTTCTGGGGATACCACAAGTACTTTTATCCCACGCGTTCAAGTATGAGTGATGGATGAGGCAACGAAACGGTCATTCAAGACAAAGTTCGCCATGCTGACGATCATGCTCAACATCATCATACTCTGTTTCGCCATAGGCGTCTTTGTCCTCTTCCGGTTTGCACCCGAAGGGACGCCTGGGCTTGCGATAGGTCTTCTCCTCCTGGCTGCAGGAGCGGTCACCTCCATATTGTTCCGGAAACAGTATATCCAGACGAAGGTCTGGCTGAACGAACAACCGTAATTGGCGGGCATTCACCCGCGCGGCAACCATGCTATCAAAGATCAAATCCGAGATCGAGCTCGTCTCAAGGCACCTTGAGGTTATCCGGGTGGTAGTGGAGCATCAACCTATCGGTATAATGAGACTCGCCGAACTCCTAGATCTCCCCTACCACCGGGTTCGCTACTCTCTGCGGATCCTGGAACAGGAGGGCTACATCCGCGCTTCGCCGGCCGGGGCGGTGGCAACACCGCTGGCGGCTGATCTTCTCTCCAGCCTTGATGATGAGGTAGACGAACTGATTGAACTCCTGCAGGCCATCCGGAAGACTAATTCCCGTAATGTTTAATATGATTCAATCAAGAGTGTATAGGGCAACTGTTCCGGTGCCGCCATAACTCAGTTGGTAGAGTGGCTGGCTGTTAACCAGCATGTCACAGGTTCGAGTCCTGTTGGCGGCGCTTCCTGTTTCGTTATACTTGCCCGTTGCGGCACTCCCGATCGTTTCTGGATATACCATCAGATAGGCCCACCTACGCTCTATAGAGGCAAGGCATACTGACCGCTGTTTTTTAGGCATTATCTGTGCATCGGATGTCATCCTTCCTGCATTCTGCACTACAGCGTGCACAAACACATCCCGTGTCGTGACCGGAATTGCCAGAGCATCGTGGGCCAGAAGATCAGGATTAGCCCCCCTCCAGAACTACCTGGATCTTCAGCCTTATTTTACCGTTAGATCCGCACTCCACGGGTAAAAGGTCGGTCCCCTTGAAAAATAAACCTGCTCTATGGCCTGATATTAGATCCTGGTAGTTTAAAACCGTGAAAAATGTGTATCATCTGCGTTGTTGGCGGGCAATTGCCAGAAACACGGGGGAAACTCTGGAGAAGACCCATGCACGGGCCTTGCCAGGTGGTGGGAGTGTTTTGCATCCAGGGAAGAAAGTGTCCGTGTGAGACGATGAGATAGGGGAGGGCGTTCCGCCCCCTCTCCCCGTCATCCCCACCCCAAGAGGGCGATTTTTCCATGGATACAGTCAGGGGTATCTCTCCGGATCGTCTCGCTCACGTTTCCCTGACACGACCTTCCCGGGTCTATCGCCACGCACTGCCCGCCGCCTATCCAGGGGCGGGAGGAGGCCACGATAGCGGTCGGGTGGTGGAGGCGGTCAGCGAATACCGTTCGACCTGAGATGCAGGAGACAGGGGCGATTCTACCTCGACACACTGCCCTGGAGGCATCTACTGGTGTCAACACGATAACCCCATCACCGAGATCCTGTTTCTGCCCCCTGCTACGGCCCTCCCTGGCAATCACCCCGCACTTACCCCCCAAGGGGGGTGGAGAAAGGGAAACTTCGCTTTATGTGGAGTTACTGAACCGTTGTGCTCCAGCAGAATGTATGCCGCAATGCCCGGGTTACAGTTGGCGTTAACCAGAAGACGAAGACTCAGAAAAGATGGCTGAATGGTGAAATCTGGAGGAGGCTAATCAGAATTGGACGACAGGGCACTCTACGTTCACAACTCCCTCCAACCCCACGATCCTGAACTCATTCTGGCCGGTAGGGGCAATCTCGAATAAAAACGTTTGTAATCACCGAGGTCTACCTCGATGTATCAGGAGGAGGTCGAGATAGCGAGACTGGTGCTGGTCGACACGGTGACAGGAACGCGGATCAGACACCGCATCAGGAATATGAAGCAGGCCTTGAAGCAGCAGGAGTGGTATGAGACAACCCTCGGACGCCGTGTTCGGATCGAGAAGGAGTTCAGGCGGTAAAAGACAAGGATGGTCCATAGGAGATACGATAACCCTCATCAGGTGCATTGAATAGTCATGCAGCGTGATACATTGAGATCTCTCTCGCCGGGGGATGCCCTCAAGGAGGCAGAGGTATCCCGCCGGGAGAAGGTGAAGAACCCGGCGGTGGCCGCAGCGCTCTCGCTCCTCTTCAACGGCCTCGGACAGGCCTACAACGGTCAGTTTGCAAAAGGGATCCTGGTGCTGCTCGGGAGCCTGTTTGGCCTCTTTATCATGATCCTGCCGGGTGTGGCGATCTGGCTCTGGGGTGCCTACGACGCCTACCGGACGGCGAAGGGGATGAACGAAGGGGATATCCCATACAGAGAGACAGGCGCACTTAAAATCGTCGCTTTCCTGGTGGTCTGGGCGGTGACAATAATCTCGTTATCGGCGGCAGCGATGATGCTCCTCATCGCGATTGGGCTTGAGTGGATGCTGTGAGCGGGCGATGCTGTCTGTCAGGCAACGCAGGGGCCAGACCGGTGGCGGCATAGACCCGATCCCGGGATACTGTTAAATCCTGCTATCCGGTAGAATAGGCGTATCTAAAAAAAGAGTTGCGTGTCTTGCCCGACCAACGAGGTTCCAATCTCGGGGGGTAAGTCCTTCCCGAAATAGATGAGGCTACCCTGAGGTAGGTGGGACAAAGTAGGGAGGGTTTTACTAATTTATCTTTTGCGCCCTTCAAAAAACTACATGATGCCCGTTAGAGCTACAGGCATACCGGATGAAAATCGGGGGTCATTTTCATACGAAAAATCGAGTGCGATCACAGTTCTGGGTTCTATAATGCTGTAGTGGACACAATCGTTCTCCCGGTAACGCCGGTGCAGCGCACCCACCACAAAATCTGCTGCCTACACGGTTCAGTCCGAGAGTCAACCTTCCAGGCAATTCCACCCGGCATCCATCACGCGTCATCCCCACCACCGGAGAACACCTCGATATGCGCCCACACCTCAAATTTCTGATTTATTAGCACAATTGGAAATATTCATATTACCTGATCGACAACAAAACCGTATGAGAGGCTCCCCTGCAAACCAGTTCATATGCCTCATCCTGCTGTTAGTTCTAATCCCAGCCACAGTTTGGGGCGCCACAGTCACCCGAACTCTCTCCACCGCTGAACCCGGGGCAGGCGAGGTCTTCGAGGTTTCACTCTCGATAGAAGGGATCACCCTCGGCGGCGTTGTGGAGACTCTTCCGGCCGGCTACTCCATTGTGGGAACCGACCACCCGGACGACCGCATCCTGGTCAGAGACAGGCAGGTCGCATTTGCGCTGGTAAACGACACCCTGATAACCTACCAGGTCATGGCGCCCTCCTCCGGCAGCGGGGATATCACCGGCATCTGGGAAGACTTCCTGGGCGAGTCAAACGGCACCATCCCCGCCTCGCATCTCGCAGTGGACGGTATCGAGACAGAGGTGGAGAGCACCCCACAGGAGAGGCCGACACAGGAGGCCGCCCCACCGTTTGCTGTCCTCGCGGCAGTCGTTGCTCTCATCATCGCCCGGTGGGGTGGTCAGCGATGAAACATCGCATCATCCTCATCCTTTTTCTCCCCATGCTCATCGCCGTCCCGGCATCGGCGGTTGATGGCATCCCGGGGGATGCCAATGGTGATGACGTCCTCACCTTCAGCGAGTACAACGCGGCGGTCCTCTCATACCTCGACGCCGTTTACATGGGCGGTGCTGGAAACCTCGACCGCAACGACATACAGGACGCCGCCTGGGTCTACATCCACCGGGATGGAAAACCCCTTGTTGTCACCGATTCATCGGGTAGAACCCTGACGCTCTACCGCCCACTGCGCCGGGTTGTGACCTTCAGCGGTGAGGCTCTCGAGACGCTGCGGTCGGTCGGGTTCGATATGGAGAAGGTTGTCGCCGTCGATAAGTTCAGCCACGAGAAGACCACGTTCTTCCCGGAGTGCCTGGATAAATCAGACATTGGCTCAATCTGGTCGCCGGATATGGAGAGGGTCGTCTCCCTTAAACCGGACGCGGTATTCCTCTACGCAAGCATCAGCACATCGGCATGCGACGATATTCAGCGTAGGCTTGAGGCGAGCAGCCCGGGTATCCGGGTCTTCCGGTTTGACTGTTTCAAGCCCGCAACCTATCCGGAGGAGATCCGAAAGATCGCCATGATAATCGACGAACCCCGGCAAGGAGAAGAGTTTGCTTCGTTCTATGAGTCAACGATGAACTGGATCCGGAACGGCACGGCAGAGATCCCGACCGATGAGCGTGTCCGTGTATACTTTGAGTACTGGACGGCCTACAAAACCGTCGCAGCCGGATCGGGGTATAACGAGAAGATAGAGATCGCCGGAGGGCTGAACCCCTTTGCCGGCGAGAGCGGCGAGTATCCCCTCATCGACCCTGAGGCGGTCATCGTCGCTGACCCCCAGGTGATCGTGAAACTGGCCGGACAGGGCCTGACCGTAGGCGGCTACGCGCGGCACGACCCCGAAGCGCTCGCTGAGATCAGATCGGCGCTGCTTGAACGCCCCGGATGGTCCAGGATCTCCGCCGTGAAGGACGGTCGGGTCTATGTCATCCATTCAGATATCCTGGGGGGTGCCCAGCACTTCATCGGAACGGCTTACCTGGCAAAGTGGTTCTACCCCGACAGGTTCACCGACCTCGACCCGCGCGCCATCCACCAGCGCTACCTCAGTGAGTTCCAGGGGATCGATTTCGATCTTGCGTCTGAGGGAAGTTTCGTCTACCCGGGATAAGGAGCCATAACCAATGGAGCAGTATATCAGTCTTTACGAGGGCTACGCGCGACTGAAAAGGACTCGTGCTGCCTTTATACTTGCCCTCACCTTCGGACTCGTCCTCCTCATCGGGATAGCGGTCACGCTCGGGTCGGCCGATCTCGGGATAGGCGAGTCATACCTCGCGATACTGGCCGGACTCTTTCCAGGCACATTTAGCGCTCCGGATCTCGCGATCACCATCGTCTGGGACTACAGGCTTCACCGGGTGCTCTTCGCGGTCTGTGCCGGGTTCGGGCTCGCGGTGGCAGGTTCGGTGATGCAGGGGATCCTCCGAAACCCGCTTGCAAGCCCCTTCACGTTAGGTATCGCCTCGGCCGCAGCCACCGGCGCATCTATCGCCATAGTCCTGGGTGCCGGGGTTGCTGGCGGGGAGTACCTCATCATAGGCAACGCCTTCCTCTTTGCCCTGCTTGCTGCGTTCGGCATCTACGGGATGGCTCGATACAGGGGGATCGGTTCAGAGACCATGGTACTTGCGGGGATCGCGCTCATGTATCTCTTCTCAGCGGTGACCTCCCTCCTTCAGTATGTCGGCAGCAGCGAACAACTCCAGGCGGTGGTATTCTGGATGTTCGGCTCGGTTGATAAGTCAACCTGGCCAAAACTCGGGATCGTTGCCCTCGTCCTTGCCTGCACCGTCCCCTACCTGATCTACCGTGCCTGGGACCTCAACGCCCTGGCAGAGGGTGACGAGGTGGCGGCTGGTCTCGGCGTGCCGGTCGAACGTTCTATGACGGTCATGATGCTTATCGCCTCACTGATCACCGCGGTGATCATCTGTTTCACCGGCACGATCGGGTTCATCGGGCTGGTGGCACCACACATCACACGCATGGTTATCGGAAGCGATTTCAGGACGCTCCTTCCTGCATCCGGTCTCACCGGTGCCCTCCTTCTCCTTGCGGCAGACAGTATCGCCCGGAGCATCCTTGCACCGCAGGTCATCCCTGTCGGGATCGTGACCGCATTCCTTGGGGTGCCGTTCTTCATCTACCTCTTCCTGCACCGGAGGGATGCATGATGCCGCTGATATCGATCGAAGACCTCTCATTTGCCTACCGTGACCGGGAGGTGCTCCACGAAATCACCTTTCCGGTAGAGGGAGGAGAGGTTCTCGGGCTTGTGGGGCCGAATGGCTGCGGGAAGACAACGCTCATCCGGTGCATCAACGGGATGCTCTCTCCACGACGCGGGAGGGTGGTGCTCGATGGTCGGGATATCCGCAACATGCACCGGCGCGAGGTTGCACGGGCGGTGGCCTACGTACCGCAATCTGCCGGAAACCGGACAACTGCAACGGTATTTGAGACTGTCCTGATGGGGAGGCGGCCATACCTGAACTGGAAGGTGAGTCCCACCGATGAGGAGAAAGTGGTTGAGGCGCTCACCCTCCTCGACCTCGAGGAACTTGCGCTCCGGAGGGTTGCCGAACTCTCCGGAGGGGAGCGCCAGCGGGTTATGATCGCACGGGCGCTTGTGCAGGAGACAGGCGCTATCTTCCTGGATGAACCGACCAGCAACCTGGATGTCTGCCACCAGATGGGGGTAATGGAGATCCTCCGTGACCTTGCCGATAAGAAGGGGCTTGCGATCGTCATCGCGCTCCATGACCTCAACCTCGCGGCCACCTACTGCCACCGTCTCCTGGTACTTGAAGGCGGGTCGATCTACAGCTATGGGGCTCCAGCGGAGGTCCTCACCGAAGATATGCTCAGGTCGGTCTACGGAATTGAGGCGGTGGTGAAACGGGACATGCCGGCGCCCTACATCGTCCCCCTACGCCGGGGGTGTCTGGAGAGTGGGCTTAAACCTGCTCGCTCCTCTCAATGAGGTATTCATAGTCCAGATGACCGATGAGTTGGGGGGGTTGCACCTCTCCCGGGGTTGGGCCAGTTAGGGGAGAGGTTGACGTCCAACACAGGACGACTTCCCCATCTCCCGACGTCCTCCTGGATTGACTTCCTATGGAGCGTATCCCTTGGGCTGGACCACGGGGCGGCAGAGTGATGAGAGGCAAGCTGACGCACCCTGCCCAGAAACAGGTATGGCCGGAACGAAATGGATGAAATTATTAGTGGGTGCGTCAATCCCTCTCTTCATGGGGTCTACTGTCAGACTGGATCTCCCCAGGATCCTGGAGGTGACAGGCGAGTTACAACACTTCCTCGAGCTCGGAACTGCACGCCTGGAGACGGAAGGACAGTTATCAGAAGAGGAGTCAGAGGCGCTGATCTTCTCCCTTGCAGACGAACTTGAAGACCACCTGAGAACGATGCGAGAGTGGAAGGGGTCAGCCAGTATAAGCGATCTCCAGAAGTGGACAAGGGCCTGGATCAACGAGCAGGAAGAAGATCTCAGGAGAGGAGAGGACACAGGATAACCGCCGGGTCGATAGAGATTATCCCTCATCCCCGCCGGTCCCGCTTCACCTCGACCCAGCGCTTCTTCTTTCCGCAGCGTTCGCACCGTTGCTCCCACTCGATGACGTTTGAGGAGTACTCATCGTAGCCCCGCTTCCGGCCCCACCGATGGAGACCGAGCCTGCAGAGGAGGTGCCCCGGTGCCGCCATGGTTCCCTCCCAGTTTTTCCCCTTCCGTCCGGATGAATCTTTGCCCGGAGGCCCACCTCAGGGTATGATCTCACAACTGTTGTAGCGCCGGTGGGAGAAGTCCTCCAGCCCGATTCTGCCATCCTGGATGAGAGACCTGACATGCGGGAGTGCCTCCGAGAGAGCGGCATGCAGGTTCTCAACCGTGCTGCAGACTATCCGCCGCCCCTCCTCTGGCCAGGGTCGGAGGAGGTTTGAGTAAAGGCAGCGACCACCGCAGAACCCGAGGATACCACACTCGGTGCAGGGTTCCCCAACAGCGGTCACCTGTAGGTGGAGGGGATCCGCCGTCGCTATGTGCCCGGCGTAGTAGTCCTTCATCCCGACCATTATGGGGCATGGAGCAATATGCCCATCGGTCATGATGCTGTAGTTCGCGTGGCCGCAACCGCACCGGAGGGTGCTCGGCCGGCCGAGCAGCATATCCTCCATCGGCTCGATGAAGGGATACCAGCGGAGCACCCGTGCCTTCCGTCGCATCGTCTCTACCCAGAAGGCCACAAGCGAGCGGATGCCGGGGTTATAACTCTCTGACACCCATGTGGCGTAGTCTCGCATCTCGTAGTCGTTCCAGAAGTTTGCGTCCATCTGCCAGTGGACGGCCGGGAATGAGAACCTCTCGTTCTCTGTGAGATATCGAACTGCCTCAACGATATCGGTATCCTCGGTCACAGTCATACGGGCGATCAGTTCGCCCCCAAACCCACCGGCCACAAGGCCACAGAGGTTTCTCATGACCCGATTAAACGTCCCCTCGCCCCTGTGGGCGTCGGTGAGACTCTCAGGGCCGTCGATCGATATCAGGATGGTATCAAACCGGTTTACGATGGCAGGTTCGAGGCGGTCAAGGAGCGTTCCGTTGGTGTGCAGGATCAGCGCCGATACCGGGGCGTCGCGGGCGATCTCGCTGACCAGTTCGGGGGCAAGGAGGGGTTCCCCCCCATAGAAGATGAGTACGGGATCGGGGTCTTTTGCCAGGAACCGGTAGAGGTCATCGAGATCGATATCGAGGTCAACCGGCAGGTCCTCGTCGATGGCGATCCCGGTTTGGTCTGGGGGGTCGACGAAAAACGCCTTCCCTCGGCAGTAGGTGCAGCAGAGGTTGCAGGCATCGGTCAGGATGAGATGGTAGTACACAGAAGGTCTCTTATTATTAGGGGGTATCTACGGGAAAAAGGTGAGGATTGAGAGGTCACGCTCCTCTTTCCTGCCAGGACGAAAAGATGAAGACCCCCCGGATAAAATAACTCTTATGTCAGAGACCGAGAACGAGAGACTCACCGAACGCGTCATCGACCCCCGCAACCTGGTCGCCTATCAGTCAGGATCGATCGTCAGCCGGATGCTCATAAATGCCCCTGCAGGCACCATAACGGTCTTTGCCTTCGACGCGGGCGAAGGTCTCTCAGAGCACACCGCACCTTACGATGCCGTCCTCCAGGTACTGGAAGGGGAGGCTCTCATCACCATCGAGGGCACGGATTATCCCCTCAAAGCGGGGGAGATTATCATAATGCCCGCCGGGAAACCCCACGCTGTCCAGGCCGTCACGCAGTTCAAGATGATGCTGACGATGATCCACGCCTGATCCAACCCCACGGCTAGCGGAGGCGGTGTTTTTATCCAGTCGGGCACCCTCGTAACCGTTGAGTCCGCAACGCATACCACAGAGGAAGTAACATGGATAACCACCTATCTCCCGATGAGTGTCGGATGACCGCGTGGCACGCTCTCCCGGTGGACGAGGTAGAGCGACTGCTCGCATCATCGACAGATGGTCTCACTGAAGAGGAGGCTGCCCGGCGAAAAGAGGTCTTCGGAGAGAACGCACTCCCGAAGAAGCGCCCACCGACAGTCTTTGAGGTCTTCCTCCGCCAGTTCAAGAGCCCGCTCATCTACGTTCTCCTTGCGGCCGCGATCATCTCCATCCTCTTCGTCGATCTCACCGATGCAATATTCATATTCGCCGTCCTCCTCCTAAACGCCGTAATTGGAACTTTTCAGGAGGTGAAGGCAGAGAAGGGTGCAACAGCGTTGCAGGAGATGCTCAAGATCCATGCACGCGTGATACGGGGCGGCCGGGAGAAGGTTGTGCCTGCTGAGGACCTGGTTCCAGGCGACCGTGTCGTCCTGGAATCTGGCGACCGTGTACCTGCCGATATACGAATCATCAGAGCAAAGTCGCTCACCGTCGACGAGTCGCTCCTGACCGGCGAGTCCCATGCGGTCGAAAAGACCGCCGACCCGGTGGACGCGTCGCTGCCCACAAGTGACCGACGGAGTATGCTTTATGCCGGCAGCACTGTCATGACCGGGCGCTGCACCGGAGTTGTGGTCGCTACAGGCCAGAATACCGAGATCGGTCAGATCGCAGAGAGCGTCACGGGGTCAGAGGGTGGCAAAGCCCCGCTCGTCATCCGTATGGAGGACTTCTCGCGCAAGATCGCCCTCGCCATCCTTGCTGCTACAGGGGTGCTCGCGATCATCGTGCTTGGCCAGGGGATGCCTATCCTCGATGTCTTCTTCCTTGCCGTGGCCCTTGCGGTCTCGGCAATTCCCGAGGGGTTGCCGGTCGCACTGACCGTTGCACTCTCGATCGCGGCGTCTCGGATGGCGGGACGCAATGTCATCGTCCGGTTCCTCGCTGCGGTGGAGAGTCTCGGCAGCTGCACGCTGATCGCAAGTGACAAGACCGGGACGCTCACCGTGAACCAGCAGACCGCCAGGGTCATCGCCCTCCCCACCGGTGAGAGATTCAGCGTAACCGGCGCCGGTTACGCTGGTGAGGGAGATGTCCTCGACGAGGACGGTGGCCCGGTGGCCGGGCCCGGCCGCTCCAGACTGGAGCAGCTTGCCCGGGCCACAGTGATCTGTAACGAGGCCACGCTGGAGCAGACCGACAAAGGAGATTGGACACACCAGGGTGATGCGATTGACGTGGCTTTTCTCGCACTCGCCTACAAACTCGGCCTTGATCCCGCTGCCATCCGCCAGGGTGCGCCATCCATTGCCGAGATCCCGTTCGAGTCCGACCGGCGCTACGCTGCCGTCTGGTACCGCGACGGGGATGAGATCCGGGTAGCGGTCAAGGGGGCAGTCGAGACCCTGCTCCCGCTCTGCCAGAGCATGGTTGCCGGGAGAGGCGGAAGTCTCCCCATCGATCCAGACCGCTTAGAGAAGGAACTCGAGTTCCTGACCTCACAGGGCTACCGCGTGCTTGCTGTGGCCCACGGTCGGGAAGAGAGAGAGGTCTCCGTGGAGAACCCGCAACTTCCTCCCCTTGAACTACTCGGCCTGGTCGGGTTTATCGACCCGATCCGACCTGATGTCCCGGATGCCGTCCGACGGTGCCGTGAAGCAGGGGTAGATGTGGTGATGGTGACAGGCGACCATCCCGCAACGGCCCTTGCCATTGCACGTGAACTGGAGATCGCCGACTCGCCAGAACAGGTGATCACAGGCGCGGAAATAGGCGATACAGGTGACTCGATCACACCAGAGTTTGTCGAGCGGGTGAAGCGGGCCCGGGTCTTTGCTAGGGTGACACCGCTACAGAAACTCCAGATTGTCAAGGCCTACCGGGAGAGCGGGGCTTTTGTTGCGGTCACAGGAGACGGGGTCAACGACGCCCCGGCACTCCGGAGCGCGAATATCGGGATCGCGATGGGTTCAGGGACAGATGTGGCCAAGGACACGGCGTCGCTGATCATCGCCGACGATAACTTCGCCTCGATCGTTGCAGGTATCGAAGAGGGACGCTACGCTTACGACAACGTCCGCAAAGTCGTCTACCTCCTGATCTCGACCGGGTTTGCGGAAGTTCTTCTCTTCATGCTCGCCATCGCACTGGGTCTGCCGCTGCCGCTTTTTGCAGTCCAGCTCCTCTGGCTGAACCTGGTGACAAACGGGATCCAGGATGTGGCACTTGCATTCGAGGGCGGGGAGCCCGGCGTAATGAAACGGCCTCCGCGAAGGCCGGATGAAGGGATCTTCAACCAGCTGATGATAGAGGAGACACTCCTATCCGGCACCGTCATGGCGGTGGTGGCGTTTGGCGCCTGGTACTGGATGCTCGGCAACGGCTGGGACGAGTTCTCGGCCAGGAACATGCTTGTCCTGCTGATGGTGCTCTTCGAGAACATCCACGCCTTCAACTGCCGGTCGGAGTATATCTCTGCTTTCCGCGTCCCGGTGAGTCGCAACTACTACCTCTTTGCAGGAGTCGTTATTGCACAGGGTATACACATCCTCGCACTGCATATCCCCGTCTTCCAGAACGTGCTCCAGGTGCAGCCGGTCTCCCTGGCAGAATGGGCCTTCCTGCTTGCCCTCGCCTCCACCGTCGTGATCGTGATGGAGATCTTCAAGGCCGTAAGAAAACACCAGCCACCACACCACAAAGTGGAGGAGACTCTTTGATCCGGTTGGCGCTCTACCGACCGACCAACCATCCAGGACAGGGATAGGAAAGTGGGCATCTGGTGAGAAAACCCCACTCTCACTCCAACCTTCTCCTTGTTGAATTAGACCTGGTTGGCGGACACGTATCCCCGATGACCCCTTCTATCAGGTCATCTCCGCTTTTTATTGTGAAAGAACTCTCAAACAACCGGCACCGCCCCGAAGATCCAGGCGATATAGACTGCATAGCCAAGGAGCAGGATGCCCGACCAGACCCGCACGATGCGGGGACGGGCAAAGAGCAGTGGAAGGATAGCGACCGAGAAGAGCACGACAACAACGATATCGATGGGTGATCCGATCGTCGCGGGGGCAAGGAGGAGGCTTATCCCGAGTACCAGCAGGAGGTTAAAGATGTTGCTTCCGAGGATGTTGCCGACCGAGATGGATCCCTTGTCTTTTGCGGCGGCGACTACCGATGTTGCGAGTTCCGGGATGGAGGTGCCGACAGCGACGACCGAGACGCCGATGACAAACGCCGGGATCCCAAGGGCCTCCGCGAACGTGACAGCGCCGTCGACGACCAGTTGTGCCCCGATGATGACCGCAGCAAGCCCGAGGCTGATGTAGAGAGCGTCAACCCATCCATGTGACCTGAGTTCGACACCTTCCTCCTCACGCTCCTCCCGCAGGAGGAGAAGAAGGATACCCACAAAGAGTATGAGGAAAATTGTGCCGGCAAAGACGTCAAGTATCCCCATAAAGGCGAAAACTGCAAACACCGCCGTCGCAACGAGCATCAGCCAGGTGTAGCGGATCAGGGAGGAGCGAGACGTCCCGGAGGCGGTGATCATCCCCGGCCGGATGAGGGTGCAGAGCGCGAGGACAAGAGCGATGTTTGCTATGTTGCTCCCAATGACGTTTCCAACCGCTATATCTGAGTTTCCAATGGCCGCAGCGCTCGTGCTGACAACGAGCTCGGGTAAAGAGGTACCAAAAGCGATTATCGTTGACCCTATAAGGGCAGGGGAGATCCGGTGCCGGAGAGCAAGACCGCTTCCACCGCCAACGAAGAGATCGGCCCCTTTGACCAGGAGCAATACACCGATGATGAATAGGACGAATGTCGCGATCACAGAAAACACACCACCGAATATTGGGATTTGTTGGATCGGGGAGAATAATACGTTTCCGGAGCTTGATAGGGGGCCTCAGATGAGTGGGGGACCGTTGATCGAGACGAACCGCATCTGCCGAAGCAGATATCCCCTCCGGCGTCCAAATACCCCGATAGAGATCCGCCAGACACCGACTCGACTGCCTGGGGATAGAGGGTGGGTGCTGAACTACGTTCACGTTTGACGAACAGATTGCCGCCCTTGAGGCAGAGCGCGACCGACTTTTCCGGTTCCCGGAGGACGAGTTTATTGCGATCGTCCAGGACGTGGGGTTCTCCTGCGACCGCTGTGGCCGGTGCTGCACACGCGAGTTTAACGGTCACGTCTTTCTGCTTGAGGAGGACACCGAGAGCGTCCGATCGTTTGCGCCCGATGTCATCATCCCGGCTCCGGGCTTCGACGCCTGCGACGACGAGGGGAGGTTCTACGTCTCCGGGTATGCCTTAAAGACGAGACCTGACGGATCATGTATCTTCCTTGATGATGGCAGGTGCAGTATATACGAGCGGCGGTTCTCCATCTGCCGGGTTTACCCCTACATGCTCCACCGCGAGGCCGACGAGAAGGGCAGGGTTGACTGGCGGCAGATAAGCGGCCTTAACGAGCATGGAACCTACAACAACCCGATCGACGATGCCGAATGCGCCAGGATCTTTCGGGAGACTGTGGCGTACGAGGCGGCATTCCTCGACCAGGAGATCAGGTTCCGCCAGGCCCTGCGTGACCTCTTCGCACGGGAAGGACTGCGATATGTCCGGCGGACATACGACCACCTGATGCGGGAGTTCCGCAACGGTGCCAAGGTAGAGGTTCGTGTCTTCCACCAGGGGCGTTTTGAATCGCACCTCATCAAGCACGATCTCTACGACCGATGAGATGGGGTTGGGCACCCCATGAGCCGTCCTTACACGCAAGATGCCTGAGGGTGCAGTGCCTCCCTCGGCACTGCGGTGACACCCCGCTCCTCCAGGCCTGACCTGACTCTACCCACCCTTCAGGCGTTCTCCCCCGCACCCTCTTCCTTTGGTTTCTTCGCGGGTTTCTCCGGCTTCACGTAGGTTATGTGATAGCGCTCAACCACACGGTCCACAACTGGTGGGAAGTACTCCTGTTCCATCGTGAGGCTATCAAACTGACAGCCCTCAACGCACTCGCCACAGGCAATGCACCGCATGCGATCGATCTCCCAGAAGTTTGCCTCTTTGTCCAGGTTGATCGCCCCCGAGGGACACCGCCGGGAGCAGATGCCACATGAACGACAGGTGGCCGGGTTGAAGACAACATGTCCCCGGGTGATCGGACCCTTCCTTGCCGCCACGGCAGGGTAGCGCCGGGTGGCGGGACCACCAGAAAGATTTCGGAGAACCGTCTTTGTCATCTGAAATATTCCCATTCCTCGTTCACCTCTCCGTACAGCTGATACAGGGATCGATCGAGAGCACAACCACCGGGACATCCGCAAGCTGGACGCCCGGGAGCATCTTCACGAGCGATGGTATGTTTGTTAGCGTCGGTGTCCGGATGCGGGCACGAGACAGGTTCTTTGTCCCGTCACCCCTGAGATAGTAGACAACCTCGCCCCTCGGTTGCTCCGCACGGGAGAAATACTCACCTTCCGGCGTTCCTCTGACCTTCACATCGATCGGGCCCTCTGGCATCTCCTCGATCGCACGCCTGACCAGGTCGATTGAGGCATGGACCTCTCTGAGCCTTACAGCGCACCTGGCATAGCAGTCGCCCGCGGTCTCGATGACCGGTTTGAAACCGAGATCCCCATAGGCGGCGTAGCCAGTCTCCCGATGATCCATCTCGACACCGCTTGCCCTCGCAGTCGGGCCAACAGCGCCAAGGTCGTAGGCTTCCGCCTTTGACAGGACACCAAGCCCACGGAGACGGTTTTTCACCGTCGTATCGTTTAAGAAGACATGGCCGAGGTCACGGCATTCCTCCTCGAAAGACTCAAGTCCACGGTGAATCTCATCGAGTTTCTCCTGCCCTATATCTCGCCGAACACCACCGACCTTACAGGTGCCCTGGATGACCCGGCCGCCGGTCGTGTCCTCCAGCACGTCAAGCACCTTCTCACGGAGGCGCCATGAGCGCATGAAGAGGTTCTCGAAGCCCATCGAGTCAGCAAAGAGCCCGAGCCAGAGGAGGTGAGAGTGAAGACGGGAGTACTCTGACCATATCGTCCGGAGGTATCGCGCACGGTCGGGGACCTCGATCTCCATGATCTTCTCTATACCCTGACAGTAACAGAGGCTGTGAATAAAACTGCAGATCCCGCAGATCCTTTCAGCCACGTATACGAACTCGGGATACTCACGCTTCTGCACAAGCTGCTCGAGTCCACGGTGGATGTAGCCGATGGAGGGGATCGCCTCCACCACCTTCTCGTCCTCAAGGACGAGATCGATGTGGATCGGCTCAGGCAGCACAGGGTGTTGCGGCCCGAACGGCACGATTATTCGTTCTGGCATGGGTCCTCCCCCTTCCTGGTGACGCTGAACGGATACTTCTTAGCCGTCCTGATGAACGTCCCCTTAAAGTCGATGTTGATCCCGGAGACAGGGATCCCGAAGAGGTCGTGCATCTCGTTCTCATAGACGAACGCTCCCCAGTAGATCCCGGAGATGCTTGGAACCTCCGTATCGGGCCCGACCTTCAGACGGAGGTTTTTGAGGTGGTAGCCCTTATCAAACGAGTAGTTGATCTCATATATCCCACCGACGTCGGTGCACCCAATCTGGACGAGACGGTATCCGTCGGCATGAAGCCTATCGACCTCCCGGAGTAGATCAGGATGGGCGACCTCGATGATCGTCTGTTCCTCCTGTAGTGTCATGCAGTCTCACCTGCCTCTTCTGAATGCTGCTCCATCACTTTCATCTTCGCTCGCTTCTCCTCCAGGATCGAGAGCGCCTTCACGACACCATCGATGATCTGCTCCGGCCTTGCCGCACAACCAGGGACGTAGACGTCCACCGGGATCACTCTGTCGACTCCACCAACGATGTTGTAGCACTCCCGGAATATGCCGCCCGATGCGGCGCAGATACCGACCGCAACGACAACTCTGGGCTCCGGCATCTGCTCATAGAGATTCTTCACCACCTGCCGGTTCTGCTCGTTTACCCCGCCGGTGATCAGCAGGATGTCCGCGTGTTTGGGGTTCCCGGTGTTGATGATGCCGAACCGCTCCACATCGTAGAGCGGTGTCAGGCATGCCAGTACCTCGATATCGCAGCCGTTACAGCTCGACGCATCGTAGTGAAGGATCCAGGGTGATCGCTTCAGGAATGCCATGCTACTCATGCACCTCCAAGCGTCATATAAGAGAGGATCGCCAGGTTCACGATCCCGAGCAACGCCGCAAACCACCCGGTCTTCAGCGCCGCCTGCCACCGCACACGTGCCGTGGTGTTATCGACAAAGATCTCAGCAAGATACGTGAGCGCGACCGCAACCACCCCGATCACCGGGTTCCAGGCGAAGAATAGGTAGACCAGACCCAGGAGGAATACAGTCTCATACCAGTGCGCGATCTCGATCGTCCCGAGTGTCGGGCCCGAGAACTCGGTCGTTATGCCCTTGACGATCTCCTGGTGGGCGTGGTGCGACGTCGATATGTCGAACGGGGACTTCCTGAACTTGATCGTGAGGACGATGGCAAGGCCAATGAAGACACCCGGAAGGTAGAGAATGGCCGGAACGACCACTGCGGCAATCTCGGCAACATAGAAACTGTTCGTGACCATGTAGAGACCGACCGCCACAAGTATGACCATCGGTTCGTAGGCCATCAGCTGGATCAGCTCGCGCTCCGCCCCGATGTGGCTGTAGGGGGAGTGGACGGCGTATGCACCGAGCACCAGGAAGACGTGGGCGAGAGTGAAGGCAAAGACTGTCAGCAGCAGGTCCCCTCCCGCGAAGAAGAGCGCGCCGGCAAGGGCAATGAAGACCAGGTAAGCAAGAACGTAGAAGTTCTGCGCCGTGGTGACAACAACCCGCTCCTTCTCGAAAAGCTTTCCAACATCGTAGAACGGCTGCAGGAGCGGCGGGCCGACTCTCCCCTGCATCCTAGCGGTGATCTTACGATCGATTCCGGCAATGAGACCGCCTGCCAGGGGTGCCAGGATAAGGAATAAGACCGCACCTATAAGCCATGTCCAGGTCATAGCGCCACCCCTGCAAGGATCCACGAGACTATTATCAACGCTGTGCAGACCGCCAATCCCGGACGGAAGAGTTTTGCTTCCCCGAAGTAGTCGTTAAGGTAATAGTTCCTGGTCTGCGCCTCCCGGGTGATGCCAAGAGATCCCACAAACTGGCGACCTGGCGTCGCCGGTCTCCCGCCCATGTAAGCGGGCAGGTGTTTTGCGCTCCTCTTGAAGAGCATGAATGAGACCGGTAACACGAGAAGCAGGGCCATCATCAGGATCATTATCGCGACGTTCGCCTGCGCCATGCGCGCTGTAACCCCATATATGGCAAGAACGTATGGTTCAACCAGCAGAGAGGATACCAGCGGGAATAGGAGGGTGGCCGCTACCACGAGACCCGTGAGGAGGTATAGGGGGGCCCAGGGCTCCTCCAGGATACCTTTCTCCACACGCTCCCGCTCCCGGGTGACCGCAACCAGTTTGCCCATCCACTTCGCCCAGAAAAAGACCGTTACAGCGCTCCCGTAGGCCAGGATTGCTATGAAGATCAGCCCGAATGGGGCCTGAACAAATGCCTCGATCGCAGCCCATTTCGAGATCAGCATCCCGAAGGGCGCAAGGAACATCCCGGCCATCCCGATGAACATCATCACGGCCATACGAGGCATCCGGACGATCAGACCCTCCATATCCTCGATATCCCTGCTACCGATCCTGTGCTCGATCATTCCAGTCCCAAGGAAGAGGAGCGCCTTCGCGATGGCATGGAATAGGATCAGGAGTATCGCGGCCCATACAAGCATGTAGGTTCCAACACCCGCACATGCGGCTATAAGGCCGAGGTTTGCGATCGTCGAGTAGGCGAGAACCCGTTTCGCGTTGCTCTGCGATATCGCGATCGCAGACGCAAGAACGAATGTCAGGCCGCCTACGAGCCCTATGGAGAACCCAGTAAGCGTCCCTGCAAAGACCGGTGCGAACCTGACCAGTATGTATACACCAGCCTTGACCATGGTGCTCGAGTGGAGGAGGGCCGAGACCGGGGTCGGGGCCACCATCGCTCCGAGGAGCCAGGAGGAAAACGGCATCAATGCAGCCTTTGTGATCCCGGCAAACCCGATCAGCGCCGCCGGAAGCAGGATAACGGCAGCATCGCCTGATGAGAGCACCCCCGCAAGGTCGATACCCCCGCTCAAAGGTGCGGTGGCGGCAAGGATGATGAGCGCCGCAACGAACGCGACCCCACCGAGCAGGTTCATCACCAGCGCCAGGAACGCGTTCTTCGTTGCCTCCTCAGTCTCCGCGTAACCGATCAGCAGGAACGACGTGATCGTTGTGATCTCCCAGAAGAATAGGACCCACATCAGGTTGTTGGAGAAGACCAGGCCAAACATCGCAGCCAGGAAGATGAAGATAACAAAGAAGAACGTCCTCTGCCGGTCACGCACCTCGGGATGGTGATGATGGTAGGTCTCCATGTACCTGACCGAGTAGACGGCTATGAGGCTCCCGATGATCCCGATGATCAGGGCCATGATGATGGAGAACTGATCGATGAAGAGGTTGTTCTCAACATGGAGGCTCCCCGAATACGTCGTTTCAAGATATACCAGCAGAGCCGCCTGGACAACGGCCAGCGCGATTGCCAGGTAGTTCTTGAACTTTACACCCATGTAGATGATGAAGAGCGCAAGCCCCATCTCAATGACCAGCATGAGCGGGTCGACCGTCCCTGAGGGCACGGCAAAGTAGACCGCGCCCGCAAACACATACCGCACAAGCAGGTATATCGACACCCCGCCGATAGCAAGAGCCGAGAGGATGACCACCACGTAGCGCAATGCCGTCCGTTTCACGAACAACAAAAGACATGCGATGATGATGGGAAATAATATCAGGAAGAGCAGCGTCTGCACTATTGTCCCTCGCAAAGGAAATATGCTCCACTTACATAATTAATCATTCCAAATTGACATGAGGAGGAATCCACACTCCGGGATCGATCTTTTGTGTATACCGTGTATAACTGGGCAGTGGCTGGCGGCCGGAAGAGCAGCAAGGGAGGAGGGTTTGCCACACGCCACTCAGCCGGGATCTCAGCCAAGGAAATAGGCAATAAACCTTCCAGCAGGACCCCTTGTGAGGACGATGGCGTGTTCGGTGCACATCTCGTGACAGCAGTAGCAGCGGATGCACCGTGCAAGGTCGATCGACGCTCTGCCTTCTGTGACGGTTACCGCATGCACCGGGCAGATCCGCTCGCACTTCCGACAACCGATACACGCCCCGGTGATCACACCGGGCCTGGGTGCATAGACTCTTCCGAACCGCTGTAGGAGAGATAGCGAAACCCGCCGCACGACGCCACTCCTGGCACCAGTATGTGTAGAGGGTTTCCGGAAGTCGGGAACGGCGAGTGTGGCAGGGTCATCGCCGACCGTCCGGACATCTGCAGGGTCGAAGAGGCCACGTTCGGCTGCGCTTACTATGTACCCGATCTCAAGGGGCTCGATCCCAATAAGTCGCGCAAGAACAGTGTCCACGGCTGCGTAGTTGCTCCCGGCAAGGATCGCCGCGATCTTTCGGGGGTTTCCCGCCTGGGGACCGTCTCCTTCCATCCCGATGACAGCGTCCACAACCTGAAGCCGTGGTTTCATGCACTCGTTGAGGTCGACAAGCATCTCCCCGAAGCTCCTCTCATCCCGAAACCTGGAGTGAAAAACAGGTTTTTCTAGACCCGGGACTATTCCAAATAGGTTTTTTGTGGCGCCGGTCATCTTCGTCCACATATGAGTTTTGGCTTTTGAGACGACCACGATTCCATCGGCCTCCACGGCGGGGGTGATGATGGAGAACTGTTTCGTCACGGTCCCTTCTGGAAAGGAGACGACGCTCGAACCGGTATCGTAGTTAAGGGCGGCGCCGGTCTCTTCCGCCACGGCCAGGTAGCCGGCACGGGCGTAAGCACGTCGGAGGTTTGCCTCGCTGTAGATCACCCCACCACCAGGGCTGTCCCCTATGAGAACCCGGCAACCGTGCTCCACGAGGAGACGGGCGAGAGCGGCGACAACCGCCGGGTGGGTGGTGACGCATCGCCCAGGTTCAAGACCCTGGAGGAGGTTTGGCTTGAGGAGGATCCTCTCCCCGGAGGAGACAAAAGATCCGATGCCACCGAGAAGGTCGATTGCACGCCTGGCGGCCGCATCGACCCCGGACTGGCTGTAACCCTCGCACCTGACAACCGCAACTCTCAGGTCCATTCCTGGCGGCTGAAGCATTCTCACTACTCCTCGAAGCGGGAGAGAGCCTCTTTTGCCGCGGTCATGGCCGCAGCCTGCTTCGTCCGGGCCCTCCCTTCTCCATAGGGGGTCCCACCGACGCTCACGCGTGCAACCCAGGTCGGGCAGTTCCCCGGACCGGTCTGGTGGAAGGTATACTCGAGGTCGCCCAGGCTCTCCCTTGAGACGTGTTCCTGGAGCCTTCCGCGGTAGTTCCGGTCTGTGTCGCAATCCGCTATCTCATCTTCAAAGATTGCGAGCACCACGTTCCTGGCCAGATCGAGGCCCCGGTCAAGGTATATCGCACCGATCAGCGCCTCGAAAGCGTCGGCGATGATCGAGTCCGTCAACGCCTGTCCCCGCCGTCTGACAACGCGGTCGATACCGAGCCCCTGCAACCGCACAATCTCGGCAAGTTTCGTGTTCCGGGTCACCTGGAGCCTCCGGTTCATCTCGCCCGGCGGGATTTCGTAGCCGGTGTAGAGGTGTTCGGCGATGATGAAGTCGAGGATGTAGTTCCCGAGAAACTCAAGCCTCTCGTTGTCCTCAGCCACCGCTGCGGGATACTCACCCCCGTTCGTATACGACCGGTGGGTCAGAGCCCTATCGTAGATGGCGATGGTATTGTCGTCGATTCCGGTGATCTCAAAAGGAGGGCGGGCGAGAAGTGCACGTAGTTCCTCTACACGATCGCGGCCTGGAGGGTCCATACGACGGTGGCGCGTTCGCCAGAAAAGACCGCTGATACGAGATCCAGGCCAGGTGATGGAGAGTTTCATGGTCATCGATTGCAGAGCGCAATCCCGCTCTTCCATAGAATGGCTTTCGTTCAGCTGGATAAACCTTTGCCGGGGACCTGCTGGCCGGGAAACTTTTTCTCTCTCGCCGGATAGATCCTGCATCTGATGCAGTCGGCAGGCAGACACGTCTACCTGGACATAGAGTTCGGTTACGTATATGGCACCTCAAGGGAGGTGATGATGCCGATCGAGATCGGTGCGGTCGTGCACCGACCCGAGGGCGAGAGTCTTAATTACGCGGCAGAGCAGTTCCGCTACGATCTCGAGGTCGAGATCTGGAAGAAAGTGACCGACTCCTGTGGCAGAACGGCCGGTGTCGAGACGACCGTCGCAAACCTGAGTCGAGGTGAGTGCGGGATGCCATACGACCACTCCTACCGACTCCCGGACGAAGAGGCTGCAAAGGCGCAGGAGACGGCGGAGATGGCGTTCACTGACCTGAGGTCATTCCTGGAATCGATCGTCTCAGAGGAGGACAGCACAGCAATCATCGTCTTCGCGGCGAGTATGGAGAGACGGGCCTTCCGCGCCGCGGGGTTCTCCCCTGACGGGTGTGCGTTTGTCGACCTGCAGCGGGAGATCCGTCGGGGTTTGAAGATGAAACAGGTCCTATCCCTGGACCGTCTGGCCAGCCTTATCGAGTTCTCGGTCGACGGTAGCACCATCTCCTCAGCCCATTTCCAGTATCCCGTCCCGCAGGGATATCGCAACCACTTCGGTGCCCACCGTGGACTGGGCGACGCCGCCCGGACTTTCCTGGTCGCACGCGAGTTCCAGGAGCATCTGCCGTATCTAAAAGAGCGCATCAGAAAGATGCTGGAGACATGCGGTGGAGATGGTGAGGAGGGTGGATAAACTGGTGCTATCACCGGTATTCAGTCGGGCCGGTCAGTTCCACCTCGACCATCGTGCCTTCGGGGATTAACCCGGCGCTACCTGCGGGGATATGCAGAAAGGCGTTTGCACGCACCAACGCCATCTGTGTTCGAGAGCCGCGAGGTATGGGCGTGGCGACGTAGTGATCGACGTTCCACGAGACTCTGAGGAGAACAAACTCATCGTAGCCTGGGTCTGCCGTGACCATCTCCGCAAGTCGGGCGCTGAGACGCGCTGGGGGGCGTGGAGACAGACCCCGGGCCGCGAGGAGGGGGAGGGCAAGTTCCCGTGTGGCTGTAAGGGCAGCGATAGGGTAGCCAGGGATGCCGATGACCGGTTTACCGTCGATCCTGCCGACGATCGCCGGTTTTCCGGGCTTCATTGCGATCCCGTGGACAAGCACCTCTCCAAGGTCACCTATGATCTCTGCAGTGAAGTCGCGGGTGCCTGCCGATGACCCTGCGGAGACCAGGAGGAGGTCATTTTCACGGATGCCGCGCTCGATGGCCTCCCGGAGAAGCCCTGGATCGTCAGCGACTATCCCGTAACGGGTGCAGGTTGCCCCGGCCTCGCCAAGAATCGCCGCCGCAACTGCGGTGTTGCTCTCGATGACTCCACCGGGACCAGGAACCTCACCAGCCGGAACCACCTCGCTCCCCGTCGGGATGAGTCCGACCCTGACCTCCAGCACATCCACTTCGGTGACCCCACAGGATAGGAGGACGCCAATGTCGCAGGGACGTATCCTGTGCCCTGCCGGGAGGATCAGGTCGCCCTGTCGGACCTCGACTCCCATAGGATGGATATGTTCACCGGGGAGCACCGATCTCATCGTGCACCATCCTCCTTCCTCTGCTATGACGTCTTCGATCATGACGACTGCGTCGTAGCCTTGCGGGATCGCGTTTCCCGTATTCACCCTTTGAGGGTCCGGAAGTCTCACCGGGTTTCTCGCGCTTGCACCGAGAGTATCATGGCTTTTGACGGCAAAACCGTCTCTTGCGGCAATATCCGTTGCCGGAACCGTCAGTGGTGAGTAAACCCGGGCTGCCGTTATCCGTCCGGCAGCATCGGCGACCGGCAGATGGATGCTCCGAGCGGGGGCCTGGAAAGCCGAGCGTAACAACCCCTGCACATCAGATAGCCGGACGGGATTAAGGCGCCCCCTCACAGAATCATTCCCCTTAGATACTGATGCCAGGGAAAGAAAAAAAGTTTAGATCCTGGTATAGATGTTCCCATACACAGGCTTGCCCTTGGAGACAGGGTGGCGCTCGCCGAGATCCCCAATGTAATGGATGAAACGGGCCTTCACACCGTCGACCTCCTGTTCGACCTCACCCACCTGTTTGAATCCCGGAAGCGGGTTCTCGATCTGTCCAAAGACGTAGATATCGCCTTTCACCATCTGCCCGCCAACCCGGCCTTTGGCATTCCCCTTGATGATGACGGTACCGCCTTCGGCATGGGTGGAGACGTGGATATCTGCATCGCCGCCGATGATGATTGTCCCGCCGTTCATAAACGTCGCCGTATCGTTCCCGGCACTGCCAGCGACACGGATCAACCCACCCTGCATACCGCGCCACTCACCGCGGGGGGATGAGCCAAGGTGGTGCCCGGCCTTGCCGTCGATTATGAGTTCTCCGCCTTCCATGGCAAGGCCGCAGAAAGAGTCGACGTTCCCTTTGACGTGGATCTTCCCGCCTTTCATCCAGCCACCGATGTACATGTCAGCATCGCCTTCGATGACAATCTCACCGGCTGTCATCTGCTGACCGACTCTCTTGAGGCGGGAGCAGTCTCCACGGAGGATGATCCTCGTCTCGGCCGCCGTTGCGCCACCGTTGCCCTCAACGGTGAAGTATTTACCGAGTGGGCTCTTCAACTTACCCTCCCAGACGTCAATGGCGGCTATCTCGGCCGCAGTCTTGCCTGCAAAGGCGTCCGGGGTGATATTCTGCCCCTCGAGATAAAGTTCGGGGGGGTTGGTCATGGTGAGGGTTACTGTCTTCATGCTTCTCATCACCTCATTGTGTTGTATCGACCTCGATCACCCGCGGGTTGAAGAGGTGCTCCTCGAAGAGCGAGTAGTTGCCAAGGTTCACGCTGTAGTAGCGGAGGAAATGCTCGTAGATGTCTCTCTGCACCTGTGCATTCTCGGGTACCTTCACGTCGACCCAGACTGTCCGTTTTGGTGGCTCCGTGAGAACCTCTCCGTCCCTGACGGTCACAACGCCGTCTTTCAACAGGCAGGCGCAGCGGGAGAGGGCCTTCTCAATCTCCTCGGGGTTCTCAGGCATATTCTCGGGGTTGAGGGCGTAGATGGCGATATCGGCATCCATGCCGGGTGCAAGCCCGCCGTAGGTGTTGCTGATGCCGAGCGCCTTTGCCGGCCCCGCACGGGTCATCTGCGCGATCTCGTAGAGATCGAGTTCACGGTCGATGCCATCGATTGAGGTGGCGTCGATCGTCCTCTCAAGCCACTTGAACGTCTTCATGGTCGCATCACGTGCCGCCCTGCTCATCAGCCAGGTGATGACCCGCGGGTAGCGGATGAACGGCCCGGCGTTCGGGTGATCCGTGGAGACGAACGTCCGCATCAGGTCCTTCGAGAGGAGAGCAAGCTCAAGGCCCACCGCCCACTGGATGGTACAGACCTTGACCTTCGGGCTGTATATGTAGGGAACGACACCCGCAGCTGTCTCGAGTTCAACATCGGTGTTTGCCCACTTCAGGTTGTTTAAGGCCCGCAGGTGGTGCTCAAACGGCCCATCTGCGGTCATGGTGGTGGTCTCGTCGAGGGTCACCTGACCGATGTCGATGGTGATGTTGTCGTGGGAGTTCACGTAGTCGATGACATCTGGAGCGCGGGACTCAAAGTTCCCCCACGAATCACCGCCGTAGGAGTGGAACTGTAGATGCGTGGCGTGCAGTACCTGTTCACGTCCAAAGTTGTTCTTCGGCGTGTATCCCTCCGCGAGCTTGAGCGAGTCGAGCGTGTCGGTATAGTTGCCCGGGTTGCCAAGGTTGTTGCAGTGCAGGTGCACCGAGTGAGGGAGACCGAGGTGCTCGTTTGTCTCGATGAGACCCGCTATGATCTCTGCGGGGGTGATCTCGAAGTAAGGAACCGGGTCGTGGACGTTCTCACAGTTCAACCCCCATCCCCATGCCTCGGTTCCACCGGGGTTGACCACCTTGATTGCAAATCCGCGGGTTGCACGGAGTAGCCAGGCAGTATACGCTGCGTTGTTCTCGATCTCATGGTTTTTGAGGTATTCAAGGGTAAACCAGTTGTTACCGAAGACCGGCATCGCGGCGTTGTCGATGATCGGAGTGTCCCGGATCTCCTCGTGGACATGCGGTGAGTGGAGGGGAGGCATCGCCGCCTCGTTGACAAAGACGTAGCCCATCCGTGCGTAGTCGTAACCGGCCTTGAAAGTGGAGGGAACGGAGAAACCCATCTCCATGCGGTTGCAACGTTTCAATGGACTCTTGAAGAGTTTGTCCTCCGGGCGGAAGAGTCGGCCAACGTTCACCTTGGGCCCCACCACGTGGGAGTGGATGTCAATACCGCCTGCCATCACGGTCATACCGGATGCATCGATCGTCTCAGGATGCTGAAGGGCACTTGTCTCCACTATCCTCCCGTCCTTGACCGCAATATCCATGCGGTCGCCCCGGATCCCCTGAAGGGGATCGAAGACAAAGCCGTTCTTGATCAGGAGTTCGCTCATGCCTCAATCCTCCGCGGGTATACCTTCCGCCGTGGTCTTTACCCGTTCCTTCGCAGCATCTTCTGCCTCCAGTTCACAGAGCCTCTGGTAGATCCGCTCGAAGAGCTCCTCGTCGCTGATAACGCCCTCCGGCGGGTCGATGACCTTGCGGTACTGAACCGGGACGTTGTCCATACGATAGACAATTCCCGGCACCTCTACGCCGACAATGCCAACCGGAATGTGAAGGTCGGAGATCTCGCTTGCCATGCAGATGTTGGGGTCGATGGTGATCCAGGGGTGCTTCCTGAGCTCCTTGACAGCCTCGATCGGGAAGTGGGCACCAGCGTCTGTTGCCACGTTGAAGAAGGCATCTATCTCGCCGCGCATGGCAAGGTCGATGGAACTGGTCTCACCCGGGTTCATATGAGCGATGTCACGCTTTGAGAGGTCCAGACAGTAGGGGAACCCGTACTGCCATGACCAGACCTGGTTTGGCCCGGTGATGTTGTAATGACCGCGCATAGCCATGATCGTCCACTTGGTGAAATCGTTGAGGTCACGCGTCAGGCTGATGGCGATGTCAATGTTGTGGTTCCGGCCATCAGTATGGCAGAGTCCCATACCATAGAAGATTGTACCAAACCTGGCGTTTTTCATGATCTCAACCACTTCGAGGATCTTCTCGCGCTTGATCCCGGCAACTTCCTCGGGAATCTCGTGGCCACGCGCTACTGTGCGGAACGCATTGAAGAGGTCGTAGTCGTAGCCCTGCTTCACCTGAAGGTAGATATCAGCCACCCGGGCAGTGTCGGTGTAGCGGGGGTCAATGACGATGATCTTGCGGCTCTTGTGGCCCTTGCCGGTGAAGAAACCACGGGGGAAGATCGAGTAGCGGGACATGTGTCGTGGGTGGGCGTGAGCGGGATTTGCACCCCAGTAAAGGATGACGTCCGCCCGGTTCTTGACTTCGCCAAGGGTGCAACTTGGGTAACCATTATCGAATATGGCCAGAAGCGAACTCCCGTGACAGATGGATGCGCAATTGTCAAGTATAGCACCCGCTTTCTCGCCGACTTTGGCCGCGGCGGCCATGCCCTCACAGTTGGTCGAACCAAACCCGTAAATCAGGGGTTTCTTGGCGTTGTAGAGTACCCTCGCCGCGTAGTCGATAGCCTCATCATAGGAGATCTCCTTGTAGGTGCCGTCCGGCTGGCGGAGACGGGGCAGCCTGACCCTCTCGCTCTCTGTTGCATGGTGATAGATCTGGTTGCCGATAGCACAGGCATTCTCCACCTCAAGTATCTTCTTTCCATCGTCCGATACGGTCACGACAAGGTCGTCGCAGCAGACACCACAATATGGGCATCCGACGTTCTCGATTCTCTTTGGCATTACTGTTCACCTCTCCACATTCCAACAGCCCCCTGGACAAGTTCAAGCGCACTCTTGCGCCTCTCACCAGAGGCAACTGGCTCGACAGTCACAGGAAAGCCGCTATACTGGGGCTCCCCGGTTGCCTGCGTCCTCGGGGGGACGATCTGGTTTGCCCAGACACCCTGCGGAATGAACGCAAGGCCGGGATAGAGTGTCTGACGCCCTTTGACGACCTTTACGACCACACTCCCGCACTCGCTTGTAACCCGTACAAGCTGGTTAGGAACCAGACCAAGCGCCTTGATGTCTTCGTCGTGCAACTCGATGATTGAGCATGCTTCGAAGTATTCCGGGGTTGTTTTGCCCTTTTCCATCGCGACGCCTTCCTCGATGGAACGCTGGGTGATCATGTTCAGCGTAATCTTGTTTGCCATAGTTTTTCCTCAATGTAGTAAGTAAGGCCGATCTCCCGGATTTCCGATGAGACAGCCGGTTAGAGCACGGTGATCCTGGTAATACCCATTTTTGGGCCCCCACCAAATAGGAGGGGATCTACCTGGATTCCATGCCCGGAAAGCAGGCCCTCCCATGCAGCGAGGCCCCGCTCATTCGGGGGAAACGAAACTTCCGGACGGAGCACCGGGCGGATCGTTTTATCATAACTTGTAATGGTTTGTATTTAACCATTCCGCATATGTAAGTAGTTATATGTTACTGCCTTTACATTAAGGTTTTTTGATTTATCTTGCGAGGATGAAGTAGGTGGAACAGCAGGACCCCGACCAACAGTTACGGATCGTTCACGCAATTGGCCTGCCCAAGAGGATCCTATAGAAACACGTCCTGCTTGCTACGATGACGGAGGGCCAGAATGCGTTGTTCTTAAAAATCCAGCCTTCAGAGAGTAGAATTATATATTTTAAGGGCTAAAACTATGAGATTGGTCACTATTAAACATTAGTTGTAATTATTATCTGAACTATTGTTATTTGTATCTCTTTTAATATTATTTAATGTGTGTCATACATTCATGCAAGATTGAAAAACATCTCTTAACACCCGATCGACAGAAAATCTTTTAAACGATCCGATTAAATTAATTTAGACCTAAAAATTCAGATTTTAAAATATCGTGATGGGAATATATCTTGTATAAATATTACTTTTTAAAATTATTACCTATCCCATTTCGCAAATTTTATTAATACATCCTATCTACTCTTATAGTCCCTTCTGGGACGTGCAGTAGCGGTCTTTGGAGGATCCGGCGCGGATCGTTACCCCGTCGCCTCCTGCATGAACGGAACGTATTGAACAAGGTTAAAAGGATGAAATACTATGGCTAAATACACAGAAACAATCGATCTCTATTCTGACGATGGTAAACTGCTCAAAAGCAGCGTTACCCTCGACAGAATCAGCCCGCTGGTCAACCCGGCCACTGGCAAGATCATCGACCTGACCAAACGAACAATCAGCGTCAACCTTGGTGGCATCCAGGATGCGCTTAGAACAGGCAAACTTGGAAAGGGCAAGATCAAGGGAAGAGAACTCGACCTCCCGATCATGGAGAATAAGGATGCGATCGTCAGCAGGATCAAAGAAATGGTCCAGGTTGAGGAGGGCGACGACACCGAGATCCTGGAGTTCAACGGGGGCAAACTCCTGCTTGTACAGGTACCGACCAAGCGCCTGATCAACGCATCCACATACGATGCCGCGATCACCTCAGTCGCAGCCGCAACAACACTTGCTATCGTCGACCAGTTTAACATCGACGCGTTTAATGCTTCAACGGTCAAAGCGGCCTGCTGGGGTAGTTATCCTCACACCCAGGACATGGAGGGTGCACTTGTCACATCTATCCTCACGATCCCCCAGAATAACGAGGGAATCGGCTACGCGCTACGCAACATCCCAGTCAACCACGTCGTCATGATGACCGGCAAGAACGCCCTGCAGGGTGCAGCGTTATCGTCCACCCTCGAGACCGCCGGGATCTTTGAGATGGGATCCGCCATTGGGCCTTTTGAACGCGCCCAGCTCCTCGCCTACGCATACCAGGGCCTGAACGCGAACAACCTGGTCTACGACCTTGTAAAGGCAAATGGCGAAAGTGGGACAATCGGCACTGTCGTCCAGAGCCTGGTCGAGCGCGCCATCGAGGACAGGGTCATCACCCCCGGTAAGAAGGGCGGTTACTTCCAGTTCTACGACACCAATGACCCGATGCTCTGGAACGCCTACGCATCTGCAGGAACCATGGCAGCCACCATCGTCAACTGTGGTGCCGGAAGATTCGCGCAGGCGGTCTCGTCAACGCTCCTCTACTTCAACGACCTGCTCGAACACGAGACCGGTCTCCCGAGCACCGACTACGGCCGTGTGATGGGTACTGCCGTCGGGTTCTCGTTCTTCAGCCACTCGATCTACGGCGGTGGCGGTCCCGGTATATTCAACGGCAACCACGTTGTGACCAGACACGCAAACGGTGTGGCCATCCCGTGCGTTGTTGCCGCGATGGCACTAGATGCCGGAACCCAGATGTTCTCGCCGGAGAGCACTTCGAAACTCTTCGCCGAGACATACGGTAAGGTCGACGTCTTCAACAAGCCGATCCAGCAGATCGCAAACGGAGCCTGAAAAACCAGAGGTTCGAATGACAGATGCCACATTTCCGCAGGTCAGGATTGTGCCCCTCAGGTTGCTCAAACCCACGACCGCTGAAAGCCTGCTGAATAAACTTGCCAGCATTACAGGTGTCCAACGCATTCTGATCCGCGGCCCGGGTCTACCAGAGAACGTCCCTTACGGCCCGGCACGAGGAAACCCGAACCCGCACTCAGACCGCAGCACAATCCAGGTCGTCGATACCGAGATCGCGTTGCGCGTCCAGGTTGGTGAGGTTATACTTGAGGTCGAGAACGACTCCTTAATAGCCGAGATCCAGTCGATCTGTGACGATTTCTTCGTGAACTTCCCATACCAGATCAAGACGGGCAGGTTCATGAAGACCGACCCGACGCTTGTCGACTATGCAAGGTATGGGCCCGATGCCGATCCAGATCTTATCGGCCTTGCTGACCCGCGAAGCGGGGACCGGCCGGTTATCATCAGGACTAAATAACGGTTGCTGGAATGCAGGATTTCGGAAATATGGCTGAAGAATCATTCAATAGAGGATATAAGTATCTACCACTTTGAGGTGAATGAAACAATGGCATACAAGCCCCAGTACGGTCCAGGGACATCGATTGTCGCCGCGAACCGACGTAAACAGATGAACCCCAACCACAAACTTGAGAGGGTTCGCTCAGTAACAGATGAAGATATTGTGTTAATTCTGGGCCACCGGGCCCCTGGATCTGCATACCCCTCTGCACACCCGCCGCTCGCCGAGCAGCAGGAGCCAGAC
>NZ_JASEFJ010000019.1 GCF_030019085.1 Methanoculleus sp.
GGTTGTCCGACCGGGCATTGCCGAGCAGCTACGCGATAAGGGATAAAAGCTGAATGCATCTAAGCTTGAAACCCGACCTGAAAAGAGACTCCGTTGAGGACACGGGTAAAAGACCCGCTTGATAGGCCTGGGATGTAAGCATGAAGGTAACGACATGTTCAGTCCGCAGGTACTAACGTCCGATGCCGTCCGCCGAACTCAGACGAAATCCAGAATAACGCACCATAAAGGCCTTACGGCCGGACCTGTTGAGATATAAAACCTTAAATAGGTCTGGAGGCAACGTAGTAAGGCAACACAGCTTGCCAAGGTGGCGGAGCGGCCACGCGGTTGACTGCAGATCAACTACACCCCGGTTCAAATCCGGGCCTTGGCTTCTGGTCAGGCATCCGTCAGGGTGTCCTGACCATATGGTAATAGCGGCCATAGCAGAGGGGAAACACCTGGACTCATTCCGAACCCAGCAGTTAAGCCCTCTCACGTAGTGTGTTGTACTGAGGTGCGGGAGCCCTCGGGAAGCACGCTTCGCTGCTATTACCTTCCTTTGTAACAGTGCGATCCTTTTCTGAGTTTTCTGGGAGTTTTTGTAAAGTATATCCCTTGTTTACTCGCCGAAGTTTCTGTTCCATTCTTCGTATTGGTCAATATCAGTCCTGGTTATGGGCGACCTGATCTTTTCAAATGCGTCCTCAAAATCACGTGCTTCAAGCCCTCGTATCTTGAGGGGGCGTTCTTTTAACTCGTCGAACGGCAGTTTGGCAAGCTGGTAGATGTTTGGGTTCTCTTCGCGGACCATGTGCCAGATCGCCTGCTGCATCATACCGGTTCGCGAGCAGCAACGCTGGTGGGACTGGGCCAGCATCAGGATAGACCATAACCCGGCCAGGGTCAGAGCGGAGGTATACACCTCACCCCGTGCATCCGGCACGATGTCCGGGCGCTCCCTATCCCTGGCCTGGTGATGATGTTGTTGAGGTTTTTGGGTCGGATTGGATCTCTCAAGTATGTGCCCGCTGTTGTGGCACGCACCTATATCTTTATTTACTTGAACTTAACTTTTGCTATTGGTTGACCTGATCAGGTTTACCTGCTCGCCGGAACCCCGATTGCCGTTGGAGACGCCCTCTCCTTTACGGTTGCACTATTGCCCTGCTCCCTCTCCAGTATATGCTCAAGCATTGCTGAGAGCACCTCCTCGTCGTTCGGGAGGCCCAGGTCCAGAACCTTTCTCAACCGGATCGGGACAGAGTCCATCCGGTAACCCGTCCCCTCACAGTCTATCCCGACGCAGGCGACCGGGATCTGGAGGGTGGCAAACGACGAGGTTAGCGAGACGAATGGGTCTATGACGATGGTCGGGATCCTTGCGAGGTGTTCGTTGCATCTCCTGGGGAGGTGAGCCCCCGGATCGGCGCCGATGACCAGGCACGCATCGACCTCCCCCCGACCGAGTAAGTCGACGATCGTGGTCTCGCCGGGGTTGTAGTATGGGATACCGCGCGAGAGATCGACCCCGTAAGGGTAGCCTGTAAGGTATGAGAAAGTTTGGTTGGTTCCGTTAACGTTCCAGTGCCCCCTCATCGGCGTCAGCGTGAACTTCGTGTAACGGTTGAGTTCGTCGATGAACTGTATAGCGCTCCTGACGTTTTTGTATCTCCCAGGGGACTGTGTCAGACCTATCCCGGTGAAGAGCGACCCGAATTGAGCGTTTCTGCAGAGGTCTGCAAGCCAGATCAACCGCTCCCTCGGGATGCCTGCGACGCTTGCAGGAAGAACGTCCGCGTGCCCCCGGAGAATGGCAAGGAGAGCCGAAAAGACGGCATAGTCCCCACCGGGTTTGATCTGTATGAACTCGTCGGCAATCTTTGCGGTATCGGTCTTCCTGATATCCACGACGATGAGCGTCCGGTCGTGGTGTCCCTCGTCCCGGAACTTTCCATTCACGAACTTTGTGTAGCGGGAGAGGTGACGGGGGTGCGACTCGATCGGGTTTGAGCCCCAGTAGATCACAAGATCGGCACGGTTCTTCACAGTGCCGAGCGTGCATCCGGGGTGCCCCACCTCCTGGATGCCGAGGAGCGATGGGCCGTGGCAGATCGACGAACAGTTGTCTATGACGCCCCCGATAGCCTCGGCTATGTGGATACCTATACACTGCGCCTCTGCGGATGTCCCGCTCCACCCAAACAGCAACGGCCGTTCGGCGTCCGCCAGAATATCCCCAGCTGACCGGATCGCCTCACTGTAGGAGACCTCTCTCCATGACCCGCCGTCCCGCACAAGGGGTTTCCTGTGCCGGCTCTGCGAGAGGAACTTTGCTGCGCCGAGCGAACATGCGTTGTCGACCGATGTGACAGCCCCGCCCTCGACCGTGACGACAAGGTCGTCACAGAGACAGCCGCAGAGCGGGCAGACGACAATCACGAACGGTTACAGAATTTCCGGTCTCTTCATGGCCGTGCACCTCCGGGAGGGGGAAAACGGCGCCGCCCTCCTCTACCAGGATCTCCCAGCCGGACCTCGGCGGGGTGTCTACCCTCCTTGCCGACCCTTCAATCCACTTGTAGTCGGGTGCGCCGGTCCCCCTCGTGGTTGCGTGCAGGATTGCGTTTGCGTGCGGTCCGCAGGGGATGAAGATTGTTCCCGATGCAACGTCCTCGCAGGGTGTTGCTATGAAGACCTCCTCCCCTGTTTCGGTCGAGAGGAGGAGGGAGTCTCCCGCCACAGCATCGAGTTCGAGGAGATCGAACGGGTTGACGAAACAGCGCCCTGTTTCAACCGAGTAGTTCTCTCCGTCTTTGTAGTAGAGTTCGTTTCCCTGGGAAATCGTCCTCCCGCTTGTGATGAGAACGTTCATCGGTGGTTTATCTGGAGTCGATGACAATAATAGTTATGGATCTGGTGTTTACAATCACCAAAAGTAAATATAAATATGTTGACACACCCGCTCTATGAGCCCCTTCCTCCTGTACATTTTACGCTATTGCCTCCTTCTCCTTTTCAAAGACTCTCCCCAGGGCAAAGAGGTCGCTTCTGCTGAGATAATGCCTGGCCCAGGCAAAGATATTATCCTCCTCCTGGGCGAAATGCCCCTCGACCCAGTCGCGGAGATCGGCAAGCGCTTCCATCCAGGCCTCGTCTCCCTCTGGAAGCACCTCGAAACGTTCAAGTCTCTCGCGTATGGTTACGTGCTCATCAAGCGACACCTCAACCTCCTCCGGTGCCACCTCCCTCAGGCGCAGGTAAAGGGTGGCCTCCTCCGCAATAAGGTGTGCCAGTAGTTCGCGGTGGAGCGTTATGCATCGGACATCCCTGCTCTTGGGGTCGTGTTCAATCTCGTTGAATAGCACTCTGATCAGATCGTGATCGTCCTCTATCAGTTCAAGGATCTGTGGCATTGTCTCTCCTCCATCCGGGTAATTGGGGAGAGTGAATTTAACAGTTTCGTCCCCGAAATCGGTTGCCAGCAGTCTTCGACCACCCGTAGGCCTGGCAGTGGATGCCGATCATGTTTCAGCGATAACTGAAAAAGGGACTCTTCCCCGAATGAAGACGCAAGTTTGGAGCAGAGTTTCATCAAACCGGGGCACGGTCTGAAGGCATCGGCTTGATGAACCCCCGGTAAACCTTAAATGCAACATAGAGAGTGATATCGTATGGCAAATGGGGAGGGTGAGACTTCTTATCCAGGCACAGAACTCCGGCGTGAACTCGGACTGCCCGCTGTCGTCCTGTCAGGGGTCGGGATCATCCTGGGGGCGGGTATATACGCCCTCCTCGGCGAGGCTGCCGGGATGGCCGGCAACGCCGTCTGGTTGACCTTTCTCTTTTCAGCCGCCGTTGCCGGTCTGAGCGCCCTGAGTTACGCTGAGCTCTCATCGATCTACCCGAAGGCGAGTGCCGAGTTCGAGTATGTCTCCCGGGCGTTCGGGAGGAGACTTGCGTTCGTTGTGGGCTGGTTGATAATCTTCTCCGGCATCCTCGGTGCTGCAACCGTCGCGCTTGGGTTTGCGGGTTACTTCTCCGACCTCGTGGGTCTGCCATTCATCCCGTCTGCCATCATGATCATCCTGATCCTCACTGGAATCCTCATCGCCGGGATCAGGGAGACCGCGGGGATTGCCATCAGCATGACCCTGATCGAGGTCGCCGGGATAGTCATGGTGATCCTGATCGGTCTTCCCTGCATCGGAAGGGTGGATTACCTTGAGATGCCGTTCGGGATACCCGGTCTCCTCCAGGCCTCCGCGCTTGTCTTCTTTGCCTACATGGGGTTTGAGGAGGTGGTGAAACTCTCGGAAGAGACCAGAAACCCGGAACGGACGATCCCCCTCGCTCTGGTGATCGCGCTTGCAATCTCCACCATCCTCTACGTCCTTGTCTCGGTTGCAGCGGTCTCTGTCGTCGGCTGGGAACAACTCTCTGCCTCACGGGCGCCCTTTGCCGAGGTTGCGGCCGTCGCTCTCGGGCCCACGGCGTTCACCCTGATCTCCGTAATAGCGCTCTTTGCCACAGCAAACACCGCTCTCATGATGATGCTGGCATCCTCGAGGATCATATACGGTATGGCATCCTCCTTCTCGCTTCCTCCGCGTCTTGCCAGGGTTCATCCCCGGACGCAGACACCCTGGATTGCCACCATCGTCGTTGCGATCGCCACCATCGCATTCCTCTTCGCCGGTGAGATCGACTTTGTCGCAAACATCACGAACTTCACGCTCTTTGCGACTTTCGTCGTCATCAACGCCTCCGTGATCCTTCTGCGCTACCGTGCGCCGGATCTCCCCCGGCCGTTCCGGATACCCGGGAGCATCGGGTCGCTCCCTGTGTTACCCATCCTCGGGATAGCCTCGACGCTCATACTCCTCGTCAGCCTGGAACCCCTGGTGATGCTGCTCGGTGGGTTCATGGTTGTTCTGGGCGTCGTGATCGCCCTCCTCGGAGAAGGGCGGTGGCACCAGGCGGCGTGATGCCTGGATACGGTGAGTCTTACCGCGCCTCTCGTGGCAGGTAACGCTCAATAGGGCCTACCGCCTCAAGCCTCCCTTCCGGGGAGAGGACGGATATCGCGCCGTGGCCGCCTGCGACCAGGCACCTGTGGCCGGTCGGGGCAAGTTCTTCATCCAGGTCCCGGATCAGTTTGAGCAGTGCTGTGCGCTCCTGGCGTGCGCGTTCGCTATCGACGTTGACCGATGTCACCAGGAAGTCGGCCAGGGAGTTGTAGCGTTTCCGGTCGTCATCCAGACTTCCGAAGTTGATCAGGGTATCTGCGGTGAAGATCATCCCGTGGGTGTGGCAGAGGAAGTAGACCTGACCGTGCATGTGCCCGCCAAGTGATTCGAGGACCTCAAACTCCAGGTCATGGATGGCAAACCGCGCTATAACTGGAAAGATCGAGCGGCTGGCAAGCCTCTCCGTCGGGAAGGTCTCCGGGTTTTCTGGCGGCGTGAAGCGTGAGAAGAGGTTTATGACCGTTGTGTAGACCTCCTCCAGGATCGAGGACTCGCTGCGCGACCCATAGGCCCGGTTCGCGCGCCGGATGATCTCGACCGACCACGGGTGGGTAAAGGCTTTCGCGTCGAAGAACCCTGCCGCCCCACAGTGGTCGGCGTCGGCGTGGGTGATGTAGATCCGCCCCGGGTCTCCGATCCCGTAGTGCTGGAACATCCGGAGGACGTCCTGGTGGTATATCCCGTAACCGGTATCTATCATGACGCTCTCCTCAGGGGCGTTGAGCAGGAATATATTCCCACCGCCAGGCATCTGGAAACAGATGATTTCAACGGCGTTGCCAAGCGGGATACGCTGGACGTCCGCGTAGAACCGGTCGCCTGTGGTTTCACGAAGCGTCTTTCCAGTGCGCAGGATGCAATCAAAGACCTCTTTTGGGTCCTGGCCCAGGTTGTTGAGTTCCTGGACGATGTGGTTGATGTCCTGGAGGAGAGAGAGGAGGAATTCATCCTCCGCCGTCCCGATATGTCCCCGCAACGCCTGGGCGAACCTGACGTAAAAGACGGTGTCGTCGAGTTTCTCGCCGGTTGTGTCGTACTCAAGGATCTCCAGGCGGTAGCGTGATTTCAACCGGTCGAGCAGGCTATCGACGATCTCGCTCTCCTCGACGCTCAAACTGATGGTGACCCTGCCGGGGTCTGACCGCCGCTCGTCAAAGTCGATGTAGGCGATGTTTGCCCCGGCACCGGTGATGTAGGTGAGGAGGTCAAAGAGGGAACCGGGTTCGTGCGGGAGGTATACGGAGAACTTGAGGAAGCCCGGCGTCGGCAGCGATTCCTGGAGGTAGCCGATGGCGTGGAGGTCTTCCTTTATCCTGGCATAACCCTCCGGTGTTGCAACCACTTCGAAGAATACCGTGGCGGGATCGATCCGGCGGTCGTACTGGATGCGGATGATGTTGCCAGAGTATGACTTGATGATCTCGGCCGCGCGGTGCAGCGCCCCGGGCCGGTCGGGCATCCTGGCTATGAAAGAGTATTTATTCACCCGGTTCACCTGCAGATTGTTTATAGGTGAGAATCTGCCTTAATACCCTTCTATCGGGCGGTTACGAGATGAATAACACGCGAATAACACGCCGCAGGATAAAATGGTCTGTGAGAAGATCTTTCCCCCTGCCAGGATAACTCTCCAGTAAGGGTTCAACCCTCTGTCAGGAAAGGGAGTTTCCGGGTGGCGGTGTTCCACGCTACGAGAAAAAAGAGCATCTGCCCGGGACGTTGAGACAGGGGCGTGGGACGTCCCGCCCCTCCCCTGGAAGGCGATACTCCATCGATACACTTTCCGGGAGTGTTTCTCTCCGGATCGTCTCGCTCCCGCCCCCCTGGCACTGATTTCCGGGCCAATCGCCGATCACTGCTTCCCCTCGCGGGGGTAGCCGGGGATATTTAAGGCACTATCCCCTCGACCTGTAGAAACAGCAGCAGCGGTATTTTTCCTGCTGAAGGTAAATTCTTACCACCCAGATCAGGAGTTCCCGGATCTCATCGCCGCCGCTGCAAGCTTCGGGAGTATCGCCCGCGCCCAGGAACGGACAGCATCCAGGTTTCGGAAGTCTCCTGGCTTTACCCGTATGAGTTTGATGATGGCACGGTCAGGACCGGATAGGCAACCGGCATCCAGTTTTCCCGGGAAGATACCGACCTCCACCGGGTTTACAAGCATCCTTACCTCGTCCATCGAGGCTTCCGCTCTTCTCAGGCTCTCGGCGCTCTCGCTCGCCACCGTGAGCCCAACGGCAAAGCAGGCGACAGGGATGGTTCGCAGGTAATGCTGATAGCGTTCGACAAAGACCCGGGCTTCCGGTAGCCACCTTCCCATGTAGATCGGGCTCCCTATGACCGCCGCCCTGTAAGGAGAAAGGTCGCGGACCTCGTTAACCGGCAGGAGATCGACCTTTTCACCGGCCTTACGGAGTTCATCACCGATCGCCTCCGCCACCTCAGCAGTCGAACCGTAACGGGTGGCGTAGGCAACAAGAATCCTGTCTGCCATAATAACAGATACCTCTTCTCCTGGCCGGTCTTATTAATTGCGGGAGCAGTCACGAGATCTTATGGGTTGGTCTCCCCCTGGAGGTCCTATGGCGACAGGAAAAGGGGTGCCGGAGTATGGTAGCACATAGGTCAGGCTCTCTGCAGCACGGGGGACTACGACAGAGCGGTCGTCTGTTAAGATAAAGTTCTCGAACTCTCCCCCGACGACCAGATTCTCTGGAGATTAATCTGGCTTGTTCTCATCAAAGCCGGTCACTGCGGCGAGACGCTCGCCTGTTTTGATAAGGTGCTCGCCCGAAGACGAGAAGGCCGGCCAGAGGATGGGAGATGTTCTCGCCTGCCCTGGAGAACACGAAACGTGCCTTTGCCTGCTGTGATCGGGCTCTCACGCTGGACCCAGAACACGTCCTCGGCCGGCAGAGCAGAGGTCGGGTACCCGGGGGCGATGTGCCGGTACGACGAAGCGGCGGCATCGTTGATCCGGTGGACCTGCTAGCGGCCAGGCCATACCGGACTCCGGGGGTCGACCACTAATGGCCGCCCCCTCTCTACCGACGCCGGGTGCGGGGTACAGCCCGGAAAGAGCGTGGTCAAAGGCATCCGCCCTGCTGTCGGGCTCTCCGCCACATCGGTGTTCTCTATCACCAAATACCCGCGCGTTCCTGATACTCATCTTCTATCGAGACTCGGGGGGGGAACACCGTTCTCCACGCCGCCGGGCATTCCGCCATCTGCCACCCCATGAACCGCGAGAAGCGCCTCTTCGGAGACGTTGAGCTCTGCTGCCGCATCAGCGAAGGAGTTCCGTCCCTGACCGGGTTCGCCGAGCGCCGTCCTGAGTCCCTCTTCTGTGACCCCGAGCGTGGCCGCAGCCGACGCGAAGTCCATCTGCGGTCGTTCACCCTGTTCCGGGGCAGTTCCGTTCACCTGCGGTGTTGCCATGTCTTCCTGCGACTGGCCTGCAGCCTGCGATTCTTCGCTCGTGCCGGTGCACCCGCATGCAGCTGCAAGAGCGACGAGCATAGCGACTGCACATGTACCGATCAATTGTTTTTGTCATCATATTTCTTCTACCTCCAGACCTGCATTCTACGACCCTGCTTCTGGCGAAGGTGGTTTTTCTTCTATCTACACATTATTCAGCCCGCAATGCCTCGATCGGGTCGAGTTTTGATGCCTGCCATGCGGGGTAGGCCCCTGTGATCAGACAGATCCCGGCGCCTATGGCCATCGCCATAGGGACGTAGATGAGGCTATCCATCGCGAAGAAGTAATCGGCGGTGCCGACCATCCCGAAGACGACGACATAGCCGATGGCAAGGCTTGCAATTGAACCGATGACCGCGCCGACAATACCCAGGATCCCGGCCTCGTAGACGAACATCCGCAGGACCTCGCCCCGCTGGGTTCCAATCGCCCTCAGGATACCGATCTCACGCACCCGTTCATTCACCGACATCATCATGACGTTGAAGATCGAGACCGCTGCCACAAGGAGTGAGATCCCCGCGATCGCCATCACGAACGTTGTCATCGTGGAGAGTGTCGATGTAATGCTCTCCATCATACGGCTGCTGTCCTGGACGGTGACCGTATCCTCCTTGCGGTTGAGTTCGTCTTCGATCGCGGTCTTGACAGCATCAACGTTGTTGATATCATCAACCACTATGTTGACCTGGTCATACTCACCCTCCCCCCCGTAGATCCCGGTGAAGAGTTTCTCCGACCCGATAATGGCCATATCCGTGGAGAGATCCATCGACATCCCCCGCTCTTCCAGGATGCCGACAACCCGGACGGTCGTGGTTGCCCCCTCATCAGGGTCGCCTATCTTAATCTTGCTCCCTACCTTGAGGTCAAGCCGCTCGGCAAGCGTCGGCCCCACGACCACCGAGGACGTGCTCTTTGGATACTCCCCCGTCTCGACAATCAGGATCTCACGGATGATATCCGGGTCGAGCCCGTAGATGGTTGCCCGTCCGGTCTCCGACCCCACCTCGATCTGATCTGATTCTGACATCAGGGTGTAGGCGGTCCCGTACTTCGCGACTATGCGCTCGATATCACGGAACTCGTCCTCGGTTATCACGTCCTCATCGTCCTGATCTCCCCCGCCGCCAGGCCCTCCTCCCATCATACCGCCACCACCACGGTAGGGGGTGACGGTGAGTTTGTTTGCCATATCGGAGAGTTCTTCAGTGACCGAGAGCGTCATGTTCGTTCCCACCATCCCGATCGAGGCGATAGCAACGACACCGATGACGATGCCGAGAGCGGCAAGCACCGACCGCATAAAGTGGAGCCGGACGTTCCTTGCTGCGAGTGTGAGGATGATGTCCTTTGTTATCATACGATCTTTCCGTCCCGTATCGTGATTATTCGGTCGGCGTATGCGGCGGTCTCCGGGTTATGGGTCACCATCACGATCGTCCGGCCTCTCTGGTTGAGGTCTGAGAGGATCTCCATGATCTGGATACTCGTCTGCGAGTCCAGGTTCCCCGTAGGTTCGTCGCAGAGAAGGATCGCCGGGTCGTTGACGAGCGCCCGGGCGATCGCGACCCGCTGTTGTTGCCCACCGGAGAGTTCGCCCGGTTTATGCGCCGATAGCGCCTCATCGATCCCGACCCTGGAGAGGAGGTGCTGCACCCTCCCCGTATCGTCGGGTTTGCGGTTCTTCATGATGTAGGGGTACTCGACGTTCTCGTAAGCGGAGAGAAGGGGGATGAGGTTGAACTTCTGGAAGATGTAGCCTATGGAGGTCAACCGGAGGTAGGTCAGGTCGTGGTCATTCATCTCCCTGGTGTTCTTTCCAGCAAGGAAGAGGTCACCTGACGTCGGGCGGTCCAGACAGCCGATCTGGTTAAGAAGGGTTGACTTTCCGGACCCCGACGGCCCCATGATGGCGACGAACTCCCCCTCATCGATCCTGAGGTCCACCCCGTTTAGCGCCGTTACATCGCCCGAAGGGAGGTTGTAGACCTTTTTGACACCTTTCAGTTCGATAACCGGACCACTCATGCTTTTACCCCGGGATCACCTGCGGAACCGGGCACGGATCTTGCCGACGTATCCCTTCCGCCACACCACGATACCGGCCGCGATCACAACGACCACGAGCACGATCTCAGTGACCGGCATCTTTTCAAATCCACTGCCAAACGACCCGGTCATGCCCATACCCCCTCTACCGGGGGCGCCGCTCATGCCACCAGGGTTCTCGCTACCCGTGCCAGACTGCAGCGTCAGCCCTGAACTCGAGAGGGAGACGGTCACGGTTGTGCTGTAGGTCTTGCCATCCTCATCCCTGTACTGGACGAAGAGCGGGATGGAGGATGTGCCCTGCGGCACGGTGCACGTCACCTCAAAACTCGAGAAGTCATCGGGCTCAAGTCCACCGACAACGTAGACCGGGTAGGGGTCGGTCGCGGTCGCCGGATCATCGACGGTGACCTTGACGGCATAGGCGTCTTTGAGCCCGGCGTTGGTCACGTCTCCGGTCAGGGTGATGGTGCTGCCGCTCTGCGTAATCTCGATGTTGTTGACCACCATGTCCGGTTCAACCACACGGTCACCGATCTCTATGGGTATGGTCAGGGTGGTGTGGTGCTCGTTGATCCCGTTCCGGTAGGAGAGGTCGAAGGTGAGTTCGGTCGACTGTGACGCCACGACACTGAACGTGGCGGTCTTCTCTTCATCCGGTGCAAGAGCCCCCAGGAAGACGGCCGTCTCGGTTGTCCTGACGCCTTCCCCGGACGGGGTTATGGTAACACCGCTCACGCTGGTCCCGCGGGGGTTCCCGACCGAGAGGACGATGGTGTCCTCACTGTTTGCGGGGAATGTCTCCGGAGCGTCGATCACGTTGACCTGGATCGCGGTGCTCTCAATCGTCACCGGAATGGAGTAGCGGACGCTCCCGCCGTCCCGGAGGTCAAGGTAGAAGAGCGGATAGTAGATCCCGTCCTCAGTATCCGCCCGCACGGTAAACGTAAACGAGATGGTATTCCCGGGCCCAAGGGTGCCCACTGAGTCGTATGTCCTGTCGTTTACAACGACAACTCCCCTTGAGTAGAGCTCCGCCCTGCTGATGGCGACACCACTATCCCCGGTGTTCTGTATCTCGACCGTCACCGTCCCCGTATCCCCGCGCATGAGGGTCCCGGGGTCAAGTGCGACACTGGTGACTGCGATCTGTTCCGCTGATGAGGTCTCGGCCGCTGCAACACCCACGAGCAGTGAGAGGAGGAGCAGGATGCAGAGATTGCGCTTCATCGATCCTGCCCCGGTATCATTCTGGCTGTAGTCATGGTTCTTTCACTCGCCAAGAGTTTCTTTGCGTAAGTCGCCGCCCTTTCACCCTGATACAGGGGTAGGGGGCGACCCTGTTTTTGTTAAGAGCATTTAACATATTGTTATATATGTTTTACTAATAGTAACGTTATCCTGGGTTGTGGGTTTGTTAACAGCGTGCCAGGAATCCAGGGCACAGAGAAAACAGGTGCTTCAATCGGGATCCATATCCCGGGCGCACGGAGCGTCCCGCGCGGGTTCGCCAGGGGGTCTTACTCGCATAACGCCCCGAAAGGACGGAGGAGGTGGGTTGGAGGGCGGGCAGCAGGTTTGCAAGTCTGCCCATGGTGGTATAGCATGACAGGTCCCTTTACTCCACAGGGATGTTGGTCCTGCTGCCGCCCGACAGGAATCCTCGTCGTTGCCATCGGAGAGCGGTGACGGGAATCTTGTGTGCTGCCGATTTTCTGCCGGTATTTTGATGTGGTGGTTGCCGCCGGCCAGCGTTTCAGCACACTCTTCTCCGGGAAGACCTCATTCTGCTTTTTTATCGTCCCGGAGATGGTTGCGGCGGAAATTACGTATCGCCGTATTCCGTGTGAACCGCATCATCAGTCTGTCGTTGTCGTCGCCGGTCTTCACGGGAGGGTGCTATGCTACCCCCGGTCGGATCCGGTCTCTTCCTGGTCGTCCACCTCCTTTCCGGTTGGGCGGGGGGCCAGGTGCCCATACCTGTGGTCTCACCCCGCCACGTATAGTATATTGTACATTTTGTTATTAAAATGTTACTGCTCTCTCCAGGTCTGAGCCCCCTAAAAACAGGATGACTCCCCTTTCCTCACCGGGAATCTGGACCCCTTAACAGGGGTTTCTACGCTTAATTGCGCCTTTTTTGCCGGGTCAGAGATCTTCTGTCGGTTCGTCGTAGAGGAAGACTTCCTCGATCGATGCCCCGAAGTATCGCGCGATCTTAAAGGCCAGTTCGAGGGAAGGGTCGTACTTCCCCTTCTCGATGGCGAGGATGGTCTGTCGGGTGACACCAACCGCATTTGCGAGCGCTTCCTGGGTCAGGTCATGCATCGCCCGGTAGACCTTAATCCTGTTCTTCATCGGTATCCCATTCTCCATACTTGCGGGCGTAGTAGACCCGGAACCCGACGTATAAAAAGATCATCAGACAGAGCAAAGTCATCTGAATGATGGCAAAACCGCCGAAAACAGGGAGTTCAAGCGCTTCAGTTGGAAACATCTCCTGGGGCCCCGGGCGCGGGGGTCGCAGTCCCAGCGGCCTTGAGAACGCGATGACCGCGCTTCCCAGGCTGAGGACAAAAAAGATCACCCACGAGACCTCCAGCGTCCGTAGCGCTGCCTTCTGAGTGATCATTACCGTCCGTTCGTCCTCAATCGTCTCCTCAACCCCCCGCCGTGCCAGATAAAGCAGGATAACGCCAAGGATGAAGGCAATCTGGATCAGTAGAGGGGCCTCAAGCCTCACCGAGAGCCAGAATATGCCGACCTCAACGAGCGCAACGATACCGATCAATAGGTAGAACGTGTTTCGTTTCATGGTGCAGCCGCTGTATGTGATCTTCAACATTTTGTTATTAATGAGTTACGCCGGCCGGTCTTCTCAAAAAAGGTTCTTTGTGTGGGGGTTTAGTGATCTTCGCCTCACCGGTGCGCGAAGTAGGCGTTCACCCTGCCGGCCTTAACCGAGTCGATCCGGGCAAACCCGACCCTCTCGAACTGGACGACTCTCCCCACCTCGTTGGCGACAGAAGGCTCGCAGAACCCTTCCAGGTCCCCCTCCTGCCGCAGGAGGGTGCAGGGCAGGTTTGCGTCAACCGGGACCCACTGGATGATCGGCGCTTTTGCCTTCCGGGCCTCATCGAGCGAGTCACCGGCGTAGGATACCCTCAGTTTCTCCCCTTCCCGCTCGATCCTGACGTTATAGAGGTCTTTTAGTCTGACCATGCATTGCCCCTCGAGATCCCTCCGCGGCAGGAACACCCTGCCATCGGAGATAAGGGTGCGCACGCCCCTTCCAGGGTCGCCCGGGTGCAGGAGCGCGTGCGCCTCTCGGCGTGGCGCACCCTCGATGCTGACCTCAACAGGATCGGGCACAAAGAAGTAGCGGTTCGCCTTCGGATCGACGATCTCCCTGTTCCGGGCATACAGGTTCTCCCAGGAGAACGATATATCGGTCTCCCCCATCCCGATATCGATCATGGCGTTCCTGACGGCTTCAGACTCGATCCCCCGGCGCGCGATCGCCCGCAGTGTCCCGAGATGTATATCGTCCCAGCCGGTGTATGTCCCGTTCCGGATCCCCTCGCGCATTGCGGATGTCGAGAGTACGACACCCGAGATACTCATCCGGCCATAGTGGTAGTACATCGGCGGTCTCCACCCGAAGTAACCGAAGATGTAGTGCTGTCGCTGGGTGTTTGCTATATGGTCTTTCCCGCGGATCACGTGGGTTATCCCGAGGAGGTGGTCATCCACCGCGACAGAGAAGTTCATCAGCGGAAATACCGTTGCTTCCACTCTCGGGTGGATGGGAGAGTTCACAATCCGCATCGCTGAGTAGTCCCGCATCGCCGGGTCAGGGTGGCTGAGATCGGTCTTCACCCGGACGGTTGCACCACCCTCGTAGAACTCTCCATCAAGCATCTTCTGCCAGAGCTCCAGGTTCTCCTCAATCCCCCGGTCACGGCAGGGACATTCCCTCTCCTGGAGTTTGAGTTCGCGGAAACGTTCGGGCTCGCAGGTGCAGACATAGGCGCCACCGATCTCGATAAGTTTCCTGCACCAATCGTAGTATATATCGAGCCGATCGCTCTGGTAGACGATATCGGTGATCCCGAGCCCCAGCCACTCAACGTCCTCAAGCACCATCTCGTATGCCGCGGGATCGACCCTCCTCGGGTCTGTATCCTCGACACGCAGGATGTATCGTCCCCCATACCGCCTGAGGTAGTAGTCGTTTAAGATGGATGCGCGGGCATGTCCAAGGTGCAGCGGCCCGCTCGGGTTCGGCGCAAACCGCATCACCACCCCGTTCTCCGCAGCCTCGAGCGGCTGGAGTTCGTGGGTGTGTTCATGCTCCTCACCGAGTTCGGCCAGGAGTTCAGGCGCGAGTTCTTCAAGCCTCGTCCTGCGTTCCGATGCACTCATCCCTGTCACCTCTGCAACCACCTTTGAGGCGATCTGCCCTATATCCCGCGCATTGCCCCGGAACTCCGGGTGCCTCCCGAGCAACGCCCCGATCACCGTCCCTGTCTTTGGGGGGCTCTCGTGCTTCACCGCGTTCTGCAGCGCGTAGAGAAAGAGCAGGTGCTCAATATCGGCCTCCGTCATGGTATCAGTTACCCCTGTTAACAAAGAAATCGGCGATTTCGCCGAGCAACCGTCTCTCTTCCGAGTCCGGGATGACCGAGAGCGCCTGTTTTGCGACCCCCGCCCGCTGCAGGGCTACCGCCCGGACCTCCTCGATGACACCTGCATCCTGGAGGAGGGCGATCACGTCCTCAATCTCAGCGCTTGATAGCGGTCTCCGGTATGGGGCAAGGTCGATCCCCTTCTCGCGCGCCCGGATGGCGATCAGGGTCTGCTTTCCCTCCCTGATGTCCGATGCCCGGTCTTTTCCGCTCGTCTCCGTGTTTGCAAGGAGATCGATCAGGTCGTCCTGGATCTGGAATGCGATACCGCTGTTTATACCGAATTGGTAGAGTGCATCGGTCTGAACCGGGGTTGCACCCGCAAGGAGCCCTCCGATTGCAGCGGCCGCTCCATAAAGGGCGCCGGTCTTCTTACTGACCATTTCCAGGTACTCGAGTTCAGAGACATCCTCCCGCCTCTCAAACTCCATATCCATGCTCTGCCCCTCGCAGATCTCAGCACAGGTCCTGGCAAGCATCTTCACCGCCCGGATCTTGGCGGCATCCGCACCCTCCGCAAGACAGATGAACTCGAAGGCCTTTGCGTAGAGCACATCCCCCGCAAGGATCGCCGTCGGTTCGTCCCAGAGGGTATGCACCGTCCGAACACCGCGGCGGGCGGTATCACCGTCCATGATGTCGTCATGGATGAGGGTGAAGTTGTGGGTCAGTTCGAGTGAGAGCGCCGCCAGGATCAGGTCATCCGACGACCCCCTCCTGATGGCGTCCGCAGCGAGCAGGGTGACCGCCGGACGAAGCCGTTTTCCGCCTGCGAGCAGCAGGTGGGCACTCGCCTGGAAGAGGTCGCCATGGACGTTCCCGAAGTAGCGGTGGAGCATCCGGTCGATCCGATCGGCGTTCATCTCCAGGTATTCTTCAAGTTTCATCATCTGCATTCTCCTACTTTATAAGGAAATTCTGCCCGTTCCGGAGGACGTGGAGGTCGTTTCCAAGCGTGTAGCCGACCTCCTCCGCGAAACTTGCATACTCGCCGGTCATGTCTATATCGCCGTGTGACGGGATGATGTGCTGGGGGTTGAGGAGGTGGAGGAACTCGTAGTGATCCTCGCGGTAAGCGTGGCCCGAGACGTGGAGTTCGTCAAAGATCCGCACCCCCGCCATCCCGGCGCGGGCCTCGATCAGGTAGCGCTGGCCCCGGTTCATGGGGTTCGGGATCACCTTCGCCGAGAAGAGGATCTTGTCCCCCTTCTCCAGATTAAACGGGGTATCGCCCATAACCATCCTTGTCAGGATGGCGCCTGTCTCACCCTGGTGACCGGTGACGATCGGGACGAACTTATCCTTTCCGGTCTTCATGATCCGTCGAAGCGTCCTGTCGACCGTCCGCCGGTTGCCGAATATCGAGAGGGATTCGGGGAACCCGACCAGTTTTAACTGTTCGGCCGCCGTGGCATAGCGTTCCATCGAACGCCCGAGGAGAACCGGTTTCCTGCCGATCTCGTGGGCACACTCGGCGATGGTCTTGATACGGGAGATGTGCGAGGAGAAGGTCGAAACGATGAGCGCGCTCTTGTCGTCCTCGTAACTCGTGATCGTGTCCCGTACGAGGTCCCTTGCGATCTTTTCGCTCGGGCAGCGTCCCTTATCGGCGATGTTGACGCTCTCAGTGATGAGGGCGAGAACTCCCTCCTTCCCGATCTGCCGTAGCCTTGCAAAGTCTGGCGGCTCCCCCAGCACCGGTGTCCGGTCCAGTTTGAAATCGTTTGCGTAGATGATCGCGCCCTGCGGCGTATGCAGGACGGGGATGACCGTATCGATGATCGAGTGCTGGCTTCGCACGAACTCGAGCGTCAGATGCGGGGAGATGGTGTAGCGTTGCCCGGCTTTCAGGGCGAATAGTTTGTTGTTCACGCCGAACTTCTGTTCCCCGGCGATCTGTTGCCTTATGAGTTCCGTCGTATAGGGCGTGCTGATTATCGGGGCGTTGTAGCGGTGTGCCAGTTTTGGTACCGCACCGATGTGGTCCAGGTGCCCGTGCGAACAGACGATCGCCTTTACGCTCCCTTCGACCGTGTTCATGACTGTGTCATCGGGGATGGCCTTCATCTCGATGAGGTCCAGGGAATGCATATTCTCGATATCAGCATCCTCGTGGATCATCACCTGGTCGAGGCGCAGCCCCATATCAAAGATGACAATCTCTTTTCCGCAGCGGACGGCGGTCATATTCCTGCCGACTTCGTTAAACCCGCCAACTGCTATGATCTCAATATCCATGTAGCCTCCTTATAGGGTTCTTTCGTTTTGTCGCTTGATTCAATCATCTGCCTGGTCAGGCCGGTAATATACGTTCTGGTTTGCCGGAGATCCGCTATATTTCGGGAGCCAGTCAGGAACATCGCCACGCGAAGGTGGCGGTGTATCCCCTCGATGGTTGCAGAGAGGGCTTCTTCGCTCTCCATGGCCGGTTTCAGGAGGGGCAGTGCCATACCTCCGAGGTCCGCCCCGAGAGCAAGGGCTTTCGCAATATCGATCCCCGAACGTAAACCTCCCGTCGCTATGATCGGGCCTCCTGTCGTCCGCACCTCACAGAGGCTTACCACCGTTGGTATACCCCAGGAGACGAACGCCTCCCCGAGTTCGGCGAGTTCGTGGGCGGTTGCCCGAAGGCGTTCGATCTTTGCCCATGACGTACCTCCATACCCGCCGATATCGATCGCGCTTGCTCCGGCCCCAAAGATCTTCCTTGCCGTTCCTGCCGATATGCCGGAACCCGTCTCCTTCACGATGACCGGGCGTGGGAACTCTTCGCAGAGGTTTCGCAACGCCTCCAGGCATCCAACCGCGCTGTGATCGCCTTCTGGCTGGATGGCTTCCTGGAGCAGGTTGACGTGGATCGCGATCGCCTGCGCATCGATCATCTCAACTGCTCTTTCCGCCCACTCGATGCCGTGGTCGCGCAGCTGAATGATCCCGAGGTTTGCACAGAGGAACGCGTGGGGCGCTTCCTCCCGCACGACTGTGAAACTCCCTTCCAGTTCCGGGTTTTCCAGTGCCGCTCGCTGAGAACCGACACCCATACCCAGGTTATACCGTTCGGCGGCACGTGCCAGCCGTCGGTTCACCTCCAGGGTGTCAGGGTGTCCTCCGGTCATCGCTGCAATGAAGAGGGGGGAGTCGACTGTTGCGTCGAGAAACCGTGTTTTTAGCTCGATCGCATCCATGTCGCACTCGGGGATGGCGTTATGAACCAGCCGCACATCCTCGAAACCCGCATCGCCAGCCTCGACGGGCTTCTCATAGCATATCTCCAGGTGGTCGCGTTTCCGTGAGGATGTTGGGGTATCTCTTCTCATTCTTCACTCCTTCCTGGTTATCGTTGTCCCGCCATGGTCAGCGCCGTCCAGGAACCGGCCGATCTGCGAGACATGGAATATGTGCGAGTCGATACCTGCATCGGCCAGTGTCAGGAGTTCGGCGATCTTGCCCCGCATCCCCCCGGTCACATCGACCTTTGCCGAGCCGCCTATATCGAGCGAACCCAGGGCCTCGCGGTCTATGCGGGGGAGAACTGATCCATCGCTGAGCACGCCGGCAACATCGGTTGCAAGCCCAACGCGTCTGCACCCGAGGGCGATGGCGAGTCTTGCCACCATCTGGTCTCCGGATACGATGCACGAACCACGCCTGCTGTCCATCACCACGTCGCCGTGCAGCACGGGCACAATACCGTGATCTGTCATGCCGGCGATGTGGCGGGTCTCAAACGAGACAAGACGACCGTCCTCTGCAAGTGCCAGACAGAGGGGGTGGATGCCGATCGCCTCGATCCCCGCTTCCCGCAGGGCGTCGACAACCGCGGCGTTCAACCGCGAGACCGCAGCGTGGGTGTGGTAGACCCCGGGCAGGTTATCCCGGTTGAGGCCCTCATCGATCCGGTAGCGCCGGGCCTCCGGGTGGCCGCATGAGCCCGCACCGTGGACCAGGACAAGCGCAACCTCCCGGTGTGCAGCGAGCACTCCCACAATCTCGCGCAACCTGGCGTGATCGATGGTGCAACCCCCGGACTTATCGGTGATAACGCTCCCGCCAAGTTTCAGTACCACTCTCTCAGTCATGCTTCTCTTTTCTCGCACCGTCGGTGTCTATCGTTGTGATGATAGCCCTTCCCTCGCAGGCCTCGATCGCTCCGGCAACCCGGTTCTTTGCACGCCTGGGGCAGAGGGCGACGATCGACCCACCGCCGCCTGCTCCGGTGATCTTTGCGCCGTAGGCACCACTTGCCCTTGCCGCCAGGACAAGTCGGCTGCTCGCCGGGTGTCCCACACCGAGCGCCTCCAGGAGTGCATGGTTCATATCCATGTACTGCCCGAGTTCCTTCGGGTTGCTCATCTCGTGGATGGCGGCAAGCGTCAGTTCCCCGATTGCGTCCAGTATCGGGTTTGCGATTGTGGGATGGTGCTGCCTCAGGTTCGCAACCTGCTCCACCATCTTTGCGGTGCTGTGGGGCACCATGGTGTTTCCCACAACAAGGTGGAGGTTCTCCGGGGGCAGTCTACGCTTGGAACCCCCGGTGATCAGGACCATCCCTCCGTTTGCCGAGACATAAGTGTCGGTTGGGCTTGCCCGGCCCTTCTGCACCCTCTTCTCGATGGCAAACGCGGTCTCGGCTATATACTCACGTGGGTGTCCGAGGTCGAACTCGTCGTTGATGGCAGAGAGCGTCGCCACCGTCACAGCGGCCGATGACCCCAGCCCTGACGAACTCTGGAGTTGTGAGCGGACATAGACGCTGCCCTGGACGCCCATCACCCTGAAACACTCGTTGATGTATGGCGACTTTGGCCGCGTCGGGTTCCGGGACCTCCTCACCGTGACGAAGACACGGGGTTTGATCGCCATGGCGATCCCCGGCTTCCCGTAGACCACCGCATGCTCGCCGAACAGGAAGACCTTGCCCGGCGCGCTCCAGGTTGCCAAATTACACCACCGCTATCGCTGCATACCCCACTACCTGATTGTAATCCTCCGTTACATCGCCGCTGGTCGTATACCGAAGAAGCAACCCCTTGCTTCCACCGAGATGCCTGCAGACGGTGCACATCGTCGCGATCGGGCCGTAGCCACATATGGTTGCCCCGGTCGCCACGATCCGCCGGTAGAACTCCGGTATATCAAGGGTTTTGAGCGCCTCGATCACATGGAGGTCCTGGTGCCTTGCCACCGTCTCCGGGACGTAATGAGAGAAGTCACTTGAAGCAACGATCCGCACCTCCCGTCCGGTGTAGCCGATCGCGTCGAGCAGGTGCTCTGCGAGACTCATCGCAGCCTCGTAACCCTGGTCTCCCATGAGTATGGGCGCGATCCTTGCTCTCGGGAACCGGTACTTGAGGAATGGCATCTGCACCTCAAGGGAATGCTCGCCCCGGTGCGAGATCTCATCTATCCTGAGATCAAGTGCGTCGATAAACTCTGTATCGACATTGATGACGCCGAGAGGCGTCTCCCAGGGTATGGCAGAGGCACAGGTCATGTATCCATGATGACTCGGGCCTATAACGACGAATGTACCGTCAAAATCAGGTTGTATGGTAGAGAAAGCACAGGCCGCGGTCTCCCCTGAGTATATGTAACCTGCGTGGGGGGAGACTATACCATAGGCTGAGATATCTGGATTTTTGTTCCTGAAGAATACCTCCAGCAGCTGGTCCAGATGCCTCGGCTCAGCAGGATAGAACATCCCCGCTACACTGCATCGGCGCATATCTATCAAGGGTGAGGTCTTGTGCTTTGATCTTATAACTCTGTCTCAAAGTCCTCGGGAGTGAGCGATGTGGTCACGCCGCGCAGGTGAAGCATCTCCTTTGTCAGGAGGTAGTATACCAGCGATAAAGCCTTTCTACCCTTGTTGTTCGTCGGGATGGCCAGATCGACGTACTTTGTCATGTTGTTGGTATCGCAGAGCGCGACAACGGGGATTCCTATCTGGACGGCTTCATTAACTGCCTGGGCATCGCTGATCGGGTCGGTCACCACAACCACGTCGGGCTCGATGTACTTGTTCAGGCGCTGGTTGGTCAGCATCCCCGGGATAAACCGGCCGACGACCGCCATACCGCCGATGGCGTCGGCAAACAGTTTTGCGGGGTACTGCCCGTACTGCCTGGAGGTGACGACCAGGATCTTTGATGGGTCATACCGCGAAAGAAACTTCGCAGCAGTCTTGATCCGATCATCGGTTGCCTGGATGTCCAGGATGTAGAGTCCATCCCCGCGGACACGGTAGATGAACTTCATCATGTCTTTGCTCTTCTGCTGGGTGCCGATGTGCACGCCTGCCGCCAGATACTCTTCGACGGGCACCAGTGGTTCTTTAAGTTCGATCTCAAGTTCGTTTCCGGTCACGTTAGATCAGCTCCTCTATTCGAATCAGTTCATTCAGTTTGGCTATCCGTTCTCCGCCGACCACACCGGCTTTGAGGAATATACAGCCGAACGCTGTTCCCAGGTGCGCAATGGTCGCGTCGGTTGTCTCCCCGGAACGGTGGCTCATGACGGTCTCCATGCCGTTCTCATCAGCGAGGCGTATCGCCTCAAATGTCTCGGTGAGCGTTCCGATCTGGTTTGGTTTGATCAAAACGCAGTTTGCCGCGCCCGTCTCGGTTCCCTGTAAGATCCGCTCGACGTTGGTCACGAAGAGGTCGTCACCGCAGATCAGGCACCGGTCGCCGACCTGATCGGTCAGGTCCGCAAAGGCCTCGAAGTCCTCCTCAAAGAACGGGTCCTCGACGTAGACGAGGTTGTAGCGGTCGACGAGATCCGCCACGTATGCGATCTGGGCATCACGGTTCCGCACAGCATCCCTGTAGCGGTAGTACTCACCGTCCCAGAGTTCGCTTGCTGCCATGTCGATCCCGATACGGATCTCTACGTTCATCTCATCCGAGACGGTTCCGATCGCCTCTTCCAGGATCTCAAACGCCTCCGAATCGGTTATCGCCGGTGCCCAGGCCCCTTCATCCCCTTTCCCGGAGAGTTTACCCTGCGCCTCCAGGATCTTCTTCACGTTCTTATGAACGGCGGCATTCAGGAAGACCGCCTCCGTCGCCCCGGAAGCGCCTGTGGCGACCACCAGGAACTCCTGGATGGACGTCGCGTTCGCCGCATGAGCACCTCCGCCGATGATGTTGCCTAACGGTAGCGGCGTCTCGGAAGCAAAGGCACCCCCGAGGTAGCGGAAGAGTTCCTGGTCGAGTGACGATGCCGCGGCCTTTGCGCACGCAAGTGAGAGCGCTACGGCGACGTTTGCGCCAATCGAGCTGAAATCTGGCGTACCATCGATCTCCCGGAGCAGTGCATCAAACGTGATCTGGTCACATGCATCCTCACCTATGAGCGATGGAATCAGGGTTTCACGCGCGTTCTCGATTGCTTCGCGCGGTGGCCGCACCTTTGCCTCGTAGGTTCCGGTGCTGGCACCACCTGGTGCTGCAGCCCTCCCGAAACCGCAGGATGTGTATATATCAGCCTCAACAGTCTCGTTACCGCGGCTGTCCAGGATAGTCCTCAGGGTAATCTCTTCGATGGTCGTCATCAGATCACAACTTTCTCTTCACTGTTATAGGGATCACGTCCCGCTCAAACTCTTCAAGTGCGATCTCAAGCGGTTCGGTCTTTCTGGTCTTTACCAGAACGGGTGCACCCATTGAGATCTGAAGAGCACGAGCCCCAATAATTCGAGCCCGTTCATACCGGGTATACGATTCCATCGTGCCGCCTCAAAATCATTAATCACAAAATGGGGTCGCTGAGATTTGAACTCAGGTCACAGCATCCCGAACGCCGTAGGATGGCCAGGCTACCCCACGACCCCTCATTGATACGGGTTCAGGTCCTCCACCACTTCTTTGTGCGTCAGCAGCATCCGCCTGCAACAGTAACGTTCCAGGCCGAGATCGTCGAGGATCTCTTTTGGATCCTCGCCCGCATCTCTCCGCTCTTTAAACTCTTTCCAGGCTGTGGAGATGACCTTACCGCATGTAAAACATCGTACGGGTATCATACTTGTTGCCCAGTATTCCTTATATCTCTTTTCCTCAGCGATAAGACTTCTGGAATTTCGCCCGTGCGCCACGGCCCTGCGGTTTCTTGGTTTCTTTCTGCCGCGAGTCGTTCACGAGGAGTGTCCGGTCATACGAGAGGAACGCATCCTTTATCTGCGGGTCGTTATGCCACTCCAGAATACCGCGCGCGAGCGCTGTCCGAATGGCTTCGGCCTGCCCCATTCTGCCACCGCCGGAGACCTCGATTGCGACATCGACACCGTCGAGTGCGTTTGGAACCAGCAGGAGTGGTTCAGCGATCTTCATCCTGATCACCTCGGTCCCGTAGATCTCCAGGGGCACAGAGTTGATCCGGACACGGCCGTTGCCGAGCTTCAGGGTTGCCCTGGCGATTGCCTTCTTCCTCTTACCGCTTGAATTGACGATCTTTACCATCCAATCACCATGTTTTAGTATTTCGCTCCGAGTGTGGTGCTTATTGTCCCGATCGTTACGTATCTCGGGATGCTCAGCCGGTCGATATGCGCCGACTCAAGCGTCTCCATATCCATGCCGGCAAACTCCGCCGGAACCCCGACGTAGACCCTGACCCGCTTGAGTGCGGCTGCGCCACGCTCACGCTTGTAGGGGAGCATCCCGCGGATGGTGCGCTTGACGATCTGGTCTGGCCTGCGCGGGAAGAACGGCCCACCCTCGCGGGATCCACGTTCGCGTTTCATTTTGTAGTTTGCGAGCACGTGGGCCTTGCTCCCCGAGACGATTGCCTTCTCTGCGTTCACGATGGCGATCTCCTCGCCGGCAAGCGCACGCTGTGCGACGATGCTGGCCATCCGTCCGAGCAGTAATCCATCTGCGTCGATAACCTGAACCATATTCTGCTTCACCTGAGGATCCGTACCCTGCTCCCTTTCGGGTTGTCCCGAACGAGGTCTTCAATGGTCATGCACGTACCCCTGGCGCTGGTGATCTTGCTCACCGCTGTCTCGGAGAAGTCAAGTGCGGCGATCTTCACCGGCAGGTTGAGCGCACCGCTGCCGAGCACTTTGCCGGGCACGAGGATTATCTCATCTTCGTTTGCGTAGCGGTTGATCTTGCTGAGGTTTACCTCAGCGTAGTTCTTCCGGGGTGCATCCAGCCTCTTTGCAATCTCGCGCCAGATGTTCGCCTCATTTGCACGCGACGCCTCTTTCAGCATCGCTATGAGAGCGGTCAGCCGGGGGTTTGATTTGTTTGCGGTTGTCTTGGTCATTCTGTCCCCTCTCCCCTTATCTCGTTCATCACGTCTACCAGGTCATCTGATTGTTTCTGGATATATTGTAGCGCTCTCTCGATGATCTCACGGACCGGCATCGAACCGTCGCTTTCCACCACAAAGACGAACCTCTCCGGGTCGGTGCTGATATGGATGGCAGGTTCGTCACCGATCCCGCCTGCAAGGCACGCCCGCTCACAGAGCCTGCAGAGCGAACATGACTCCAGCCGCCCGTTGACGACCCGGATGCGTCCCTCTGATGCTTCAAGCACGTTGCGGGGACACTCGTTGAGGCACATGCCGCAACCGTCGCACCGTTCGTCGACCGTTATTACCGGATAGTTCTTGTAGCCGCAGGCGGTCGTTGCCTGCCACTTGGCGTGTTCCTTTCCGGTCCCGAGGATGGCCCGGGCTTCGAGCACGACCTTCTGGCCCTCTGCAAGTTCGATGATCGGGATCTTTTCTTCGACCGGTGCGGTATCCGGGTCCTGCGGGATCAGGTCGCTTGAGTATACGGTCTTTGGTCCCTCGGCAGAGAGCGTGTATGCGGCTGTGCAGAACTGACAGCCTGTACCTTCGCAGGTGCACTCGCTGCGCAGCCTGTATTGGTCAGGGTCTGTCCGCAGGGGGATGAGCCCGAGGCGGTGTGCCAGCATCTCGTCGAAGAGGACACTTGTGTTGTCGTATACGCGGACATCCTCGATTGCAAGCGTCGGCACTTCGCTCATCATCGCCCGCCGGAGCATGTTGGCAAACGACGTGGAAACGCCGCTCAGAGTAAACTTTGCGACTCTCTCGTCCAGTCGAGAAAACGCTATCTCCATTACACTCTCCTTCCTCTCCGGCCGCCTTTGCTGCGGATGCTGTCGTGCGGCACGGGTGTGACGTCCTCGATGCGGCCGATCTTCATCCCTGCACGAGCGAGAGCACGGATCGCTGCCTGGGCGCCGGGCCCGGGACTACGCTGTTTGCCGCGGCCGGGTGCTCGAACACGGACGTGAAGACCGGTGATCCCCTTTTCGCGAGCGCTCTGGGCGACCTGCGTTGCCATCTGCATGGCGGCGTAGGGCGAGCTCTCGTTTCGGTCCTGTTTCACGACCATGCCACCGCTGCTCTTTGTGACCGTCTCTGCCCCTGAGAGGTCGGTGATGGTTATTATGGTGTTGTTGAAGGAGGCGTAGATGTGTGCGATGCCCCATTTCTCTTCTGCCATGGTTTTACCTCACTCCTGCACGGGTTATGCGCCCTCTCTCGGGGTGGACTTCGTTTGTGAGCGGGGAGACGTCGTAGTAGCCAATCTCCGGTTCTTCTTCCCTGGTGACCCGGTAGCCGGGTACCGTCACACGCTGACCGCCGATCGCGATGTGGCCGTGGGTGATGAACTGTCTGGCCTGTTTGGGGGTGCGTGCAAGCCCTTTGCGAAGTACAATTGTCTGGAGTCTGCGATCCAGCTGCTGCTCGACCTTCAGTGCGAGAACATCGCTCACATCGGCGTTCTCTCCGACGAGACCGTAGCGGTAGAGGTGGTTGATGAGTTGGTCTTTCTTCGTCTGGTAGATCTCGGGGGTTATACCCGCCGACCTGAGTGCCACCAGTTCACGGGCGGCGGCACGGTATTCCCGCAGAATGCTCTGGGCTTTCCAGAGTTCACGTTTGTTACGCAGTCCATAATCGATGATAAGCCTCTTCTCGTCATCGAGCCTGGTCTTTTCGAACCTGCGCTTGGGTTTCGCGTATTGTTTATGGTTTTTTCCTGGGTATGCCATTCAATCACCGCTCAGTCCTTCTTTCTTCTGACGCCGACAGTCATGCCGGTTCTTCCGGTGGACTTGGTGCGCTGGCCGCGGACCTTCTGCCCGGTTTCGTGCCTGACACCGCGGTAACACCGCATCTTTCGCATGCGGTTGATATCGTCTTCGATTGCCATGGTGAGATCTGCACCCAGTTGGTGGCGAGTCTTTCCGGTATAGACATCCCGCGGGCGGTTGGCCATCCATTCAGGCACATGCTCGCTGTAGGTCTCGACCGCCTCTGCAATTCGCCCGATAGTTTCGTCATCGAGTTTGCCGAGAATGGCGTGCGGGTCCACACCGGCAAGCGCGGTGATGGTGCGGGATGTGTGGTGACCGATTCCCTTGATCCCTGTCAGTGCGATCTGCACCGTTTTCGTGCCGTCGAGATCAGTGTTTCTGATCCGGACAAAGTACTTTATCTCTTCATCGTCCATGTGATCGCCTCGTCATCGACATCATCGTCGGTGAAAGCGCTGAGGGAGGGATTTGAACCCTCGAGTCCCAGAGGGACACAGGTTTAGCAAACCTGCGCCATACCAGGCTTGGCTACCTCAACATAGAATTTCGCATCTTTCGACACTCGCAACACAGCACGGTGTTGCTCCAGACACAGCATTCTATGGCTTATGCCTAGTAATGTTTGTGGAGTTGATTAATAACTATTGTGGTGGGGGGCCACCACGGTCAAACCGATGATTTCTCTCTCCGATTACGGGGGTTCGGATTGCGATCGGTGTTTCGCTCCTGCACCTATCCGGTGGTTGAGTCTGGTTGGTCGCCGACCGGACGCGGTGCTCCGGCGGGTGCGCGGGTTACGGTGCGCGGCGGGCGCGTTTGACCCCGCTCCCGATCAGGCCCGAAGCAACGATTGGGAGCGCTATCGTTGCGTCACAGAAGCACTGGACGCGGAGCGATTCCGGCGCTTCTTTGCCCCAGCTGATCGCCTCTTCGAATGTGCAACCGGAGAGCCCGCCCCAGTGGGGTGCGTCGGTGGTGTACTGGATGGCGTAGGCGTGGCCGCCGAGGTTCTGCTCGTGTATTGAGGCGATGACCTGGGTCTGCTGGATGAAGTTCTTCGGGACGCCTCCGCCGATATAGATTACACCGGTCTTTCTTGCGCCCTCGACCACGCGGGTGATCTCATCTGTATCGGCGAGTTGATCGATATCTATCTCGACCCCGCGTCGACGCGCCATCACAAGTCCGATCCCGATGGATGAGTCGCAGAGGGCCGGGATGAATATCGGGACGTTGCACTCTGCGCAGGTGGCGACGAGTGATTGCCCTTCGGGCCGGTTCTCGCGGAGCCAGTCCCCGAGGTGACGGGTGAACTCACGTGATGAGCCCCGGAACGGTGCGATCGCGCCGGCGAACCTGGCGATCTCGGCGTCAACGTTCCGGAACTCCTCTTCGTAGGCGAAGACGTCGTATATGCGATCGATCCCTTCCTCAAATAGTGCCGTGTCGTCAGCGTGATGGTGGCCAAGGTAGTGATGGACGCCCAGATGCTCGCAGGTGTCGTGAAAGATGTTTGCTCCCGTTGAGACGATGACATCGACGTAGCGGTGCCTGACGAGGTCGATGAGCACGTTCTGCATGCCTGCAGGGATCATTGCGCCGGAGAGTCCCATGAATACGGTGCAGTCGGGATCGGTGATCATCCTGGTCCAGATACCGAGTGACTCACCGAGTTTTCTCCCCTGGAAGCCGGTCCTGCTCATGGACTCGAGGAGGGCCGTTATATTGCTATTCGGTTTGACTGGCTGCGTTGGTTTCATGGAAGTATCCTGATACGGTTTCTGGTTGCAGCGTATTAATGGTTGGTGCTCCGGGGCCTGATTGGTCTGGATCGCGGCATGGAGTCGGGTGGTGTCCTGCAAGCAATATGCCGTTCCTGGTGAGATCCTTACGGTGACATGCCGGGACGGGGAGGGGGACAATTCTGTGGTGTCACGGTGGAACCGCCCAGGATCCCGCTCCCGCCCCGGGTCACGGCCATCCCTGGCAATCGCCACTCACTGCCCGCCCCACCCCTGTGATGGGGGCGTCGACTTCCTGCCCAAAATAGAGTGTCTCGTGATACGGTGAGAGAGGGAGAGGGGCTACTTCAACGTAAAAAACAGGTAGAGAGAAGTTGGAACCTGGCCCCTCACAGGGCCTGCACAAGAGAGTTTCGGGTGACGATACCAACGATCTTGCCGTTCTGCTTCACAGGCACAGAGCTGATATTCTTCTTGAGCATCAGGTCGATGACATCGGAGACGTCCGCGTCCGCGCCCACTGTGATCAGCGGCGTGCTCATGATGTCCCGCACCAGCAGGTTCCTGATCCGGTAGTCCTGGTGCGTCCCCTCCACAAGGTCCTTTAGAGCATGTAGCGCTCTTGCGACATCGGTCTCTGTAACAATCCCGATAACGGCGTCCCCCTCCTCGACGATGAACCGGTAGATCCCCTCATCAAGCATCCTCCGGCGGAGGTGAACTGCACGTTCGTCTCCCTGGATGGTGTATACCGGCTCCATGACATCGGTGATTCCACCCGCCGGCCGGAGCACCTTCAGAAGGTCGCCAGCGGTCACCTGCCCGATGAGGCGGTGATCGGAGTCAAAAACGACGACGACCTTGTAGTGCTGGAGCAGCGGTACCAGAACATCGATGCTCTGGTCGGGATAGACTGATGTGAAGTTCTCCTCGACAGTGTTTGCGACATGGATGGATGTGGCCTTCAGCGACTGAGTCTTCCTGCTCCCGAGCGTCTCGGCGATCGCCGCGCGGGAAGTCGTACCGATGACCGTGCCATTGTTGGTCACGATGAGCGGGTCGACACCCTCATCGAGCATCTTATCGAGCGCCTCGCTGATAAAGGCGGACTTTGCGATGGTAACTGGTTTGGCCATCACATCTTTGACGAGTAACTGAAATTTATCGCTCATTTTGCCACTTCCTTTATGATATCATCTCTCTTGAGCATACCCCGGATCTCGCCATCCTCCACGACAACAAGGCTGTTAATCTGGTTTTCCAGCATCAGCCCGACTGCATCCTGCAGAGACGCGTCGGGAGGAATGGTGATGACCGGTCTGCTCATCACGTCTTCTGCAACTGCTGATACCTCAACGACGTACCTGTAACGTTTCTGCCCTGCCGGCTCGCTTTTTCGCAGGAGCGTAACCTCTTTTCTCGGTATATCCATCCGCTCGTTCAGGTAGTCGTAAAATGCGAGATTGGTCTCTGTAATTATGCCGGCAAGGCTTCCATCGTCGTTGACAACAATAATCTTATCGTCTTTTGATCTCATCGTATCGATGATATGGTCAAGCGAGTGGTAGCGGTTGACCGTGACGGCTTCGCTCATCACATCGCCAACGGTGGCTTTTAGACCGCGCAGATATGCCGATCGCATGAGATCCCGTTTGGTGACGATCCCGGCTATCGTGCCGTTTTCAACGACAGGAAGCCCGGAGATGTTCTTATCCAGCATTATGGCTGCAATATCGCGCGTGCTGGTTGCAGGGCTCACAGTGATCGGGTCGGGCACCATCAGAACTTCGACCGGAACCCTGTCGATCGGCCGCCGCCGCCATACCGGTTCCGCCTGCCTGAGTCGATAGGCGACATCCTTCTTGGTGATGATACCCCTGAGTTCCTCCTCCTCCATCACTGGCAGCCTGGATACGCGGTGTTTTAGCATAAGGTTGCGCGCATAGGCCACGTTATCGGTAGTTTTAACGACGTATACCGGGGATGACATCAAATCAACAGCACGCATGCCTTTCATCACTCCATGGAAAATGCTTTTACCAGATCGTATTCGGTCACGAGTCCCACAAGATGCGAGTCCTCGATCACAGGGAGCGCTCCCACCTGCCGGCGGAGCATCTCGAGAGCGACGTCATGTATGTTTTTATCCGGTGTTGTGGTGTAGAGTTCGCCGGAGAGGAGCGAACGCACCGGTGCGCTCATCACCTCGGCAGCGTCCCCTGTTGTCAGGTGCTCAAAGGCTTTACCCTCCCCCAGGTAGCGCATGATGTCTGTGGCGGTGACGATCCCGCAGAGGACATCATCTGTGACGACCGGGAGTCGCCGGAACCTGCACTTCACCATCTTCTTGGAGACCTCGCTGATGGGGGTCTCGGGCGTGGTTACACGAACCGAGGAGGTCATTATATCCTCAACCCTGTATCGCGAGGGCCCGGTTGCGAGCATCATCATCACGTCACGCTCGGTCACGATACCCTTCAACTCTCCGTTATTGTCGGTGATGGGTATTCCGCCTATTCTACGGTTGACGATAATATCGACCGCATCGGCGATACTCCCGGTAACCGGCATGGTTACCGGGTGTTCGGTCATGATCTCGTGAAGTTCCTCGTTGATGGCGGCAAGGAAATTTCCCCCGTGTTTAACCTGGACCAGGTTATACTTGTCTCCGCCGCCCATGAGATCTATGATATCGCTGCCGGTCACTATCCCGCGCAGGCGGTGCGTCCCGGCATCGACGATCGGCAGCCTCCGGAACCCTTCCCTGGTCATGATCTCCACCGCCTGGATGATCGTTGTGGTCTGATGCGCAACAACAACGTCCCTGGTGGCAATTGCCATGATCTCGCCTTCGTGTTCGGCGATCCTGGTCTTAAAGTCGATCGGGCCGCGGTCGTGTTTACCTGGCATCTTGAGGAGTCTATCAGCCGGTCTCTTCTCCGAATTATTGCGATTAGGTTGCATAATATCCCTCCTTTCTGGGGTAAGTTCCTGAAATATTTTTTATCTGGACTGCGTGTAGCCCAGGATGTCGTGACGGTCTATAACACCGACAAGTCTCTTCTTCTCGTCAACGACTGGCAGCATGCTGACGTCGTGCTCGACCATCAACCGGCCCGCCGTTGCCAGAGAATCGTCTGCTGTCACGGTGATAACGGGCGTTGTCATAACCCGCTCCACTGTGGTGTCTGCCCGGTTTTTCAGTGATGTGCGCACATTTCCGGCGCGCAGTAGATCTTTACGGGATATGATACCTATGACCCTGCCGCCATCCACCACCGGGAACGAGTTAAAGCCGCTCGTGATGATCAGGGAGTATATGCGGTTTACAGGGTCATCTGGAGAGCATGTGACCGGGTGGTGCGACATTGCGTCACGTACCTTGCTGTGGTTGACACGATGGGAGAGGAGAACTGGAAAGATCTCTGAGAATAGCACCCCTCCAAGGTAGGTTGAATCTTCGTCAACTACAGCCGCGCTGTTTGTGCGGGCGTTCAGTATGGCGGTACTGACATCTGGAAGGGGCGTGTCCGGGGTGACCTTTGCAGCCTCCCGGACAAACCCCTCGACAGTGATGTTTGACTTGGTGTCGACAACCCGCAGGACATCGGAGATGTCGAGGTAGCCCAGCAGGTGGTCCTTTACGTCCACTATGTAGACTTCGCGAAATACGTCGTCACGGAGTATGCTGCGTGCTTTCGTGACATACTCATCGTAGCGCAGCGCGGGTATCTCAACCATCAGGTCTGCGGCCACCATCATAGTAACTGTTCCTCCTCGCGGCAGGCGGGACAGAGCATGAGGTTGTCGACACGCGACAGTTCGTCTGACATGTTACCACATCGGTCGCAGAGGCCCATAGCATACTCCTCTTCGCGATTAATTTCTATGAGATCGGCCAGCAGTTCGTTTACTTCTGTCGCGACGGTGAGTATGTCCCTCACGGTCACAATCCCGATGACCATCTGGTCTTCGACCACAGGGAGCCTGCGTACGCGGTGCTTTACCATCATTGCCGCGGCGTCCTCGACCAGTTTGTCGGCACCGATCGTGATCAGCGGGGTGCTCATGACCTCGCTTACGCGGATCTCACCTGGCTTCAGGTTCTTTGCAACAACCTTGCAGTTGATATCCTCCTCCGTGACTATTCCGGTGGGGAGGCTGTTTTGCAATACAATGCAACTACCGACCCCGGCACGGCACATGGTCTGTGCCGCCCGGGCAACGGTCTCTCCCACATCGATTGTCGCTGGATGAGTCTGCATGACCTCCTTTAGAGGTATGCGTGTCTCGAAGCGGATGGCATTGCTATTGTTCATCATGGGATTCTCCTGTTCTGGCCGCTATAAGAACTAATGCTCCTGATGCAAGTCTATCTACGATTCAACAGTATAAAAGAATTCTCTTAATCTGTGTGGGTGTTGAATAAGAGTGAACTACCCTGCGCTCTCGGGCGGGGCTTCCTGCTTCATGGACAACACTTGCATCACAGAGATGTGA
>NZ_JASEFJ010000001.1 GCF_030019085.1 Methanoculleus sp.
CCCCGGAATACGACACAACTGTGCTCAAATTGCGGGAGTATCGTGACGAAGGATCTCTTCGTGAGAGTTCACAATTGCCCCTACTGCGGGTTTGTTGCCGATCGAGATTACAATGCCGCAGTGAATATTCACTGCGTGGGGATGGAACAAGCCCTTTGAGCCTGTGGAGACGATGCCTTCTACATCACATCTCTGTGATGCAAGTGTTGTCCATGAAGCAGGAAGCCCCGCCCGAGAGGCGCGGGGTAGTTCACAACCACATAAAAACCTGCTTTACGGAGAAAAACCTTCAGACCGATCCCTAACTTCAGGAAGGTCATTCGCTGGTTATTTTGACAGATGCCCCGCTAAACTTGCTCCTCTCCGGCCTGAAGACAGTTTTCGTTTTTCTCTGGCCTGGAAAAGACCGTCAGTCAAAAATTGGATGGTTCACTTCAGAGTTTCGGTAGCCATCCGGATATCGATCGCCTTGACAGTCTTCCTTCCTGCATGACCCGCCAGTTTGATCGCCTCTTTTGCGATCCGCGCAGCGTAATCTTCCATCAGTCTTGCGAGTTCCTCACTGGCATCAGAACTCACCCGTTCCGCACCGGCTTTCTTTATGAGCCTTCCAACAGGTGCAAGAGGTATTTCAGTCATCTTCTTTTCTCTCCCTTCTTTAGTAAGTTCTGGGGTGTGCACCCCTGTTCAGGAATCTCTTAACAGAAAGACCATTGACAGCCGCCTATAAATACTTGTCCCTCACTGGAGGGGCTGGTGCAGTTGCTTTCGCAAAATAGGGATCAAAACGAGGGAAAGACGTTAATTAAGTCGCTTTGAGTAACGATCCCGATTGGTTTGCCGTCTTCGACCACAACCAGCCTCCCGATCTCCCGTTCCTTGAACCTACCCACGAGTTCATAGAGCCGGATTGATGGCGGCGCGATCACCACATCGGTTGTCATGACCTGGGCGATAGGGGCATCCAGCGTCGCTCCCGTGTCCAGTCCCCTGGCGATATCGCTCAATGTTACAATGCCCGCAAGGTTTCCCGCTTCATCAAGTACAGGTGCACCATGGATGCGGTGTTTATTGAAGAGGTGAATAGCATCGCGGAAGGTTGCGGTGATCGGCAGAGTTTGAACCGGCGTGCTCATGTAATGTGATATTGGACGTTTAGGCAGGGATATCATCTCTGAGACGCTGATCAGGAGCGCCTCCTGGTTCTCGTCCATCCCGAATACTTCGCCCCTGACCAGGAGCTTATTCACCGGGGTCGGGCCTATAGTGACCATATCCCCCATCTTGAAGAGTCTCACGCTTCCGATTATCTTGACCACTGCCTGGCAGAGGTCGGGGTGGCAGAGGGTAGTGAACCCGAGTTCAGTGACGCGGACGCCCTTAACCTTCTCACCGTCGCGCACGATCGGTACCTCAAACTGGTGCTCGAGATCCCCCAGATTCAGTTCCGTATACGCTCTGGCGGTTGGACTGTAACCCCCTTTTGGCCCCGGCACCCCGTCGACCAGTCCGAGTGCCTTCAAAGCCTGCATCTGGTTGCGGACGGTGCCGGGATTACGCCTCAGTACCTCCGCGATCTCCTCACCTTTTATAGAGTGGGAAGACTGATGATAAAGGGTAATTAAGGTTATCAGAATGTCCTTCTGAATCGGGGAGAGCTCCATAGTTATCAGTCATTATATGTTGTTTAAATACATTAGGGTGTGTGTAGCGTGGAATTTGAAACCATCCCGACCGTTCCGACGGCTGACGAAGTTCTCGACCGAAGTCTTCGGAGGGCGGCGGCCAGAAAGAAACTGAAGACCAACGTCGACACCGCAAACGAAGAGTTTGTGCGGGCGGTCGGGAGCGCCATACACGACAAATTAAAGAGCGTGGTCGGATCGTTCCCGAGTTTTGAACGTCTCCCCCCCTTCTATCAGGAGATGGCCGATATTCTGGTCTCACTCGATCGGTTGAAACACTCGCTTGGTGCCGTAACGTGGGCGGCCGACCAGGTTCGGGCTATCAGCTCCGGCTACGCCCGGAGTATGCGAAAGTGCGATGACACCGATCAGAAACGCCGGCAGGCTGTTGCCCGCATGGCCTCGGTAGTTCACCAGGTTGGAGACGACCTCCTCTTCCTCAACGAGGCAAGGAACATCTTGCGTAAACTCCCACACGTGAACGAGGATGAGTTTACCGTGGTTGTGGCCGGATTCCCGAATGTGGGTAAATCTTCGTTTATAAGGCTGGTCTCGACGGCGGAACCGGAGATCGCCGCCTACCCCTTCACAACAAAAGGGATCATCGTTGGCCATCGTGATATTGGAGGCCGCGAACGGGTTCAGTTCATCGATACACCCGGCGTCCTCGAACGCCCTGCAGAGGAGAGGAACCCTATCGAGCGGCAGGCGGTGAGTGCCATAATCAACACTGCCGACGCTGTCCTCTTCATACTTGACGCAAGTGAACACTGCGGCTACTCGCTCGAGGACCAGACCCTCCTCCTTGAGGAGGTGCGAAGGGCTGTCGATGTGCCTGTCGTGCCGGTCGTAAACAAGGCGGACATAAGGGGGATTGAGGGCTACCCGGTGATGTCCACCCTCACCGGAGAGGGGGTGAATGAGGTGCTCGATCTCGTGCTCGCACTCAGAACTAAAGCCAGCCAAACGAGCCTGCGAGGGTCGCTCCAATCAGAAACCCGGCAATAGCCCCGCCGTTTAAGGGTGGAAGGCCGGCCTGCGGGTTGCCCCGGTTAACAAAGTAGAGGAGTGCCGCGAGTCCGGCGAGCGATCCGATTATCGCTCCGAGCGTCGGTGCGGATAAGACCCAGAGTACCGGGCGCGCGTCGACGAAGACGTGTGAGGAGACTACAAGGATGGATGGCATGATGAGATCACCCATCCCCATGACGAACGCGCCGCGCTCCTTGCCGTCGGCGACCTGCAGCCCCTCTTTTCGGAAAGAGTAGTCCGTTCTCTTCGGCACCACGACCATGATAGGGGCTTTCGTCTCGAGGACGCCTTCTGCGAGTGTGATCATGTGTTTTGTCCGGTAGACCGAGATGGCATCGTATACCGCGAGCAGCACGAGCAGCACAATAACCGGCAGTATAGCCAGGGATATCCCGAAGATTGACGCGATTCCGGCTGAGATCAGCACCCCGAGTGTATCGATCACGTACCACTCAGGGTAGATATAGAGGAGCGCTGTAGCCGCTCCGGCACCGATTAGCGTCGCGACAACTGCCGCAGCGGTTGCCCCGAGGGTGAGTGTAAAGAGCGCTCCGAAGATGTACATAAACGTCATAAACAGGGCAAACCCGATGAAAGCAGCGATCACCCGCCGCCCGCCCAGGCGGATCAGGATAAGCAGGATTAGCGTGAATGCGAGCAGCAACCCGATAAAGATCAGCGGGTTTGCCACCGATTCCGGGTCTTCAAACGCCACAAGTCCCACCGCCTGCATGGGCATTACAAGGATGATAGCGATGATCTGGACAAAAAGGAGCATCAGGGGCATTCCAAGAAAGGGTAGCCAGTTGCGTATCTGCATCACAAAACTCCATTCATTATAGGTAGATTAATTAATCCATCCCCATCACCATAAATCATGGAGATTCGCGAACTCATCGTCGATATCGTACTCACCCTGGTGATGGTGGTCTCCACCGTTGTTCTGGTGATGCGGTTCTGGCAGGACCTGGTCATAGCGGTTGCTGCGACGTTCATGATGCTCTCTCTGGGGGGGCTTCTCATCTCCCTTGGTCTCAAGATTGTGAACCTGGAGCAGAGCATCGTGCAGCGCGAGCGCACAATGCGCGTGAATATGGAGGAACTTGGCAGGACTATGACTGCCAGATATGACAATACCATAAGCCACATCGAGGAGATCGTGAGCGACCTCTCCCGGCGGATGTACCGCTGACCGGATCGCCACTTTAATGGCATCTCCCTCTCCCATGATCTGGTAAGTATGGGCGTTGCTATCCGTGATATCCTGGTGGATTGTAAGGAACCGGTCTCTTGGGACGACCTCTCCGGAATAGCTGCAGTGGATGCTCATAACGCGCTCTATCAGTTCCTCTCTATAATCCGCCAGCCTGATGGGACGCCTTTGATGAACGATAAAGGTCGGATCACGTCCCACCTCTCCGGGATCTTATTCAGATCAGCCAACTTCCTGGAGAAGGGCATCAGACCGGTCTTTGTCTTCGACGGGACGCCGCCGGAGTTCAAACAGGAGACGATCAACGAACGGCGGAAGCATCGGGCGATGGCCGATGAAGCCTGGAAAGCGGCGCTCCAGGAGGGAGAACTGGAGGAGGCATACCGTCAGGCAAGTGCCTCCGCCCGTATTGATACCCACATACTCGAGTCTTCCCGCGAACTACTCGGCCTGCTCGGCATCCCCTGGCTGGAGGCGCCAAGCGAGGGCGAGGCGCAGGCGGCCTACATGGTGCAGAAGGGGAGCGTCGCATACGTGGTATCCCAGGATTACGACTCGCTCCTCTTTGGCGCCCCGGTGCTGGTGCGTAACCTCACGGTCAGCGGCAGGCGGAAGGCAAGGGGGCGGACGATCACGGTTAACCCCGAGCGGATAATCCTCTCCTCCCTTCTCAACCACCTCGGTCTCACCAGGGAGCAACTTGTCGAGATCGGTATCCTGGCAGGAACAGACTTTAACCCGGGTATCCGGGGCATCGGTGCCAAAAAAGCCCTTAGAATCGTTCAGAAAGGCGAGTTCAAGTCTGTGATAGCCGAGAAGCAACCAGATTTTGACCCCACTCCAATCATGGACTTCTTCCTTAACCCGCCGGTCACAGACGACTACACCCTTGAGTGGAGGGCCCCTGATATCGAGGGCGTTGTTGAGATGCTCTGCGGTCTTTATGACTTCTCCGAGGAGAGGGTCCGAGGTGCGCTCGAAAGGTTCGCTGTTAAGACAACCCAGAAAACACTTGATTCGTGGTTTTAACGCTTATGGGGGACGTTCTGCCCCACTCTCCGTCAGCCCATCCGTCGACTGGTGATTCCCCTCGATACGATCCCCGGGTTGGGGAGCCTCTCAGCAAGTTCCCGGATGTGAACTACCCTGGAAATCTTATCTGCCACATTCTTCACAGACATCTGCGCGGTGTGTCTGGATGATGGCCGGGGTCTCACACCATTCAATCGTCCGGCCTTCATGCCCTTTCTGACCACCAGGACGTTTCCCGGGATAGGCTATCTGCAGGCCATAGTCCTCGAGGCTATCGGGACATTTCTTCTGATGCTTGTCATTATGGGTGCCGCCGTCGACGAACGGGCCACGCCTGGATTTGCCGGTCTCACGGTGGGTCTCGCGGTTGCGGGCATAATCACGACGATCGGGAACCTTACGGGTGCGTCCTTAAACCCTGCCCGTACGTTCGGCCCGTACCTCGGGGGACTGGCTGCTCTGGGGAGAGAGCCTCGGGGTTTCCTCCCGATCTACATCATTGGGCTAATCGTGGGTGCGGTGATTGCGGCGCTACCATATGACTATCTAACAGTCGAGTGAGACAGACTCCAACCTCTCTTTTTCGAAGGAGATGGTTGCCCCAATCCAGCCTTCCGCTTACCCTATTACGAGATCGTTCACGGCAGGCCCCAAACACTCGATTGGCATAAATAGACACCCCTCCTAACAGCGTAGCATCAGGTCCTGGAGTCTCGTGATCTTTATGGAAGTAAAAGAGATCCACCCGTTTGACCTGGAGCCAGCTCGTGCGATACAGATCCAGGAGACCCTCAGGGATCATCTGATCGTCTCAAGCGGCCAGGGAGAAGTCTCGCTCGTTGCCGGTGCTGACGTCTCATACGCAAAGGGCTCGGATGAAATCCACGCTGTTGTTGTCGTCCTCCGATGCCCGGACCTTGGCATCGTCGAGCGGGTCGCCGTGAGCGCCGTGGCATCGTTTCCTTACATCCCCGGTCTCCTGGCCTTCCGAGAGGGCCCGGCTCTGATCGAGGCGTTCAGACGGCTTCGTTCCGAGCCAGATGTTATCTTCTTTGACGGTCATGGGATCGCGCATCCCCGCGGCATCGGCATCGCAAGCCACATGGGGTTACTACTCGATCGCCCCTCGATAGGGGTGGCAAAGAGTCTGCTTGCAGGTTCTGCGGCTGAACCTGGAGTCGAGAGGGGTTCGATGACCCCAATACTCCGTGACGGTGAGACGATCGGGATGGCGGTGCGAACGAAAGATAGGACAAAACCGGTCTATGTATCGGTGGGTCATCGGATCTCGCTTGAAGCGGCGGTTGACCTGGTTCTCGCAACCGCCCGTGGTCACAGGCTTCCTGAACCGACCAGACAGGCCCATCTCCTCTCAAACGCTGTCCGGAAGGATTCGAGAGGAGCCACCCCCTCGCCATATGTGGGGTAGAGCGAAACCGTTATCAGTGTTCGCGCCGGAGAAAGGTTTGCCGACCGGTGGGGCGCGACGTCTTGCCGGCCCGGTCAGTAACCTATGGAGTTGATAAAAGCATGTCGGATAACCTGACACACCGTATACCTGATGGGTTAGAGGATACGGAGGTGATGTGGTAATGGCCGCGCGTGAGATACTGCCGGACGTCTTTGCCGTAGGCGCCATCGACTGGGACCGCCGACTCTTTGACGAACTGATCCCGCTCCCTGACGGCACCACCTACAACAGTTACCTGGTGCGGGGCAGAGAAAAGACGGCGCTGATCGATACAGTCGACCCCACAAAGACCGACGACCTCATCACGAACCTGAAGAGTCTGGGGGTCGATAAGATCGATTACCTCATCGCCAGCCATGCCGAACAGGACCACTCGGGATCTATACCGGCAGTGCTTGAGAGGTTTGGCGACGCAAAGGTTGTGACAAACCAGAAGTGTCGCGACCTCCTGATAGCTCTTCTACATCTCCCGGAGGAGAGGTTCATCGTAATCGACGACGGCGACACCCTCGACCTGGGTGGTAAGACTCTGGAGTTCATCATCGCCCCCTGGGTCCACTGGCCGGAGACGATGCTGACATACCTCGCGGAGGATCGCATCCTCTTTCCCTGTGACCTCTTCGGTTCACACTACGCGACGAGTTCGCTATACGTCCCAGACGAGTTTGCGGTCTACGAGGCCGCAAAACGTTATTACGCAGAGATCATGATGCCGTTCCGCGCGAGCATCAGGGGACACCTTGAGAAAATTGCAACGCGCGAGATCGAGATCATAGCACCGAGCCACGGCCCGGTTCACAGGAGGCCGGCGTTCATAATCGACGCTTACCGTGACTGGACTGGCGATGCCGTGAAGAACATCGTGGTTCTCCCCTACGTCTCCATGCATGGGAGTACCCAGGCCATGGTCGACCATCTTGTCGACGCCCTGATAAACCGGGGTATCCCGGTTCAGCCGTTCAACCTCACAAAGACCGATATAGGCGATCTCGCAAAAGCGCTTGTTGACGCCGCAACGGTCGTGATAGGGGCGCCAACGGTCATATTCGGCCCACACCCCCAGGTGGTCTATGCGACATACCTTGCAAACCTGCTCCGCCCGAAGACTCGCTACGCAACGGTGATCGGATCTTACGGTTGGGGTGGAAAGACGGTCGATACCATAAAAGGTATGCTTGACCGGCTCAAGGTCGAGATCCTGGATCCGGTCTATGTCAGGGGTTATCCAAATGAGAACGATTTTGCCGCGCTAGACCGACTCGCCGATGAGATCGAGAGTAAACACAGGGAAGCGGGGATAATCTCCTCCTGAACCACACCCTTTTTGTGCTGGATGATCCTCGCATCGAAATATTAACAGTCCAGTATACCGATCAATCTCTTTGAGTTGTGTTATGCCCCCATCAGATTTCAAGAGAGTCATCGCAGAGTCTCCATACGTCTTCATCATCGGTGTTGCTGGGGACAGTGGAAGCGGGAAGACGACGTTCACGCAGGCCATCCGGGAGATCTTTGGTGAAGATCTGGTTTCCACAATCACCACCGATGATTACCACAAATATGACCGTCAGCAGCGTAGGGAACTCGGGATCACGCCGCTTGCGCCGGAGGCGAACCGGCTTGACCTGCTGGAGGAGCACCTTGCCGAATTGAAGGCGGGGAGTACGATCCTGAAACCGGTATACAACCACAACACCGGCAAGTTCGATTCACCCGTGCCTTTCAGCCCGACAAAGATCCTGATAGTGGAGGGGCTGCACCCCTTCTTCACTCCGCGACTCCGGGCGCTTATCGATTTCAAACTCTATGTCGACCCTGACCCTGCTGTCAAGCGCGCCTGGAAGATCAAGCGCGACGTGGAGCGGCGAGGTTATTCCGTCGAAGAGGTCGAGAGAGAGATGGAGGAGCGTAAACCGGACTTTGAGCGCTACGTTGCGCCCCAGTGCCAGTATGCGGACGCGGTTATAAGGATCGCCTTCTCGAAGTACGGCCGTGAAGCAAGCGAGAAGCATAACATCTACTGTGTCACCATCACTCAGAGCAAGTTAGAGAGAAGCATCGGGGACGTTGACCTTTCCATAGATCTCTTCCCCCTTCTCTCCCTCTCGGAACGGAACTTCATGGTCGAGTTTACGCTCGAGGAGATTGGGGGGAGAATGATGGGAGCACTAACGTTCGACGGAGAGTTAAACGACGCTGTGGTGCGGAAACTGGAGAGGAATATCGAGATCCAGACACAGGTGGAGCCAATCGACCTGGTCGAGGCCGGCGGTTACCTGACGGCCGGGGAGGTGGCCCAGCTCATCCTTGCCTGGCGGATCATCAACCGGCGCATCTTCATCGAAAGTGGTCTTAAAGCGGTAGAAACTGAGGATGAGGCCGCAAGCGGGAACGGTGCCTGCAGGCCTGCCCGGGACTGAATTTGAAAATTTTTCTCCGTCAAGATGACAAAACTGTCGTCCTGGAGAAAGTAGATATGAACGCCCGGAGAATCTGTATCGATGGACAGGATCGAGTGGTTCTCGATCATAGCGTGGGACATCGGCAACATCTTCAGGTTCGTGAGCGTTGCGACAGCGGCGCCGCTTATTGTGGCAGTGATCTATCGGGAGTGGGATATGATCCTGCCCATGGCCACCGTGCCGGTAGTCCTCTTTCTCCTGGGTACACTTCTGGTCAGGGTCCCCCGCGCGGATCGGGAAGCGCCACTCTCTGCCGCTCTGATGGCGGTCGCCCTGATATGGCTCATCATGGCGATGGTGAGCGGCCTTCCATTTTACCTCGGGATCGGTGTCCCCTACCTCGACGGCGTCTTTGAGGCTATGTCCGGATGGACGGACACAGGCCTGACGGTGATGCGGTCGATCGATGAGATGCCCCGAACGCTCCTTTTCTGGCGCTCGTTGATGCAGTGGCTCGGTGGACTCGGAATTGTTGCGTTCACAGTTGCTATGGCCTCAAGAAGCGGGATGACCCAGTTCCGCCTCTACCGCTCTGAAGGACGTTCGGAGGCACTGATGCCAAGCGTTGTCGCGACAGGGATGGAGATGTGGAAGATATACCTGGTCCTGACCGCCGCATCGGTCGGGCTCATCCTTATCTCCGGGGTATCCGTCTGGGACGCCGTTAACATAGCCCTTGTTGCGATCGCCACAGGCGGGTTCTCCGTCCATGCAGAGGGTATCCCGTTCTATAACAACCAGTTGCTTGAGCTCCTTCTCGTCCCGGTGATGATCGCCGGTGCACTCCCTTTCAAGATATACTACCTCCTCTACCGGAGGAGGGGTGCACGGTTCATCGATGACCAGCAGGCGCGCCTTCTTTTCGTCTTAATCGCCGCCGGAATAGTTGTAATCACCTGGGATCTTGTCACCCTCAGTGCACTCGATCTCCCCACAGCAATACATCAGGCGCTCTTCATGACCACCGCAGCAGCAACCAGTACCGGGTTTCAGATAGTCTCCCCGAACGAGTGGGCAAGCGTGACGGTCCTTTTCCTGACGATGCTGGTGGCGATCGGCGGGTCGTCGGGGAGCACCGCCGGAGGTATCAAACTCTCCAGGGTGGTTCTGGGGTTCCAGAGCCTGGTCTGGTGGTTCCGGCGGATGTTCGTTTCGGGGAAGGTGCTTGTACCGTTCAAGTACGAGGGGCGGGTGATCCCGAAGAACGTCGCGGATCTGGAGATCTCAAGGAATATGCTGATCATCATGCTCTATTTCCTGCTCATCTTTGTATCAACCATACTCGTGATGCACCTCCAGCCAACGCTGTTTGACTCCAGCAACGTGATCTTCGATGTTACCTCTGCGATCTGCAACAACGGTATCTCTACCGGTTTTGTCTCGCCGGATATGGACCCTGCGGCAAAGATCCTCTTCATCTTCGTCATGTGGATCGGACGCCTGGAAGTTATACCGGTGATTATGCTCTTTATGGGTCTCTTCAAGCGGTTCGATTGAGCGGTCTGGGTATCCCCATCTCCTTACTCCGGATGCCGTCAGGACTGGCATAATGGCCGGGATTTCGTTCAGTTTTGGTCAGGATAGATCTCTCAGAGGCCGTTAGACCAGCCCGCTCAGATTGTGTTCAGGTTTGATGAACCCTGCCAGGAACGGAGCCGCCGGGGGATTCTGTATCGCCGCCGACCGCCTCAAACACCATCCGGATCTCGCGGTGACCGGTGTTTCTTCTGAGGCGCTATTCCGGGGAGAGGCTAAATCGTTCTTCGTCGGCTCCATGGCAGTGGAAGCACAGAGATCAGATCTGCACCTTGGAAACGGTTCTCCCTGGCAATCATCACGCAATGCCCACTCTCATGGGCAGGGGGGGTTGGTCGAGGAGAGACGTTCAACGCGAATAACTCGATTGCATCGTAGAACCGGTTTGATCGTCCATCTGGATACCGCCTGGAAAAGGTGGAAAGTTTATAGCCCAGATCGTGGATTTGATGGTTTCCCTCTCTGGGGCGGTTAGAGATCTGGATATCATCGTGGCTCAGATATCCACGGAGCACTTTTCAGGCGGGAATGAGGAAAACGGTCAATACCTTCCTGACGATTGGCCGATGCCAGAACCGATCATAAAAAAATGAGTGGTGTCAGGATTACTCGGGCTTGCTGATGAGAGCGGTCTTTGAGACGATCTCGCCGGTCTTCTTGTGCGGTTTGCGGATGACGCCGTCCACAGCCTTCTCCAGGTTGCGCGCCTCCTCGCAGAGGATCATGGCCTGGCGCATCATCTCGTGGGCGCTTGCGACGATCGGGACGTACTTCTCCCACTCCTTGGTCATGAAGCAGCCCTTGACGTTTACGCCCGCAACCTGCTGGGCGATCTCGTAGGCGGCACGCGCCTTCGCTAGCGCGTAGGGGTTGGAGAACTCGCCCTCGACCGCCTTGTCGGAGGTCATGATAACCTTTGGTAGCACCAGGTCTGCGCCCTTCTTGCCAGCCTTCACCTGGTCTATGACCTTATCAAGCTCCATCTGCATCTTGCGGAACGCACCGGTGATGGCGAGCACCTTGACCAGGTTTCCGTTGTAGTCCGCCATCTCGATCGGGTCCAGGAACTCACGACGGGCGCCGATCATGGCATCGGCCTTCATGATGATGTAGCCGAAGTTGCTTGCCTTGAGTTCTTCGAACTGCTCCTTCTTGGTGGTGACATCGTCGGTGATGACGACACAGGGGATTCCGGCGGCGGCCAGATCCTGACGAGCCTTGGTGGGTCCCGGCAGTACACCGTTTGGTGATACAACAATACAGAAGTCGGGGCCCCATGCCTTCATATTGGTGACTACACGGTCGATATCCTCAGGCTGCAGTTTTGTACCGGAGGTTGCCATGAAGGTAATGATGTCCTCACGGTCGGCACGCTCATCGAGCAGAAGTTCAGCCATCACACCACTGGCGATATTTCCCAGTTTTGCAATTCCAACTTTTACAACCATTTTAACGCCTCTCTATATTTGTGAACACGATAATATTGCCAAGTTCTCATATAAACGTTTTGAAATGCGCTGTTCACCGGAGTGTGGGGGTGGTGTGTTAAGGAAAAGTGTTTAAATTGTGATCCCCTATATTTATTTGATGAAGCAAGGGCTGCTCACCGATCGTCAGAAAGAAGTGCTGCGTTACCGTAAGCAGGGGCTGACGCAGCAGCAGATAGCCGAGATCATCCATACCTCCAAGGCAAACGTTTGTACTATCGAGAAGGCCGCTCTCGAGAACATTGCACGTGCACGTGAGACGCTTGAGTTCCTCTACACTCTTGATGCCAGACATCTCTGTACCCTCAAGAAAGGACTTGATCTGCTCAAAGCGCCTGAGATCATCTATGCCGAGGCCGAGAAGCAGGGTGTGAAGGTTAAATATGATACGATCACGCTCATAAACAAACTAAGGGATGCAAACCCTGAGCGGTTCAAGGCACGGCAGGTCAGGGAGGACGTTGAGGTATATATCAATCAGGACGGCGATCTTTACTTCGGTTGATGTGGATTTTCATCGGAGTTGCGGAGAAGGGTGGTGTCCTGCCCTGAGCGAGAGCATTGTATGGCACCTGCAGGTCTGATCAAACGCGCTGGCTCACGGTAAGGTTGTTTCCCCCTCAAAACGATCACAATCTGACGATCAGGTGCAGATCCTGCGGAAAAGCAGTCATCCAGAAGGGGTTGCAATATACCCCATAACAAGATTTATATCTAATTTTAAAGAAAGATTAAGAAACCGCTCTGCACAACACCACATAGATCCGGGCGCAGCAGGTGAAGTATCTGTCTCCGATTCCCGGAACGCCTCAAAACATTGTATTGTACATGTTCTGGGCGCGCGGTGTGGTGCGGGAGGTATCAGGCACAGTGAATGGTTGAACCCTCCTCACGGAGGGCCGGTGTCGATATGGAGTTGTGCTTTGCACAACGGGATGACAGGAGCTGGATCTGATCGAGACGCTGGGCCAACGCCAGTGCAGCGCGCCCGGTTTCCGGGAGGACTTTCCCGGGAGCGTCAGAGAGTCAGGATCTATTAGCGACGACTGGAATGGACCCGGTGCACACCGGGACTATAACAGGGAGCGGTGGGATATTCAGAGGTCGATCTCATTGGATTCCTCATGCTCCGTTACCTTCCGTCAACTGTTTCCCTTCCACCCCGCAGTTTCTGCGGGGTTTTCGGCCCTGTCCGGGTTCGCCGGAAGGGTTGCCGTGCCGGCAATGTCTGGCAGGGAAGCCCGGCGCAGGCATCACTCTGCAACAGAGTGGTGCATCACGCTATAACCACGAAGGGTTGATTGAAACATGCCCAAGATTAACAGACCACGCAGAGGATCCCTCGCGTATAGCCCGAGAAAGCGGGCAAAAAGTCCGGTTCCCCGATACGGTTCATGGCCCGATTACACGGGAACCCCGGCCGTGCAGGGATTTGCAGGTTACAAAGTGGGAATGACCCATCTCATCATGGTCGATGACCACAAGAGCAGCCCCACCGAAGGCAAGGATGTGATGGTGCCGGTTACCGTGGTTGAGGTCCCGCCCATGCGGGTGGCAGGCGTGCGCGCATACACCGAGGATTCCTATGGTAAGCGTGCGCTGACCGAGGCGTGGGCGACAGACCTCGATGAGAACCTCTCCCGCAGGATCAATGTCCCGAAGAACCACGATACCGCTGCCGCACTTGACGCCATCAAAACCGCTATCAGCGAAGGCAGGGTTGTTGAGCTCTACGCTCTGACCTACACCCGGCCAGCGGAGATCACAGGCGTTCCAAAGAAAGTCCCGGATATTATGGAGATGCGTATCGCCGGCGGGAGTCTTGAAGATCAGATCGCCTATGCAGCTGATATCCTTGGTGGTGAGATCGCGATCTCTGACCATTTCGAGGCCGGTGAGTATGTCGATGTCACTGCCGTCACCACCGGCAAGGGTACGGAAGGCCCCGTCCGACGCTGGGGTGTTCAGGTCAGGAAGCGGAAACACTCTCGCGGTGGCAAGAAGCGTCACATCGGTAACCTTGGCCCATGGAATCCGCATCACGTCAGGTGGCAGGTGCCCCAGATGGGTCAGATGGGCTACCAGCAGCGTACCGAGTTTAACAAGCGGATCTTGAAGATCGGTACAGACAGTAACGAGATCACACCAGCAGGCGGGTTCCTGCAGTATGGTGTCGTGCGCGGCCCATATGTTCTGATCAAGGGATCGGTTCCGGGACCGAGCAAGCGACTCGTCAGGATACGCTCCGCGATACGACAGGGTGAACACGTCGTTCGCACGCCGACGATCGGTCACATCAGCGTGCAGAGCCAGCAGGGGTGATCAGCGATGAAAGCACAGGTTCGAACATTGACAGGTGAGATCGCCCATGAGATGGATCTCCCGGAGGTATTCGGCGAAGAATACAGGCCAGACCTGATAAAGCGGGCGGTTATTGCACTCCAGAGCACCAGGTACCAGCCGCACGGGACGGATCCATACGCCGGTATACGCACATCCGCAGAGTCCTGGGGGAGCGGCCGTGGTGTTGCTCAGATCCCGCGCATAAAGAATGGTAGCAGGGCCGCCAGGGTTCCGCAGGCGACCGGTGGTCGCGAGGCGCACCCGCCGAAGGTCGAGAAGGTTCTTGTCAGGCAGATCAACCGGAAAGAGAAGCGCAAGGCTCTCAGGTCCGCCATCGCCGCCAGTACCAGCCCTGATCTTGTCCGGGCGCGCGGGCACATCTTTGAGGGCGACCTTCCGCTGGTTCTGGAAGACCGGTTTGAGGAGATCACCCGGACCAGTGATGTCATCAGCGCGCTCTCGGCGATTGGTGTCTACGCCGACGTTGAGAGGGCGAAGGGCAGCCGGAAGGTCCGTGCTGGCCGGGGGACGATGCGTGGCCGTCGCTACAAGCAGCGCAAGAGCATTCTCATCGTCACCGGTACTGAACCTCTCCGTGCGGCCAGGAACCTTGCGGGTGTCGACGCCGTGGCCGTAAACCAGCTCAACACCGAGTTGCTGGCGCCGGGCACGCAGGCCGGACGTCTGACGGTCTGGACAGAATCTGCGATCAGGAGACTGGAGGAGTTCCCATGGTATTGAAACGCCCGTTTGTCACAGAAAAAGCGATGCTGATGGTCGAAGGTGGGAAAGAGCTTCAGTTTATCGTGGAGAGGGGTGCCAGCAAGCAGGAGATCAGACGCGCGCTGGAGTCAGCCTTTGGACAGGATGTGAGCAGTGTCCGCACAATGATGACCACAAAAGGCCAGAAGAAGGCCATTGTATCGTTTGCAGACGCGAAAGCGGCTGAAGAGATCCTCAGCCGGCTCGGAATCATTTAAGTTGGTGGACGATGGCACACAGGATTATAACGCAGAACCGTGGAAGAGGCGGTCCAACATATCGTGCACCCTCGCACCGGTATAAGGCGCCTCTGCGACACGCAGGAAAGAATGATTCCTTCATCACGGGACATATCGTCGATATAGAACACGATCCCGCCCGTCACGCCCCGATTGCACTTGCACGGCTCGAGGACGGCGAGAAGATCTACATGCTCGCTACAGAAGGACTGGGCGTGGGGGATACCGTCTCCTGGGGCAGCGGGGGCGCTGTGAAGAACGGTAACACCCTCCCGCTTCGGGAGATTCCGGTCGGCGCATACGTCTGTAACATCGAGGCCCGCCCAAACGACGGGGGCAAGTTTGTCCGCTCAAGTGGCGTTCAGGCGCTTATCATCGGCAAGGCCGATGACGGTAGAGTCGGTGTTCGGATGCCTAGTGGCAAGAACAAGTGGTTTAACGGTGGCTGTATGGCAACCGTCGGTATCGTTGCTGGTGGCGGACGGGGTGAAAAGCCGTTTGTCAAGGCAGGAAAAAAGTACTTCCACGTCAGGTCATCCGCCGAGAGGTGGCCCCGTGTCAAGGGTGTCTGCATGAACGTTATCGACCACCCATTCGGTGGTGGTGGGCACCAGCACTGCGGGCGGCCAAAGACCGTCTCCCGTGGCACACCCCCGGGCAGGAAGGTCGGGCATATTGCCGCCCGTAGAACCGGTAAGTGGAAGAAGTGAGGAGTGAAGCATGGCAAAGAAGACACAGAAGCGGATGCCGCGGCGGCGGGAGGAGTTCACCTATCGCGGCCACACCATTGCGGATCTGCAGCAGATGGCTCTCTCCGAGTTGCTGCCGCTCATGCCGGCCAGGGCACGCCGGAAGTTTAACAGGGGTCTCTCCAGGGAGCAGGAGAAGCTCCTTACCGATATTCGGTCAGGGGAAGCACCTCTCCGCACTCACCTGCGTGACATGGTCATCATGCCTGAGATGGTCGGGAAGACCATCGAGATCCACAACGGGAAAGAGTTTCAGAAGGTTGAGATCCAGCCAGAGGCGGTCTTCCACTATCTTGGGGAGTTTGCATTGACCCGTAAGAAGGTCTCCCATGGCAGCGCCGGTATCGGTGCAACCCGCTCGAGCAAGTACGTCCCGTTGAAGTGATGGAAATGGCAAGAACAGGTTATTCGACAGAGATTGAGGGCGAGAACGTTGCTAGAGCAAAGGCGAACGAAGTTCCTGTCTCTCCAAAGCACTCGATTGAGATTGCCAGGTTCATCCGGAACATGACAACCTCTGAGGCAAAGGCCTACCTAGCAGACGTTGTGGCGCTGAAGAAGCCCATCCCATTCAAGCGATTCAAGAGGAACGTCGCTCACAAGCGGGGTCTTTCAAAATGGCCTGCCGGTCGGTATCCGGTTAAGGCCGCCGAGGCTTACATCCGGCTGATTGAGTCCGTCGAGAAGAATGCTGAGTATATCGGTCTGGATCCCACAAGTCTCCGGATCGAGCACGTAGCGGCCAACCGGGGCCGCGGTTTCAGGGCCTTCTTCCCGCGTGCGATGGGCCGTGCCACCCCGAAGCGCCGTGAGACTGTGAACATCGAGATCGTTGTGACTGAGGTGGCGTAATGGCAATCGAGAAGAGATTTATCGCGGATGGCGTGCGCAATGTTCGGGTTGAGAAGTTTCTCATGAAGGAACTCAAGCGTGCCGGATACGGTGGCATGGATATAACCCGGACACCGCTTGGCACCCAGGTGACCATCTTTGCGGAGAAGCCCGGTATTGTGATCGGGAAGGGCGGCAAACAGGTACGCCAGCTCACTCAGGACCTGGCAGGCGTCTATGGAATAGAGTCGCCACAGGTTGAGGTCCAACAGGTTCAGAATCCCACCTTTAATGCTCAGATCATGGCGGAAAGGCTGGCAAACGCTCTTGAGCGCGGATGGTACTTCAGGAAGGCCGGGCAGAGCACAATCCGGCGTGTTATGGATTCCGGTGCACTCGGTTGTGAGGTTGTAATCGCCGGGAAACTGACCGGCGCTCGCTCAAGAACCCAGAAGTTCATTGAGGGCTACGTCAAGCACTGCGGTGAACCCAGTGAGACGATCGTCGAGAAGGGCTACGCACTCGCCATAAAGAAACTTGGCGTAATCGGTGTTCAGGTAAAAATTGTCCCGCCGGGTGCAAAACTCCCCGACACTTTCGAGATTATCGAGCCCGAGTCCAAGGAAACTCCGGTGCAGCCCCCTGTAGTTGAGGATGCTGATGAAGATGAGTTCGAGGAGATACCTGAGGACGATTACGAGGAGGAGATATAAATGGCAATCTTTCGTGCGCAAGAAGTGAGGCAGCTCTCCGATATCGAACTCCTCGAACAGGAGCAGAAACTCTCCCTGGAACTGATCCAGGAGCGGGGCAAGGTCGGTGCAGGCGGAGCCACCGAGGATCCCGGGAGGATCCGTGAGATCAGGAGGACGATTGCACGGATCAAGACCGAGCAGAACGCAAGACGGAGGAGTGCATGATCTCTCCCCGGAACGTCCTGCGGCATGAGTTGATCGGCCTGGATGTTCTGGTGGCTCGTGCGAGCAACCCGGCTCATGTGGGGCTGTCCGGTCGCATCGTTGGTGAGACCAGGAACACCCTGCTTATCCAGACCGGGCGAGGGGAAAAACGTATACCTAAGCGGTTCAGCGTCTTCCGCCTGCGGCTTCCCGATGGCACGACAGTTGATATTGATGGGTCGAGTATTGAGATGCAGCCTGAACGGCGGATCAGCACGCGCATTAAATAATCGAGGATGAATAATGGCACGAAACATTGGGTTGGGCGTCCCCACTCCGGAAAAGGAGTGTGAGGACGCAAATTGTCCGTTTCACGGCACTTTGCCGGTACGCGGCCAGGTGATTACCGGCAAAGTCGTGAGCGATCGTATGAACGCTACAGTTGTTGTGGAGCGTGAGTATCTCCACTACGTCAAGAAGTACAATCGCTACGAAAAACGCAGGTCGAGGTACCACGCTCACAACACGCCCTGTCTCAACGCCAGGATTGGCGATGTGGTCAGGATCGCGGAATGCCGTCCACTATCAAAGACCAAGAGCTTTGTTGTGGTTGAGGTGATGAAAGAATGAAGGCGATGCAGGCGAAGATCCCGCGTGCCCTTGCCACGGGCTCCAGGATGGTCTGCTCCGATAACACCGGTGCGCGGGTTGTGGAGGTTATCTCTGTCGACGGCTACCACGGTGTTCGGCGGCGGCAGCCCTGCCTGGGTATTGGCGATATAGCGACCGTGAGTGTTAAGAAAGGCACTCCCGATATGCGGCGCAAACTCGAGAAGGCGGTGGTCATCAGGCAGAAGAAGGAGATCCGTCGTCCAAACGGTATTCGGCTCTCGTTCGAGGACAACGCCATGGTGCTCATCAACGAGCGTGGAGAACCGAAGGGTACCGAGATCAAGGGCCCGGTTCCACGCGAGATCGCGGAGCGTTTCCCCAAGATCGCCTCCATGGCAACGATGATAGTGTAAGGTGTGGTAAGGATGGTACGTATAAAAAGCAAACAGCCAAGGAAACAGCGCAAGGCGCGTTACAACGCGCCAAACCACACCAGGGGCAGGTTCCTCAACGCATCTCTCTCTCCTGAACTCCGGGAGAAGTACAACACCCGTCGGGTTCGCGTGGTCACCGGAGACACTGTGAAGGTTTTCCGGGGGGACTTCGCTGGCGATGAGGGTATCGTCGATGCGGTGGATATGAAGGCGTGTCGGCTGGTAGTGCACGGCGTGATGGTGACGAAAGCCGATGGGACCGAGGTTCCAAGACCGATCGATCCCTCAAACGTGCAGATCACGAAGCTCAACCTGAAAGACAGATTGCGTGAAGAGAGACTCGGAGGCCGAGCATAATGTCCAGACATCTCAAGCGGTTGGTGGCGCCTGTTTCATGGCGTGTTCCGGCTAAAACGAAAAAATTTGTCATGAAGACTGCTCCAGGCCCCCACAGCGCCGATGCCCTTCCGGTCGGTGTCTGGCTCCGTGAGCACCTTGGTATCGCCCGGAATGCTAGCGAGGTACGGAAGATCCTGCATCAGCGGGATGTCATCGTCAACGGTCGGGCCTGCAAGGATCCACAGATGGGTCTTGGTGTCTTTGACATAGTCTCGATCCCGAAGATCGGCAAGCATTATCGTATCCAGCTGGACAAGCGGGGCAACTACACCGCTGTTGAGATCTCTGCGGAGTCCGCAAAGACCCGTCTCTGCAGGATCCGGGGTAAGACGACCCTCACTGGAGGGAGGGTGCAGTTGAACCTTGGCTTTGGCGCAAACATTCTGGCCGACGCCACTTACAGGACAACAGACTCCATTGTGGTAACACTCGGAACAGATGGCGAGGAGCGTTTCCGGATCGTCGATCATTTCCCATTTGCAGAAGGGAACGTGGCAATGATCATAGGCGGGAAACACTCTGGCAAGGTGGGCCGGATCGTCGAGATAATTAAAACTGCAAGTTCTGTTCCCAATCGTGTCATCCTGGTAGACGATTCAACCGATGAACGTTTCGAGACGATCGAGGACTACATCTTTATGGTTGGCCGCTCTGCGATTGCGCCTGAACTGGAGGTGGCCTCAGCATGAGTAATCCTATGCAGGATATCTACATCGATAAGGTCGTTGTTCACATGGGTGTTGGCGAGAGCGGAGAGAGGCTGGTCAAGGCAGAGAAGATCATGCAGCAGATCACCGGCCAGAAACCTGTCCGCACCATAGCGAAGCGGACTCAACCGGCGTTTGGTATCCGTAAAGGTGCACCCATAGGTTGCAAAGTTACACTACGCCGGGAGAACGCCGAGAAGTTCATCACGACCGCCCTTGAGATAATCGACCGGCGACTGTCACCCACCCAGTTCGACCGGACCGGGAATGTCTCATTCGGGATAGAGGAGCATACCGATTTTCCTGGCATGTCCTACGATCCGATGGTCGGCATCTATGGGATGGACATAAACGTGGTGCTCGAACACAAGGGTGTGCGGGTTGCACGCAGGCGGGTCGAGCGAAGGAAGTTGTCAGAGACGCAGAAAGTGAGCAGAGATGAAGCAATCGCGTTCATGCGTGAGCGCTACCTGGTGGAGGTTTAAAGTATGGCTGAAGGGTCAGGAGCGCCTGCATCAGGCAAGGGCGTTAAGAAATTCGGTCGTGGAGCGAACGAGTGCCGCATCTGTGGCCGCAAGCAAGGGCTTGTACGCAAGTATGGCATCTACTTCTGCCGTCAGTGCTTCCGTGAGAATGCAAGGAAGATGGGTTTTAAGAAGCTGAACTAGAGGTGGAGAATATGGCACGACTGAATCCAATCGCCGACGCGATGTGTGCGATTAAAAATGCCAGTGACGCTGGAAAGAGCGAGGTCATTGTTGAGCCCGCCAGCAAGTTACTAGGTGCTATGCTCCGCGTCATGCAGGAAAACGGCTTTATCGACGGCTTTGAGTTTATCGATGATGGCCGTGGCGGCCAGTTCCGGGTCCAGATCTCCGGGACGATCAATAAATGTGGTGCGATCACCCCCAGGTTTCCGGTGGCGATGGCCGAGATGGAATACTGGGAGTCGCAGTATCTTCCGGCGAAGAACTTTGGTATCCTGATCATCTCGACCTCAAAAGGTGTAATTTCCCACACGCAGGCGCGGAATGAGGGTATCGGCGGAGAACTGCTTGGATACGTCTACTAACGGAGGGCGAGAGTATGGGAATAACACGAAAGGTCAGGATCCCTTCTGGCGTAAACGTCACGCTCGAAGGCGGTTTGCTCACTGTCTCCGGGCCAAAGGGCAGACTGATCCGCGATATACGCTTCCCGCAGATTGACCTCGGCATCGAGGATGGCTGTATTGTCATCTCGACTGCGTCTGACAAGAAGCGGTTCCTTGCCATGAGCGGCACGCTTGAAGCTCACGCAAAGAACATGATCCGGGGTGTTGTTGAGGGTTACGAGTACCGGATGAAAGTGGTCTACAGTCACTTTCCAATACAGCTCAAGTTACAGGGCGACCGTCTTGAGATCAACAACTTCCTGGGTGAGAAACAACCAAGGGTTGCAAAGATCCTGGAAGGCGTCACAGTCAGGCTCGGGAACGATGAAGTGATCATCTCGGGTATTGACAAGGAGAAGGTTGGCAACACAGCCGCAAACATCGAGCATGCGACCAAGATCACGAAGCGTGATCCGAGGGTGTTCCAGGATGGTATATACATCACCGAGAGGGCGTGAGAATCATGGATGAGAGGAGAAGATTGATCCGCGTCCGCACCAGCCATAATAAGCCAGCCTTCAAGAGGCGTGGCCTTCATCGTAAGGTGAGACTTGCGGATGTCTGGAGGCGCCCACGTGGTCTGCACAACAAACAGAGACGACAGTTCTGGGCAAAAGGTGCTCTTCCAGGGCCGGGATATGGGAGTCCGACTGCGGTCCGTGGGATGCATCCGAGTGGTTATGAGGAGGTTCGTGTATTTTCACCTGCAGATCTTGAGGGATTGAACCCCATGACCCAGGCTGTCAGGATCGCGGCTTCTGTGGGTAACAGAAAGCGTGGTGTGATCCAGGATATGGCCATGGAGATGGGGTTAAAGGTGCTGAACGCAAAGGATCTCACCCCTCAGGTCGGGGAAGCCGTCGCAGCCGAAGAAGAGGTGAGCGAAGATGAGTGATCTTGGTAACCAGAGACGAATGGCGGCCGCCATTCTCAAGTGCGGGGTCAACCGTGTCTGGTTCGATCCCGAACGACAGGCCGATATTGAGGCGGCGATATCCAGGAAGGATCTGCGGGAGCTCATTGGCGAAGGTGCGATCAGGGCAAACCCGGTGAAGGGGAACAGCCGTGGCAGGACAAGAGCCCGTATGGCGAAGCGTTCCTACGGTCATCGGAAAGGGCCAGGCCGACGGAAAGGTGCAGCCGGAGCACGGAATCCCGGTAAACGTGCATGGATTCGAAGGATCCGGGCGCAACGCCGGATTTTGCGTGAGATGCGCGACGAAGGCCGGATCGACCGTAGTGTCTACCGCCTGATGTACCGGCGTGCCTCTGGAGGACAGTTCCGGAGTGTAGCGCACCTGAAATCCCACGTTGATATCACGGCAGGAGGGATGGAATAATGGCAAGCGGTCCACGTTACTTTGTGCCTTTCCGCAGAAGGCACGAGGGAAAGACCGATTACTACAAGCGGATGGCGCTTCTCTCATCCGGGCTGCCCAGGATGGTCGTTCGGAAGACAAACCGGCAGATCATCGTGCAGCTGGTCATCCCCGGGGTTGAGGGTGACCGCACCCTTGTGGCTGCCTACTCTACAGAACTTGCCGGCTACGGTTATGAGGGATATGGAGCGAACACACCAGCAGCCTACCTTACAGGGATGTTGTTTGGGGTCAGGGCGCTGAACGCCGGCTATGACGAGGCGATCCTGGATATCGGGCTTGCCCGGGCGAAGCCAGGCGCGCGCGTCTTTGCCGCTCTCAAGGGGGCAGTTGATGTGGGTCTTAACGTTCCCTACGGGGAATCTATCCTCCCCTCCGACGAACGACTCAGGGGTGCTCACATTGCTGAGCATGATCCCGGCCGGGCCGGTAACCTGGTGGAGAACGTAGAGGCTGTGGCTCTGGCCATCAAGAAGGAGCTGGTGTGAAAATGGCATACGTAGAGGAAGAATGGATTCCGCTCACCGGCCTCGGGCGCAGGGTCGCCGCTGGCGAGATCACCAGTATCGATGAGGTGCTCGCAAGTGGCAGGCCGATCAAGGAGCCCCAGATTGTCGATATCCTCCTACCCGATCTTGAGGACGAGGTGCTGGACATTAACATGGTCCAGCGTATGACGGACTCGGGTCGCCGCGTGAAGTTCCGTACCATCGTGGTGGTCGGCAACCGGAACGGTTACGTGGGTTTTGGCCAGGGTAAGGATGTCCAGGTTGGTAACGCGATCCAGAAGGCAATTGTTGACGCAAAACTGAATCTCATAAAAGTCTCCCGTGGCTGCGGGAGCTGGGAGTGCGGTTGTGAGACTGCCCACTCGATCCCCTTCGAGGTTACCGGGAAGGCGGGCAGCGTCCGTGTTACGTTGAAGCCTGCCCCGCAGGGTATCGGGCTGGTTACGGGGGACATCCCGAAGAAAGTGCTGGCGCTTGCCGGGATCAAGGATGTCTGGGCGTTTAATCGCGGACAGACCAGAACGACCATCAACTATGCGAAGGCAACGTTTGATGCGCTCCGGAAAACGAACATGGTCAGGATTGGGGGTGCGGAGTGATGTACGCGGTAGTACAGGTGCGCGGTGTGGTCAAGACCAACCGCGAGATCAGGGATACCCTGAAGATGCTCCGCCTCCATCACGTCAACCACTGTGTTCTCGTGCCTGAAACGCCTGCGTATCAGGGCATGATCCGTAAGGTGAAGGATTTTGTGGCCTACGGTGAGGTGGATGAGGGGACCCTTGCCACGCTGCTGCGCACCCGTGGCAGGCTGACCGGCAACGAGAGGCTGACGGACGACTACATCCGTGAGCACACGCCCTATGCCGATATCGACGAGTTCGCGGCAGCTTTATGCAACGGCGAGACGAGTTTTGGTGATCTGGTGGAGATCAAGCCGGTTTTGCGGTTGCATCCACCTCGAAAGGGCTTTAAAACCGTCAAGCGAACCTTTCAGGAGGGTGGGGCTCTTGGTTACTACGGCCCCAGGATCAACGATCTCCTCTACAGGATGAGGTGAATCTGATGCCCGTAAACAAGAGATCTAAATACAGGGGTTCACGGACATGTGGCGGCGGTACGCACAAAAATCGGCGTGGCGCCGGTAACAGGGGTGGGCGCGGCAGAGCCGGGCAGCGTGATCATCGCTTCTCTCATTTCTACCTGAGGGGGGAGATATCCAACGGCAAGCATGGTTTTGTAAACAAGACATCCGTGCATGTATCCGCCATTGACGTTGGTGATATCGACCAGATGGCTGAGGCACTGGTTTGTGAAGGGCTTGCCACCCGGGAGGGTGATCTTATCACCATCGATGCCACCAAGATCGGCATCGAGAAGGTTCTTGGCGGGGGACAGGTGACCCACAGGATGAGCATCTCCGCAAGGGCGTTCTCGGAACGGGCCAGGGCAAAGATCGAGGAGATGGGCGGTCAGGCAACGACCGTCTGATCCTCATTTAAGGTGAAACCATGGGAGATCTGCTGGACCGATTTGAACCCATCCTTGCAGCGATGCCTGCAGTCCGTAACCCGGAGGGGCATGTCCACTTTAAGAACAAACTTATGTGGACGGTTGCAATTCTGCTCCTCTACTTCGCGCTGACGAACATTGATATCTTTGGGCTCTCGCCGCAGTCACAGGATCTGTTCGGAATGTACCGTGCCCTGCTTGCCGGTGCGAGCGGTTCGCTTCTGCATCTTGGTATAGGGCCGATCGTCACTGCGTCGATCGTGCTGCAGCTGCTCAAGGGTGCCAATATCCTGCAGATCGATACCAGTGAAGCCCGCGGGCAGGTCATGTACATGGGCCTGCAGAAGATGCTCATCTTCGTGATGATCGTGATCGAGGCACTCCCCATGATTGTAAGCGGGATGATGCTGCCCGACCCAACGGTGGCTGCGGAGTTCTTTGGCGGGAACACGTTCATGGTCTCGGTCCTGATCTTTCTCCAGATCTGCCTTGGGGGATTGCTGGTGGTCTTCATGGACGAGGTCGTCACCAAGTGGGGGATCGGTTCGGGTGTGGGGCTCTTCATCGTTGCAGGAGTCTCGCAGGGTCTCGTGAACGGGTTCCTTAACTGGCAGACGGGAACCGATCCCTTCCCGATAGGGTTCTTCCCGCGTCTGTTTGCGGTGGCGACGTCCGGGGTGAACTTCCTTGAGTATTTCGGGACGGATCTACTTGCCCTCATCACTACGATCGCCATCTTCATGATCATCGTGTATGTTGAGTCGACCCGTATCGAGATCCCGCTCGCGCACACCGCTGTCCGGGGCGCCCGTGCGCGTTTCCCTGTGAAGCTCATTTACGCGAGCGTTCTCCCCATGATCCTTGTCCGGGTGCTGCAGGCGAACATCCAGATGATCGGAATGTTCCTTTCTAACGCTGGGATCACGATACTTGGTGAGTTCCAGGGACAGGTGCCGGTGAACGGTCTGATGTGGTACATCGCTCCAATAAACCAGCCCCAGGACTGGATGTGGTGGATCTCTGACCTGGGTCACGCTCCCTGGGAGATCCTGCTTCGGATGGGAATAGATGTCGGTGTGATGGTCATCGGTGGCGCGATATTCGCGCTCTTCTGGGTCAAGACTGCAGGTCTCGACTCAAAGGCTGTGGCCCGGCAGATCCAGATGAGCGGGATGCAGATCCCGGGTTACCGGAGGAACGTCCAGGTGCTGGAGAAGTACCTGGACCGCTATATTCCCCGGATCACCATTATAGGTGGTGTCTTTATAGGCCTCCTCTCGGTCCTTGCAAACCTCCTGGGTGTGATCGGGGCGGTCGGCGGAACGGGATTGCTGCTTGCGGTGAGTATAACCTACCGTCTGTACGAGGAGATTGCAAGCCAGCAGATCATGGAGATGTATCCGTTCATGCGCGGGTTCTTCGGGAAGGAGTAGTTTTGATGACCCTGTCCAGGGGAGGGGGCGGGGTCGGAAAACTCTCTCCTCCGGAGAGATCCTGAGTGAGTCTCACCCGAACCTGTTCCAACCACCTCTTCAAAACCGTGTAACGACATTTTTTCAGGTAGGCGGTGTGCTGGGGCGGGGGGTGTTCCGAAAGGCATTACTCTTCCGCGCACGGATTTATCTTGAAGCGAATGATACCCGGATGGGAGTGATAACGTTGGGAAAGAAAGTTGTTGTAACCGGCGTCCCCGGTGTCGGGAAGACCACCGTCATCAACGGGGCGATGGAGAGGCTGGCGGCCGAGGGCATCGTGTATGAGGCCGTTAACTTCGGCACGTTCATGTTTGAGGTGGCCAGGAGGGAGAATCTGGTCACGGATCGCGATGAGATGCGAAAACTTGGTAAGGACGTCCAGAAACGCCTGCAGAAAGAGGCTGCCGCCGGTATTGCCGCCATGAGTGGAGATGCAAATATCATCATCGATACCCATAGCAGCGTCAAGACACCGACGGGGTTTCTTGCCGGACTGCCCGAATGGGTTCTCCGCGAACTGATGCCCGATATCGTTGTTCTGGTGGAGACCGATCCTGACCAGATTCTGATGCGTCGTCTGGGCGATCCTTCAAGAACCCGTGACATGGAGGGTTCACGCGCGATTGCTGAACACCAGGAATTTAACCGTTCTGTTGCCGCGGCATACGCGATGTACACCGGTTGTACCATTAAAATTGTCAGGAACGAGGATTTCCTGCTTGAGAAAGGCATCGACGACCTGGTGAGCGTTTTGAGGTAACTCGATATGGTTGACCTGAAGAAGCATGCCCCCACGATCGCACTTCTCTTCACTCTGCTGGTCTTCCTCTCCTACAGTGTCAGCGCGGTACGTCTAACGATCGGTACAGCGATGGACGTGGTGCTTGGCCCCCTAATCGACCCTGAAGGGTTTGCGGTACCGTTTTTTGTCATGATTATCATCCTGTCGTGCCTGACCGGTCTGTATTCGTCGCTCGTCCAGAAGTACACCATCGATTATGAGAGGATGCAGGAGACGCAGGCGAAGGTGCGCGTCTTCCAGAAGGAGTTCCGGGAGGCGCAGTTATCCGGTGACGAGAAACGGATCAAGAAACTTCAGAAGAAACAGGAGCAGATGATGCAGGATCAACTCGAGGTCTCAAGGCAGCAGTTCGTCCCGATGGCGATCATCCTTCTGCTGACGGTGCCGATCTTCTTCTGGATCCTCCTGCGGCTACCGGTGGTTGGGGCAACGGCCGATATTGCAAGCGGGATCGTGATGCCGTTTGTGGGAGCGGTCAGCCTATCGGCCACTGTTCTCTGGTTTATACCTGCCTGGATCATCTGGTATATGCTATGTTCGCTTGCGATGAGCCAGGTGATCCGCAAGTCCCTTAACATCGGGGGGATCTGATGCGTGTCACCATCAGCGGCCCGCCGGGGAGCGGGACAACGTCGCTTGCACGTTACCTTGCCGGAAAACATGGCTTCGCCCTTATATCTGCCGGGGAGGTGTTCCGGCAACTTGCGCGGGAGCATGGTATGGATCTCGCGGCGTTTGGAAAGTACGCAGAGAGTGATCCTGCCGTCGATCGCATGATCGATGCCCGACAGAAGGAGATCGGCGAGGCTGCCGATGATATCATCATCGAGGGTAGACTCTCGGGCTGGATGATAGAGAACGCTGTTCTCCGGATCTGGCTCACGGCGTCGCCTGAATGCCGGGCAAGGCGGATCGCAGAACGTGACGGGATGGATGAAGAGGCGGCCAGGGTCTATACCGAGAACAGGCAACGTTCGGAGGCGACACGCTACAGGAACTACTACAATATAGATATCGATGACCTCTCACCATATGATATCGTTCTATCGTCGGAGACTTTCGGCGTTGAGGCTCTCGGGGCCATTGTGGATACCGCGATCGAGTGTCTTCGGCGGCAAAGAGGCAACGTCGCGGTCTGAGATCTCCTCAGAACCACTTTGCCCGGGAAACTCCTCTATTCGTCTATCTCAGTAACCTTTTTCCCCACAGTGTGGGGCGTGCCTGTTCAATGGGAGTGGTCGCCGCCCCCGGTCGTTCCATGCCCTCCGCCGCTCTTCACGTACTGGTATAAGTGGTGGGAGTAGACTACAAAATCGATAAACGCCTGCACATACGCACGACCCGCGGCGACGTCGTCGGGGTCGTAGTTCTTCTTCTCTATGAGGTGCTGGAAGCGATGCTGGAGGTCGTCTCTCACAGTATCGACGATAAAGTCTATGGCCTCCGTTGCGTCTCCGGTCTCTATGGCCCTCTCGGCACGGGGAACCACAGGTCCTTCGTCGAGGCCTGCAGGTTTCATCCCGGTGTAAGGCGCTCCTTCACCCGCCCGGTGAAGCCTGATTGCGGTCTCGAAGAACCAGTCGTCGGCGAGGTCTTTTGCAGCCCCGCCGCGTTGCCGGACCTTCATCGTCCGCTCGAAGGCAGCGATCAGTTCATCCTAAGACTCTTTCGGCACCCAGATGAGGACGTAGTTCACGTTTCCTTTCCGGAGAGCCTCTTCTGCAGCCCTGACCACAGGGCCGTCCCGTGTATCACAGTGTGGTGGCATCCTTCTACTTTCCTGTAGTTCTCACTTGCCTGCCGTGTGGTAATAATGATTTCTCAGATCGCCGCGAAGGGTTGCCCATAGAGTCATCAGATCCGTTGTCCTGACGGAAAACTGTTTTTTTGGGAGGATTTCACCAAGGTGCTTAGATTAACTCACCGATACTGTGATTGAGGGGGAACCGCCTTCTATGGTGGTGGACGGAAAGGCCGTCCCCTGCTGATCTTCTCTCCGGCTTTCTGAACAGTGTTTTTCTCGTATCATCGCTCACCTCGCCCCTCCTGCCAGTGTGATGGGGGGGGGTGAGTGTGCGTGGCGAATTGTGGTTGGAAGCCGTGTTCAGGGCCTGAAAGCGGACTTTTTACGGATCAGATCTGGAACCTGCAAATGCTCATAGTGGTGTCAGGATGGGAAGGTGCGGTCTGCGGCGATAGAGATACCCGGTTGATATCCGTCGTCATTGAAAAGGATCATCAGAGCGGGCAAAGGGCCACATACTGTGGGAACCGGTTGATGCCCTCCACCATCATGATCTCCGGCAGACTCCTTCAGGTCTGGCGTTCGCCCCTTAGCCGGCCCCCTGGAAATGATGTTTTTTTGTTTGCTGCCAGGAAGGGGACCACCAGGGGTATGGCGCTTGAAGCGTCTACAGCCCTGGTTCTCCAGGCACCCAGCGTTCTTCGCCGTTTTGGCCGATCTCCTTCTTCCAGATCGGAACGGTCTGCTTGATCCGGTCGATGATATACCCACAGGTGTCAAATGCCTCTTTTCTGTGTCCGGCACCGACGATTATGAGGATGATGGTCTCGCCGACCTGCAGGGTTCCGACGCGGTGGAGGATATCCACCGGCTCAATCGCGTAATCCCGCATCGCCTTATCGCAGATGGTCTCCAGTTCGCGGACAGCGACGTCTTCGTAGACCTCCAGTTCTATCCTCTCTACCCCGCCGTCATCCCGGACGACGCCGCAGATAGTGACCAGAGCGCCCATGCCCGATCTCTTTGCTGCTTCGATCGTTGTACCGGCATCGATGAGATATCTCTGGTAATGCAGATCATGTTTCCATACACTCCAGTTTACTCGCGACCACCGGGGAGGTGGTGGCCCACCTCACGCTTGCAGGGGCAAACATCGTTATAGCGCTATTCTTCATGTGTCTCCCTCTTCCTATCTGTATAGTGATACCGTCCCGATCAACCGCTTTCACCCAGGCCCTTGCTGGACCTGGCGACCATTCTGGGCCCTATCCGTGGTAACTCCTCTTTCCACACGCGTGGCAGTCCGGCCGACGTTCGATGGCGTACGTCTCAAACGTGGTTGCCATACCATCCCAGATGAGAAGCCGGTTTGACAGAAGGTCGCCTCTGCCGAGGAGATTCTTCCAGGGTGAATGGTGCCTCAAAAATCTTCTGGATCTGTTCTTTCATGGTTGGTCATCCTGATAAGCCGGGGCCCGGAGTTGAACCGGGATAGAGTTGATCTGCAGTCAACCGCGTAGCCGTTCCGCCACACCCGCAGGAGTGGTTAACAATTGTTAAGTTACCTGAGATAGTTAACAATTGTGAATATTTAGATCTTTCTTCTGCCAGATTGCCGGGAGGTATGCTACACCCGGAGAACGTCCTTGAGGGTTCAGAATACCAGGTTGATAAGCCCCATCGTCGCCGCCATGACCACAACGGTTGCGATCATCCATCCGACAAGCATACAGAGGAGTGATATGACACGAGGGTAATGGAAGACCCAGGCTACGACTGGAGTCCCGTAGAGCGCGATGCCCGGTATCCATATGACCGGGAGAAGCATCAGGGCACCGTAATGCCGGAGTGCATCGATCTCACGCATTTTGCCGTCGATCTTCTGGAGGATAGACTGGACAAACCGGGAACGTTCGGCGAAGAGGTCGCAGACCTCAAGGATCCCGAGCAGGATGGCGGCCGCCACGGATGTCAGGAACGCAAGGACAATTAGCGGGTGCAGCCCCAGCGAGAGGCCCACGACGGCCGCGGCCGCCTGGAAGAGCAGGGTTGATCCGATGAGGGCGAGGACGGTTGCCGGCGGGACACCAGATACCGAACCAAGGAGGAGCGGGACCACAAGGAGGAAAAAGATGACGAACGCGGCGGTTCGCAGAACCCTGAAACGACAGGTGCCCGGTGAGATGGCCCGCGCGCATGCGTCGAGAACTTCAACCCATTTCATCTCTATCTCTGGTAGTCCTCCGGGTAGATGAAACTGTGCACCATCGTCGGTCTAGAAGGAGATTCAAAAAGCCAGGTTTTTATCCCGGCAGGCCTACACCCTCGCATATGAGCGAGAGCAAAGGTCGCTTTGTAAAGGGGCGCTGGGTTACTGACCCGGCCCCTGTAACTGAATCGGCCCCTGAATCGGCATCGGTTGCCCCTACAGTCGAGGAGCATCTGCATGAGGCATCTCAGTCGGTCAGAAAGGCAGTCAACGATGTGGTAAGCGCAGGCCAGCACCTGCTCGGGACGCCGGAAGGTCACGAACATATCCAGCAGGCGGCAAAGAAAGCCGGGGAGGATCTAGAGCGGGCGATTAACTCCTGGGCGGAGTCCGCACGCCAGGCGCTGCAGAGGCGGTGAGGCAGTCCCTGACGCGGGCGACGACCTCGGGGTTTCGTGGTAGCATGATGTGGCAATAGCGCTCAGGGTGCCGGGCCAGGTTGCCAGAGTCTGCCGGGAGGATATCCACATCTGCGCCCGGAAGGTACGAGTCTGAGTGAGGGACGATGCCGTCGCCGGCATATGTCGTCCTCCAACCGCCACCCGGGGCGAACTCCAGGGTCATGCCGCCGAAAGCCGGAAAGAACGTCGGTGTCCGGGTCAGGTTTGCGCCGAGGATGAACCTGTAGACAATGTCGTCGCGTGTGCCTGCCCGGGAGAGCGCCGAGGTGACCCTGCTTCCGGGGCGGAACTCCTGAACGATCAGGTCTTCACCGGGGTCATAGCCGTGCGGCACGAAGATTCCGGCAAGCCGCCGGATCACCTCCGGCCCCAGTTTGGGGTCGTTGAAAGCCTCGGCCATCGCCGAACCTCTGTTCGGAGGCCCGATCCCCACAAGAAACCGGATCTCCTCCTCGCGGTCGCTGCCGTCGATGACCTCGAGGAGGTAGCGTGCGATGCAGGTTCCCATCGAGTGGCAGACGATATCGACGGGGCCGCTGTAGCTGGTCTCCTTCCTGCGCTTATGGATGAACTCCTGCAGCGCCAGAGCTATCGCCTCCGTTCCACTCTCATGGATTGCGGTATGGTCAAACTTCCAGCAGTGAAGTCCGGCATCCTGGAGTGCGGGGGCGAGGTGGTTCCAGATTCCGGGATGGCTTCGCCAACCGTGGACGAGGACAACCGGCCGCCGCTCATCCGTCAACATAACCTTCCATCCCCTTTCTGCTTGCGACGGTCCACTATTAATTGGTTTGACAGCCTGGCACGATGTAGGTTTCGGCAGGGTTGTTGGCCGACAAAAGGCTGGTTTGAGCGGATCTTCAGGAAGGATCCTGAAAAAAACACCTTTATCTGGTGGCCGGACACCAAAAGACGTCACAATAGTCAGAATTTCGATTGACTTTCGTGGCTGTGGGGGGCGGGTTTGGCAGGGGTATAAGATTCAGGCCCTCAACCACAGGTAAGACCTACTGCTCCTGGTGTTACCGGGGTGAAATCCTGCCAGAGGGGGAGAAGCCCCTCCGGTCAGGTAACCATCTATCAACTCACTTCGATGCTGTGCTGGTACTCCCGACCGGGCTCTCCATCAAGCGTCAGGCTGACCTCTCTCGTCTCCCCGGCGGGGATGAAGATCGTTGTCGAGACCTCGTCCCGGACAAAACCCTTCTCTTTGTCGATCAGTTTTGCTGTCACAGTGACGTTACCGTCAGCCCCATCGTTCTGGATTACCGCTTTCACGGTGTAGACAAGTCCTCTGGCAAGACTTATGTCCAGGGTAGCGGAGTCCTCCACGACCCTGGGTTCTGGGCCGCCGAGCCCGGTGCAACCTGCTGCCAAGACAAGGATGGCAGTCAGGCCCAGCAGAAGGATCTTCCTGCTCATAGTTCCATGATCAGGCGCCGGAGTATTTATAATTGTAGGAACCTGTGGGTTAGATCCATGGGGGCCATCAACTCAACGATCCGGGCTATAATCCCTCCACTTATTTTGGCAGCATGACCGGCGACCCCCCACGGGCCGGCGGGGCAGACGGGGAAGGTATGGATTGCCGGTGGAAAGCTATGTCCCGGGATACAGAAAGGAACTCTGTTGGTCTAACCGGGAACCAACGCAGAAAACGCTCTAACCCCCTCTCTGGAATTATTACTTTCCCCTCTTGCAAGGACCCCGCCCTCCCCAGATCCAGATGACGGGATGTTCTGCGGCGAGGTGTATCCCCTCCGGGAAATCAGTCCAGCGGAGTTTCATCAGGTTACGGCACAAACTGTCTGGACAGGTTTGATAGCCCCGCAACCCTCCTAGGGTCAGCGGTCAGATATTCTCGTTACCCCGGGTTTTTCTTACCAACCCCGGTACCTCGATCTGACCCGCTCCGGGAGGATGTAGTCTCGGAAGACCCACTCAAAGTAGCGGTCTGTCATCCCTGCAATGAAATCACGTGCAACCTCTGCTGACCCTGCAGTGGCGGTGTAGGTGCTGGATACCCACGGCGCGTCGATAAAATCCCTGTAAACCGGTGAGTCCTTCCGCTCATCATTTAGATCCTTATCCACGCGCTCAAAGAGGTAACGGAACATGAACCGGATCTTCTCCCGGTTTCTGACAAGTCTCTCGTTCTTGTAGATTTTATGCCTGTTGAACTCCTTGAAGGCCTTAACAGACTCTGATGCCTCATCCGAGAATGCGATGATGTCTGTATCATAGCTGTTTGCGATGATGTCCTTTATGAGAACGTCAAGCACTTTCCGGTTTATCTCAGAGAACTCCTCCCTCCCCGCTCTTTCTATCCCGAAAAGTGCCATGCAGTTCTCCGGGAATACGGCGAGATCGCTTTCATCTATCACCTCAACCTCCAGGGCATCCGCAAGATCGCGGCCTAGGTATGAGATGCTATCGGCGCAGCGGACGACGCACCCCTCGGCGGTAAGAGGGAGTGCGTCGCCTCCGGCCTCGATTCGGTGGAGTTTCTCCTCAAACGAGTCCCAGGTGGCTTCGCCCTCGGGCGCCAGGCACCGGTCGTGGGTCTCCCCATTGTGGCAGAGGATCCCGTCCAGCACCTGCAGCGTGAGGTCGCATTCCTCGATGTTGTCCAGGAACCGGACGCTCTGAACGTTGTGGTGGAACCCCCCGACGCCGTATTCCCGGCAGATCTCGTTGAGGTACTCCTCTCCCTGGTGGCCGTATGGGGTGTGACCGATGTCATGACCTAGCGCGGTCGCCTCGATCAGGTCCTCGTTCAGACCGAGAGCCCTGCCGATCGTCCGCCCGATCTTTGATACGAGCTGGACGTGGAGGACCCGGTGGGTAATATGGTCGTTCTCGATCAGGTAGAATACCTGGGTCTTGTCTATGTAGCGGGCGTAGGCCTTTGAGTGAACGATCCGGTCGGCGTCCCTGGAGAAAGGGGGCCTGATGACAGGTTCTTCAGGCTTGCGGCCAGAGCGTCTGGTGTAATCGGCGTTCCGGGTTGCCCTGGACGAGAGGAGCAACTCACGGTCGTCCATGCTCCTGGCCATTCTCTCATGAATCTGCGGCGGGATCTCCATCGGCCATCCATCCGGTGCGGTCTCTTATCTGATAGAGAGTTCTCGGCCTGGAGAAGGGATATTTCTTTCTCTATCGGGGGCGATGCCATTCATCGCTGCTGGATCCGGGAGGGGGATATCTTCTGGAAGCATACGGCCGGGCCATCGTGCGGAGAGGCGTCGTTTCCAGGCCATGATGTATGTGAGGCATTTTGAGGACTCTTTAGAAGGGGTGCCTGTGGTCTCTGGCCATCGCAACCCCAGGACCTTCCCGGGTGTCAGTCAGTTCTATAATGGAAGATACACCATGTAAGAACAATGACCGCGGATGTACTCCTGATCAACCCGCCGGACACGAAGTCCAAATACAAAAAGTACTTCAATATCAGGATACCGCCACTTGGTATCCTCTACATCGCTGCAGTGCTCGAAGAGAACGGGGTGGACGTCGAGGTGATCGACTGCGCCGCAGGAGATATTGATTATTCCGGGATCGAGAAACGTGTGGAAGAGACCGAACCGTTCCTTGTTGGCATCACCTCCACCACACCCCTTATCCTCGAGGCGCTGCGTTCGGCCGAAGCGGTCAGACGGGTGTCAGATGCATACATCGTGCTGGGCGGCCCGCACGCCACCTTCATGCACGACGAGATCCTGCGGGAGAACACTTCCATCGATATAATCGTGAAAGGTGAGGGGGAATACACCGTTCTGGACATCTACCGAACCCTCAGGATTGGTGGCGACCTTGCAGCGGTGGATGGCATAGTCTACCGTCGGGGTGAGAGGATCGTAGAGAACCCGGACAGACCGCCGGTGGAGGATCTGGACGCGTTGCCATACCCGGCCAGGCACCTTGTCCCCCCAGATAACTACCGGGTCTTTGATGACAACCTCGCGGTCGCAACCATGATCTGCAGCAGGGGCTGTCCGATGCAGTGCTCGTTCTGCGCATCATCCGCCCTCCACGGGAAACGTGTTCGCAGGCGCTCTACTGGAGACGTGGTGGAGGAGATCAGGCAGATCCAGGACAATCTCGGGATCTCGGCTATTGGGTTCATGGACGACACCTTCACGTTATACCCCCGCTGGGTTGAAGAGTTCTGCAGAGAGGTCATAAAACAGGATCTTGGTATCGAGTGGGGCTGTACCGCCAGAGTTGACAGGATCAATAGAAGCCTTATGGATCTTATGAAAAAAGCAGGATGCCACACACTCTTTTTTGGTGTGGAATCTGGAGACCAGGGTATACTCGATAGGGTCAAGAAGGGTACGCATATCGATCAGATCAAACATGTGTTTGCTACTGCACACGATCTCGGCATGAGGACGATAGCCTCGGCGGCGATCGGGCTTCCTGGAGAGACCCGGGAGACGGCAAATAAGACCATAAAGTTTGTAAAAAGTCTGAAGCCGAGTTTTGCCCTCTTCTCGGTTGCAACACCATACCCTGGCACGGATTTTTTCAGCAAGGTTCGTGAAGACGGCAGTCTGCAGATGGATTGGTCGCAGTATGACCTGCTCTCGTCGGTCGTCGAGACCTCGTCCCTCACCAGGGAGGAGATCAAGAAACTCCAGAGGAAGGCGTTCCGGGACTTCTACCTGAGACCGTCATACCTTATCCAGGGTCTGAGGAGGGAGGGGTTTTACTTCTTAAAGATTGTAAAATCGGCTCTCTCCGCCTGAGGAGGTTTTTGTCGGGGATAGTTTCATCTATCCTTTCCCTGGCGGCAGGACAAATTCACGTGATTATAGAAATCTAATCGATAAAAAAGCCGCTGGAGGGATTTGAACCCCCGACCTGCTGATTACGAATCAGCCGCTATACCACTAAGCCACAGCGGCAACTGCCCTAAAACATTCCACCTCTAAAATTAAAAAGGTATCACCTCTTGGTAACCAAACCGCCCCGGCCACCCTCAGGAATAGCCACGGATGGTGACGTTGCCATCCTGCTGCTGGGCGGACGATGGCGCGGAGATCTTGCCAAACTTCTGCTCGTAGTCGGCAATACTCTTTGAAAGCACCTCGACGAGATTTTTCGCGTGGCGGGGACTGATCGAGACGATTGCCTTCGCCCGTGCCTGGTTCGCGCCCGGGATCTCGTGCAGGAAGAGGAAGGTGAACTCATCCTCTTTGTAGGCGATCTGAATCCGGTTCGAGTAGACCGGATCGAGGTTTGAGGGGATGCTGACCGATATCTCGTGGTTGGCCATACTCATCTTCTATGACCCCCATCGGCATAAGGTTTGGTCTCTACATGGTGGAAAGAGCGGTGCCTGTTTGATCGATGGCCATGTGGTCCTCCCGCGATATTTCGGACACAGGTAACCGCGCCCGTTGAGAGGCCATCAGTTCAACGATTCTGATTTACAAACCCGCCACCGTTTTCCGGCAGCATTCGCGGGACACATCAAATCGCCCTGGGTGAAGATCTTTCGCCGACCCCCCTTCCCCGGGGGCGGACAGTGCTGGGCGATGTTCTCACGGAAACTGTGTCCGGGGCAGAAACGGGATTTCAATGAGTGTTCGATGAGACCGCGAATAGGATGGTTTCCTCCGTTGCAGTGTATCGCGGGGGTATCGCCAGTCGGGAAGAGGGAGAGAGGGAGGGGACGGGACGTTCCCTCCCTCTCTCCCTCTCGCGTGGCCACCGAGCAGTCTCTTTACTGGATGATAAGCCCCCCGTCATCCGGTGGCCACCCGGCGCTTTCAGCGCCTCTTCCCGCCCCCCTCAAAGGGCTGCAGCGTGTGGTGATTGGTGGTGGGGAGTCAAAGTTCGGAAGAGGGACTGACGGGTGGGAGGTCTTTGGCGAGGCGTGCCCCCTCAAAATCCATGGGGGGGGAAGGGTTATCAAACCAGGGGGCATCGGATTGATGGCCTCAGTTGAGAGCGAGGGGAACAAAGCCCCGTGTTTTATAGCATTGCCTTGCGTAACCTTTTCCTAACGGTGTTGCTGAGAGAATGAACGAGTATATCCCAATATCCGGCGTCATCGCCTGCCACATCTGCCCCCGGCGCTACTACTTTGAGCGCTCGGATGAACACCATGAGTCACCCGCTTACACCGTCTGCAAACAGGTCTCCATGCACCTCTGGGAACTCCTGGATCCGGAGGAGATCTGGAGCGAGGTTCTCTGCGTCCTCCCGGATGCCCCCGATGACGCCAGAGAACTCTTCGACGGTTGCATCGCCGCCTGTAGCGAGACCTCCTGGCAGCGTCCTGTCCAGACCGATCTCGGGGTTGAGTCCGACCTGCTCGGCATCCGCGGCAGGGTCGACAAGGTTTTTGAGGACGGAACGTTTGCTATAGTCCGTTCGAGCACCGCCCCTAAAGCCGGCGTCTATGCGACTGACAGGATCCGGATCGCCTGTTACACCGCCTGTCTCCGTGAGACGCTCGCCCGTCCCGTAGCCGGGGGATACGTCGAGTATGTCGCCAGCGGTCTCTCTCGCTACGTCGAGCCCCAACCCAGGGATCGGCGGGCAATGCTCAGAGCGATCCTGGCGGCAAAACGGGTTGTCGCGGGCGAGATCCCGCCCCGCCCAATCCGGGCGCCATGCGAGGGCTGTCCCCACTTTGAACGCTGCACTGCAGGACCAAGACGGCTCTCGGACCTATTCTGAGAGATGGTGCTGCAGCGAAAAAGTGGATCATTCGAGTAGGACGGCAGGCAGGAGTGGGGGGTGCTTCCGGTATTCTTCAGTATCCGGCGTTCTCGAGCAGGGTCTTCGAGATGATATACTCGCCCCTCGCCTCCCGGGTCGTGCCGACAATCAGCCACCGCTCATCGCCGTGCTCTTCAACGACACCCCTGGCCTCGATGACTTCTCCCGCCAGCGCCTGCCCGGAGTAGGTGTGGGTGAAGGAGAGCACCCGGCTGATCTCGTCGTGGTCCACCGAGTAGACAGCCGGGCTGTCAAAGGAGAGGGAGGCGTCGGTGACCGTCGCCTCGATCGTCGCCCGGTCAATCACCCTCCCTGCGCCGGTCGGGAGAGCGTCCAGGTTCGCGTAAGAGCGGGTGTAGAGGAGATCGAAGTATGTCCCCTCGAACTCGCCCCGGTTCCACTTCCGCCGCTCGTGCAGGACGAAGGTGTCGAACGATATCTCCGGCATCCTCTTCTCGTAGACTTTCCGCCACATCCCGGTGCTCATAGGCGGGATCAATCCGGTCTCCACCAGATGAGAGAGCTGGCGCTGCGCGGTGAACCAGGCATCGCCGTAGACCACAAGATCTATGTCTGATGAAGCGTTCTCGAGACCACAGAGGAGTGACCCAGTGCAGCCAAACGACCCGGCTGGCAGGTCGAAGTAGGAGAGGAGTCGTGTCACACGAAGGTCACGGGCGACCACGTTCCCGATCTCCTCTTCCGGTTTGTAGACCCTGACCACGTCCTTGCGAGGCACCCGGTGGACGGTGTCCAGGTATTCCGGTTTGTGTTCTCGGATCCAGGCAAACGCCTCGGAAAAATCGTATTTGCGGTAGCGTCGCCCTCTCGGGTCTCTTCGCTCTCCCTCCGGGTCAGGAACGTAGCGGAGTATGCACCCGACCCGCTCGCTGTTGTCGTAGGTCGAGACCGCGTAGAGACAGCCATCGCGATCCTCGATAAAGTCACGGAGTCGTATCGGTCGCATGGATCACCGTATTCTCCCCAGGAACTCTTCCACCGCTTCCCACTCCGCTCCCCGTCTCAGGATTCGTCTGGCAGAGAGGTCGACCACGGTGCTTGGCGTTCCTGGAAGTTTCCCCCCATCGATCAGATAGTCGTGGGGGACGGAGACCTCATCGGGTCGGGTCGGCGCGACGTCGTCCGAGATATTCGCGCTGGTTGACGTGATCGGGGCATCGAGTCGGGCTATGATCTCTATGGCGATCTCGTTGTCGGGCCACCTGATCCCGATAAGACCTGTCCCTCCTGTGAGGATCCGGGGCAGACACGATCTCGCCGGGAGGATCACCGTCACGGGGCCTGGCAGGAACCGCTCGATAAACTCCCTTGCAAGATCATCCACCTCCGCGATGGTTTCGAGCATCTCCATATCCGAGACCGCGACCGAGATCGGTTTGCCGACCGGCCTGTTCTTGGCCTCGTACACCCTCATCACCGCATCCTCCGAGAGCGCATCCGCCCCCAGGCCATAGACAGTCTCGGTTGGGTAGACTACGAGACCGTCACGCCGCAGCACCTGGACAGCCCTGTCTATCTGGTCCATCAGAACTCACGCCCCCGCACGCGGTTGATATCAAAGACCGCTGTTTTGCTGATGTGCATCACGGCAAAAACCCCTGCCTGAATGGGGTCGGTCACGACCAGGTCGGCGTGCTGCGGGACACTCCCGGCCATCTTGAGGGCGATCACCGGAATGCCTGCCGCCCGGACTCTGTCCACAGCGCGCGAGACCTCGCCGCCCATCAGCGACCCGGCGAGCACAAGGATCGACGCCCTGGGGAGTCTCGCTACAGCGTCAACGGCGAGCGCCAGGTTCTGTTCGCCGACGAGGGGAATCGTGTCCACCGATATCCTTTCGCCGCGGATGTTGTGCCGATCCGCCTCGTTCACCGCGCCCATCGCCACCTGTGCCACCTGCGCCCCGCCGCCTATGATGATCACCCTTGACCCGAATATCCGGGAGAACGGTGGGTAGGTGGTGACCTCGATGACAGAGGGCACACGCGCGAGGTCGGCGACCATGTCGCCGTGATTCTTGCATTCGTTGAACTCAAGGTAAATGGAAGCCCTCCCGGTGTTTGGGCCGGAGGCTATGATCGACTGCTGGATCATCTGGATGTTGGCCATATAATCCGCCATAACGGTGGCCACGTCGCGCATCACGCCTGCCCTGTTCTCTGTAATGATGCTCAGGGCATACATGTTGTTGGTATCGCCGCTCATGACCCTCCCCCGCAGGAGTTTGAAACCCCCTCCAATCTCTCCACGAACAGGGAATTTTTCGTCATATTCGCGCTGGTGGATCTAATTGACCCTCATGAGGGTTATAGGTTTTCGGTGGAGGAGCGTCCTGGAAAAGATGCTCTGGACGGGCCCCTCGTGGGAGGTACCCATCAATAAGTCTTATGGCCTATGAACAAAAGATCCACCTTCTCGTGGACGGCAAACACCGCGCAGCATATACAGTAATACTCCTATTTGGTGTTGTCAGCCTCTTTGGCGATATAATCTATGAAGGGGCGCGGAGCGTTGCCGGGCCATACCTCTATCTTCTTGGTGCCGGTGCCCTTGCCGTCGGGGTTGTCTCCGGACTTGGTGAGTTCCTCGGCTATGCCCTCCGTCTGGCCTCGGGTTACCTCGCCGATGCCACCAGGCATTACTGGGCGATCACCTTTATAGGCTACGGGATGCTCGTCGCCGTCCCCCTCCTCGCGCTTGCCGGGTCCTGGGAGATCGCTGGCCTCCTCCTCATCCTTGAGCGGGTTGGGAAAGGTATCCGGGTGCCTGCACGCGATGCCATCCTCTCAAACGCCACCGCAACAGTCGGCAGGGGATGGGGATTTGCCGTGCATGAGGCTCTCGACCAGGTCGGGGCGATCATCGGGCCGCTCCTGTTCGCCGCAATCTTTCTTATGGAGGGGGAATACCAGGGCGGGTTTGCCCTTCTTACAGTCCCGTTTGTGCTGATGATTCTTGCGCTCCTCTTTGCAAGGCGCAGCGTGCCGGAGCCAGCGTCGCTTGAGGAGAGCGCCCCTATCCTTGGTGAAGCGGCATCACTTCCTCGCACCCTGTTACCCTATGGGGTCTTCACCGCGCTCACGATGGCCGGCTTTGCGACGTTCCCGGTCATCGCCTACCACTTCGCTGTCACCGGCACGGTTGCGGAGGCTGAGATCCCGCTCTTCTACGCCGTTGCCATGGGCGTAGATGCCGTTGCGGCGCTTGCTATAGGGCGGGCGTATGATCGGTTCGGGCTTGCTACCCTCCTCTCGGTGCCTCTCCTTGGAATCTGTATCCCGTTCCTGGCCTTCGGGACTGACCACGCTCTTGCCTTTGCCGCAGTGGTGCTCTGGGGTGCGGCGATGGGCGTACAGGAGACGATCCTACGTGCAGCTCTTGCGGACTACACCCACGTCAGCAAGCGCGGGACGGCCTACGGGATATTCAATACGGTCTACGGGGCTGCCTGGTTTGCCGGGAGCGCTGTCATCGGCTGGACCTACACCTTTTCTGTCCCGTACGTCATCGGGTTCCTTGTGTTTATGCAGGTCGGGGCGCTTGGGGCTTTTGTCTGGATGAGGCGTGGGCTTAGCGCCGGGGCAGGGGTATAAAAGAAAAGTTATTTTTCCCCGGAACCTCTATCCGGGGATATCGGGACGAGATCTGTCTGGCTAATTACCATGGCCCGACTGCTGGTGTTGCAAAGCGCCGGCCTGTTTTTTCTGCATAATCAGTATTCATGCTCTGTATTGGAGTTTCTGGCTCATGGTGCGCGCTTTTATAATAGTGGTACAAATTTTTGGGAGAGCGATCCGGGGTGGTATCACCGCGCCCGGATCTCCCGCGCCACCCTGCGCCCAAGTTCGTATGCCCTGGTGAGTTCGTCCTCGTCGGGACGGTAGTTTACCTGGAACCCGCCTTCGATCACCTCGATCCCGGCCTCTTTCAGCGCCTCCTCAATCTGGGCGACCGCGCCGCCCATGCCGCCATGCGATCCGAAGCCGCAACCTATCTTCTTCGCCGTCAGGCGACCGGGCTGGAGACCGCGGAGGTAACTCAGGAACCCGGCAACCGTTGGGAGAACCTCGTCCTGGAGCGTCGGTGACCCCACAAGGACAGCCTTTGAGTCGAGGATCTCCGTGACGATATCGCTCCGGTGCGTCCCCTCGTAGCGGCCGTCGCGCAGGAGACATAGCCGGAGGTCAACGCCCTCGGACATCACGCCCTCGGCGATCGCCTTTGCCAGCATGGTGGTCGAACCGTGCATGGTGTCGTAGACGATCGTAACCTTATCCTTTGAGACGCCATGACTCCAGTCGGTGTAGGCTTTGAGGATCTCCCCTGCGTGCCACCGCCAGATGATGCCATGGCTTGGCGCGATCATCCGGATATCGATCCCGAGCTTTCCAACCTCATCAAGTTTCTTCAGGACCTTTGGTGCAAGCGGGATGATCAGGTTTGCGAAGAACTTCTTCGCATGGGCCATTGCCGCATCGATCCCAAGTTCATCGTCGAACCGCGCAGCACTCGCGACGTGTTGCCCGAAGGCGTCGTTCGGGAAGAGGATTGCGTCCTCGCCAAGGTAGGTGAACATCGAGTCAGGCCAGTGGAGCATCGGCGCCTCCAGGAACGTCAGCGTCTTCCCGCCGAGGTCGAGCGTGTCACCGCTCCTGACAACATGGATCTTCCAGCCTGTCGTGTCATAGTGTCGGGCAAGACCTGCCTTTGCTCTCGCCGTACAGTATATCGGCGTGTCGGGCATCCGGCGCATGAACTCAGGGAGGGTACCCGAGTGGTCCATCTCGATGTGGTTTACGACGATACAGTCTATCTCTGAAGGGTCGCAGACCGACCTGATGCGCGCGATCACCTCCTTCTCAAACCCGTGGTATGCTCCGTCGATTAGTGCTGTCTTCTCACTACCCCGGACGAGGTAGGCGTTGTAGGTCGTTCCCGGCAGGGTGTAGCCGTGGTACTCCCTGAGATTCCAGTCGATTGCTCCAACCCAGTGTACACCGGGTGCAAGCTTTACAGCCTTCATATCCATATTCATCACCTCTTTGTTCGGTATAATGCGAACATTCTATTATATCCGAACAATTGATATATCTTCGTTTCGATCTTACTCTATGGAGCAGGGTATGGACGTCGGTGGGAAAACTGGCCGACATAAGCCCGGGCAGGAGATAGACCTCTACTCGACCCCTGATGGGGCGCAGGCGGTCGAGAACCCTGTGCGGCGCGCGATCTTGGCAGCCCTCCATGAGCGGGAGCGGACGTTCGAGGAGATCGTTGCGCTTGTGGGCCGGGCAAAGTCCACGGTCTCGGTGCACCTCCAGGAGATGGCTGCTGCCGGTATGGTTGGATCCCGCGCCGACCCTGAGGACTCGAGGCGGAAGGTCTTCTACCTCACCGGGGACCTGGTCGCGAGCCTTTCGCCGGAGGGGCGGGTGACCGGCGACCTCGCCGCCTACGCGGGGGCATACCGGAGGGGTATGGCCGATCCATTCGAGTTCTACCGTCTGGCGTTCCGGACGATCCGGGTCGCGCTAATGCAGGAAGGGATCCTGCTTGACCCTCTTCTGACACGGGCGGGGAGGTGCGTGGGTGAGGTACTCTACCCCACGCTTGCCGAACCGGATACTGAACAGTTCTGCACAAATATTGCCCGGTTCTGGGAGGTGCACCATCTCGGACGGGTCGAGATCGAAAGACTGGATCCCCTCACCCTCCTTGTCTATGACTGTTTCGAGTGCGCCGATCTCCCTGTGACCGGTCGGCCCGCGTGCGCATTTGACTCGGGTATCCTGAGTGCTCTCTTCTCCCGCCACTACGCCCGATCTGCAGTGGCGATCGAGACCGGGTGCTATTCAATGGGATTTGATCACTGCAGGTTTGAGATAACTTGGGATGGCTCATGATCTGTGGCCAGGCCCAGGACCTATCTCTCCTTAAAGGTCTTTGAATAAAGTTCTGAATGCTCCTGTCTCAGAAGAGTGACTGGAGGGGGACGATCCTGAATCGTTGACCCCTTCGTTCTTGCCTCGTACGACGTCCATGTTACAAGCGCCCCTCTCTCCTCCGGCGATTCGCCCCATCAGATTGCCCGAAAGATCGCGAGAGATGAATCTCCGTTTTTCCATCTTTTAGGTAGGGTGCAGGTGGTAAAGGCGGTCTTCAGAGAGGGGCATACCTTGAGTCATTGAACTGTTCCATCACCATGGCACAGTATTTCATGATGAATCTCCCCCTCCCCCTGTCTCTCCAGGCAGGGAGTCTACCGTCTCCTCACTTTTTGTCGAGACGATCTCTACCTGCAAATCTTGCAAATCCCGGATGAGTGGGGGCGGTTTTGTGTCGATGCAGACCCCATCCGGAATATGTTCCTGGATGATGCTTATTAAACCGGGGCATCGCCTGAAGAAACTGGTTTGAAAGCCTCTCTTTAGATCCACTGCGGTCTCTACCTCCTGAATCCCTGCCAGTATAACTGGCCTCGCCGCCTGGCCTGTTCTCTCGCTCCCCTTATTCCGTGCTTTTCCGGGGTTTCGTGGCGCGTCGGTCAGGATAAGGTGTAACCACCATTCCCGGTATGATGGTGGTTATGACCCTGCCCTCCGGCCCTGGTCGAGGCACACATTTTTATACCAAACCGGGTAGTAAATCAAATCTCTTTGATATGGTCATAAAATCAGCTAAATTAAATAGAATGGGCCGCAATTCCATATGAACAAGGTGACAGAAATGAAACAATCAAAAACGGCAATCCTTGCCGTCCTGAGTCTCGTGGTCATAGCGAGCCTGATGGTTGCGGGATGCACGAACACCGGGGAGACCCCTGGAGAGACAACATTGACGGTCTTTACGGCCGCATCGCTTACCGGAGCCTTCACTGACATCGCCAGAGCCTACGAAGCGGAGAACCCGGGAATCAAAGTCGACCTGGTCTTCGACGGTTCACAGACGCTCCGCACCCAGATCGAGCAGGGAGCAAACGCCGATATCTTCGTATCCGCAAGTACGAAGCACATGCAGGCCCTTCAGGCCGCCGGGTTCATGGATAATGATACCGTCGTGAACTTCGTCGGGAACAGCATGGCCCTGATAGTCCCGATCGATAACCCGGCGAAGATCACCGGACTTGCAGACCTGGCAAAACCCGGCGTGAAGATCGTCATCGGTACAAAAGATGTTCCCTTTGGTGACTACACCCGTCAGGTGCTCGATAAACTGGCCGCCGACCCTGCCTACGGCGAGGCTTACCGGGAGGCCGTTATGAACAACGTCATCTCCGAGGAGACAGCTGTGAGCAACGTTGTGCCCAAACTGGCGCTTGGCGAGGCAGACGCGGCGTTCGTCTATAAGTCCGATGTCTCGAAGGAGGACCTGACCAAAGTGACACGTATCGATATCCCGGAGGAGTATAACGTGATGGCCACATACCCGCTTGGCATCCTGGCAGACTCGGCGCACAAGGCTGAAGCGAAGTCGTTCGTGGAATTCATCCGCGGCCCGGTCGGCAGTTCCATCCTGCAAGACTATGGATTCGACCCCCTCCCGGCAGGGTCGTGAGGTGTTTCGGCACGCGGGGCGTGTGCGGTTTTCAAGAGGGGTTCTAACCCTCTTCGTCGCCGCCTTTCTTGTGCTATTCACCCTCTTTGTCACCCTGCCGGTCGTATCACTCTTCCTGCGGATATCGCCGGAAGCCTTCTTCCGTTCTCTCGCCGAACCGGTGGTGATCGACGCTCTCTCCCTCTCCCTCACCACCGCTACGGCAAGCACGGCGATCGTCGTCTTATTCGGGACGCCGCTTGCCCTGGTGAACGCCCGACACGAATACCCCGGGAGGGCACTTGTCGATACCCTTACCGATCTCCCTATCGTCCTGCCGCCTGCAGTGGCGGGCATCGCGCTCCTGATGGCGTTTGGACGCCGGGGCGTGGTCGGGCAGTATCTCAATGAGTTTGGTATATCCATTGCCTTCACCACGGTTGCGGTTATCCTGGCACAGGTATTTGTCGCATCGCCGTTCTACATCAGGCAGGCGCGGGCGAGTTTCGAGGCGGTCGACCGCATATATGAGGATGCAGCACGGACGCTTGGCGCCTCCCCGCCTACCGTCGCCATCAGGGTCACCATCCCGCTTGCGTGGGGTGGCCTCGTCTCCGGTGCGATACTCTCGTTTGCCCGTGCACTCGGGGAGTTCGGCGCTACGATCATGTTTGCCGGGAACTTCCAGGGTCGGACGCGGACGATGCCGCTTGCCATCTACACAACGATGCAGGGTGACCTGGATGCGGCAATCAGTCTTGCGATCATCCTGGTCATGATATCGTTCGTGGTTATCGCTGCGGTGAAGGTCATCACCCGGAGGAAGTTCTGATGCTCGCATTTCGTGCAGTCCGACAACTCCGCGATTTCGTCCTTGATCTCGCGCTATCAGTCAGGCCCGGGGAGACCCTTGTCCTGATCGGGGAGAACGGCGCGGGCAAGTCGACGGTGCTGAACCTGATCTCCGGCATCCTCACACCCGATGAGGGGGAGATCACGCTCGGTGATAAAATACTCTTCTCGAGCGAAGAGCGGATCAACGTACCGCCCGAGAGCCGGAACATCGGCCACCTCTTCCAGTCCTACGCCCTCTTCCCGCACATGACCGTTGCTGAGAACGTAGCGTTCGGTCTCCGGTGCAGAAGGCTACCAGAACCGGAGATCAAGCGCGCGGTTGCGGAGCAACTTGCGGTGATGAAGATCTCAGAACTCGCGGATATCAACGTAGGCCGACTCTCCGGTGGACAGCGACAGCGTGTAGCCCTCGCCAGGGCACTGGTGCTCGAACCGGACCTCCTCCTGCTCGACGAACCTCTCGCCGCGGTAGACATGCGTGCCCAGAGTGCAATGCGCCGTGAACTCCGCGAGAGGATCCGGGAGACCGGTATCCCGTGCATCATCGTCACCCACAACCTGCGTGACGCCGTGGAACTCGGTGACCGTCTCTGCCTCATCGAGGATGGAAGGCTGTTTGCTGATGGCAGACCGGAAGAGGTGCTCGGAATGCGGGAAAACGGGTTTATCGCGAGTTTTGTCGGGTAGCAGGGTTCAAGGCGGTGAAACCGTTTCTTGCCGGCAGCCCACTCCGCCGGACGCAGTAGAGATACTCCTGTGCATACCCGGCGTAATCCCCGAAGTATTCCCGTGCAAATTTTCGGATCCGCTCATAGACCGTAGGGGTGCATTCCCTCCCCTCAAGTTCCGGGAGGTACGCCTCTGTCATGATCCGGTGGATCCAGACATCGACCGGAAACGCCTCGAAGAAGCCGAACGCAAAGAGCAGCACGCAGTCAGCCGCCTTCGGGCCGACCCCTCGAAACCGCATCAGCGCTTCTCGGGCCTCCTCGAAAGGGAGGGCGGCGATCCGCTCCGCCCAGTCCTGGTTCTCCGCCACATACAGAGCGGCCTCCCTGACCGCGTCCGCCCGGTAACCGACCTTGCACTCCCGCAGGTCTGTGCAGGAGAGCGTTGCAAGTGCCTCAGGTTCCGGGAACGCATAAGCCCTGCCGGCAGGTCCTTCTATCGGTTTTCCGTAACGCTCTGCCATGAGGGCGATCCGTCGCTTCACCGCCGGGATGTTTGTGTTTGTGGCGCAGATGTAGGAGACCAGGCACTCCCAATGGGGTTGCCTGACCAGCCTGAGACCCATGCACTCCCTGATGGCAGCGCCGATCACGGGATCGCGATCGATCGAGGCGAGGATGGACTGGATGTCCTGATCGAGCCTGAAGTAGTCGCTGATGAACCGCGCATCCGCTCCGGTAAAGATAAGAAGGTCACCCTCCTGCCGTATCCGGATCGCCCTCCCGGCCACGACACCATACCACCAGCCGTCCACCTCCTCCCAGCGGAACGCCTGCCCGCAGGATAGCGTCCGGTCGAGGTCAAACGGTTGGTCAGGCCGGAGCACCATCGTTCTCATAGCCGGCTGGGAAAAAGAGTCGGTTATTCGCTCTTCTCATCCTTCGTCTGCTGGTAGACACAGGACTGGACGTCCTGGCCGAGTTTCCCGATCGCGTCCGCCCTGCAGCGGGCACAGTGGCGCATCTGTTTGATGTAGGGAGCACACCGGTCCTGCATCTCTCGTTTCTCTGTCGGTGTTGGAGGATTGATATTGGCGAACTTATACTGCGGGATGAGCGGTATGACGTTGAAGGTGAACGCTCCCATCTCCCCGACCTTCTTTGCTATCTCCGGGATATGCTCGTCATTAATCCCCGGGATGTAGACGGTGTTGATCTTTACAAACATCTTCCTTGCAACAGCCATCTCGATTCCGCGGAGTTGCCGGGAAAGCAGGAGTTCAGCCGCCTCGCGGCCGTGATACCTCTTACCCTCATACTCTACCCAGGAGTAGATCTTCTCCCCGATCTCCGGATCGACGGCGTTGAGCGTCACCGTAACGTTCCCGACATCGTATCTCTCCAGGTCATCGATCGAGTCGGGGAGCAGGAGCCCGTTCGTGCTGATGCACATGATCAGGTGTGGGAACTCCTCGTGGACAAGCCGCAACGTCTCAAAAGTCTCGGGGTTTGCCAGCGGTTCGCCGGGTCCCGCGATGCCGATCACCTTGACATAGGGGTAGTCTCTGATGACTTTTCTGACCAGGTCAAGCCCCTCCTGTGGGCTGAGGACTCTGCTCGTCACCCCCGGCCGGCTCTCGTTAACGCAATCGTAGTTCCGCACGCAGTAGTTACACTGGATGTTGCATCTCGGAGCGACGGGGAGGTGACACCGCCCGAAGGCGTGGCATGCTTTATCGGAATAACAGGGATGTTCGCTGATCTTTCGCAGTTGCTCCGGATCGTAAGGAACTTCCCTGCCCTCAACCGTCGCGGTCCGGTATTCGTCGGCCATATGATATGATCTCTGTGGCCGTGGGTTATATACTGATGGTTGCTGTCACTCTGGACCCGGGTCAGGCCGCCTCCCCGGCATCAAGTGGCAACCGTTCTGCACCATCTCCCCGTGTTCTGTTTTCCATCTCCATCCCAAACCGCTCCTCTGCGGTTTTGAGGATCCGACCGAGCATCGCGGTGTATGAGAGGCCCGCATACTTTGCCATCTTTGCAAGATGACCATCCCAGCACCACCCCGGGTTCGGGTTGACCTCCAGGAGTTTCGGGTTGCCCTGAGCATCGAGACGCCAGTCGAACCGGCAGTAGTCGCGGCACTCAAGACGCTCGAAGAGTGCGATGCAACACCTCACGATCAGTTTCTCGGTGTCCTCCGGTAGATCCGCGGGTTTCGATGTGATCTTCCAGTAAGGTGAGTCCGGTAGCCATTTTGCCTCGTAGCCGCATATTCGTGGAAGTTCGGGTGGCAGCGCGGAGTAGTCCTCTTCGATGATGGGAAGCACCGTGCATGGTCCTGGCGGGTTCCCGATGATCCCGACGCTTATATCCTTACCGGTGAGGAACTCCTCGAGAAGGAGCGAGCGGTCGTAGCCGAGCGTTGCTCGCATGGAGTTAATGATATTGGAGATCTCTTCGATGGTGTGGGCGATACTCTTTGCGGTAATGCCGTATGAGGAGTCACCCGTGTTCGGTTTGACGATCACCGGGAAATTCACCCCAACCTCGTAGGTGCGGTCACCCGGTGCGATAAAACAGGCCTCCGGCACCGGTATTCCCATCTCCTTTGCGATCCCGCGGACGAGCGATTTATCGTAGCAGAAGGCGAGCGACTGCGGCCCTGCTCCCGTATAGGGGAGGTCCAGCATCTCAAGAAGCGCCGGCACGTGGAGTTCCCGGCGAGGGTCGTTGTTGAAACCCTCGTCGCAGAGGTTGAGGACATAGTCCACCCGTCCTTTCAGCCTCAGGAGATCACGGATAAGCGTATCGTGCTTGCATAGGTAGGTGAACCGGTACCCGGGCAGTTCGCGGAGGGCCGCCTTCATGCGTTCGATGGTGTAGATGTCATCGTCGTCAAAGACGCAGGCAGGTTTCAGCGGATCGGGTTTGTCCGGGTCGCCGAGTAGCACCGCTATGTGTTTTGTCCTTCCCTGCCCTCTCCCCCTCGTCGTCGACCTAGTCGTCGACCATTCTTTCCTGATCTGAGCGGTGACGATGTATCGGCGCTCCATCATGCCGAGATCCTGGTTGCGCTCTGACTCGGTGGCGATCTCGTGGAAGGCGATCTCGGAGAAACCTGCCCGTTCCAGGAGTCTCTGGAGTGCATCCGGGGTGTAGAGACGTTCAGCGTAAAACTGGTCGGCCACAACGCCCTTCTCGACATCGGTGATAACCTCGCGGGATATCAGGCGCTGTTCATCCAGCGAGAGCGACCGTTCGCGGCAGACAAACATCCCCGTGTCGATCCACTCCCACGACCTTGGTTGAAAGTGCGCTTTGAGATACCCGCCGTCGGCAATATCCAGCAGTAGCCGTCCCCAGGGCTTCAGAACGCGCCGGAGCTCGTTGAGGATCTGCATATCCTCATCAACGGAATCGAAGTAGCCGAAGCTGTTCCCGAGGACGAGGGCCACGTCGTAGGTGTCGTTGCGGTATGGGAGCCTCCTTGCATCCCCCTCCCGGAACCTGACCGCAAGTCCTTCCTTCTTTGCGGTCGAGCGCGCGCGCTGGATCAGGTAATGCGACCGATCAAGCCCCTCGACGTTATATCCCCTGCGCGCAAGTTCCAGGGTATGTCTGCCCTGGCCGCAGCAGAGATCAAGGATCTTATCATCGGGTTGGAGGTGCAGGATCCGGATGATCCGGTCGATCTCATTCCTGGTGATCCGGGGATCTTCGACAACGTCGCCATCGGTCTTGAGATAGAGGTTGTTGAAGATACCTCTCCACCAGTCAGGCTTTACGTAATTCTCCAGATTTGGGACAGGGCCTAGTGACCTCCTCTCCTGGTGTTTGCCCCGGCGCCTGCTATCTGGGGGTTCATCAGTGTTTGCTTCGCCGTTCATGCCGGTCAGCATCCCCTGGTTTCTTTTCCGGAATCGGACATGTATCCTCCCGGTTTACAAAATAGAACGGTTGTAGTCTGCATACCTGGATGATCATTCGATAGGATGGTATCGATAAAAGTGTTGTGTCATGACTCCCCCTCTCCATGGAAAGAACCCCGTAAGTGCGAGATCTCCCGCATTGTATACCCGTCAGATGCCGGGCGGCGCAGGATGGATGCGATGCCATGAATTGCCCGGGTCACATCTATATATGCAGGCGGGTCATCAGGGTATGTGCAGATTGTCTGCATGGTTGAAGTATATGAATGAGAGATACCCCCGCAGGGGCCCAAGTTCGTTCCAGGACCGCCCTCGCGAGTTCCATAAAGCGGTCTGTTCCGACTGCGGCAAAGAGTGTGAAGTTCCTTTCAAGCCCACGGAAGGTAGGCCGGTCTACTGTCGCGACTGCCTTCCCAGGCACAGAAAACCCAGATTTTAACTTTTTTTGACCTGACCCCCTTAGACTACAAGTCGCCTCTTCATAAGCCTGATGGCCAGGCTGCAGAAGACCGCCGTGGCCACTGCTATCCAGGCGAGGTTAAGCAGGTTTGCCGCTGAAACCGCCTCGAGCGTGATCGCCCGGTTTATCTCGACAACATGAGTGAGCGGGAGGACAGCCAGGGCAAAGTAGCGGACGACCTCCGGGAGGAGGTCGAGCGGGAAGAACGTCCCGGAGAAGAGGAACATAGGCGTGATGAAGAGGAATGAGGGGTAGTTCAGCGTCTCTATGCTCGGTGTGATCGCTGTGAAACACATCGCTATACCCGCAAAGAGGAGTCCTGCAAGGAACGCAAATGGGATCAGAAGCAGGGAAGAGGGCATGGTGGCAACGCCGAAGAGTATGAGCACCGGGAGCATCAGCCCGGCGTAGATCACTCCTCTCGTGGCGCCCCAGATCATCTCCCCGGCGATCACCTCACCTATGCTGACCGGAGTTGCGATGATGGCGTCAAACGTCTTCTGGTAGTACATACGGACAAACGAGGAGTACGTGCACTCGTAGAAGGCTGAGTTCATCACCGATATCGAGACCAGGGCCGGTGCGATGAATACGGGGTAGGGAACACCGTCGACCGCCTCTATGTATGTCCCGAGCCCGAACCCCAGTGCCAGGAGGTAGAGGAGCGGTTCGATGAATGGGGGAATGAAGTTTACACGGTATGTCCTGAGGAAGGCCTCCAGGTCCCTCTGCCAGACACTTCCCACCCTCCGAATACGCTCAAGCATATCGCCCCTCACTCCCGCAGACTCCTACCCGTGAGACGCAGGAAGACGTCCTCCAGGGTTGCCGGACGGACAGTAACCGCCGCCTCGTGCCGGCAGAGATCGAGCAACTCGCCTACCAGGTCGTCGGCGCGATGATCGGTGAAGACCTGGAGCATATCGCCGGCAAGGTCATATGCCACACCGAGTTCGTCAAGGCAGGCCACTGTATTCTCTGTCCGCTCGACCTCTATGACCTCGTTTCCAGCATAATCGCGGACGATATCCGCCGGAGTGCCCTCGACCAGGATCCTGCCATGATCCATGATCACCAGGCGGTCGCAGAGACGTTCAGCCTCGTCCAGGTAGTGGGTGGTGAGCACAAGGGTGTTCCCTTCGGCACGGAGACCCCGGAGGGTCTCCCAGATCAGGTGCCTTGCCTGCGGGTCAAGCCCGATAGTCGGTTCGTCGAGGATGAGCAGTTCAGGCTCGTTTACGAGCGCCCGGGCGATGATCAGACGGCGTTTCATCCCGCCTGAGAGTTTCTCGATCAGGATATCCCGCTTCTCCTCAAGGCGCATGAACCTGAGGAGCCTATCCGCCCTCTCTTCTGCTAACCGCCCCGTTATGCCGAAGTAACGCGAGTAGATCAGCAGGTTCCGGTATGCCGTAAAATCCGGGTCGAGATTGTTCTCCTGTGGCACCACACCGATGCGTTTCTTGATCTCGCGCGGGTGGGTATCTACATCCATGCCAAAGACCTCCAGACTGCCGCCGCTCTTTGGGGAGATGCACTGGATCATCTTCATGGTCGTCGTCTTCCCTGCACCGTTCGGTCCGAGGAATCCGAAGACCTCCCCTTCCCTGACCCGGAACGAGACACGGTCAACCGCGACCAGGTCGCCAAACAGTTTCTCCAGGTCTTGCGCTGCGATGATCTCCTCTATCCTCTATTCCTCCATTAAGAGGTGGGGTTTTGTGGATACAACATCCTTTCGCTCTCCAACCCCGCTGGCAATGAGGGGTGCGCGGGGCCACACCCCCTCTTACTGCCGGTTGGTAGAGTAGCCTGTCGGCATCGTGATCCGCCATGGCAGGGATGCATATCCCTTTTACCGGAGAGATCGCACCACTACGCTGCAGCGATACCATGAGAGATAGTGCTGTTGAGAGGGGGAGCATAATCTATCCTCCAGACACGGTGTACGTCGCTACATCGAAATGCCACGGGCGGGGAGTCTTCGCCCGCAGGGATCTCCTGGCCGGAGAGTTGATCGAGGTCTGCCCGGTGATCGTGCTCGGCGGAGCAGATGAGCAGGAACTCCTGGATAAGACGCACCTCTTTGATTACTACTTTGAGTGGGGAGAGTTTGCTGCCGTGGCGCTTGGCTACGGTTCGTTATACAACCACTCAACTCACGCGAACGCGAGACATGTCTGCGACGTTTATCGAGGTGAGATCCGTATATACGCTCACCGTTCCATCCGGCAGGGCGAGGAGATCACGATCAACTACGGTGGTCGGCCAGACTGCTCCGACCCGGTCTGGTTCGATGCGGTGGAGGAGTGAGTCCGTGCGGCACAGCGCCCGGGCGATGCCGGTCTAATTGCTGGCTGTTCTGTTCTCTTGCGGAAGAACCTCAATTCTGAGGCAAAAATGGCCCCTTACGCGCGCACACGCGGTGTTACCGGGTAAAACCACTCAAAACGGTGGGAGGGATCAGGATTCGGGCGGATCCTCCTCGTCTGTTCGTACCCTGCAGATCCGCTCAATCGGCAGGACAAAGATCCTGCCATCGCCCGGCCGACCGGTCCTGGCGTGTGCCCGGACGATCCTGATGATCCGCTCAACATCGGCATCCTTTACGACCATCTCGATCTTTAACTTCGGGATCAGGTCGACCGGCACTGCCTTTCCCCTGAACTGGAGGGCGATACCCTTCTGCGCCCCCCGACCCATAACCTCGCTCACGGTCATTCCGTAGATGCCTTCGCCTTCAAGCGCTGTTCTAACAGCGTTAAACATCTCGGGTCTGATGATTGCAGTGACCATCTTCATCTATGTCGTCCTCCTATACCCTCGCAGACTCGCCATGCTGGGCGATGTCCAGTCCGACATACTCTTCCTCCTCGGTGACGCGAAGCCCCATCACCGCGTCGATAACCTTTGCGATAAGACAGGTCATGCCAAACGAATAACCCACGGCTATGGTCACATCCACGGCCTGGATGAGTAAAAGCCCCGGATTTCCGTACAAAAGCCCGTTCACGCCACCGATTGCTGCAACCGCAAAAATGCCGGTGGCGAGAGCGCCAAATATGCCACCCATACCGTGGATCGCCCAGGCATCGAGACTCTCATCCAGACCTCTCCGGATGCGGAAGACAAGGGCAGCGTAGCAGACGATACCGGCGCATGCACCTATCGGGATGGCAGCAATGGGCGCGACAAAACCGGCCGCCGGCGTGATAGCGACCAGACCCGCGATGGCTCCGCTGATTATCCCGACTGAACCGGGTCGGCCGCGAACCCAGGCGAGAGCGAACCAGGCAAGAGCCCCTGTCGCAGCTGCGATGTTTGTTGCAACGAAAGCGTTCACCGCAAGTCCGTCCGCTGCGAGGGCACTCCCGGCGTTGAACCCGAACCATCCAAACCAGAGGAGCGCCCCGCCCAGGAGAACCATCGGGATGTTGTTGGGTTCCATGCCGTGACCGCCGAACCCGAGACGTCTCCCGATGATCAGGGCAAGCGCCAGTGCAGAGAACCCCGAGGAGATATGGACGACCGTGCCTCCGGCAAAGTCGATAGCACCGAGTTGTGTCGCCCATCCACCGCCCCAGGCCCAGTGAGCGAGCGGGTCGTAGACCAGCGTCGTCCAGAGCAGGCCGAATACTATGAAAGAACTGATCTTTATCCGCTCTGCAACCCCTGAGGTCACGATTGCAAGCGCCAGGCCCGCGAAGACCATCTGGAAGACCATGAATAGGAGGTCGGGTATACCGTCACCCTCCATCCCTACACCCTGCAGGAAGATATGATCCAGTCCCCCGATCAATCCGCAGATATCGGTGCCAAAAGCGAGGCTGTAGCCGCAGACGACCCACTGGATGCTGACCAGGGCAAACGCAATGAATGCGAGGGCTATCATCGAGATGAAGTTCTTCCTTCTGACAAGTCCGCCGTAGAAGAGTCCCACTGCGGGTGTCATCAGCATGACCATTGCCGTGCATATGAGGACAAAGGCCGTGGCGCCGGAGTCGATCATCCGGCTACCTCCAGAACCAGAACGGTTACTCTTTCGCAATACACGGAAAGAAGTTTCCTTCTTATGGTAATAAATATTACTATGCGGTGTGTTGTGGTGTCGGGAGGAAGGACTGATACGCTTCGACGATCAAAGTGTATTTGTGGCGCAATGAGCGTGGAGAGGGGAAAAGAGAACGTACGCCGGGTCTGCGCCCATCTGAGGTCGGCAAAGACCCGCGCGGAACTTGCAGAGATCCTGTATCTGGAGGTATCTCGCTACTCGCTCTCCGACCTGCAGGCGGTGCGGGGGAGGGTTGAGCGTGACCTCAGGTTCGTCCCACGTGCCTACCGGCAGCGTCTGTATCCAAGGCTCGTGGAACAGATCTTTGATACCCACCATGCCCTCATCTCCACCATACGTCAGGGGAGGCTTCAGGTCAGTGGAGAACCGCTTCCCCCGGAATACGAGGTGTTCTGCGATATGGTCGAGAGGACATGTCTTGCTGGAGAAGAGGATGAACAGCACCTCGAACTCCTCTACTTCCTCCTTGCCGCCTTTAACCTCTTCGCCCTCGATCTCCCTGCTCACCCTGTAGGGACGCCGTTTCCCGGCGGGCTCAAGGTCGAGGTAAGGAACGGAGAGTACCTCTGCCCCGTCAGGGAGAAGGCCAACGATGTCGAGAACGCCCTCTGCCCCTACTGCCCGGCAAAACAGAGCGAGATCTGAGTTTTGCATCGCCGGGGTCTATCCACCCCTCCTTCGCAAAATCGGTTTTGTATGAAAAATTCCGGCCACTCCGATAGAGGGATGGAGGGCGGGGTGGTCCAGTCGAGATGCACATCCTGTCGGAATCCGGCCGGAGAGAGGTTCATCAAATCAGGACAGAGCCTGAAGGTACTGGTTTAACACCCCCCGACTTACTCCTCCTCGTAGCGATCGAAGAACGTAACCTCGTCGAGGGGTTTCTTCTTTGCGATCGATATCTCCTCCGGGTATCCCGCTGGCACCAGTGAGACGAGGGTATACTCTTCCGGAACGTTCAGGAGTTTCCGGACTTCCTCGGCGTAGTCTTTCTTTGCCCCCGCGACCCAGCATGACCCGACCCCCCAACCCTGGAGCGCCAGGATGAGCTGCATCGTTGCTGCGCAGCAGTCCTCAAGGTAGTACTTAGCGTCCTTCTTCCCGAAGACCGCAAAACAGATGGGAGCATTAGCGATGAACCGGCCGTTATCTGACAGGTCTGCGATTGCTTTCAGCGTGTCACGGTCGCGGATCGCCCCGAACAGCCAGGGTTGCTCGTTCCTCGCGGTTGGGGCAAGATGCGCGCAGTCAAGGGCGTCTTTCACGATCTTATCGTCTATGGGCGTGTCTTTGTACTTCCGCACGCTGTGCCTGCTCCGGATCACCGTGACGGCAAGGTTAACCGATCCACCAATCGAGCTCATGTAACGATTGTGGGCATTCCAGGCCTAAATACCTTGGGGAACGGGAGTCGATGCCGCTCTCCAGAAAGAGCGGGGATTAAAAGAGACCTGCTATTGCCTGCATCATGTTCGAGAATCCCTCTCCGATGACCACTGCGGGATCGACCCCAAGGACAGGGAATATGAAGAGGAAGTAGGCAATCGTCCCGATCGTGCTTCCAACGTTCGCGAGAGCCGCGACAAGCACGACCCGGAATAGCGGTATCCGTCGCATCTCGGAGAAGGTCTCGGCCTCCATGATCTGCCTGACCTCTCCAGTGGCAGGTTTCCTGATCTTTGCCTCAACGATGGCCGCAAACCATCCCGCCGCAAGAAGCGGGTTGAGCGAGGTCATCCAGGAGACGGCAAACGCCGTGACGGCCGAGAGTGGGTGCCCCCCGGCGAGAACTGTGAATGCGGCGCTCAGGAGACCGTTGATCAGGAACCAGTAGACGACAGCAGTCAGCAGGATGTCCAGTCCCAGACCGGAGAAGGCTATCGCGGCGATAAGGAGAGCGAAGAGGATGGTGACCACTGCTCCAAAGATCTTTGCCCACGGCAGCCCTTTTTTCACCGCCGCGGTCAGGTCAGAAAGTGGCGGCAGGGTCTCCCGGGCGTCAAGGTAGCGCTGCACCCCCCTGATGTGTCCGGCACCGATGACCGCCAGCACACGATCGTAGCGCTCGGCAAGCATCAGGATCTGGTGGGCGAGGTAGGCGTCCCGCTCGTCGATCAGCGCCTGAGCGCCCCGCGGCGAGAACTTCCTGAACTCCTCCATTGCGACACTCACAACATCCTGATCCGTGAGTTCGTCGATCTCAAGTTCTTGTTTATCGACGCTCACAAGCGAGTAGAGGAGCGCCCATATGAGCCTGACCCTCTCCCTGATCCCCATCAGACCCCAGAACCGGGAGAGCGTGATCCGGATATCGCGGTCGATGAATGCCACAGGTTTCTGGTGGGCGCGTGCCTCCTCGATAGCTGCGAGCATCTCGGCACCGGGTTTCACACCGGTCTCAGCGCCGATCCGTTGCTGGATGTATGTGAGTATCCACTGGATCAGGATCTGGCCGAAGTTCCCGGCCTTCAGGATCTCCGTCACCGAGGGTTCAGCCGTCTCCTCGGTGAGTGAGATGAACCTGCCCCGGTCAAGTTCGACACCCACGATATCGGGCTGGAACTCCTCGATGGTCGACCTGACCTCCTCGACACTCTTCTGTGAGACGTGCGCCGTCCCGACGAGACGGATCTCAGCCATCGAGCACCTTCATGCCCTCACTATCGATCACGACCCTTTTCCCCGGTGGAATCTTCGTTTCCTGAAAGATTGAGCGGATCTCTGCCTCCTCTTCGGCCTCGGCGGCCTGACGCCTGTGGAGATCGGCCGCAGCATCGCGTACAGCGCAAGATATGGGGGCGCCGAGACCCGGACATTCCGAGACCATCAGTTCGTCGTCGAGCAGCATGAAAGGGTAGGTGCGGCAGATCCAGGGCCGGTGCTCATAGATGGAGCACCGGCCATCCTTGAGGAAGATACACGCATCGGCCGTTCGCCGGAGGCACCAGGCGAGGGTGTACTCACCGCCGTTTCCCCCACTGATGAACTCGGGGTAGGGCTCAACAACCTCTTCCCTGCTCATCCCGGTAGCAGTCATGATCTCACGGAGTTCAGCGGCACCCACCAGCACAAGGTTTGAGTCTTCCCCGACCCTCCGGCAACAGTTGCCGCACTCTCTGCAGCAGAAGCCTATCGACCTGAGTTGTTCTGCGATCTCATCTATTCCAAGCATATCCTGTCAAAATTCTCAAACAGAAGTCGGCCGTTAAAGGTATGGCTGACTTCCGGGTGCCACTGGACCCCGTATAGGCGTTCTTCTGTGGAGACCATGGCCTCCACATCGCAGATGGCCGATCTTGCAAGCCGGACAAAACCCTTCGGCACCACCGAGACCTCGTCTGCGTGCGATGCCCATACCTGCATCCTCTCCGGGTAGCCCTGCAAGAGGGGATCCTGCTCCAGGATCTCCACCTCGACCGCACCAAAACCCCCGCTTGCACCCCGGCGGATCGCGCCTCCACGGGCTGTTGCGATGATGTGCAGACCGAGGCAGATCCCGAGGACCGGGAGATCGAGGTCGAGGTAGTCACCGGCGAGACCGGCGCGTTCCAGGGTGGGTCCCCCGCCAAGGATGATGCCACGGCAACCGCTGGCGACCTCGTCGGGCGGCGTCATGTTCGAGATCATCCTGGCCTCTATATCCATATCACGGAGTGTCCGGTGGATCAGGTGGTTAAACTGTCCATGGTTGTTGACCACATAGAGTGGAAGCATTGCTTAATTACTGGACGTAAAAGGGTAATAGTCCTTCCTCAGGCATACTCCCGGACGAAATCGAATACTTTTCGGGAGATCTCCTCCGGGCTGTGACCCATGAGGTATGCGAGCATCAGGGCTCCGCCGGCACCCGTCCCTTCCTTCACCTCGCCGATACAGTATCTGGCGAGTCCTGGATGGCCGATCTTATCGAAGTTCGGGTCGACGTAGTAGGCGGTGGTGCCGACCTCTGCAACGGAACGACCGAACCCTGCAGAGGGGTCATCCCTTACATAGACCGTTGTCGCAAGGGGCGGCACCCTTATCCCGAGGGCTTTCATGATGGCCGCAACGGCCAGCATCTGGGTTCCGCCGGCAAATATTATCTCACCGGAGTATGTGCTCGCGATCCCCGCAGCGACGGGCATCATGGGGTCGCCAGCGGTGCGGAGGATATCCATGGGCTCCTCCGCCCCTGTCTCTTGAATCCTGGCGAGAACCTCACGACAGACGGCCTCTTTCAGGTCAATAGGGTTTTTTGGAAAGGCGCTGCTGACCGATGCGTCGTATCCGAGCGCCCGCAGGACGCATAGGGCGGTGGTCGTCCCGCCGGGGACGCATTCGCCGAGCATCAGGAGGTCGCTGTAGTGCGAGAGAAGCCGGCCGATCCTCTCTCCCCGCTCAAAGAGTAGCGCTGCATCCGGCACCGCATCTTCACGGCGGGGATCGCCACCTGGTCTCCCGTAGACGTCCAGACAAGGGACTGTGGGTGTGTGCACAAGCCCGGCGTTGATGAAGATGGGGGAAAGCCCGGTCAGCTCCATCATCGACCTGGTTATGGAGGCTGGTGTCGGGCACCCGGTTGGGGTGTTAGGTCTGGCCGGCATGCTTGTGATCGCGCCGTTCGTAATGAGTTCTGCATCCAGGATCGGCGTTAACAGCGTCTTCTCCGGTGTTGGCCCTGCACCAGAGATACCGGGAACGGTTGATAGAACAGTATTCCCAAGTACCACCGCCATCATTGGGTGGCGAGGCCGGATCCCGGGGTCTTCGGAGAGGAAGTAATGAGACATTGTGTAGAGAATATGTGCTGCTGGATAGAAGAGGTTGCTGTCGCTCTCGACCATCTGGAGAAGGCTGAAAGGCTGGTAGCCTCAAGGATATGCCGGTTTGATACCAACTGACAAATACTTTCCAGCCCCAATACCTCAACAATGTTTGAGATAGAGCAGAGACTGGAAGGGAAGGGTATCCTGCGCGGGGATATCGTCGCTGCGGCGATGGAACTCTATATTCCCCACGGCATAGATAAGGATGAAGCCACACGCAGGCTTGATGCGAAGATCGGGCAGGCTTTCGATGACCCAAACGTATCCTCACTCCTCCTCGGCGCCCTCCTGCTCGAGGACGAACTTTATACCCGGCGGGAGAACTCGGAGATCGCTGACGACCCCGTCTTTTTGCTCTCGGACGAAATAATCGGGATGGCCATCGCCGAGGTGATTGGAGGAACTTACGCGCGGTTTGAGTTCACACGCTACGACCAGAAGAAACCGGGGATCTTACGTGAACTTGGGCCGTTCCTCGACGACGCCGTCGCAGGACTGATCGCGGGTTGCACATCGCGCCTCTACAGCGAGTCGATGGGATCGGTGTGAGATCGGTTCTTGCCCTGCTGCAGTTCTGTACCTCCCTCCCTCTCGGGAGACCGGTCGAGTTCGAGCACTTCGCTCGCCGCTCATACCTCTACCCCCTTGCCGGTTATCTCATCGGTGGGATAGCGGCCATTGTCACGTGCTGGATAACTTCGCCCACTGTGGGAGCGGCCGTCGCCATTGCCGCGGTGCTCCTCCTCTCCGGTTGCAACCACTTCGACGGACTGCTCGATCTCGGGGACGGGCTTATGGCTCACGGCGGGCGGGAGAAGAGGATCGCAGCCATGACCGATCGGACGACCGGGACGGGCGCCGTTGCTGCAGGGATTATGGTCACCCTCCTTGCATTTTCCGGACTCCAGGTCGTTGCGAACATTCCTCTAACCATACTTGCCGCCGAGGTCTGTGCAAAGACCGCGATGTCCTGGCTCACCACTCTCGGTGCACCCTTCCGGGAGGGCATCCATTCTTATCTTCACGGGTTTGCAAAACCCTGGTTTCTGGTTCCGGCATTCCTGCTCACCTTGCCCCTCTTCCTGATGCCGTTGCCACGTGCGGCTCTTGTGCTTGCCCTTGCATCAACCGCCATAATCACTGCACTTATGCTTCTGCTCTCACGGCGGGTCTTTGGCGGGGTAAATGGAGATGTCGTCGGGGCATCAAACGAGATAGTCCGGGCTGTTGTTATACTCCTCATTGCTCTCGCGTGACCATCTTTTTTTATCCTGGCGTCATCTACTACTTTAGAATGATGCAGGAACAGACCCTATACTCCCGGGGAGGGATCATCACCGAACGGGATGCAGACTATGCAACGGTGCGGGTTCGGATTCCGGCAGGTGTTCTCTCCGCGGCGCAGGTCAGGCAACTAGGAAAGATCAGTGAGAAGTATGGCGATGGCACGCTCCACCTCACCATGCGCCAGACGTTGGAGATCCCGCACGTAAAACCCGAGAATTTTGAAAAGATTGCAAAAGCCCTTGAGAAGAACGGGACACCGCTCGGTGCGGAGCAGAACGAGGTTGTCAACATCATGGCCTGCCCTGGTACGGAACGATGTAAGTATGCTAACTGCGAGACTATCGACCTTGCCCGAAAGATCGACGAGCGGGTCTTTGGGAAGGTGCTCGCGATCAGGCTTCGTATTGCCATATCCGGTTGTCCCTACATGTGCAACAGCCCACTGTTAAATGACATCGGAGTTATCGGCAGGATCCGGCCTCTGCGAATTCCCGGTCTCTGCACTGGCTGCGGTACCTGTGTGGAGTACTGCAAACAGCACGCCATCGCTCTTAAAAACGGTGTCTCGGTTCTTGATGAGAGCAAATGTGTCCAGTGTGGCGTTTGTATCCATTCCTGCCCGTACCAACTCCTGAAATCAGAGTATGATCATTACCAGATCACGGTCGGCGGTCGACGCGGGGCCTCTCCAGCTGTTGGGCGGGAACTGGTTACAGTCGAGACCGCTGAGGAGGTGGTCGAGGTGGTCGAGCGGATCGTTTACTGGGTCTATCGGAGTGCCTGGAGTGGCAGGCCGCTGGCCGATCAGATGGACGAGATCGGCTACGATGCGTTTGCAGAGGGGATCCGAAAAGAGTTCGGGCCGAAACCCGCAGAAGAGAAGCAGTAACAGCAGAAACCGATAGATGTACCGATATGGAAAGGAGCGGCCGTGGGCGCTAACTCCTCCTATCGGTAATACATCGAGGCGAATCCCTCTCCAGCGTCGTCCTCACATTCGATCTCGGTGCCGTCCCGAACGAGGGAGTTAAACATCATGGCCGCGTTTAATAGGTTTTCGTCCGGGTTTGAGCCATGTCGGACACCACTCAGCGCCTGACGCTGCGGTGTCGGGATCGTCCGTTTACCCACCCGGACACCGGCACAGTAGCGACAGTAAGCACAGTGCGAGTAGACCGAGACCTCTCGCCCCGCGCAGGTTACCGTCACCCTGTCCTTTGCCTCATCACGATGAAACTCAAGTAACTTCATGGTATGAGAAACATGGACTCTCCAGAAATAAGATTCTGTCGACTGTCATGGTTTTTGAAGGATGGGCGCTACTGGCGCGCATAGAAATGCTTTATATGGTATACGTCACACGTATAGGTTACTCGCATAAGCAGGCTGTTTGAGCTGACAGGCCTATATGAGTGGAGGATATAATCTATGGCAGTTGAAAAGCCCCACATAAACTTAGCAGTTATTGGACACATCGACCACGGAAAGTCTACCACCGTAGGTCGGTTGCTCTTTGAGACCGGAACCGTACCGCCCCACATCATTGAGACCTACAGGAAAGAGGCCGAGGCCAAAGGCAAGGGCTCGTTTGAGTTTGCCTGGGTTATGGACAGCCTCAAGGAAGAGCGTGAGCGTGGCATCACCATCGATATCGCTCACAGGCGGTTCGACACAGACAAGTACTACTTTACTGTCGTGGACTGTCCGGGTCACCGTGACTTCGTCAAGAACATGATCACGGGCGCATCTCAGGCGGACGCCGCCCTTCTGGTAGTCGCCGCACCAGACGGTGTGATGGAACAGACCAAAGAGCACGTCTTCCTGGCCCGTACACTCGGGATCAACCAGTTAATCGTTGGTATCAACAAGATGGATGCCGTCAATTACGACGAGAAGCGTTTCAACGAGGTCAAAGCGGAGCTCTCCCAGCTGCTCAAGATCGTTGGCTACAAACCCGACAATGTCATCTTCATCCCGATGAGCGCGTTCAAGGGCGACAACATCTCAAAACCCAGCCCGAACACTCCCTGGTATAAGGGCCCGACGCTTCTTGATGCGCTTAACATGCTCAGCGAACCCGAGAAGCCCACAAACCTTCCTCTGCGCCTTCCCATCCAGGATGTCTACTCCATCTCCGGTATCGGGACCGTGCCCGTCGGCCGTGTCGAGACCGGTGTCATGAAGAAAGGCATGAAGGTCAGTTTCATGCCTGCTAACAAAGAGGGAGAGGTAAAGTCGATCGAGATGCACCACGAGGAGATCCCCGAGGCGCTTCCAGGTGACAACGTAGGGTTCAACGTCCGCGGTATCGGCAAGGGTGATATCCGCCGTGGTGATGTCTGTGGCCCTGCTGACGCACCGCCGACCGTTGCAGAGGAGTTTGTCGCACAGGTTGTTGTGCTTCACCACCCCAGTGCTCTGACCGTCGGTTATACGCCGGTCTTCCACTGTCACACCGCCCAGATCGCATGTACATTTGTCGAGCTCCAGAAGAAACTCGATCCCCGTACCGGTCAGGTCAAGGAAACGAACCCCACCTTCCTCAAGACCGGCGATGCTGCAATCGTCAAGATCAGGCCTACCCGTCCAATGGTCATCGAGAAGGTCAAGGAGATCCCGCAGCTCGGGCGGTTTGCGGTCCGTGATATGGGCTCGACCATCGCGGCAGGCATGTGCATCGACATTACGCCGAAACAGATGAGATAAGAAGATTCCTACATTTTTTGGTGGTTGTAGATGCAGAAGGCCAGAATACGTCTTTCAGGAACCGACTTTGAGAAGATCGAGATGGTCTGTGATAGGATCAAAGAGATTGCAGAGCGTACCGGCGTCAATCTGGCAGGTCCAATCCCATTGCCCACAAAGAAACTTGTGGTACCCACCAGGAAGAGTCCTGATGGTGAGGGTACTGAAACCTGGGACCGCTGGCAGATGCGGGTGCATAAGAGACTCATAGACATCGATGCCGACGAGCGTGCGCTGCGTCAGTTGATGCGCATACAGGTTCCAAAAGATATCGGTATTGAGATCGTTCTGGAGAGTTGAGGGGGCGCGGTGTGAAAGCCGCTGCGTTCACGGCGAAGGTCCGTGAACAACTCTCATTCGAGGTGGTCTTCCTCCTCATATTTCTGGCCACAGTTGCCCTTCGTTTTTACTCGCTTGATTTAAAGCTTTTTCACCACGACGAGGCTGTCCACGCGTGGTTTGCCTACAAACTCCTGACAGACGGGACGTATCTATACGATCCCATGTATCATGGGCCGTTCCTCTACTACGCGACGGCCGGGGTCTTCTCAATCCTCGGTGACTCCGATCTCACAGGAAGGCTCCTACCTGCGCTTTTTGGGTGCCTGGTTGTCCTCCTGGTTTACCCCATATACTGGCTCGGCTACCTGGACAAGAAACAGACCCTGGTAGCAGCGCTTTTTCTCGCGTTATCGCCGAACATGGTCTACTTCTCGCGGTTCCTGCGAAACGATATCTTTATAGTCTTCTTTACGATGCTGCTCCTTGTCGCTCTACTCTACTACTTTGAGCGGGGGCAGACCAGGTATGCCCTGCTCGCCGGAACAGCGATCGGTCTTGGGATGTCTGCCAAGGAGAACATGCCCATCGTTATCCTGATCTTCGGGGTATATCTCATCTACCTTATCTGGACCGGGAAGGTCCGGTTCCCGGCCCACTGGATCAGGGACTTTGTGCTCGGGGTTTTCGTCGCGGTCGCGATTGCGACGGTTTTCTACTCCTCGTTTGGCGCTCATCCTGAGATGGCACTGGACTGGTGGCTTCGGGCCATCGAGCACTGGACGGCGATGCACGAGATGCAGCGTCTTGGCGGCCCACCATACTTCTATCTCCTCCTCTTTATCCTCTACGAGGTACCGATCCTGATCCTTGCCATCGTGGGGGTTCTGCAGTTTGTCGATGTTGCGGGCATGATCTCCAGGTGGAGAGAGCGGAGAGGGTGGAGAGGTATGGAGAGACCAGGTGAGACGGGGATAACCGATCCTGACGAAGAAGAGATCCCCGAATCTATGCCCCCGCCACCGGAAGTGGCGCCTCCGGGGTTGAGGGGACGGTTTCGCGAGATAATCTCCGGGGTCGGGGAGATCCGGCCGATAGATCGGCAGAAGGAGTTTGCAAGGTTTGCCATATTCTGGATGCTTCTATCGCTTGCAGCATACGCCTATATTGGGGAGAAGGTACCCTGGCTGATCCTCCACCAGCTTCTGCCCATGATCTTCGTTGCGGTCTATCAGATGACAACTAAGAAGGCGATAATTGCTGTCGTAGCGAGCATCTTGCTGGTCGCGATGACTTTTCACGTGGCGTTCACACCGGCGGACATAAACGAACCCATAGTCCAGGTCCAGAACTCAGAGGACCTCCGGTGGCTCTTTGCAAAGATCGATGCCGCTGACCGTGTGGCGGTCGCGACCGACTCATACTGGCCGCTGCCCTGGTACTACCGGGGCGATCGGAGCTCAAAACTTGCTTACTACAGCCAGAAGGTTAGCGAGGAGACGATATACAACGGCGACTTTGACCTTGTTATCACCCACGACGCTGATACCTATCCGGCGCTCGAGGGTTACGTGAAAGAAACATGCCGGTTGAACTACTGGTTCTCGTACGATGAGAATAAAGACAGGTTGCTTGCCTACTACTTCTTCAGGGACGGAAATGTTGGAAGCAGAATACTGGAGGTCTTCTCGAAGGTTCCAGCAGGGACAACCACCTGATGCACTTCCTCCTTAGGGACATTTTGCAAAGGATGTGAGAAGAAGGTGTGCCTGGTCAGGCGTATTATCCAAGTTCGTCCCAGCGCCTTCTCTTCCGGAGTAGCACCACACCAACTACGACAAGAACTACAACAACAACACCGATGCCGATGTAGAGGAGGAAGTCTCCACTGAGACTGAACCCCTCACCGATCTTCTGCCGTAGCGCGGTTGCATCTGCCAGTGCCTCATTTGCTTTTTTCAGGCCGTCAGTTGCCTTTGAGCGCGCCATTTGGTAGTTCCCGGCATTCAGGTAGTCCTGGGCCTGGGTATAGAACTGGACAGCGCTCTCACGCTTGGTTATGATGGCAACCACCTGCGGGTCGCTGCCCATGGATCGGTTCTCGACAAAGTAGTTTATCATCCCATCAAGCGATTCGATTGCCGCACCGGTATCGGCGACCGACTTCTCCGCCCATGCTTTGTCCAGGAGTTCACTTGCCTCGTCGATATTCGACTTCGCCGTGTTGATGTAATTCATGGCCTGTGCCGGCCCTGCCGAGGCGGCGCTGGTGAGCGCACTGCTGGCGGCACTGTACTTTGCCTGAACTGCAGATATGTCCACACCCTCTGCAGCCTTCGCATCCATATCGGCCTTCAGGTCTTTGAGGCGCTGCTGCTGTAAAGCAAGCGCACCCTCGATATCGGCTGCACTCACGACCTCGCGTGTCACTGTGTGGGTGTCTCTCACCTCGGTGCCACGCAGGTGCTCGATCTTGATTACCAGAACCTGCCCGGTTGTGCTCGAGGGGACGGTGCCGCGCAACTGGATATCTAGTTCGGTATTGCCTTCACCGTATGAGATCTCAAACTCCGTCAGTACGGGGTAGTAGCCGGTTTTTTTGGTGGTGTAAACGGCAATCCCATCGCGATATACGGCGATGTCCCAGCTTGGATTCTGCAGTCCGGTGCTCAACTCGAATGTCTCATCGCTCAGGTCCGTGGTGACCATATCATAGGTAAGCACGTAGCGTGCGGTCACCTGCTGTCCTGGCTCGAGTGGCCCGGTTGCAGGGTTGATTGTCTCAGTTTTGATGGTAAACGCCGATGCCGCCTGCACGACAAAGAGTAGTGCCAGCAGCAGGATAAACCACCTGACGATCTTTGCGATCTTCATAACACCCCTTCTCCTTACTCAAACAATGGCTCAATGCCGTCATCAAACATGGTCGTACGCTTCTCCTTTGATTTCAGGACTTCTTCCTTTGTGGATTTTGCAGTCTCAAGCAGTTCTGTGATCCGTGGAGCATTCCCGATCGTTGCGAGGACAACCACCGCAGCGATGTAGTCGCTCTGCACCGGGTAATCCCCACCACGCACCTCGACGCCGGCGATGTTCTCCTCGACCCAGCTCTTTGACTTCTCCACACCCTTGCGGTCCATCTCCTCTGGTGGGCCGGCGAGAAGGACAAGAGCCCGCTCGGCCGTAGAGTAGTCGCAGGGAAGGGTGAGACGCCCGAGCATGGCACGTCTGACAAGAGCTATGATCTTTGCTGACTTGTCCTCACCCGTCAACACCTGCTCGCTCTTCTCCTTCTTGTTGCGCGTCAGACCGGCGAAGAGACCCTTGCTCTGCTGCTTGGCGCGCGGATTGACCTTTTCGCTGATGGCGTAACCGACAGAGCTGATACCCCCGCCCCGGAGGGTATTGATGATCTCGCTTGAGTCCACGACCATCTCCCCGACGCCCGCTTTGCCGACCTCACCTGCCCGGAAGAGCACGCCAAACCGCCGGACGATCTCGTCATTCAGCCTGGAATAGGCGTCCTTGACGCTCTCACCCTCGTTTTTCCAGGCGCTGTTATCAAAGATGAATGTATTGTCCGCTTCGTTCACCAGGGTGCTCAGGGAACGGGCAGCGTTATACGAGTATAGTCGGCCTTCTTCGGGGGCGGGCAGGATGCCGATCGCGTAGACCGGTTCCCGGTATATGCGCTTTAAGTGGCGGGCCAGGACAGGCGAACCACCGGAACCGGTTCCGCCGCCAAGACCGGCTACAATGACAAAGGCGTCTATATCGTGGGTGCCGCGTGAATCTATGGCATTTATTATTGAATCGATCTCATCGGCGGTCACCCGCGCGCCGGTCACGTTGTCGGTACCTACACCGTGACCTTTCACAACCGTTTGACCGATAAGCAGCCGGTCTTTGAGCTCGATATTCTTGAGCCCCATCAGGTCGGTCCGCGCTGTGTTTACCGCGATGCCCCTGAAACTCTGGGTCTGAGATCGTTTGTCCTGTTCTATGAACATATCGACGATCTTGCCCCCGGCCTGGCCGAATCCTATGAAGAAGACCCTCATTCTACTTTCACACCCTCATATTGCCTGATTAAATATATCCATGCTTATGTATAAAGACCATGCATACAGAGTTAGAAGTAATTATTAAAAACAACACTTATATCTTTCACGTACAGGGGTGATCAATGAAGATCTGCGTTGTAGGGGGAGGTTTATCCGGTCTGGTCTCGACACTTGAACTCGCGGGGGAGCATGAGGTAGATCTCTTCGAGAGAAGGCCTGTTCCGGGAGGATGCCTTGGATCCTACCGGATTGGCAACTACTGGATCGAGGAGTATTACCATCATTGTTTTGCCGGGGATTCTGCGCTGCTCGCCCTCTTCAAGAACCTCGGGGTTATCGACAGACTGGTATGGCTCAAAGGAACCACCGGTTACTACGTTGATGGGGTAATCCATCCCCTCACCACCCCCACCGAGATCCTGCGCTACCCCCACCTCACGCTTATCGAGAAGGCCCGCCTCGGGCTGCTGACGCTGCGCTCTCGCCGGTTTGACGTGGCCACGCTTGACGAGCTCACAGCCCGGGACTTTGTCCTTGAAAAACTCGGGCCCGGGGTCTATGCTTCGTTCTTTGAGCCTCTCCTGAAGAGCAAGTTCGGAGACCGGGCGGGAGAGGTCTCCGCAGCCTGGCTGATCTCCCGCATTGCCATCAGGTCTGACCGTGGTCCTGGAGGGGAGCGGCTTGGCTACCTGAAGGGAGGGTTCCACCACTTTATCACGCGACTTGAGGAGGAGGCGGAGCGACGGGGTGCATCAATAGTGCCCGGGACGCCTGTTGAGGAGATCCGGCGGGATGGCGAAGCATGGCTTGTAAACGGTGAAGCCTACGACGCTGTCATATCCACCCTCCCTCCCCAGGTGACCGCAACACTTGCCGGTCTGGATATATCCCCCGTTCCATACCAGGGCGCCGCCTGCATGACCTTGGCGCTCGATCGTGACGTGACCGATGGGATATACTGGCTGAACATGAAGGATAAGGCCCCCTACGGTGCGGTTGTCTCGCACACCAACTTTGCCCCCTTTGAGTGGTATGGCGAGCAGATCGTTTACCTTGCATCTTACTTCGCAGATCGACTCCCGGAGGGGTTTGAGAAGAAGATGCTCGCCGATTTCTGCAGGCGTTTCTCCGTCGAAGAAGGTGAGGTACACTGGCACCATCTGGCCGTCGACCCCTATGCCGGCCCGGTTTACACGACGGGGCTCCGGAAGCGACTGCCGCACTACGAAGAGCACGGTCTCTTTATGGCCGGGATGTTCAGCCCGCCGAACTACCCCGAGCGGAGCATGAATGGTTCGGTCATCGCCGGGCAGGAGGTGGCAAAAAAGGTTCTTGAGAGGTTTGCGTATGGTTGAGATCGAGGTGAGCGCCGTTCTGCCGGTCTACAACGATCTTGCGGCGCTCAGGACCGCCATACCGCGGTCGCTTGAGACGCTCGAAGAGATTGCACCCGGCAGGTTCGAACTGATAGTTGCCGAAGACGGGAGCACCGATGGGAGCGCCGAATTTGTCAGGGAGTATGAAACCCGGGACCCGCGGGTACGGCTGCTCCATGCAGATGATAGACTCGGACGGGGCCGCGCTCTCAACCGGGCGTTTGCCGAGGCGAAGGGGTCGATCGTCTGTTACTACGACGTAGATCTCGCAACCGATATGCAGCACCTTGACGAACTGATAGGTTCTATCCGGGAGGGCTACGATATTGCAACAGGCTCCCGTCTCCTCCCCGATAGCACCATCACCCGGAGCGGGGGTCGTGAGATCGCGAGCAGGGGTTACAACATGCTGGTACGCCTCCTCCTCCGGAGCAGGTTCCATGATCATCAGTGCGGGTTCAAAGCGTTCCGGCGTGACCGTCTGCTCTCTCTGCTCCCTTCCGTCACGGCGGACCACTGGTTCTGGGACACAGAGGTGCTGGTGCGTGCGCAGAGAAATGGTTACCGGATAAGGGAATTCCCTGTGCGCTGGCAGCAGGGCGAGGGGACAACCGTGCGTGGAAAAGATGTTGTCGAGATGGGATCGGCAATTGTGCATCTCTGGTGGCGACTTCATGTGGAAAAAAGTTAGCGCCATCATCATACCCACCCTGATCGCAGTAGGGATCATCGGGTATATGCTATACCGCGTGTGGGACGATCTCGTCCTGACGCTCGAGCATGCGGTTCTGCCACTCCTGGTTGTGGCTGTGGGGATCTGCGGCGTTTCCTGGATACTTCGTGGTTTCCGTTACAGGTTCATCCTGCATGGACTCGGTGTCGAGAAAGGTGTCTGGTTCTCGACAGCATGTATCCTTGTCTCCCAGACAGCGAACCTCATCGTCCCGGCACGTCTCGGCGACCTTGTGCGCTTGCTAATTCTCAAACACGATGATGATGCCACCTATTCCGAGGGGTTCTCCTCCCTTGTTGTCGAACGTGTATTTGATGTCATGATGGTCGCAGTGCTCGGCGTCGTTGCGCTCCTGCTGGTTCTCACCATTCTCGATGTCCCTGATTGGTTTATCATCGCTATTGCGCTGCCTCTCGGGGCAGGCTGCCTCTTCTTCGCCGTGATCTTCTGGTCAGGCAGGATGAAATCCTCTGAGAACCGGATCCTCATAGCCGTCCAGCAGATGCTCGACGAGGTTAGACAGGTCTCCCTTCATTCTCGTGCGCTCGCGACGCTCAGTCTCTCATCGATTTTTATATGGGTCGTCGACGTGCTGGTCTGTTACGCGGTTGTCCTTATGTTTCAGGAGTCAATGCCGTTTGCTGTGGTTATCCTTGCGATCGTGATCGGCAACCTTGTAAAAGCGGTGCCCATCACCCCTGGCGGCGTTGGGACGTATGAGGTCGCGGTCGCACTCACCTTTGGGCTGGCCGGGATGGCGGCGGCCACGGCGACCCTGATCGCGGTCATAGATCACCTGATGAAAAACCTGGTCACGCTCGTCGGTGGCGTCGGTTCGATATACTATTTCGGCGACTGGTCGATCGAGGTTTTGAAGAAGGCTATCAACCGGGAGATCGAGAGGGAGGATACGTTTGGCGGGTGAGTTTCTCGTTCCGGTTCTGATCTGGCTTGTGGTTATCAAGGCGCTCCAGTTAGCAGTCTGGCCGGTGCTCGACCGTACCCTCGACCACCTCGCGCCAGCCGCCGCCTACCCGGCATCGATCCTCCTGTTCACACTCGTCTCCTGGTATTGCGCTCTTGTTGGTCTCCCGATCCCGCTTGCTCTTCTTCCGTTTGTTGCTGCGATAATCTATGCCGGTTCAGGCCGGTTTTACACGAAGGAACGAGTGCGATCGTCGCTGAAGTGGGATCTTGCCTTCCTGATCCCTTTCCTCTTCATGCTCGAGGTGCGCTGGATCAATCCGGCCATCTCCTCCGGGGAGAAGTTCATGGACCACGCCATCCTGGCCTCGATCATGCGCCAGCCCATCGTTCCGCCTCTCGATCCCTGGTATGCCGGGGGAACTCTTGACGTCTACTACTACATGGGTTACTGGATGAACGGGGCGCTCGGCCTCGTATCCGGTGCACCGTCGACGGTCACGTTCAACCTCGCCCTGCCGACGGTGCTAGGCCTCTCAGTCGTCTCGTTCTACGCTCTGGGGCACCTGATCCTTGACCGCCATCGGTGGCTCCCGGTGCTTGCACTCTTCATCCCGAACCCCTCTGTGATCTACCATATCCTGATCGGGAGTTCCTGGTTTGACGCCTTCTGGGGAAGCACCAGGACGATTGAGAACACCATCAACGAGTATCCAATCTTCTCCATGCTCTGGGGCGACGTTCACCCTCATGTCACGAGTTTCTTCAACCAGGGGTTCCTGCTCTTTCTACTGGTTTTTGCCTATCTTCGGTGGGGCGATCTCTCGAAGAGGGGGAGGGCGATTCTCTGCGGGCTTACCGCCCTTTCCCTCGGGTCAATGCCCGCTTTCAACTCCTGGGACGTCCTGATCTACGCTCCGATCACGCTTCTATTCGGTCTAATGGTCTGGCGCCGCTACGGGAACTTCGGGCGCGACGAAAAGATGTCCTGGATGATGCTCGGAGTGGTGCCGCCGGTTGCTGTTCTTGCATACCTCCCCTTCTACCTCCACCTCAATACCCCCGGTATCGGGGGAATCGGTATCGTCGCTGAACCCTCTGTGCCTTTTGAGTTCCTCCTGGTTCACGGATTCTTCCTGGCGATCCTTATCGCGTACTGTGTTCCAGATATCAGAAAGCGCCCCTACCTGCTGCTTCTTGCGCTGGTGCCTGCGCTTGCCGGATACCCGGCTGCGGCGATCGCTTCCATACCGCTGATATACCTGATCGCTCGTCGCCGGTTCTCGGTCGTCGATACGCTCGCTATCCTGGGACTCCTGATCGTCATCGGCACGGAATTTGTCTACCTGGTGGACAACATGGGGGAGACCTACTTCCGGATGAACACCGTCTTCAAGTTCTACCTCCCGGCGTGGTTCATGATGGCGACCGCAAGCCTTGCCATAATCGGGGGGTGGAGCCAGCGCTCCGGGATCGACCGACGCATGCCTCCCCGCGTCGGGAAAGCCCTTCCTGCCTTGGCTATCGTTCTACTCCTGATTGCGCCCTTCGCCATCGGCGTTGACTTCGGTTACGGGAGTCGCACTCTCGACGGGGCGGCATACCTTGCGGCCTCACACCCCGGCGACGCTGCGGCGATAGCCTTCCTTCGGGATCTTGCCGGCGATCAGATCCTCGTCGAGGCAGAGGGCGGCGATTACACCTACTACTCCAGGGTATCAACTTTCACCGGGCTCCCGACCATCATTGGAATGCCCTTTCACGAGTACATGTGGCGGGGAGATTATGGCCGGATAAGCGAGCGGAGCGGTGATGTAAGGACGATCTACGAGCAGCCGGACCGTACAATCGACCTTGCGCGCGCCTACAATGCCACCCTCCTCTACGTGGGTGAACCAGAACGTGAACGCTACAATGTTTCTATCCCCGTCGGGGCGCTTGAACTCATCTATGATGAGGAAGGAGTCCAGATATACCGGATCCCTGTTTGAAAGTTTGATTGGCCCGGTGACGCTAGACGCTATGAGAAGGACACCGGTCCCTGGAGAAGGCAGAGAATGGGGAGGAGCCGTCTCCTCCCTCATCTTTCTGCGCTTCCGGCACTGCCAGGTGTGTTTAACGAGAGACGTTCAGCGCGAGTAACTCTCTTGACATCAGCGAACCCGGTTTGAAGTGCCCCCTGTGCATACCCCTGGGGGATGGTGGCGAGTTTGTAATTTCAGAATCGTCGATTTGATTGCCTCCGCTCTTCCCGGCGCAGAGTGACAAACCTTTATCACTACTCCTATTGACATAATACAGCGCATTCGATCAGCTACGCTACTGATGAATGATGATGGAGCAGCAGAGGGCTGCCCCTGAAAGAGGTGAGTTATGGCAACGACTTATGTAAAATTTGAGGTTCCGGAAGAGATCCAGAACAAGGCCCTTGAGGCCCTTGAGATCGCAAGGGATACCGGGAAGGTGAAGAAAGGGTCCAACGAAACGACAAAAGCCGTCGAACGGAACATTGCCCAGCTGGTTCTTATCGGTTCTGACGTTGAGCCGCAGGAGATCGTGATGCACCTCCCGCCGCTCTGCGACGAGAAGCGGATCCCGTACGTCTACATCTCGAAGCAGAACGAGATCGGTTCCGCGAGCGGTCTGGAGGTAGGTTCCGCAGCCGCAGCGATAGTCAAAGCCGGCAAGGCAAAAGACCTGGTCGATGAGATCGCAAAGCAGATTGCTGCACTGAGAGCGTGAGGGATTAAATCATGGCAGACGAGGGAACGCCAGCAGAAGTCATCGAGATCATCGGTTTAACCGGGATGCATGGTGAGGCCCGGCAGGTGAAGTGCCGGGTTCTCGACGGCCCGAACAAAGGCCGGATCATCACCCGCAACACGGTAGGCCCGATCAGGGAGGGAGACATTCTCTCGCTGCTCGAGACCGAGCGTGAGGCGAAGAAACTCTCGAGGCGGTAACCATGGTCGAGAAGTACGTCTGCAGTTTCTGTGGAGAGGTTCTGGAACCCGGCACGGGCAAGATGTTTGTGCGCAGGGACGGGACAATCTACTACTTCTGCAGCACCAAGTGCCAGAACAACTACAGGCTCGGCCGGGTACCGCGCCGTGTTGAGTGGACTGCCGCCGGACGCAAGGCCCGCGGTAAAGAGTGATCTCCATGGAGCGCACCTTCGTGATGGTCAAACCTGATGGCGTCCAGCGCGGACTCGTCGGGGAGATCATCTCCAGGTTCGAAGCGAAGGGGCTCAAACTCGCAGCGGCGAGGATCGAGGCTCTACCCGCGGAGCGGGTTGTCGAGCAGTATAGTGAGCACATGGAGAAACCCTTCTTCCAAGGTCTTAAGGCCTACATCATGAGCGGACCCTGTTTCCTGATGGCCTGGGAAGGGAAGGACGCGGTCGCGGTCGTACGGAGGATGGTTGGCGCCACCAATCCAGCCGAGGCCGCACCCGGATCCATCCGCGGTGATTTCGGGCTTGATATCGGCCGGAACGTTATCCACGCATCAGACTCCCGGGAGAGCGCGGCGAGAGAGCTCGGGATCCACTTTGCGCCTGGGGAACTGGTAGAGTATTCCCGGATCGATGAACCGGTAATTTACGAGTGAATACTGTGCCGCCGAATTCCGGCGGCAGCTATTTTTTGGGTCTCGATATTGGCTGGAAGTTCTGGGTTGCTACCTGTAACCTGCGCGGAGATCTCACACATCTGCTACTTGCGTCTGCGTTCGTGACCCGGTCGAATCTGGCCTTTCATCGTTTGCTATCTCCCTTCGTGCCTTTACTGCAATAGGTCTCCAGGGGAACGGATTGACCATCCACTCCACGAACCACAAGTGCTATTATCGGCCTTATTGCATATCTGATGACGGCACATGGCGGATCTCCTGAGTTTCACGCTGCTGAGTCTCTCCTCCATCATCATCGTAGTGAACCCGCTTGCAGCCACCCTGATCTTTGTCTCCCTGACCGGTAGTATGGATCAGGCCGCAAGACTCAAGATCGCGCGCGAGGCAAGTCAGTTTGCTCTGGCTGTTCTGCTCATATTCACCTTTGGAGGCGGCTGGATACTCCAGATCTTCGGTATATCCGTCGAGGCTTTCCGAATTGCAGGTGGTATCCTGCTCTTCGGGATAGGTATGGACATGGTCTATGCAAAGACATCCCGGACGAAGATGACCGCAACCGAGAAGTACGAAGGGCAGGATGCAGATGACATCGCCATCATGCCGCTTGCAATCCCGATGATCTCGGGGCCCGGGGCGATCACCTCGGTCATCGTGCTGATGAACGAGGCGATTGAGATGGGAGTTGTTGCAATTGCCGTTGTGCCGATCGCATCTGTTACAGCCATCGGGATCACCTACTACATGATGAAGAACGCTGACGTCATCGTCCGGCGCATCGGTCAGCGTGAGTATCGTGCTGTTAACCGCCTGATGGGAATGCTCCTAATCGCGATTGCCGTCCAGTTTATTATTGTAGGAATCAAAGCTGCCTTCCCCCTACTCGCTGGAGGTTCCACATGACACCCACCTTTGCTCAGATCGGCGCGATCCTTATCAGCACCTGCATCGTTCTCGGTGGGATTCTAATTGTAGCACAGATGTTTGCTTTGACGGTCCCGTTTGCTCCTCAGATCATGGTGGCTCTATCGATCCTCATCGTCATCGGTGCTGCCATGCTGATTCACACCGCCAGAAGCCTGGAGACGACTGTATCCCGATGATGACAGCGATAGCGCTTGCTCAGGTTGCCACCGATGCCAGGGGTGGTCGGGCAGGTATGCTCGATGTAGCTGCCAGGATGGCGGATGAGGCCGCAGGGGCGGGTGCATCGCTCATATGCTTTCCAGAACAGTTCGTGATCGGCTGGTCGCCGGACGTTTCCCCCGGGGCAGGCGAGCCCCTGGACGGTCCGCTTGCAAAGGCGTTTGGCCGTATAGCAGAGCGGTGCGGGATTGCGGTTGCAGGATCTATCATCCAGTCCAGCGGGGGATGCCGCCCTAAAAACACCGTGGTGGTGCTCGGTGCAGATGGGGAACTCATGGCATCATACGCAAAGATCCATCTCTTCTCGCCGGATGGAGAGGACCGGGCCTACGAAGCAGGTGACCGGATCGATACTTTTATCCTTGATGGTATGGTCTTTGGGCTTGCTGTCTGCTATGACCTGCGGTTTCCGGAACTATTTCGAATCTATGCTCTCGCTGGGGCAGAGTGTGTTCTGGTGCCTGCGGCATGGCCGTCTTCCAGGCTCTCGCACTGGGAGACGCTCCTCCCCGCGAGGGCTCTTGAGAACCGTTACTACGTTGCGGGGGTCAACACGGCCGGCATGCCAGGCGGCGCTTACTCCGGTGGTTCGCTTGCCGCCGACCCGGATGGCGCCATAATCGGCAGATGTGGGGCAGGGGAACGTCTCATCGTGGTCGAGGTCGATCCTGCGGCGGTCCATGTCGCCCGATCCAGGCTCCCTTCACTTTCAGACCGCAGAAGTGACCTTTATCTGCGGTTGCTCTCCAGATTGTAGAGATATCTCATGAGGGGTGACCAGCACGTATCGCTCAGTCTTGCCACAACAGCGCTCTTTATCGCTCCCTATCTCAGCATCATCGACCCCTTTACAGCCGTTGTCCTCCTGTTTGGCACATTTGTCGGATCGGTTGCTCCGGACGCTGATGCCGCCGATGCAGCGATATTCAACGGCCGTGTCAGCGGGGCGAAAGGAAAACGAGGCCAGATCCTAAACGGCCTTGCAGTGGTGCTTCCGATCTTTGGCTATACCATCAGGTACCTCATCTACTACCCGATCTCGCTGGTGTTCATGCTCCTCCTCCGGAAGAACTACCGCCACCGCCACCGTGGGCTGCTCCACTCGCTCCCGGGTGTCGGTCTGACCGCGCTCATTCTCTCTGCGTACCTGGCCATACTTATGGCCTGGCTCGGAGTATCCCTCGCACTCCTTCCAGCATTCGGCTGTGGGTTCTTCGGTGGGTGTGTCCTCCACCTGCTTGAAGATGCCTGTACCCCCTCAGGCGTCGCCTGGCTCTACCCCCTCTCCCGCCGACGGGTCTCCGGACGGGTCAGGGCGGAGAGGTTCTTTGAGGTGCGCCCGGCAATCTTTGCCGCTGTTCTTGTGATAGCGGCGACAGGGGTGCTAATCGCGCCGTTCGTGACCGGTTTGACTTCGGATGAACTCCGGTTTATCGCGCTTGCTGCGGTCCTCATCCTCTGGCTGCTCTTCCTGCTCGCCTCTGGTGTAAGGCGCGAACGACGCTGGAGGTGAGGTGAAACCATATCTATACGTATCTATGCGGACAACAGTCTTGCATGTACCGTCTCGTCTGCGTTCATTGCGGCGCAGCCTATTCCCATGACCAGATCATATACACGTGCAGTCGCTGTGGACACCTGCTGAGCGTCGAGTATGACCTTGATGAGATCGAAGTCTCGCGGGAAGAGTGGAACCGTCGCCCCCTCTCGGTCTGGCGCTACCGCGAGATCCTTCCCGTCCGCGGGGACCCGGTCACCCTACAGGAAGGTGGCACCCCCCTCTACCACCTGGAGAAAATCGGAAAGGAGCTGGGTCTTCCTGAACTCTATGCCAAACATGAGGGGATGAACCCGACCGGTTCGTTCAAGGACCGCGGCATGACCGTGGGTGTCAGCATGGCGCTTGAACTCGGTATGAAGAGCGTTGCCTGTGCAAGCACCGGGAACACCTCTGCAAGCCTTGCCGCCTATGCTGCAAAGGCCGGGGTCCCCTGTGTAGTCCTCCTCCCTGCCGGGAAGGTTGCCCTGGGCAAGGTTGCCCAGGCGCTGATGCACGGCGCCCGGGTCATCTCCATACGCGGCAACTTCGATCGCGCGCTCGAGATGGTACATGAACTCTGCGTCAGCCACGGCCTCTACCTCTTAAACTCGGTCAACCCCTATCGTCTCGAGGGGCAGAAGACGATCGGGTTTGAGTCGATCGACCAGCTCGATGGCGAGGTTCCGGACAGGTTGGTTCTCCCGGTAGGGAACGCCGGGAACATATCCGCGGTCTACAAGGGGCTCAGAGAGCTCGAGGCTCTCGGGTTCATAGACCGGTTACCCATGATGACCGGTATCCAGGCGGCCGGTTCACAACCGGTTGTGAGGGCAATCGAGCAGAACCTCGATGTTCTGGTCTCTGAACCCAACCCTGAGACTGTAGCCACCGCGATCAGGATAGGCGCCCCCGTGAACGCGGAGAAGGCGCTTGTTGCCATCCGCGCCACCGGTGGGACGGCGGCGGCCGTTACCGATGACGAGATCCTTGCGATGCAGAGGGATCTGGCGCGGAAAGAAGGGATTGGGGTTGAACCCGCCTCGGCAGCCTCGGTCGCGGGTGTCCGGAGACTTGCTGAGGAGGGTCTGATCGACAGGGATGAACGGATCGTATGCGTTGTGACCGGTCATCTATTGAAAGATCCAGAAACTGTGGTACGTCAATGCGAACCTCCAATCGAGATCGACGCGGAGCTATCCTCACTGCTCTCTGTCTTGCGCTGATCCTGGTCAGCGCACCGGCGGCGGCAGAGGAGGCCGTATTTCGGGTTCTGCCGGATGGCACCGCTTACGAAGCCATGATAGAGGTTTCGGGAGATACATACGCCCTCTGGACACCGGGGCTGCTGGGTGAGCGCGTCCCGCTCCAGGTTGAGGACCTTGAGGTGTTCGGCCAGAATGGCGCGGTCGAATACCGTGAGGAAAGAAGGGGTGTCATCACCTTCCCGGAGGGGAACTACACCATCTCCTACAGGGTTCCGGTAAAGAACAATCAGTTCGTCGCCGCCTTTGACGAGCCGTATAACGTGACCGTTCTCCTGCCATCGGGTTTTGAGGTCGATAACCCGCTAATTGGTATGGTCAGTACTGGCGGGGTAGTCTCTCAGCGCCCGAACGGGACCACTGAAATTACCTGGGAGGGGGCAATGGTCGTGGAGGTCAGGTTTTACACACTCGAACGCGAGATTTTGCTTACCACCTTCGGCACCATGTGGCTTGTGGTCGCGTTTATCCTGATCTTCCCCTTCTTCTTCTCGCGCAGGAGGGGTGGCAGATGATCGAGGTTCTCGCCGCATCCTTCCTGATCGGGTTCTCGGGGGCCGCATCCCCCGGCCCGCTTACCGCATCGGTTCTTGGCATCGGCTCGCGACGGCCAGCGCGTTTCGTCACTGGGCTTGTGCTGGGTCACGGTGTTCCTGAAGCGGCCATGGTCGCTGCCATAGCTTACGGTGTGCGTGACGTCCCGCACATAGATCTCGTCGCCCTCCTTGGTTCATGTGTTCTTATCGCACTGGGCGTCACTCAGTTTCTCCGTGCTGGAGAGGCCGTTGTCGTGAGCGAGGAGACCCGGATGCCGGTTGCCTTTGGACTGGCCTGCACCCTGGGTAACCCCTACTGGTGGGTCTGGTGGCTCACCTTTGGCGTCGGGTTTCTTGCGCTCCATCCATCATTTACCGCGTTCTATATCGGGCACATAGGCGCGGATATCGTCTGGCTCGGACTGCTTGCCGTTGCGGTCTCACGGGGGGCAAACTTCCTTGGCCCTCATTACAAAAAAGTGGTGCAGGCGAGTGGACTCGCCATGATGCTCTTTGGGCTCTACTTTATTCTATTGGTTCTTTCGACCTGATATCTATCCCGAACCGCTCAGCGTTTGCATCTGCGATCTTCTGAATCTCCGCGATCAGGTCATCCCTATGGCTGGGTTTGAAGAGGTGCTGGAACCGTTTCTGCCTGGAGAGATATTCCTCAACCGGCTTGCGCTTCACCTTCTTCGCCTTCTCCACCACACCGTTGACCATCTCGTAGTTCACCCATAGACCGGTCTCGATGGCGAGTTTGGCCATGTTGATCGTCTCGCCTGACTCAAAGCCCCACCCGGTGCAGCAGGGGGTGTGAACCTGAATGTAGCAGGGGCCGGGTGTATTGATCGCACGCCGGACCTTCTTTTCGAAGTCGGCGGGATATGCGATCGAGGCGGTTGCTACGTATGGTGCCCCGTGGGCTGCCAGGATCCCGGGCATATCCTTCTTTTGGCGGACGTTCCCCGGGGAGCATGCCCCTGCTGGACTTGTTGTGGTGCTTGCGGCATACGGCGTTGCGCCTGAGCGCTGGATGCCTGTGTTCATGTAGGCCTCGTTGTCGTAACAGATGTAGGTGATATCGTGGCCCCGCTCGAAAGCGCCGCTGATGCAGAGCATACCGATATCGAACGTGGCGCCGTCACCGCAGATACAGACAACCTTCTCGCTCCGCCCCTGCTTCTTCAGCGCCGCCTCAATCCCGGATGCAACCGCCGCGGCGTTCTCGAAGAGTGAGTGTATCCAGGGAACCCCCCACGCGGTCTCGGGGTAGGGTGTTGAGAAGACCTCCATGCACCCGGTCGAGTTGACAACTATCACATTCTCTCCGGTTGCTTTCAGGAGCAGTCTGGCCGCAAGTGCCGGGCCGCACCCGCCGCACGCCCGGTGTCCTGGGGTAAAGAGGTCGCACCCTTCCGGTAACCCGGTCATTCAGAGCACCTCCGTCCGCAGTCCATAAAACATATCTCCTCTCCCTTCCTCTGCGAGATCGACGATCCCTGCGATATCCTTCTTGCGTATATCACGCCCGCCGAGAGCGACGATGTAGTCGTATACGGCCGTGCCGGAACCAGAGAGCGCCGCTTTCACCTCGGTCCCGACCGCTCCGCCGCTCCCTAGTGAGATGTTCCTGTCAAGCACTGCCACGGTCGAGACACCTTTGAGTGCATCTGCGATCTCATCTGCCGGGAACGGCCGGAACATCCGGATCTTCAGGAGCCCTACTTTCTTTCCGGCATCGCGCATCTCGTCGATGGCGTCCTTTACGGTGCCGCAGATGGAACCCATTGCAAGAATCGCGGTATCGGCATCCTCCAACCGGTAGCCCTCGACAGGAGCGGAGTAGTCTCTCTCAAACTGCTCGGCAAACTCACGTCCGGCTTTCGCGAAGACCTCCTTTGCACGATGCTGTGCCTGATCGATCTCATAGCGGAACTCCATGTAATAGTCGGGGGTTGCGTACATCCCGAAACTCAGCGGGTTATTGGCATCAAGCCGCTGGTATGGGTTAAACGCGGGCAGGTAGGCGTCCACCTCCTCCTGCGTCGGGATGGAGACCGGTTCGTAGGTGTGAGTAAGGACGTATCCGTCGAAACATACAAACGCTGGCAGGAGGACATCGTGGTCTTCACAGACCCTGTAGGCGATCATGTGGAGATCGACGGCTTCCTGGTTGTCCTCTGCGTATAACTGGAGCCATCCGGAGTCGCGCAGCGATATCGAGTCCTGCTGGTCGTTCCAGATCGAGAGCGGCGCGCCCAGAGACCTGTTTGCGATAGTCATCACCACTGGCTGGCGCAGACCTGCAACGTTGAAGCAGACCTCAAACATCAGGGCAAGCCCCTGTGATGTCGTTGCCGAGTATACTCTGGAACCCGCTGCACTTGCACCGAGACAGGCTGAGAGGGCTGAGAACTCACTTTCGACGGTGATGTAGTCTGCATCGAGTTCGCAGTCCGCCACCATCTGGGCAAGGGCCTCGACGATGTGCGTCTGCGGTGTGATGGGATAGGCCGCGATCACCTGCGGGCGACAGCGTTTCACAATCTCGGCCACCGCGTGTGATCCTTCCATAATCTCCAGCATTATTTCTCCTCCTTCTCCATCCTTATGGATTCTTTAGGGCAGACCTCTTCGCAGATCCCACAACCCTTACAGTAGTCGAGATCTGGCTCGAAGATCCCCTCATCGGTCTCGCGGATGCAACCCTCGGGGCAGAACTGGGCACATATACCACACCTGTTGCAGGTCTCTGGGTCAAAGACCGGTTTGAAGACCCGCCAGGTGCCGGTCTTGTTCTCAAGTGCTTTGCCCGGAGGCGCGGCACAGCCAACCCGGAGTGCCATTACGCAGCACCCCCGACCTGTTTGTAGGCACGCTCTGCTGCACGGGCGTTCTTCTCGGCCATGCTCCCGCTGAAGCGGTTCCGCAACGCGCCCTTGAGCGGTTCAAGCCCGATCTCACCGGTGGCTGCCGCGAAAGCTCCCATCAGCGTTGTGTTGGTGATGGGCACGCCAAGTTCTTCCAGCGCGATGGTGGTTGCGTCTATGGTGTAGACGGTTACACCTTCCGGAACGCGGAAATCACTGGCTGTCTTCTCGGTGTTGATGATAGCAATTCCACCCTGTTTTATGCCCTTGAATACGTCAACATCCCGGATCAGTGTCGGGTCCTGGACAATGATGTAATCGGGGTCGTAGATCTGGCTGCGCAGCCGGATCTTTCTATCACTGAACCTGACGAACGCCTGCACCGGGGCGCCCCGGCGTTCCACGCCAAAAGCAGGGAACGCCTGGGAAAAAACACCGCCCTCGAATGCAGCACAGGCGATGAGTTCGGCGGCGGTCACAGAACCCTGGCCGCCCCTGCCGTGAATGCGTAACTCTCTCAATCAATAACCCCCAATAAATCTTAATGATCAATAATATAAAAATCTGGCACTTCGGCTGTGCCCAGGGTGAGCTTCTCTCTGTGGAAGCGCGCTCTTTGTGTCTGTCACTCATGTGGGGTCCAGCGCATCGGATGTAGCAGATCGCCAAATCTGCTCTCAGCGCCCCCAACAGGTCAAAACAATAACCTCTTAATGGAGCAGACGCAGATCACATTTTGTAAATGATGTATACTTGACTTAAGTGAGATGTAAGCGTGAGGTTTAGCTGATTATGAAGGGTATCTTGACAGTCTCGATGGATGCGATCGGTGTACTTCCCGCGTTCAAAGGGATCATCGTCCATGACTGCTGGTCGCCGTACTTCGGGTATGCATGCGAGCATGCGGTCTGTAATGCCCATATCCTCCGCGATCTCAAAGGGATATCGGAGAATACCGACCAGCATTGGTCTGATGAGGTGCATGATCTCCTCCTTGAGATCTACGCCGCTGTTGATGGAGCCCCGGAATCAGCGGTTTCTCTCACACCGGTTGAGATCGAGGAGTTTCAAAGACGATTTGATCTGATCCTCGATAACGGGAAGGCAGAGAACCCGCCATCTCCCCTGCCGGTTCAAGAAGGGAGACGCGGTCGGAAGAGACGAACTCCTGCTGAAAACCTCATTGACCGGTGTCAGAAATATCGTGTAGAGATCCTCCGGTTCATGACCGATTTCAGGGTGCCGTTTACGAACAACCTTGCTGAGCGCGATATCAGGATGGTGAAGGTTCAGCAGAAGATCTCAGGGACGTCTCAGTTGTGTGGAGGGGGCATCTAACTTCTGCAGGGTTCGGGGGTATATCTGGTGAGGAAGAATGGGGAGTCGGTCATCACGGCCATCCGGAGAGCATTCGAGAGAGAACCCTTCATACCAACTGCGGCTTACAGGTATACCTGACCTGTTACGATCTACTTTACTTCATCCCTGAGAAATATCTTGTCATTTACTTTTCAATTAAGTTTACTTAACTGCATAAATTTGTGGAGCAGTGCCAGGCGATCGCCCGGATGGCGATCCCAATCAAATGTGGTACGAGATTACAGAAGAAGTGACTGTGGATTGCCAGTCAGTAACAGTATTGAGCAATCTCAGGGAGGCTCTCTTGTAGGGGCTGCTCGGCGTTTGTGACACTCAGCAGTGGTGATGAGAATCCCATCCCCACACTCCGGGAGGTGTGTTTCGTCATTGGACGTTTGCAAGCCGACTTTTGAGGTCTTCGGGCGTGCACTGACGTATCTCCATCAGGGCTGAGACAACGGCGTCGGAGAAGACCAGCGCTGCGGTCTCAAAGAGTGTCCCGAGAGGGGCAAAAGACGCGGAGATCGATCGGTACTGGCCGGTGAGCTGACGGATCTCAAAGTCGCTTGGAAGCCCCTGGTCTTTGAGCGGGTTGTTCCCGATCTCTACAATGCAGTCAGCGATACGGCCTATGCTCGAGTTGGGCGTTGAGGTGATAAGACAGACGATCCCCCCGAGTTCCCTGGCGGTCTCGCAGGCGTCCACGACCGAACGTGTCTCGCCTGAACCCGAGAACGCGACAAGCACGTCGCCCGGCCTGAATCCCGGCGTAATTGTCTCACCAATGACATAACTCTCAAACCCCAGATGCATCAGCCGCTGGGCGAATGCTCGTGCGACAAGCCCGGAACGCCCGGCTCCGGCGAGATAGATCCGTTTTGCGTTGAGGATCTCCTCGAGAAATCGGTTTGCGCTCTCCTTGTCGATGCTGCGCGCCACTTTTTCGAGGCTAGATGTCATCTGGAGCATGAGATCGGTGATACTGGGAAATTCCTGTGGCATGGTTGGTATCTCCAACTTTTAGTCTCTATACAACATGACACAGTTAATAGATATTCCTGCCTGGAAAAAGTTGTTTCAGATCCCATATGCAGGGAAATCGGTGTAGACCTCTCAAGCCAGAGGCTACCGACCGGAAAGAACTGGATCGCCCCCATCAGCGTTCCACCGCAAGTCCGAGGATCTCGCTCGCTCCGGAGAAGACATCGCGAGCGATCCGGACGAGGCCTCGCGCCGCGCACCACTCGTCGTAGACAGCGACTTTTCGGGAGAGGAGCGCCTCCACTTCAGGGGCGATGATAGGGGCCATGCTCCCGGCGAGGGCGACCTTCGCACCTGGGTTGAGGAGGAGCATTGCAGCAGATTCCATCGCCGCAAACATTGCCATCGTCCCCATCCGGAGGTCGGCGTCCATCGTGTAGTCCACACCGGCGTGGAGGAAAGCGTCGTTTGCTGTTGTCTCCCTGCGGTCGATCCTTCGGATGGCGTTCACATCAAGAGCCCCTTGCTGTGTCCCGGGTGCGAAGATGCAGGCGTCAAACGCCCCGGTGATCCTGCCGCCTGTTACCAGGAGGGTGACGGTGTTTGAACTGGCGTCGCAGACCACGACGTCATCTCCCAGGTCGTGCACGGCCTGGTAGGCGATCCCGATCTTCTCCGGGCTTGTCTGGTGGGAGTAAGCCTTGAACCGCGGGTCGGTCGGTGATCTGCGGTGCAGCCCCGGGATGACTATGGCGGGAAGACCGCTCTCCCTGATCGCATCGTAGACTCTGGTCCCGCCGCCGATGTGTTTGCCGGCACCCTCCTGTGAGACTACACCCCGGTTCTCGACCCTCCTTATATCGGTGATGGCGATTATACCGTCGCCCATCGAGTAGCAGACGGCGATGCCCTCGATCTCGTTGAGTGGGCAGAGGCGGGCAAGGTCGTCCGCCGAGAAATACCGGGCCTCTTCGCGAGAGATCTTGAACTCCGCCTCGCCGCATGAGAAGCGCATCGCTGTGGTGCCGTGGTCGATACCGATGAACATTAAGGATCACCTTTGTATCTCAATGTGATAGTAAGTTTCTGGATCGCACCGTGCGAAAGGCGATAAACTCAGGCCATGTTTGCCTGATAGCGCCTCTTTGTGTACTCCACCGCGCTGACAACGACGATACCTGCAATCAAGAAGATCCAGCCTCCAGATACCATGTCACCGGCTGCTGTTCCTCTCTCCCAGAGCATCCGGGCCGAACCGAGCATCAGACCGGTGAGCAGGGCGAGCATCAGACCGTGGTAGGTCGAAAGGAGATACTTGAGGGCTTTTGCAAAGAGGAGGAGTCCTGCAATACCGCCGGTTATGTATGCAAGGAGTTCTGGTATCGATAGCGCCTGGAGCGCCGCAAGCATGAACTCGTACTGGTTCAGGACCAGGGTGATGTATGCTCCAGATATCCCGGGCAGGATCATCGCGCATAGTGCTACCATCCCTGTGAGGAAGAGAACCGGCAGTGAGTGCCCAATATCCAGGTAGCAAAGACCCCCTATGATGTAGCCGGCAACCGCCCCTATGACGAGGAAGACAGCGGTTGCATGGCTATGGGAGCGGATATCGACGAATATGGCGACCGCGGAGGCAACGATTAGCCCGAGGAAGAAGGAGTATGTCTCGACTGCGTAGTCGGTCAGGAGTGTAAGGATCACCCCTGACATCAGGAGGAATGAGGTGCCTATCCCGGCGAGGAGGGCGATAAGGAACGGTATATCTATCCTCTTGAGATCCGCCCGCAACGCTACAGTGTCGGCACGAAACAGGTCTTTTACAAGGTTCAGGTCGATGCTCCCGATCGCCCCGACCAGTCGCTCGTAGATCCCGGTGATCAGGGCGATCGTCCCTCCTGAGACTCCCGGGATTATATCACAGGCCCCCATCATAAGACCGCGCAGGTAGATCCCGGCGTACCCCTGGAGGTCCCTACGCAGATTCATGGCCTAACTCCACGACAGATCTCGACCCGATAGTTTCCAGCCGCAGGCAGGTTGCAGACCTGCAGGGCGGGATATGGGCGTGCGGGACGCGCTCTCTTCCAGGTGGGTAAAATGACAGTCTCAATCGGACAACTCCTGTATCCTATACTGGATGGAGCCTCTTACGAAAAAGATGTGCCGTTCTTCTAACGCAGGGGTGGGCGGTGGTTATGACCTCATCGCGTGACCACAGCGATCCTTTCGAATTTCTCGTGCCCGCAAGCCCATCCAGTAATCCTATAGCATCGGAGGGACATTACTGTACAATGTTCTGTATCGTAACGGGCGGTGCCGGTTTCATAGGTTCGCATATAGTCGACGCCCTGGTTGCGGCAGGGGATGAGGTGCTGGTCATCGATGATTTCAGTGCTGGTAGCGAGAAGAACCTGGCGCACCACAAGGCTGGCGGCAGGGTAAGTCTCCTCCGGCAGAACCTGCTCGACAACGGGTGGCAGGAGCGGGTTTCAGGTGCAGACCGGGTCTATCACATCGCGGCTGACCCCGATGTCCGGCAGAGTGCCTTAAACCCGGATTCGCAGATCAGGAACAATATCATAGCCACCCATCGGGTTCTCGAGGCGATGCGGGCCAATGGCGTGTCTGAACTGGTCTTTACCTCAACCTCAACAGTCTACGGCGATGCCACCGTCATACCCACGCCCGAGACATACTCCCCGCTTGAACCGATATCCGTATACGGCGCGACGAAACTTGCCTGCGAGGCGATCATATCGTCCTACTGCCACTCGTTTGGTATGACGTCCTGGATCTACCGGTTTGCAAACATCATCGGCGAACGGAGTGGTCATGGTGTCATATCTGACTTCATCAGGAAACTTCGCGAGAACCCGGGCGAGCTCGAGATCCTTGGCGACGGCCGGCAGACAAAGTCCTACCTTGAGGTCAGGGAGTGTGTCCGGGCGGTGCAGTTCGGGATCGAGCATTCCCACGACCCTGTGAACATCTTCAACATAGGTTCCGAGGACTGGATCGACGTCGTAAAGATCGCTGATATAGTCGCGGGAGAGATGGGTCTCTCCGGTGTCCGTTACAGGTTTACCGGCGGTGAGCGCGGCTGGATCGGTGATGTGCCAAGGATGCAACTCTCGGTTGAAAAACTTAAGAACCTCGGCTGGCAGTGTCGGATGACCTCGGAAGAGAGCGTGCGTAGCGCCGTCCGCGCCATGCTGGGATGAAGTGGCACGGTGCAGGGATTTTCCATGAAGTACATCGTCATTCTTGGAGACGGCATGGCCGATGAGCCGCTTGCCGAACTTGGGGGCAGGACACCCCTTGAGTACGCAGAGACGCCGAACATGGACAGGATCGCGTGCGAAGGCCGTTGTGGGATGCTCCGGACGGTGCCTGAAGGATTCGAGCCAGGGAGCGATATCGCAAACCTCTCCGTCCTGGGCTACGACCCGCGTCTCTCCTATACCGGGAGAGGACCGCTCGAAGCGGCCAGCATGGGCATAGACCTCGGGGAGGGGGAGATGGCATACCGCTGCAACCTGGTCACGATCAGGGACGGGTTGATGGAAGATTTCAACGCCGGGCACATCTCGAGCCCCGAGGGGGCAGCCCTCCTGCGAGATTTGGATGCTGTGCTCGGGGATGTCAGGGTATATCCTGGTATCAGTTACCGCAACCTCCTCGTACTCCCGGATGGACGCGGATCTCTTACCACCCCTCCACACGACATTGTCGGCCGCCAGATCCAGGAGTATCTCCCGCGTGGGGAGGATGCCGCTCTACTCATTGAGTGCATGGAGCGGTCGTGTGAGGTCTTTTCCGATCACCCGGTCAACCGTCGCCGCGTCCAGGAGGGGAAGATCCCGGCGACCGGGATCTGGCCCTGGAGCGCTGGGAAGAGACCATCGCTTGAGCCTTTCAGCGCGAAGTACGGCCTTGCCGGCGGCGTGATCTCGGGGGTCGATCTCCTGCGCGGCATCGCCCGCCTTGCCGGGATGGAGGTGATCCGTGTTCCGGGCGCCACAGGATTCATCGATACTGACTATCAGGCGAAGGCCCGATATGCGCTCGACGCCCTCGACCGTCTGGACTTCGTCTACATGCACGTCGAGGCCCCTGATGAGGCCGGGCATATGGGTAGCGTCGAGGAGAAGGTGCGGGCGATCGAGCGACTGGATGAAGCGATCGGGATAATTCTCGAGCGCCCGGGGACGATCGTCGCTGTTCTCCCTGACCACCCCACCCCGATACGCTGCAGAACCCATACCGGTGAGCCGGTACCTTTTGCGGTGCTCGGGAAGGGGAAGGACGAAGTCAGGGCGTTCTCTGAACGGGAGGCGAGGAAAGGCTCGTTTGGGCTCATGGAGGCGAACGGGTTTCTTTCGATGCTCTTCTCACCGTAACCGCGCCAGAGAGCGGAAACCTGATTTTTCAGGAGGGTCTCACCGTAACTGGAGATGCGCCCCCGTGGCACTGTATCGATGGAGAATCCCCCTCTGGGGGGGCTTACAGAGAGGGGGGGACGTCCCCTTCCCCTGTCTTGACGTGTTACCGGGCACTCTTTTCCGGGATTCAGATCACCCCCACCTTCCGGCGCTTTCAGCGCCTCCTCCCGCCCTCCTAGAGGGGGCTGGCAGTGATCGTCGCTAGACCCGGATGGCCGTGTCAGGGGAGTGAACGAGACGATCCGGATAGATACCCTCCAGAACACGGCACCCATGGATAATCGCCCCTGTCTCCTGCATCTCAGGTCGAACGGTATTCGCTGACCATCCCCCCACCACCCGGCCGCGATAGGTGGGATGGCCGTGCATGGGTCTTCTCCAGAGTCTCTCCCGTGTTTCCGGTTTTAAACTACCTGGATCTAATATCAGGCCTTAGAGCGAGTGTAGTTTTGCAAGGGAAGCGATCTTTAAGCCTTGGTGTGCGGATCTAACGGCAAAATAAGGCCTGAAGATCCAGGTAGTTTTGGGGTGTGGGCTACTGGAATATTATCTCACAAAAACCCCGGCTACCCCGGGGTACGGATAAAGGGGTGGTCTGTGGCGCTGTGGATGTACCTGGAATTCGTCCCCGGCGAGGTTCATTAGAGCAAGGGCGCAGCCTGATGAGACCTGGTTTGATGGCCTCGCAGGGTCAGGTGTTGATGATGGGCCACCAACCTTTTTGTGCTCTACATCTAAAATGCCTACATCGATATGGAACCCCTCACGACAGAAGAGATCGTCGAGAAGATCCGCAAGATCGAGGAGGGCGTGGGCAGGCTCTCTCCGATGCAGAAAGTCCTCATCGGGACCGACGGTTCGGTGACCGGGCTGCTCGAGATGGCGACAGGCCACCCGGTCAGCATAACCACCCTTGTCCAGGACGTTATCAGTGCTGATGTAGGGGCAGCGGATGAACTTGGTATAGAGCCCGGAGAAGAGATCAACTACCGCATTGTGGAGTTGAGGGACAGCGTAACCGGCGATGTGCTCATCTACGCGGTCTCCATCACCCCGCTTCGGCGTCTCGCCCCGGAGTTCCGGCATGACCTGATGCGGGCGGATATCCCCATAGGCAGGATACTCAGGCGTCACAGGATTGAGTCACGTCGGGAGATCACCGATGCAAAGATCATCCGGGCCGGCACAGATCTTGCGAGGTCGTTCAAAGTCAACCGCTGCGAGCCGATGGTCTCGCGGAGATACCGGATCATCCATCAGGAGGAGCCGCTGATAGTAATCGAGGAGATCTTCCCCTGCACCGCTTTTACGGACGAGATCCGGGTGGTGGTCGACGCACCGTCCCGCATCCATATTACCCTGATCGAGATGAACGGTGCCTCCGGCCGGGTGGATGGCAGTGTGGGGGTCACGCTCGATGAACCGGGCTGCGTTCTGGACGCGCGCAAAGCCACCGGAATAGATGTTCGTGGTGGCAACGATGAGGCGCGACGCAGGGTTGCCGATGCGGCCCGGGCAACGAGGGAGGCATTTGGTCTTCCCGGGGGTGCGGAGATTGTCCTCCACTCCACCGCAAGGCAACATGCCGGACTCGGGAGCGGGACTCAGATCGCACTTGCCACGGCCGCAGCCATCTGCCGCCTATACGAGCGGGATGTTTCAGTCGCTGACATCGCAAGGGTTGTTGGTCGCGGCGGCACGTCAGGGATCGGCACGGCGGCGTTCGAGCAGGGCGGTTTCATACTGGATGGGGGACACCGGTTCGGGTCCCCGGGCGGGAAACAGGATTTCCGCCCGTCGTCTGCATCAAAAGGGATTGCACCGCCGCCTGTTCTCGCACGCCACCGTTTTCCTGAGGATTGGGAGATCCTGCTGGTTACGCCAGAAGTCAGTACTGGGGCGCACGGGACAGCGGAGGTCGATATCTTCCGCACCCACTGCCCTGTGCCGATAGAGGAGGTTCGAGAAGTCTGCCACGAGGTGCTCATGCGGATGATCCCGGGGGTCGTCGAGCACGATCTCGACCTCTTCGGTTCGGCGATAAACCGAACGCAGCACCTCGGGTTCAAGAAGGTTGAGGTCGGCCTGCAGCACCCCGTTGTCCCGGCACTCCTGGAGGGTCTGGTTCAGGCCGGTGCTGCCGGGGCAGGACTGAGTTCGTTCGGGCCGACGGTCTATGCCATAGGTGATTCCGGTATGGGGGAGGTTGCCCGGGCGGCAGAAGAGGTGCTCGGCGAGATGGGCGGGTCGGTGACCCTGACAAAGGCGAGGAACTGTGGTGCAAACCTGCGTGCGGGGTAAGGCCCCTTCCTATAACCTCAGTGGTCGTGATACCCGGAGGGGAGTGGCAGGATCGCTTCCAAAGGACCGGGGTGGTGCATCAGCCCCGTGCATCATCATCGCTCAGTGGGGGTAACTCTCATCATCTGCACCTCCTCCTGTCCAGGTACGGATTACAGGGCCGGGATATTAAAGCTCCCCGGCTAGTTCAACTCCCGATCTTATGGCGAACCCCCATGCCTCTCTCTCTGCGACCTCCAGGGCGTGCTTGCTGATCGACCGGTGGGGGATCGATTAATGCATGGCCGCAGCCTGCTCACACCGGTTTTGCAGGGCCGCGATGGCCATTTTGTAAGTATTTCATCCTGTTCCGCTGCTACATGAGGCTCACCGGTGGAACTGTATATATTGGAGTCCAATATTTATTTAGATATGTCCAGCAAGAAGGAAGTCACCATCGGGGTCACCATCAACCTCGACAACTATGAGAACCTACGGATCGAGGTGGAGGGTGATGCAGAGAAGCGGGAGGATGTGGAGAGCCTCATCCTCTTTCTGGACGGGATCCTTGCCAGACTCGGGCGAGGAGATCCCGCGACCGCAGAGCGTGTGGATGCGTATCGGCGGCGGGTTCTCTCGACAGGGCCGGCGGTACCAGAAGAGACAGTCCGGAAGGAGGAAGGTTCCATCACACCTCCAGAACCCGAAGACCGTGAACCGATCCCGATTGCAGAGACTCCGGCGAAGTCGCTGGCCAGGAAGGGGTCGATCCCCGACCGGGCAGAACCCTCTCCCCGCCCCCAACCGGAACGCCAGGACCCGTTCCTGACCCTTAGAAAGACTCCAGAAAAACCGGAAGAAAACCCACTGGTTCCGTCTGCATCTGTCCCGCTGGGAGCAGAGTCCCCGGCGCAGAAGACGGTGCCGGCAAAGCCCTCCCAGGTGCAGGGAGAAGATGTCTGTGAGGTCTGTGGAGCACCGGTCCAAAAGTCGCAGGCGAAACTCTCGCAGCTCTTCATGAACCGGACGCTCTGCAAGAGATGCATGGAACAGCCCTGAACCCAATCGGGGTGTCCTGCGCAGACACGTCGACCTGGAGAATATAAATACTACGGTGGATGAGGAGTGTATAATGAAGAAGAACCTGCTCATGTGGGACGAGACGCTATTTCGCGATCCTGAGGTATTCGAGATCGATTACGTCCCCGAGCAGTTCAACCATCGTGAAGCCCAGATACAGGAACTGGCCTTCCAGGTCAGGCCGGGGCTGCGCGGTGGCCGACCGTTGAACACCATCTGTCGGGGTATTCCGGGAACCGGGAAGACTACCAGTGTCAAGAAGGTGTTTTCAGAGATTGAGGAGGCAACCCGGAAAATAGTCCCCGTATACATAAATTGCCAGATCGACAACACAAGGTTCGCCATCTTCTCGCAGATCTACCAGCGCGTCACCGGCAGGTCGCCACCACCCTCTGGCACCTCCTTCAAGCGGGTCTTTGAAACCCTGGCCCGTTTCCTGCAGGAAAAAGACCTTGTACTGCTTGTGGCGCTCGATGACGCGAACTACCTTATCGCAGAGAACGAGATCAACCAGGTCCTCTACACCCTCCTGCGCTCGTACGAGGCATACCCCCATGTTCGGACAGGTGTTATTGCTATAGTCAGCGATATGTCGGTCACGCTGCAGAATGAGGTCGACGTCAGGGTTGCGTCAGTATTCCGGCCTACTGAGATATACTTTCCCCCTTACTCGGCGGCGGAGGTCCATGATATCCTCAAGGAACGGGTTATTCAGGGATTTTATCCGAACGTCCTCAGTCAGGAGATGCTGGATCTCGTTGTCGAGCAGACGCTGAAGAGTGGTGACCTCCGTGTCGGGATCGATCTACTCAAGCGTGCTGCACTGAACGCCGAGCGGGATGCGCGCAGGTCGATCGAGGAGGAAGATATCTGCAAGGCATACGAGGTTTCGAGGTATCTCCACCTTGCATTCTCGCTTCGGGCGCTCAATTCCGAGGAGCGTGAGGTCCTTGCCGGTATCGCGGAGATGTCGGCCCTTGTGGATACGGAGATAAGAACCGGAGACGTCTACAGCTTCGTAAAGGAGAGGGCTGGCGTCAGTTACACCAGGTTCTACGGGATTATTCAGAAGTTCGATACCATGCGGCTCCTGAACCTTCACTATTATCGTCATGGGCGGGGGCAGACACGGCTGATCAGCCTGAGATACGACCCTGATCGCGTGCTTGAACACCTGGGACGGGTGCAGTCGATTTAATAACTCTTATCTGTTTCACCACCGTTTGTACTCTGATGAGGTTTTCCACATGCTTAGCGTGAACGAACTTGCACTGGATATTTTTGAGGAACTTTTCGAATATGCGGAGGAGTTCTGTGCTGTCCCGCACGAACTCGATAACGGCGCACGCATCGTCGACTGCGGGGTAAGCACTTCCGGCGGCTACCGGGCAGGGCGAAGTTTTACCGAGATCTGTATGGGCGGGCTCGGTGAGGTCGACATTACGATGGGCCGGATCAGGGATGTTCCCATCCCCTTCATAGAAGTCAGCACCGATTTCCCGGCGATTGCGTGCCTTGGGGCACAGAAGGCTGGCTGGACGATCAATGTCAATAAGTACTTCGCCATGGGTAGCGGTCCTGCACGGGCTCTCTCTCTCAAGCCACGCCACACCTATGAGGTCATAAACTACGAGGATGAGTTCGACTACGCGGTCATCTGCCTTGAGAGCGACCATCTTCCGAACGGCGGCGTTATGGAGCATATCGCCGATGCCTGCAATGTGGATGTGGCAAACACCTGTGCGGTTGTTGCTCCAACAGCATCGCTCGTCGGTTCGATCCAGGTTGCGGGCCGGTGCGTCGAGACGGCGGTCTACAAGTTGAACGAACTCGGGTTCGATACAAAGAAGATCTCGGCGGCTATCGGGCATGCACCCATCGCGCCCATAAAGAAGGATGGCACAAAGGCGATGGGCAGCACCAACGACGCAACGATCTACCATGGCAGCATCATGCTGACGATGAAGGCACCGGAGATCAAGGATTACCTCGAGAAGATCCCGAGCAACAGATCGAAGGGTTACGGAAAACCGTTCTACGACATCTTCAAAGAGGCTAACTTCGATTTCTACCAGATCGATACCTCGCTCTTCTCGCCGGCAGAGGTGGTAATCAATGAACTCTCCGAGGGTGCTGTCTACCATGTTGGGGCTGTCAATCCCGAGGTTACCCTGAAGTCTTTTGGCTTCCTTTAAACACTTTTCGTATGAAAATGACCCACGATTTTCATCCGGTATGCCTGTAGCCCTGACGGGCATTATGTGGTTTTTCTACAGGGCCCTCTCTTGAGGCTGTCAAACCGAGACCTCCCGGCTGTGCCGGGTTTGGATGAACCTTTTGATGGGCGATGCGCCCCCCCCAGCATCGGGGTGTACATCGCCGCAGGCTGCCCCTCATCTTTAACTCCGCGTAGCCCGGGGTTTTGCGAGAGAAACTATTAATGAGTGAGATGGAGGCGGACGCTCCTTGCCACTCCCCCATTGATGATTGGCCCGGGATACGGTGCCCGGCAGGAGGTCTTCCGTGGTTTTTCGCTGAAACTTCCATGAGATCTAACCAGCGTCCCTGGCATGGCTATCAGCGTGGGTCGCCACGAAGTTCTCTCTCGCATTGTTGATGACGGTCTCTCCTATGCGGTTTTCTGGTCGCTCACGCCCGGGTTATTACAAAACCATGCCTGCACCACGGAAATCACGGCGGGCAACACGTTTATCCGTCGCGGTGCAAAATACTCTAAGGCATTAATTGGGCCTGTGGTCTAGCTGGTCATGACGTCGCCCTTACACGGCGAAGATCTCCGGTTCGAATCCGGACAGGCCCATGATTCTTTTTTCAGGTTCTTTTTGGGCGTATCAGCGCTATCGATACCTATATACGGGAGAATTAGCACATCCTGTGCTGTGAGAACCATGAAGTTGAGTGCGCGAAACCAGATTCCAGGAACGGTGAAGTCCATCACCTAGGGGTTTGTCACCGCAGAGGTGGTCATCGAGCTGGACGGTGTCGGCGAGCTGGTCTCTGTCATCACCAGAAAGTCCGTTGAAAGCCTTGGGCTTGCTGTCGGCAAGAGAGTATATGCGGTGGTAAAGTCAACCGAGGTCATGGTCGCCATAGACTGATAACTGGCCTTTAATACGGTTGGTGGAGACCCCGGACAGATCCGGTGAGAGTCCTGACAAATCCTCCCATTGTGTCAGGCATATGGCAGTTCTTCAGCCCCAGACGCGGTAAATGGATGTAAATGACCTGCTGAAAACAAAAAAGAGGTTTTTAGTGCCGGAAGTGGCGCACCCCGGTGAAGACCATCGCGACGTTGAGTAGGTTTGCGGCATCTATAACCTCCTGGTCGCGGATGGACCCTCCGGGCTGGACGAGCGCGGTCGCTCCCGCCGCAGCCGCGACCTCCAGCGTATCCGGGAAGGGAAGGAAAGCATCTGATGCCACTGCCGAGCCTGCAAGAGGTTTTCGGGCCTTCCTGACCGCGATCTCTGCCGACTCTACCCGGTTCATCTGCCCGGCCCCGATTCCGATTACCGCTTTTTCGTCGGCAAATATGATAGCATTGCTCTTTGTGTGTTTGCAAACCTTCCAGGCTAACTCCAGTGCCCTCATCTCGTGGGCATCGGGTTCCCGCTCCGTCACGACGCGCCAGTTTTCCCGGTAAGGTTCTGTGCGCTGGACCAGGACACCGCCATCGATGCTCCGGATCTCGTCCTGGACAACCGGTGCGGGAAGCCGGAGCACCCGCATGTTCTCCTTGGCCTTCACGATCTCCAGCGCACTCGTGCTGTATGAGGGAGCGATCACCACTTCAACGAACGTCTTTGTGATCTCGCGGGCAACGTCCTCCGTCACCTCACGGTTCATTGCGACGATCGAACCGTAGGCTGAGACCGGATCAACTTCCCGCGCGGCAATATACGTCTCCAGGAGTTTGTCGCCGGTGGCCACACCGCAGGGGTTGTTATGCTTGACTATGACGGCAGCACACTCCTCAAACTCCCGGAGCAACCCGACCGCTGCATGGACGTCCAGGTAGTTGTTGTAGGACATCTGCCTCCCCTGGAGCGGTTCTTCGCCGGCAATGCCCGCCTCCCCGTAGACCGCTGCTGCCTGATGGGGGTTCTCGCCGTAACGTAGCGTTCTTCCTCCCCTGTACTGGACGGTGAGGATCGTCGGGAACGGCCGGCCTATGCCGTTGAAGTAGTTTGCGATCGCGCCATCATAGGCTGCAGTTCGGGCGAACGCCTTTGCAGCGAGGTTCAGGCGCTCTTCGGCTGTGAACCCGCCTCTCTGGATGGCCTCTACAACTTTGTCGTAATCTGCGGGATCCACCACCACGGCAACGTGTCTATGGTTTTTTGCCGCCGCCCGCACCATCGCCGGGCCGCCGATATCGATGTACTCGATCACCTCATCGATCGAGAGACCCTTCCCGCTCATAGCCTCGAAGGGGTAGAGGTTCACCACGACGAGGTCGATAGGCTCGATGCCGTGTTCTTGCATCACACCTTCGTCAATACCCCTGCGGCCCAGGATCCCTCCGTGAATCTTTGGATGGAGGGTCTTGACCCTGCCGTCCATCATCTCGGGAGAACCGGTATAGGTGGATACATCTGTGAATGGGACACCCGCCTTATACAGCGCTGCCCCGGTGCCCCCGGAACTCAGGATACGGTAATCGTGCTCAATGAGCACCTTTGCGAGATCGACGAGGCCCGTCTTGTCCCAGACAGACAGCAGTGCCCACTTCATGGTTACACGTAAGTGAGTTAGAGAGATATATCTGGCGCTCGCCGCAAAACCGGTTGGCGGAGAAGGGGATCCAGCCCCGATAGGTTTTATCTCAATAAATGGATATTAGTGGAATTACGTCTGATCGTAAATCTGACAGAGGACGATGGGTAAATGTCTGCAGCGACAGTTAGTAATATATAGAACCCCATTACAATAAATAGTAAAAGAGGCATGAAACCTTTTAAGAGCAGGTTAGGCGTATGAAGGAGAATACATCCGAACCAAGCGGGGAGCAACAGACTCTTGCAGAAGAGGCGGATGCGGCATCTCCAGCGCTAGAAGAGTTGCAAAAGTCATACGATGAACTGAAATTGGCATACGATGACCTTAACGACCGGTATCTCCGGCTTGCAGCAGATTTCGAGAACTACCGTAAAAGGATGGCCCGAGAACTTGAGAACCTGACGAGGCTTGCCATCGAGGATCTTGCTGTCGAGTTGCTCGAAGTTGTGGACAACTTCGAGCGGGCGGATAGGGCCGAGTCTGGCGGTCTCGGAGAGGGTATGCAGCAGATACAAAAACTCCTTATGGGCATCCTGGAGCGGCACGGTATCAGGCCCATCGAGTGCCTTAACAGACCTTTCGACCCTGAATGCCAGGATGCTATCGCCTACGTCCCGTCGGAGGCAAAGGAGGGTACCGTGATCGAGGAGGCCGTTCGTGGTTACTGCATGCAGGATAAGGTCATCAGATGCGCAAAAGTTGTAGTCTCTAAAGGAAAGGAGGAATAACCACATGGTTTCAGAGAAGGTCATTGGTATCGATCTTGGAACAACCAACTCATGCATGGCGATCATGGAGGGTGGGCGGCCGACGGTCATTCCCAACGCCGAGGGTGGCAGGACCACCCCCTCAGTTGTGGCGTTCACAAAAGACGGTGAGAGGTTGGTCGGCAGCGCAGCAAAACGGCAGGCGATCACGAACCCGGAACGCACCATCCAGTCGATCAAGCGCAAGATGGGCACAAATGAGAAGGTCACCGTCGGGGACAAAACCTATACCCCTCAGGAGATCTCCGCGATGATCCTCCAGAAGTTGAAGATGGATGCGGAACAGTATCTGGGGGAGAAGATCACAAAAGCGGTCATTACGGTGCCCGCCTACTTCAACGATGCCCAGCGGCAGGCGACCAAGGACGCAGGGACGATCGCAGGCCTTGAGGTGCTCCGGATCATCAACGAACCAACCGCAAGTGCGCTCGCGTACGGCATCGATAAAGAAGACGAGGCCACGGTGCTCGTCTACGACCTGGGTGGCGGCACTTTTGATGTATCTATCCTGCAGCTCGGGGATGGCGTCTTCGAAGTCAAGGCGACCGCCGGTATAAACCATCTCGGCGGCGATGATTTTGACAAAAGGATCGTAGACTACCTTGTCGAGGAGTTCCTGAAGAAGGAGGGTGTCGATCTCCGCAAAGACCGGGTTGCCATGCAGCGTCTGCGTGATGCGGCCGAGAACGCAAAGATCGAGCTCTCAACAGTCCAGAAGACCAACATCAATCTCCCATATATCACCACCACGGAGAGCGGGCCCAAGTTCCTGGATATTGATCTAACCCGCGCGAAGTTTGAAAGCCTCATCGCTGACCTGGTGGAATCTACAATTGGACCTGTGAAACAGGCGCTGGCCGATGCCAAACTGAGTCCAGAAGATATCGATCATGTCCTCCTTGTAGGGGGGTCGACCAGGGTTCCACTTGTTCAGGAGACTGTGAAAAAGATACTCAAGAAGGAGCCCGACAAAGGTATCAATCCTGACGAGTGTGTCGCCCTTGGTGCTGCTATCCAGGCAGGCGTGCTCACCGGTGAGACGAAGGATGTCTTGCTTCTGGATGTGACCCCGCTCTCGCTCGGTATCGAGACGCTTGGCGGTATCGCGACGAAACTGATCGAGCGCAACACCACCATCCCGACGCGGAAGAGCCAGATCTTCTCGACCGCCGCCGATGGGCAGACATCGGTTGAGATTCACGTGGTGCAGGGTGAGCGGGCGCTCGCGAAGGATAACTTCACCCTCGGTCGGTTCCAGTTGACAGGGATTCCACCTGCCCCTCGTGGCATCCCGCAGATCGAGGTGACCTTCGATATCGATGCAAATGGTATTGTCCATGTGTCGGCAAAGGATCTCGGTACCGGGAACGAGCAGTCTATCACCATCAAGCCGCAGGACTCCCGTCCATCCGAAGCGGAGATCCGGCGGATGATGGATGAGGCCAGGAAGTTCGAGGAGGAAGACCGGAAGAAGCGTGAGGAGATTGAGCTACGTAATGCCGCCGATACCGCGATCTTCACTGCGGAACGGGCGATAAAGGATGCAAAGGATAATATCGAGGCCTCAGACAGAGAGAAGATAGAGAGTGCGATCGCCGATCTCAAGAAGGCGCTCGAGGGTGAAGACACCGATGTGATCCGGCAGAAGATGGATGCCCTGACCGAAGCGGTATATGCGGTCACGACAAAAGTGTACCAGCATGCGCAGGCGGCTGCTCAGCAGCATGGGAAGACCGCCGCAGGGAAGGATGACGACGTCGTCGATGCCGATTACGAAGTCAAAGAGTGAGATGGATGGGTCCGGAAAGCTACTATGATATCCTCGGCGTTTCACGCGACGCCGACGATAAGGAGATCAAGAAAGCCTACCGGAACCTTGCACGAAAGTACCATCCTGACGTCTGCAAAGAACCGGGGGCCGAGGAACGTTTCAAGAAGATCAATGAGGCTTACAGTGTTCTCTCCGACCCCGAGAAACGCGCCCAGTACGACCGCATGGGACATGAGGCCTACAGCAGTGCCTCCCGCGGTTCATACTCCGGTGGTGGGTATTCCAGCGGGTTCAGCGCTGACTTCTCCGGGTTCGGGGATATCTTTGAAACGTTCTTCGGCGGTGGGTTCGCAGGCGGGGGAAGACAGCATGCTGGCCCACGGCCCGGTGCGGACATCCTGGTGAAGTTGCGGATCACACTTGAGGAGGCGGTTTTCGGGACTGAGAAGGAGGTCGAAGTAGAGCACGTCGAGCCCTGCCTTGAGTGCGATGGAACCGGAAGTGAGACGAAGAAGACCATCATCTGTCCAACCTGCGGCGGCACCGGCCAGATGCGGCAGATGAGTCAGTCTCTCTTCGGGAACTTCGTAAGGTTGAGCACCTGCACCAACTGCAATGGTCGGGGGAGGATCCCGGAGACCCGGTGCAGGGCATGCAATGGCAGCGGCCACCGACGTGCCCGTCGGACTGTGAAGGTCCGGATCCCGCCGGGCGTGGATACGGGTATGCGTCTCCGGATGGAGGGCTACGGCGACTTTGGTGACTACGGTGTGCCGCCTGGCGACCTATATGTGGAGATCACCGTCACACCGCACAGGGCGTTTGTCCGTCGTGGCGATGACCTGGAGACCGCTATCGATATCACACCGGCACAGGCGGCGCTTGGCTCCGAGGTTGAGGTGCAGACGATCGACGGTCGCACCGTCATCCTCAACGTTCCGGCCGGAGTGCAGCACGATACGCGACTCAGGATACCTCGTGAGGGTGTGCGCTGGCAGACAAAGCCCGGGGATATGCTGGTGCGGGTGCGGATAGTCATCCCCGAACGCCTGACGGACGAGGAGCGGGAGTTGTATGAGCGTCTGCTCGAGGTGGAGGGGCACAAACCCTCTTCGACGAAAGGCACGAAGAAGGGCAAGGGTTTCTTCCACGACGTTGTCGACCGGATGAAAGAGACGGTAAAATGAGAGCGGTCTCTCTATTGAACGTTCGGGACCAGCTGAAGAATTTCTCTTGCCATCTCGGGTGGCATTGGCCGTAGGCTCAAAGACCAGCACGTGTAAGATCCTCTTCTGTGCCTCATCCGCCGTCGTGATCCGATCTTTTGTGGGAAAACGCCTCATTTATGAGGCCATCAGTTCAACGTTCTGAGATATAGACTTGCCACCTATCTTCCTGTATTTAGCTCCATCCGAAACTACCTGGATCTTCAGCCTTATTTTGTCGTTAGATCCGCACTTCAAGGCTCAAAGATCGCTCCCCCTGCAAAAGTACACTTGTTCTGTGGCCTGATATTAGGGTAGCTTAAAACTGCGAAAAATGTGTATCCTCTGCATTGTTGGCGGGCAATTGCCAGAAACACGGGGGAGACTCTGGAGAAGACCTATGCACGGCCATCCCTGGTTGGTGGGGTTGGTCAGCGAAAGGCCGTATCCCTGGAGACGTGTAGAGACGGGGGAAGGGGCGTTCTGCCCACTCCCCGGTCAGCCCCACCTCTGAGGGGCGATTCCCCATAGATACAGTGCCATAGAGGGGGGACTTATTCACCCGGTTTTCCTGTGAGAAACGTCCTGGAGAGTTTACTACTGTCCCCGTGCACGGCCTTCCCTGCTATCGCCATACAATGCCCGCCTCTCCCGAGGGGGCGGGATGAGGCCGCAGCGGTCTGGTGGTTGGTGTCTGTGTGACACGAGGAGACGGGGGAAGGGGGTGTTCCATCCCCCTCCCCGTCAGCCCCTCTCCAGGGGCAGCGATTCTCCATCGATACACTGCCCTGGAGATATCTGCTTGGTCAACACAACACCATCATCGAAATCTGTCTCTACCCCCTGGTACGGCCTTCCCTGGCAATCACCCTGCACTGCCCCCTCCACGAGGGGTGGAGAAAGCGAACCTTCGCTTTATGTGGAGTTACTGAACCGTGGTGTTCCGGGAGCAGAACATCTGTCGCAATGCCCGTGTAGGGGAGGGTGAGGTCTCGCAAAGTGAGTTTAAACGGCCTATCTACGAGAATCGTGCTACTATTTCTGATAATTGTAAAAATACCGCTGTTGTGAGTGTACTTCTGGTAGGGGTGATCATTACACCTGGCGTTAACCAGAAGACAAAGATCCAGAAGGTGGCTGAATGGTGAAATCTGGAGGAGGCTATCCTGTATTATGCGGGGGTCACCGGATTAACTATGACTTTCAGGCTGGGACATAATTCGAGAATGGGGCGGTTGTTTATATGTGCCAGGTGAAAATAACCCCCGTTTGGGGTTTTATTGCGGTACTCGTGGGGTTGTGTCCCGGCCTGCTTTGTGTCACTAGTGTTGAACACCTTTCTTCGACCACTCTACGGTGGAGCGTGGGCCGTTGTTGGAGATCCTTCCCTGAAAGGCCGTGTTCTGGACGCAGGAGGGTTTCTGCGGGTCTAACGGTGAGCTGACGGGCGTCCTACCCCTCCCAACACCGGACTGCAGCGGGGAAGAGATGATGTGTGACCTGAGCCTCCCTATCCTGTGCACAAACCATGGGGTTAATGATTGGTCGCATGCCGGAGTTACGTGCGTCTACTCCCATTTTATCCCCCTCCAGCCAATATCCTTAAGATGAAGTTGCTCTTCGAACTCTCCGGTGAGCACCCGGATCTGCCGGTAGCGGAACTCGAGTGCGTGGGCCGGGTGCTCTCCAGGGGAACACAGGTTGCGGTCGCTGAGTGCCCTGACCCGAAAGCCGCAAGAAGACTTGCCCTGACACACGTGGTTATGGAGTATCTTGGGGAGTGCGAACCTGCAGGTGCGGATTTTGCAGATCTGCTTCGTGACCTTGCCCTCACAACCACACGGCCTTTTGCCGGCAGGGTGAAGACCGTTCAGGGGGCGCGGATGGATATATCGAGCCTTGAGGCCGAGCGGATGATCGGGAGCCTGATCACCGGCCCCGTCTCGCTGCGTAACCCCGTGGAAGAATACCGCGCCCTAATCTCCGATAATCGCTGTTACTTTGGTCGCGTAATTCTCCGGATCGACCGTGGGGCTTTTGAGGCCCGAAATCCAATGCGTCGGCCTTTCTTCCATCCCGGTGTGATGATGCCCCGGCTAGCAAGGGCGCTCGTCAACATATCTCTTGTGGCACCGGGTGAACGTCTCTTTGACCCCTTCTGCGGCACAGGCGGGATCCTACTTGAGGCGAGGGAGATCGGTGCCAGGATCCTTGGGAGTGATTTCGATCCCGAGATTGTCGCTGGTTACAGGCGTAACCTCCCTGGCCAGGACGTTATGGTTGCAGATGCAGCGGCGGTTCCGGTTCGTGACGGTGTCATCGACGCCGTTGTGACAGATCTACCTTACGGCCAGTCAGTCAGGATCCGCGCAGAGAGCATGGGCCATCTATACGACGGGTCGCTTGCAGAGATCCGGCGCATCCTGCGCCCCGGGAGGCGCGCGGTCGTTGTGACGAACCGTGACATAAAGTCTATCGCCGCCCGCCATTTCACCGTTCTCCAGAGACACGAGCAGCGGGTGCACAGGAGTCTGACCCGCCAGGTACTGGTGCTTGCCTGAGGTCGTCCCCGCCCGGTTTTATGACTCCTGGGGTTGAATATTATTTGTGGAAATAAATTTTAAGCGATACGGCCTGTATCTCGTCCGATGGCAACTCTCGACGCCGATCCTGGCAGGGGTGCTCGCGTTGCTCGGCAGCCTTGGGGCGCTTGTCGCGACGGTAATCGCCAACCTGGTGGGAGGTCTCATCTTCTTCTGGGTCGATCGGTTTATCTTCACCTCCGAGACCTTCGCCGCGCAGTGGGAGGTGAGAGACGATGTCAGGTGCGTGGACTGCGGCAGGGTTGCCCGGGGTTACCGCCTGGTCAGGGCAAAGAACTACGACAGAACCAGCGATCCGGCCCCAGAGTTTCGATGTGAGGCATGTTCGAAGAAGAAGTCTGAAGAACTCAAAAAACTGGGTGTCGAACATTAAGAGGGTGTCGAGCCTGGAAAGGTAGCCTGTTCTTGCGTTGCAGGCCCTTCTCCGGGGAGATGGGCCCACTTCATCATCTGGCTGTCAAAGTTTGAGTTCTTTCTAACGGCCAGGTAGACCATCTCTCCCTTTTTGGTGTAGTTATGTTCAGGGTTCTTTTTGTTGCCATCTGATCCCCGGGATGGTTGCGTTTCCTGTCAATCCAGGCCGACCGGGGTTCTGCCCCTCTTCGGAGACTATGGTGCCGACGAATGTACCTTCCACGATCGCCCTGTAGAGATTATCCGGTTCACGGCCGTCGATCACCAGGAGAGGGATCCCGGAGCGTTCAATAACTTTTCCGGCCACGATATCGAGGACTGTGTTGGCGCCCGCGTTCATTCTGTTTGCTGTGAGGATCTCCAGGAGTTCTCGCGGTGTAAGGTGGTCATGCCTAACCGCACTGGCATCTTTCTTCGGGTCAGCGCTGTATATCCCGTCGATCGACGTGGCGTTTATGAGGAGGTCGGCACCAACGCTCTCGGCAAGTACCGCCGATACGGCGTCAGTTGTCTGTGCGGGAGTGATTCCACCCATGACTACGATCTTTTTGCTCAGCGCGAACTCAAGTGCCTCTGTGTAGTTTTCAGCAACACGCGGGTAGGCCGCCTCGCCGAGACCGGCGATTAGAAGACGTGCGTTCAGTCTGGTCACCATGATACCAAGTTCGTCCGCCGCTGCCTCTCCGCCGCCAAGACTACGAGCGACCCCGATATACCTGCGGGCCTCCCCGCCACCGCCGACAACAACAAAAAGCCGGCATTTCTCGGAGATCTTCTTCAGAACAGATACGTATCGAGCGATATTGTTCGATTCAAGCGAGGGTACCAGAATCGAGCCGCCCAGAGAGATAACAATCTTCTTCATCCCACCCTATTATTACCTGTATATCACTCATATACCTGTTTGCGAAGATGCTGCACTGTCCGGTCTGCAACTCAACCGACATATGGGTGGTTACCGGAGGATACATCGGTTTTCTCTACCGCTGTAAGCGTTGCGGGTATCGCGGCGCGCTGGTTCTTGAGTATGATGAGGATGATGGGAAGGAGAATGGGCGGTAGTCCGCCGCAATAACTATAATGATTCCAGACATGCGGTGATCATATGCACGAGGCGCGACTCTACCAGAAAAAGGAGGACAATTCCGTTCGTTGCTCGCTCTGCGCCCACAGGTGCACCATAAAGGATGGCATGCATGGCATCTGTGGCGTCCGCATCAACCGCGGCGGCACGCTCTACGCTGCCACCTTCGGCAAGGTGATCGCTGAAGCAGTCGATCCCATCGAGAAGAAACCGCTCTATCATTTCCTGCCGGGAAGTCTCTCTTACTCGCTTGGTAGCGTTGGCTGTAACTTTCACTGCGCGCACTGTCAGAACTGGCAGATCTCCCAGCAGACGCTGGAGGTGGGTGGTTTCAGGGATATCAGCCCTGAGATGGGGGTGGAGCGGGCGATAGCGTCTGGCTCTTCGAGCATCGCCTGGACATACAACGAGCCCACTATCTGGCATGAGTACCCACTCGAGATGGGAACGCTTGCACGCCGGAAGGGTCTTGGAACGGTATATGTCACGAACGGCTACATCACGGAGGAGGGGTTGCGCGACCTCGCTGGCATGCTCAACGCATTCCGTGTTGACCTCAAATCGTTCTCGGATGCCTTTTATAGGAAGGTGTGCGGCGGGAGGTTGCAGCCAGTCCTGGACGCAACTGCGCTTGCAAAGGAACTCGGTATGCACATTGAGACGGTTACACTCGTCATCCCCGGTCAGAACGACTCTATGGACGAGATGGAGGGGCTCATCCGCTGGGTGCTTGAGAACCTTGGACCCGACACGCCGATGCACTTTACCAGATTCCACCCCGAATACAGGATGCTGGATGCTGTGCCGACACCGGTCAGGACGCTTGAGAAAATTTACGAACGTGCAAAAGAACTCGGGATCAACTACCCTTACCTCGGGAACGTCGCAGGCCACCCTTACGAGAGCACCTACTGCCCATCATGCGGAAACCTCATCATCGAGCGGTCGGGCTACGTCACCCGTATAAGAGGGCTTGAAGGGCATTCCTGCACGAGATGCGGCGGGCATATCGAGTATGTCTCAGAGATCAGGTGAACGCCGTTTCCTGACCGACAGGATGCTCGGGACGCTGACGCGCTACCTCCGGTTCATGGGCTACGACACCATGAGTGCAAACAGTCTCTCCCCGGGCAACACCCGGGAAGACACGCTCCTCCTCGAGATCGCAACCCGGGAAGATCGGATCCTGCTTACACGTGACCGTGAACTCGCGCGCCGTGGCGTGGAGCGGGTGGTCTACATAACCTCTGAAGATATCATGTCACAGATCCGACAACTTGCTGACTCTGGCCTGATCGAGCCTGAGGTCAGGATGAGTCGCTGTTCGCTCTGCAACACGCGCCTTCGACCGGCCACGCGGCGGGAGATCCGGGAAACCCCCTACGCCCCGCGTTCGCCGCTGGAGAGAGAGTTCTGGTGGTGCCCCGTCTGCAAGAAACTCTACTGGATGGGGTCGCATGGGGCTCGTCTTGAGCGACGGTTGAGAGAGATACGCTTGCTCTCCTGAACCGGGTTGCACATTGTTTCGCGTTCCACCGCGGAACTATTGAGGGGGGGTCAAAAGTCAATACGAAGGAGTAATCTCTTTTGTAAAGCCTTAATTGCCCTCCCACCCACACTACAGTCTCTCCTGGCTGGAGCCCTGTTGCGAAGCAAAATAGGGAGATCCGGCAGAGAAGCGGAGTATACCTGGCCTAACAGATCTGCTCGATAAAGTTCTCCAGGATCTTAATCCCGACCTCACCGCTCTTCTCAGGGTGGAACTGGACGCCGTAGGTGCGTCCGCACCTGACCGCGGATGCAAATGGGTGGATGTAGGTGGTGTTCGCGATGGTGTTGTCCGGTGCGGCCGCCGCGTAGTAGGAGTGGACAAAGTAGACATACTCCTCCTCGCGGAGCCCCCCAAATAGAGGCGTCTCCGTCTTGATGCGTATGGTGTTCCAGCCCATATGAGGTATCTTCTCCTTGCCTATCGGCACAAACCGTCTCACGTCTCCTGGTATCAGTCCGAGCCCGTGGTGGAGCCCATGCTCTTCGCTGGATTCCATAAGCATCTGCATACCAAGACAGATCCCGAGGAGCGGTGTCTCGCAAGCGGCGTTGACGACGGTCGCCTGGAGATCACCGAGCATCTCCATCCCCTCCCGGAACGCCCCGACACCCGGGAGGATGATGCCGTCTGCCGTCGTGATCTCCTCAGGGTCTGCCGTTATCTTCGGCGCCGCACCCGCCCGTTCCAGGCCGCGAAAAACGCTGCGCAGGTTGCCCAGACCGTAATCAATTATAACTATCCTCTTCTTCATCGGAATTACCATGTCTCCGCCAGAGTCCGGACTCGATCCAGTCAGGATCGAGCCCCTGCTTTTCCTGCCACCGGGCGAGTTTCTCGTGCCAGATCTCCATTAGTTCCGGGTGTGTCTCCCCGATGATCGCAAACGTCGAGAGATCGCTCGAAGGGCACATGAAACAGCCGATGCGGTCGAGTCCTCGTTCGTAAAGACGGTTGTATGGTGCTTTCTCGCGGAAGATGTAGAGCCAGACGTGCATCGCCGTCCACTGCTGGATGGGAGCTGCCGAGACCTGTTGCGGGACATGCGGGTTCCGCCAGACCCGTCTGCTCCGCATCCGACGCACCGACTCGTACTTCCGCTGTCCGATGAACGAGAGGCACTCGCCCCAGTTCTCCTCGATCAGGCGACCGACGGGATGGAGTTTGCAGATACGGCAGCACCAGCGGTTATCGACGGCCGGCGGGCCGTTATCCTCGAACGTCTCCCAGAACGTCTCTTCGTCACAGACGCTGAAGACCTCAAGCCCGTATCGTCTCGCCACCACATCGACGTTCTCATAGGTCTCCGGGAACTCAAGTCCCGTGTCGGCAAAGAGGATCGGTACCGCCCCGATTGCCTTTAAGACGATCAGGAGGGTTGCAAGACTGTCTTTCCCGCCTGAGTATGAGACCGTGGGGGTGCGATGGTCTTCTTCTGTAACCTCCCTAACGAACCGGATACTTGCGGCCTCGTAATTGGCGAGAACGAGTTCGTTTGCTCTGACGGCCTCCTCCCAGGTCGCCTCACCCGGGATTGGGGTCGCCTCCAGGTTCCTGCGTGTCCGGACTACGACACCCCGCTCCATCGCGTCGGCGGTGGTCGCATCAACCTTTGCCCGCCCAACACCGACGCACTCGCCGCTCGCAGTCAGTATGAAGACCTCGTCGCCCGCGGCAACGGCAGGGTCTATCGAGATAAGGCCGGGTGCAAGGACACTTGCTCCTTCATCACGGATGGACGGGACTGCGCCGTCGTCGACGATGACATAGCGACGGCTCGGTCGCATGTATGCCGCAGCGGCCCGGCGTGGGAGGGGTTCCCAGTGTCTCTCTCCTGGCAGGTAGCGGATCGCACCCACGACGGCGCCGCCAAGGACTATCTCGTCCATCCTGTCGTCCGCGGGGACCTTGTTCAGGAGCGCGATATGCCCTTCCGGTATCAGCCGCGCCCCGAAGTGATCGCTGAATATCCTGTTGATCCGATCGATGTCATCGGGGAATGCGGGGCGTGCGTCGCCGGGTGGGGTGACGGCTACCGGGCGGGTCGGACCACCGCAGTTGCAGACCCCGGATAGCACGGGAACGTGGCAGGAGTCGCACCAGTGAAGCGGGATATCGCCGAGGTAGATGCGTGGCATTCTCATACCCGTTGGAGTGAAATGGATAAAAATATTGGTGATAATCCTACATCCTTTCGCGGACAATCTTCTTGAAGGCCTCTTTTCCAGATCTTCTCGGTTGGTTGCGGTTCAGGTGGACAGGATTAAATACATCCTGGTTGCCATAGTATTATAATGTTTAATCATGTTGAATTGTATCTACAGGAACTTCGCCGGAATATCAACAACTCTAAATTGCTAAATGGGCAGTTCGGGATCTGTCCGTACCTCATATTCTTGGCAGGCGATGGTTGCACCACCTCCTGGATGGAGGGGGCGGGGTGAGATTATGTATGACATGGGGAGTGCAGAAATGGCATCGATGCGGCTTACGCGAAAACCCCTGCGAAGGATCGAGATTCTTGGGCTGATAATATTCATCCTGATGGTTGTGGTCATGCTCGCGGTAGGTGCTCTGCTCTTCTGCGACTGGCTTGATGCACCGGGTTCGGCGCCTGCAGGTAGCCCGGTCGATCCAGGTCCTGTATCGACAGGGTTAAGCATAGCCGGTGCAATCCCCCTCATTCCATTTGTGGTGGGCGTTGAGGTAGCGGGAGCCCTCTCCCTCGCCCTGCTATATCTGGTCTCCGCTCTCGGGCGGAGGAGGTAGCGCTCCCCCACCCCCCGTGCTCAGGGGGTTGGAAAAAAACGACCAATTTTTTCCGGAATTTAACGTTACGCTGTCGAGGGGTGGTAAATTTTATATCCCACCCGGTATACATCACGTATATCCCTCCTTGGGGAAGGGGGTGTATCATGTCAAAGGATAAGCGGCCACAGGATAAGAAGATGGAAGAAAAGAAGGCAGAGAAGGGGCAGGACAAGGCCAAGAAGAACTAAAGACTCTCCATCTATCTCACCACCTCTTTTTTTCGTATGAAGGGGGCAACCCCGGGCCTTCAACACCTGTGAGGAACCATCCTCCGCTCCGTTATGGTGCTGCCGGACTTTGAGCATCAGCGTTGCAGACAGGCAGAGGAGAGGGGGCGGATGTGAGGTCAGAGGTGCCTCCGAGACCAGGTACCTTCGGGCTCAGTTCAGTCTCAGTAACCGCGCATTGATCGCCACGATGATGGTGCTGAGGCTCATCAAAACCGCCCCGACCGCAGGTGTCAGCACGATACCGTAAGAGACTGCCACCCCTGCCGCGAGCGGGATTGCAAACGTGTTGTAGCCTGTGGCCCAGAGCAGGTTCTGTAACATCTTGGTGTATGTCTTCCTGGAGAGAAGGACGATATCGACCACGTCCCGTGGGTTGCTCCGGACGAGAACGTTATCTGCGCTCTCCACGGCGACGTCCGTCCCGGCACCGATCGCGATCTCCACGTCCGCCTGAACAAGCGCAGGAGCGTCGTTTATACCGTCGCCGACCATCGCCACACGGTACTGCTGCTGGATCTCCTCGATCTTCTTTGACTTTTCGTGGGAAAGGACCTCCGCGAAATAATCATCAAGCCCGAATTCGCCGGCTACCCATCCAGCCACATAGCGGTTGTCCCCTGTGAGCATCATGCATCGGAGCCCCATCTCCTTCAGTCGGGCGATTGCGTCACGGGACTCGTCCCGGATAATATCCGCAAGAGCCAGTGCCCCGAGAAGTTTCTGGTCTTCCAGGAGAAAGACCCCTGTCTTTCCCTGTGATTCCGCCGTCGCCACCCGTTCATCGCCCACCGGTATGCCCGCCTCGCTGAGATACCCGGGGCTTACCACCAGGCTCGGTGTGCCGGCTATCCTTGCTTCCACACCTTTTCCTGGAATGGCCCTGAAATCTTCCAGCGGCAGGAGTTCAATCCCTCTCTCCTCCGCGCTCTGCACTATTCCCCGTGCAATCGGGTGCTCGGAGTTCGCCTCAACAGAAGCGGCACGCCGGATGATCTCCTCCTCACTCACCGTGCCCCGGGCGAATACGTCGGTCACGCCGAATACCCCATTGTGAGCGTCCCGGTCTTATCAAAGACGATCGCCTGCAGGTCGCGTGCCCTCTCAAACGCCTTTCGTTCACGAGTTCTTCCAGCGCCCGCGAAGCGCCCATACCCGAGCGCATCTCCACCCAGTGGCCGAGAAGCATGATATCGATATGGGTGGCCAGTTCCCAGAAGAACAGTGCACCGCTGGCCACACCCAGCACCACAATGGCGCTGAAGATGTAGGCGACGGTGATCGCAACAGCGATCAAGGTCATCATCCCGGACAACCGTGCCCGAATCTCCTGCACGATTCCTTTCAGGAATGGATACCCGCCGTAGGCGTAAACCGCCGTGGAAAGGGTGAGGAGAATGAGGGCCGACCCCGGAAAAGAGTATTCAACGCCGAAGAATGCCTGGAAACCCGGGGACAGGATCAGGATTGGCACCGTTAGTATCAGGGAGACGATGAACCGTTGCCGGAAGTCCGTCATCGCATGGGCGTGATCACCCCCAGGTGCTCTGCATGCGCTCCGTCTGCGCCTGTCCAGTGGTCAGTGTGGCTCTCCTGCTTCCGCTCCATCCGATCTATGCCTCCCGGGTACCAGAGTGGTGGCAGCACGTATGCCTCATAACGTTCACCAGCTATATCGTAGGAGCCGGGTGATGGGCTAGATCTCGGGTCTCGTCTCGACCATCGTCCCGCCGTAATACGGCAACTGTTGTCGGACACCGGATCCAATCACAGCCCGCAGAGAGGGGGGCTCACCGTCGAGGTACCTGTCCAGCCTCTCCACTTCAGTGGCGGTTGCGTTCATTGAGTGATCTCGGGGCTCTGCATCGGTCCATACCCTGCTCTCCACTGATGCGCAATCGGGGTGATCCCCGGCCCCGGGGAGGACCCCGGAGTTCGTCTCCTGGCATTACCCCAGGAGGGGGTGTTACGGGAGAGGCATTAATCTTGGGTAGCCTCCCTCAACTGAAGTTTGAACCCTATTGGCAGGCGCCAGGAGTGGCCTGATCAGGATCCGTGATATGGTTCTCGACAGCAGTGTCGCGATCGTCCATCCGGGGGAAGGGATCCTGGAGAATGAGTGTATGCGAGGGAAGGGATTCGAACCCTTGAACTCCTTCGAGACTGGACCCTAAATCCAGCGCCTTTGACCTGGCTTGGCAACCCTCGCGGTCTGGTGCGTGACACGGGTCAGGGGAACGTTATCCTGTTTGAAACCACAAATCCTGGCGGACTTTTACCCGCTAAGGCGACCCCTATCCTCATATGTATCGCTGCCCTAAACCTTATAATTGTTCCCGGGCATTTGTTATGCCCGAGCGGGTCCGCTCCTCACCTCAGTCGAGCGATCAGGGTATTTGCCCTGGAAACTTACCATTATACAGTATAAGCCCCCATTCGGTCCGGTCATGCAAAAAGTACTCCGGAAGTGTGTTTCTGGCAAATCACGCTTGAAATGTTAACAACAAAACCTTTATTGAATTGACTGACTGTATTTTTCCTGTAGTTGAAGGAACAATGCTGGGCGAACTCCTCTACATCCTGGCGGCGGCGATCATCACCTGGCTTCTCTTTGTGAGCGTCGATATCTTCTTCCGGTTGCCGGAAAAGGGGGGCGTCAGTGGAGCGTCAGCTGTTGCGCGGGATATCCAGGCCGCCGGTGGCGATATTGCCGGGGGCAACATGATGGGAAACATCGTCTGCTCACCTGACGCCTCGGCAGGAACGCTCCTTGCCGCCTGCGGTGTCTACGTCGCCGGTATCCCCGGTGGACTTATCGCGGCTGCGCTCGTCTTCATCGGTAACCGCATCTGCCATGACCCCGGCTACGCAGGGACCACCGGCGCGTTACTGGCGACGTTCGTCGTATACGGGTTCACTCAGGTAGGGTTCACCGCAACGAACTTCATTGCAGGCACGGTGATCGCCATCCTCTCCATCCAGGGCATCTCCCACGTCCACGCGAGCAGGCTACTTGCACGGCTCTGGAGGGTCAGGCAGTGATCGCGCTCCCCCTGGTTGCTGTGGTTGCGGTAGTTGCCGCGCTCCGGGCTACATTCGAGAGGAATACCGCCAGGAAACTCCCTTACGTGAACGTCCTGAACTTCGCCATCGCCGCCTCTATCGTCCTGCTGCTCGACCACCCGCTTTCACTGGTGGCGGCCGCCGCCTACTTTGTCGGGTCGACGCTTGAGGCCAATGCGATCGCGAGCACCTATGCAGGAGCGAGGAACCAATGATCCCGGCGCTCGAGATAATGTTCGGGTTTATCGCGCTCGTGGGCGGGGTCTCTGCCGCCCTCATCCTGGACTACTATGGCAAACTGATCTCGCTCGGGATCCTTGTAGCCGGAGTCATACCGTTCATCGTGGACCGCGGTTATCTGGACGTCGCCATCACGGTCTCTCTGATAGCCCCGATAGCCACAATATTTGTTCTCAGGGTCGTGAGGAGGGCTGATGCGTGATGGAGGCTACCTTCATCCTCGGGCTCGCGATCCTTCTGATCGGTGTTCTTGCGGTTGCTTTCGTGCGGCCGAAGACCTACGTTGCCCGGTTGATCAACCTCGAGATACCGGGCTGGGGCCTCCTGCTCGTTATGCTTGCATATGACGAAACCCTCGCCCTCCTGACGTTCATCGCGGTAACCGCCATCAGCACGTTTGTTATCGTGCGGCTGATGGAGTGGAGGGATGAATCCTGCTGATCATCTCCAGGATATCTCGATTCCTCTCTGATTTCCGGAATCTGGTAGCGATATTTGCCGGTGCATGCATCATCGTCGCCGTTGCCGGCATAATCTCCCTGCCGCTCGAGTTCGAGGAGAACCAGCTCTACCCAAAGACCCTCAACTCGGAATCCCCGCTCTACCCTTACGACCGGGGCGGGGTGCCCTTCGGCCCAACGGAAGTCGTCGCACAGTACCCGGAGAATTCTCCTTACTTGGGATATGTCACCACCTACCTGACACCCTTCTCACGTTACCTCGCAGACCATACGCACTACCTGGGCACGACGATCGTCGCCCACCCGGGTGGGATCATCGATGAGATCCTCTACAACACCCGTGGACTCGATACGGTCGTCGAGACAAGCATCCTCTTTGTAGCGTTTGCGATCGCCTCACACCTCTACCGGAGGACAAAAGAAGAATGATCCTGACATACTCGATAGGTCTCTTCGTGGCGTTCGCGGTGACAGGGATAGCCTTTTTTGCCCTGATGCGCGAGACCGATGGTCTCCACCGTCTCCTCCTCACCGATCTTGTCGAGGTAGTCACCCTCGCGTTCATTGCGCTGGTCGGCACCGACCTCGCCGAGGCGCTCATCCTCCCGGGGCTTGTGGTGGGCACCTCGGAGTTGATCGCGCTCTCCGAGATCTACCGGGTCAAAGAAGGTTTCAACCGACCACCGTCCGATGGTCTGCAGATCGAGGTGATGGAGACCGCTCCTCCCATACTTGCCGCACTCCTGGTCGGCTACGGTATCATCCTCTCCGGGTTCTCGGGTGGGGCTGTTGCCGGGCTCGGCGTGATCTTCTACTTCCTCAGCCGCGACCACCACGAGCGGTTTGAGGTGATCGAGACCGCGAGCGGCTACTCGTGGGTCATCTGGATCTTCGCGTTCTTCACCTTCATGATCTTCCCGGAGCGGTGGTTCTTTGCGGTCATGCTCGCGGGGTCGGCGATCCTTGTCAAGGTTATGGCCAAGATGTCGATCATCGGCACCATGCGGGGTGGTCCAAATGTCTGATATCGGCGGGGTCGACCTCTTTGTGCTGGAGTTCGGGGATATCCTCCACTACTTCACTCCTTACTCCCTCACGCTATTCATCTTCGCGCTGATCTTCACAGTGCTTGTCATAGTTGCGAGGCCTGAGAGGCAGCTCGATATCGTGTTTGGGGGAGACGCCTACTACGCGAAGAAGACGCCCATCTCGGAGAGGCAGTTCCGGCGTTTCATGGCGATAGCCTGCGGTCTTGCGTCCATGGGGGCGATGGCGAGCGGTGACATCTTCAACTACACGCTCTTCGTCTCAATGGTCGGTATCACCAACGTCGGCATCGTTGCGGCGGTGAAAAGCCGCCACGTTCTCAACGCCGCATACGAGTATGGGATCGTCGCCATGGTCGGCACCCTGCCGCTTTTCGGGGGTGCCGCGCTGATCCTCGGGACCACCGGTACGCTCTCCATCCCGGCCCTTGCGACCGGGGGCTATGCGGTCCCGCTGGTGGCGAAGATCCTCCTCGCTCTCGGCGTTACCGGGGAGGGGATGGCGCCGTTCTACGCGGCAAAAGCCGAGATGTTCAGGGCGCCGGGCGCCCCCTACGTCATCATGTGCTCCCTCTCATCGCTGTTGATCTTCCTGCGCGTCGTGGAGATTGTCATAACCATCTGATAACCATGAAGAAAAAGACGTTTCCCTACGGATTTGCGGTATCGGCCATCGCCATCATCGTCGCATGGGCGGCGCTGGCAGCAGCCCTTATACCGCTCTGGGCGGCAGTTACAATATTCGTCATCGCCTTTCCGTTACTGGTGCTCTTCCTGACACTCTGGTGGCGGGCTCCTGGGGGAGAAGAGGATATACCGTTTATAGGATACTGATATGATCGAGTACCTGGTATTTGCAGCAGTCTTCGGGCTTCTTCTGCTGGGGCTTCACCGGAAAGTCATCGCACGTATACAGACAAGGCCGGGACCCCCCATCTGGCAGGAGATCCTCCACGCGCTGAAGTTCTCGTTCAAGAGTACCTGGGTGCCGAGAACTGCAAGCGCTACACTCTATGTAGGGATAGTTCTCATCGGCATTGGGATCTGGAGCGCAGCGTTTTTTGTCGTCTTTGCCGGTGAGAGCATCCTGATCCTCTTTGCGATCTACATGCTCCACAAGGTGGTGGAGCATGGGTTTGGGCTCTCATCAGGGTCGCCCTACGGAAAGTTCGGTGGTGTTCGGTCAGTCATATCGGCGGCCTCCGAGATCCCGCTCTTCGTCACGATCGCCGCGATCTACCTCCTCACGGGATCGCTCATCCTGCGCGACATCACCGCCTACCAGGGAGTCCACGGCCCGCTCCTCTTTATCGCGCCTCCCTTTGCCATTGCTATGTTCCTCGTGATCCTCTCAAAGATGCCCTACGGCCCCTTCTCGATCGTGGAGAGCAAAGAACTCGTGAGTGGCTACAAGACGGAGCACTTTGGGGTCTGGCGGGCTGGTCTGGCCGTGACCGAGGGGCTCAAGACGTTCGTGCTCCTCTACGCCTTTGTGGCGATCTTCATCGGGGCTGTTCCGTTCTGGGCGGCTCTTGTCATCATGACCGTGGTGCTCATATCTCTCTCGTTTGTCTGTGCGATAACCCCGATGCTATCGCCGTATGACAGTGTCACCATCCAGGGCCTTATCACCGGGCTGATGCTGGTCTACACAGGATATCTCTGGTGGGTGATCCCATGATTCGTGAACTGGTGCTCCTTGGAGGGGTGTTCTACATTGTTATAGCGCTGGTGCAGTGGGTACAGAATCAGACAGTTCAGGTCGAGGCGGCGCTGGTTGCCGGGATCCTGGTAGTGCTCCCGCTCATCCATTACGCCCGGGACGAGGAGCGACTCAAGAAGATCGAGATGGCCGGACTCTGGCTGGCGATCGCCCTCTTTGTTGGTTACGCCCTTGCAAAGGCTGGGGGATACCTATGACCGGGCGCTGCCTCTACGAGAAAGACCTCCGGCCGCTGAAGTACAACATCCTGACCAGCACAAAACACGATGCGACCGTCAGGGCGATTGCGAACCGACTCGGCGTGAGCGACGCAAAACTGCGTAGACTTCTAATTCAGCGACTCGATATGTCGCTGCTGGAGAACATCGAGACCAGGTGGGAGATGGGGCTTCGGTATGCCGATGATGGCGATCCGCTGGCAAAGGAACTCGGGTGTGAACTCTTCAGCCGGTTCATACCTCTTCTGGATCAGGAGAGAATGAAAGAGATTTACGAAGAGACCAGAGCGCTGGCTCAGGAGATACCTTTTGAAGGGGCAATCGTGAGAGGGAAGGCACTGATCAGAGAGGCGATCCTCTCATGAGCATACTCCAGAGCATCAAGAACGCCGTTCGGTCGAGATCGATCCATGTCAGTTACATCGACGTTGGGTCGTGCAACGGCTGCGATATCGAGGTGCTGGCCTGCCTTGCTCCGCGCTACGATATCGAGCAGTACGGGATCTACGTTCACAACAACCCCCGTGAGGCTGACGTCCTCCTGGTGATAGGGTCGGTCACCCCGCAGTGGGAGGACAAACTCCGTAACATCTGGGAGAAGATCCCCGCCCCAAAGGCGGCCATAGCCATCGGGAACTGCCCGATATCGGGGTGTGTATATGCACGTAAGGGTTCTTTGACAACCCCTCCAGTCAAGAACTATATACCCATAGCCGCAGAGGTTCCGGGCTGCCCGCCAAGACCGACGGAGATACTCTCCGCCATACTCTCGGTTGCACCACTGATATTCAAAGATTACGAGGAAAAACAGTCATGAAGAAGACCGTCGACGTCTCCATTCCGCTCGGGCCGATGCACCCCTGCTGGAAAGAACCCGTTCGCCTCAAATGTGAGACGGCAGGCGAGCGGGTGCTCCATACTGAGGTCGAGCTCGGCTACATGAAGAAGGGGATCGAGCGGATCATGCGCGGCCGTCCCTGGCAGGAGGTTATGTTCCTTGCCGAACGGGTCTGCGGGATCTGCTCGGTCGTTCACAACATGGTCTTCATCGAGGCGATGGAACTGATAAGCGATATAGCGGTTCCGCCGCGAGCGGCCTACCTCCGGGTGGTTGCAAACGAACTTGATCGGGTTGCAAGTCACATCCTGGCAAACTTCTCCTACTGCTACACTATCGAGCACGAGACGCTTGCTATGTACCTCTTAAACACCCGGGAGAGGGTGCTTGACAACCTGGAACGGCTCACAGGGTCACGGATCAACACCGCCTACATGATACCTGGCGGCGTCCGGTTCGACCTCCTGCCGGAGGACGCTGCGACGATGCTTGCCGATCTCGCGAAGGTCGAGGAGGAGTTGAAACGCTACGTCCAGATCTTTGAGAGCGGCCCCCTGATCGGGCTACGGAGCCGGGGGATCGGCTACATGAGCCGCGAGGATGCAATCCGTGCTCACACAGTAGGCCCGACTGCACGGGCAAGCGGCGTCGAGGACTGCGACCTGCGCCTCCGTCACCCGACCTACCGGGCGCTGGGGTTCGAGCAGGTTACCCGAACCGAAGGCGACAACTTCGCCAGGGTAATGCTCCGGTTCCAGGAGGTCTTCCAGAGCATCGACCTGATCCGAAAATGCGTGGACACCCTCCCTGCAGGCCACATCCGGGGCGGCGGACTATGCAGGGCAGGAGAGGTCTCCTACAGCGGCGAGGCGCCCCGGGGCGAGCTGACCTACACCATAAAGACCGACGATTTCGGCAGGGTGCTCGATATCGCGATACGAACGCCATCGATCATGAATATCGAGGCCTGCGCCCACTACATGGTCGTGAACGCCACCTCCATCGCCGACGTGACCTCGACGTTTATCAGCAGTGACCCCTGTATCGCCTGCAACGAAAGGTGAAGTGATGCGATCGATCGTCTACTACGTGCGGGAGTTCCTCAGGCCCGAATGGCTCAAAAAGTTCTTCTTCGTAAAGACCGCGCCGCTCGTGACCCCACCGTACTTCAAGGGCTACCCTACCCTGACGGGGAAGGATTGTACGGGGTGTTTCACCTGCATGATGATCTGTCCGGCACCCGACGCGATCGCCGTCCTCCGCAGAAAGGAACAGTGGGAGCCAGAGGTCTACCCTGGCCATTGCATTCGATGCGGTCTCTGTGTTGAGGCGTGCCCGGAAGGTGTTCTCGCAAGCGGTCGGGTCACGGATCTCGCCAGGCGCGATGCCACGGCGTTCTGGCATTCGTTTCACCTGGAGGTCGACGAGAGTCTCTGTATGCGCTGCGGGAACTGCTGCGTCTCCTGCCCGATCAACCGGCAGATCGATCCTCAACTCGCCGGGACAGGGACATCCACAAGCGACGAGGTTATCATGCGGGTCAGCAGCGGGCGTGTGCGGATCCTCCACGAGGAGAAGTGCACGGGTTGTAAGACCTGCGAGACTCAGTGCCCGAGCGGCGCGATCCGGGTCGCCCGTATGGTGGAAGGGGTTCAGTTTCTGGACGGGGTGGAGTCATGAAGTTCCTGATGAACACCGGACGGACGGTCAACCAGGGCGTAACCGTTGAGAACAAGGGCTCTGTCGAGTACGCGAGGGAGGCCTCGACCTGTTTCATGCACGAGTTCGATATGCTCGAGCTCGGGGTCGATGACGGCGATCCAGTACTCGTGCGTGGCCCGGTTGGCGAGGTTGTGATGCGTGTGAAGGCGTCTGTTGAGGTTGAGATCGGGACTGTCTTTGTCCCCTACGGGCCTTACGCGAACCATATCGTGGCTGCAGATACCCATTCCACGGGAATGCCGGACTTCAAGTCGCACGAGGTGGAGATCGAGCCTACCGACGAAGAGCCGAAACTGGTTTACGAACTGATGGAAGACCTTGGAGGGCTGGCCTATGAACGTTAAAGACGCGGTCTGCCCGTTCTGTGGCTGTCTCTGCGACGATATCGAGGTTGAGATTGAGGGTGACCGGCTGGTCGGCGTCACAAACGCCTGTGAACTTGGGGCGACGAAGTTCCTGGGCGGCGAGAGGCTCAAGTCACCCATCCGGCGTGAAGGAAAGGCCTGGAAGGAGATCTCCTACGACGAGGCCATCCGTTACGCTGCTGACATGCTTCTTGACGCCGAACGCCCACTCCTCTACGGCTGGAGCGGCACACACGGCGAGGCACAGTGCGTCGGCGTTCATATGGCTGAACTCGTGCGCGGTGTGATCGACAACACCTCGTCGGTCTGTCACGGTCCATCTGTCCTGGCCATCCAGGAGGTGGGGCATCCAGGGTGCACGCTCGGGGTCGTGAAGAACCGGGCGGACCTCTTGATCTACTGGGGGTCAAACCCGATCGACGCCCACCCACGGCACCTCTCGCGCTACACCTGCTACGCTGAGGGATTCTTCCTTGAAAACGCCTTCCGCGACCGGAAGGTGGTGGTTGTAGATGTCAGGAAGACCCAGACCGCAAACATCGCCGACGAGTTCGTCAGGGTCAGGCCCGGCGGGGATTACGCAATCCTCTCGGCGCTACGGACGATCGTCAGGGGTAAGACCGATACCATCCCGCGGATGGTCGCCGGCGTCACACGAGATCAGCTGATCCGGGTGGCAGACCTCTGTCTGAACGCGAAGTTCGGGGCGGTCTACTTCGGTCTCGGTCTCACCATGATCCCGGGGAAGTACAAGAACATACGTAACGCCATCGAACTCGTCACGGAACTGAACCGGCACACGAAGTTTACCATATCGGCGATGCGTGGTCACTACAATGTCTACGGTTCAAACGAGGTCAACACCTGGATGACAGGCTATCCATTCGCGATCGACTTCTCCCGGGGTATCGCCTTCTACAACCCGGGGGAGACAACGGCAGTGGACGTCCTGGCCCGCAAAGAGTGTGATGCCGCACTGATCGTTGGGAGCGACCCGGCCGCTCACTTCCCGCGGAGGTGTATCGAGCACCTGGCCGAGATTCCGGTCGTCCAGCTCGACCCCTACCCTAATGCCACCACCGCGTTCTGCAAAGTCCAGATCCCGGTGGCGGTGACGGGGGTCGACGCCGAGGGAACAGCCTACCGGATGGACGGCGTACCGATCCGGACCAGAAAGGTTCTATCGAGCGATTACCTCTCCGATGAGGAGGTCCTATCCCGGATGTATGCGTTGATGCAGGAGGCACTGAAGCGATGACCGAACTCCTGGTGAAGAACGCCCATGTGATCGACCCTCTCAGCGGGATCAACGGCGAGACGATGGATATCGCCATCCGCGACGGAAAGATAGTTGAGGAGGTGAGCGCTGCGGCGGAGGTGATCGATGCCCGCGGAATGCTCACGATGCCAGGTGGGATCGACTCGCACACCCATATCTGCGGGACGAAGGTGAACTTCGGGCGCTACATGAGCCCGGAGGATATGCGGGCGGGGAGGACGCCCCGACGTGGGCCGATGCACGCCACCTCAGGCTACAGCGTCCCGACCACCTATGGTAACAGTTACCGCTACAGCGTGATGGGCTACACCACCCTGCTTGAGGGGGCGATGGCGCCGCTTGAGGCCCGGCACACCCACGAGGAGTTCACCTACACCCCCCTCCAGGACACGATGGCAAACACCCTCTTTGACGGGAACTGGTCGATCATGGAGGCGATCCGGGATGGAGACGTGAAGAGGGTTGCCGCAATAATCGCCTGGACGCTCTCGGCGGTGAAGGGGTTCGGAGTAAAGCTCACAAACCCCGGCGGTACCGAGGCCTGGCAGTGGGGGAAGAACGTATCCTGTATCCGCGACCCGGTGCCGTACTTTGGGGTGACACCGGCAGAGATCATCCGATCGGTCATCGAGGCAAACGAACTCCTTCACCTCCCGCACTCTGTTCACCTCCATTGTAACAACCTTGGCACTCCAGGGAACTACACCTGCACACTGGGGTCGCTTGGCCTTGCCCCGGACCTGAACCCGAGACGCCAGACACTTTACGCCACCCACGTTCAGTTCCACGCCTACGGTGGGTCTGGGTGGAAGGACTTCTCTTCGAAGAGTGAGCCTATAGCAAACCTCGTCAACATGCGTCCTCAGGTGGTCATAGATATGGGCCAGATCCTCTTTGGCCGGACCACAACGATGACCGCGGATGGCCCAATGGAGTTCAACCTCTACCGCCTCCATCACGAGAAGTGGAGCAACCACGACGTGGAGTTAGAGACTGGTTCAGGGATCATCCCGGTCATCTACCGGCGTAAGAACCTGGTTAACTCGGTCATGTGGGCGATCGGACTTGAACTTGCGCTACTCACGAAGAGTCCCTGGCAGTGCCTGCTCACGACGGATAACCCGAACGGTGCGCCGTTTGTTCGATACCCCGAGATCATAGGTCTCCTGATGAGCAGGAGGTACCGTGATGCTGAGTTTGCCACAATTCATCCCGATACCGGTTCGCGGGTGCCCCTGCCGGCGATCGATCGTGAGATGGACTGGTATGAGATCGCGGTGATGACCCGCGCAGGGCAGGCGCGGGCGCTCGGGATCCAGGATCTCGGGAAAGGCCATCTTGCTCCTGGTGCGGATGCGGACGTCGCGATCTACCCTATCCGGATCGATGAGGTCGACCCCTCGGCCGATTACCAGAAGGTGATCGATGGTTTTTCCCGGACAGAGTACACGATCAAGCGGGGCAGGGTCGTCGCCCGCCGGGGCGAGTGTGTGGTTCACGGGAGCAATTCCACCCTCTGGGTCAGGCCGAAGGTATCTGAGAACTATGATATGGGAAAGGACCCGGAGTTTGTCGAGAAGTTCGATCGGTACTATACCGTCAGGATGAGTAACTATCCGGTTCAGGAACAGTATCTGAACAGGAGTCGATGCATCGAGACGGAAACAGAACTATGATGAGAGTCAACCTTACGCTTAAACCGATGGGGAGCTGGTCAATCCCGATCGAGGCGGAGTCGATCATCCCTGCGAACTTTCTTTCAGGCACCGATCTCACGGTCTGGCGGGGGAACCGCGAGCTCGGTCTTGAGGAGGCTTTCTCGGTCTCGGTGGTGGGGGGTGCTGATCGGGCGGAGGATGTGGAGATCGTTCTCGCGGGGAAGACCGCCCGGTTGAAGAGGGTCGGCGAGTACATGGACGCAGGGAAGATCACCGTCCTCGGGGATATCGGGATGCACTGCGGCAACTTCATGACCGGCGGGACGATCGAGATCCAGGGTAACGCCGATGGCTGGCTCGGTCGGGAGATGGGGGGTGGATCAATCATCTGCCGGGGTAACGCCGCTGATTACTGCGCTTCGGGCTACCGCGGCGGCCGGAAGGGCATGACCGGGGGTCGCGTGGAGGTCTATGGTCGTGTCGGCGATTTCCTGGCAGAGAACCTTGCTGGTGGGACGGTCATTGTGCACGGCGATGCAGGAGATATGCCCGGCGCCGAGATGCGTGGCGGGACGCTCATCATCCACGGGGACTGCACGCGGCCGGCGGCTAACATGAAGGATGGCGCCTGCTACGTCTACGGGACGGCGCGGTGGATGCTCCCGACATTCAGGAACCTCGGCACGGTCAGGCACGAAGGGCGGACGCTAATCCAGTTTACTGGCGATGTGGCGAACCGCGGGAAAGGAAATCTTTTTGTCGGGAACTACGAATATCTGGACTGATGGTCAGGCACGAGTGTGGGTTTGATGCTCCGATCCACTGCAAGCGCTGCGGGAGACCGCTGGTCAGTAACGAGCGCCTTGGGCTATACTGCCCGCACTGTGGAAGAAGAGTGAGCATGATCTGTCCTGGTTGCGGTCGCCTCTGGTGAAGCAGCGGTCAGAGACGGTTCTTCACCCATCGGGCGTAATCCGCCCTCAACTTGCAGATCTCCTGATCGTTCAGATCCGCCTTCCCCGTCCGGTGGAGGTAAGACTCAAGCTGATCCACAACCTGTTCTGCATCCTGAAAGTCATCCACATCCAGATAGATCGGCACCCGCTCCACGTTGATAACCTCACCGCAGATGGGGCAGAGCCTCCAGCGCTGGTAGCGGTCCACGTAGTTGAAGGTCTTGCAGCCCGGACAGCGGATGACAAGGTACATGATCAATGGGTGTGTGCAGGTGGCTGGATTTATAATTATCCATCGTGATTTCGCCGGTGAGACAGGGGTTATGCTATCAAACCAGTACTGATGAACCTCCCCGGTGTCCGGTGCCAGGGATGGGATCACTTGTTATTTGGGAGACGGGGAGAAACCAACCCCGAAAGAGCCATTTTATTCGCACAGACTTCTCACACCGTTTTTGTGGTGCCAATCCTCATGCGCTGCACCCTCGATGAAGATCCCCGGTCGTGATGGCCCAGCGCTCGGGGGTAAACTCACCTGAGGGAGGGACAGTGTGTTCTCTCCCTGCAGGTGGCGTGCCCGCTCCCTCAAAACCCGGCGTGGAACAAACCCTGGAAACACGTCATTCAGTCGCACGAGACCGAGCCTTTTTCTGGAAGCAGCGACGATCACTGATCCGTGAATTCGATGGAGATCCAGGTATCCGCTGTTCGGGGTCTTCCCCTGATCCGGCAGGGCGACGATCTGCCAGGCATGATCTGTGAACGTGTCGCGTTCGAGGACGGTGACATCCTGACGGTTGCCTCGTCAGTCTATTCTAAAGCAAAAGGGTTCACACGTGATCTTGAATCCATCGTCCCCGGCGCGGATGCCGTGCGGATAGCCAGAAAGACAGGAGAGGACCCGCGCTTTGTGCAGGCGGTGCTGGACTCCTCCGCGTCAATACTGCTGGAAGAGCCGTTCATACTCTCCGAACTGCCATTCGGCCACATTGGTGTGAGGGCGGGTGTTGATCATAGCAACATAGAGGATGGTCGGCTGATCCTCCTCCCTCCCGATCCGATGGCCGCCGCCGCCGAGATGAGGGACGAGATCCATCGAATCAGCGGAAAAGATGTCCGCGTGATAATTACCGATACCTGTGGTCGGGCGTTCCGCCGCGGGCAGACCGGTATCGCCATCGGTTGGGCGGGGATGACGGCTATCGACGACTACCGGGGCGACACCGATCTCTTTGGCCATGTTCTCAAGATCACAGAAGAAGCGGTGGTTGACGAGATCGCCGCCTTCGCGAACTTTGTCATGGGAGAGAGCCACCAGGGCGTACCTGCAGTGGTCTTCAAAAACTGCCGCACCTGGAAGGGGCACGATCTCATATACTTCACCGCGGAGGAGGACATAATCAGGGCTGCGCTGCTGAAGGAGAAGAAAAAAGATTAGAAGAGGAGATTTAATATATAAACTGCCACACCGGTCGCAACGGCTATCGCGAGAACGACAGTCGGGCTGATATGGATGGCCCGGTGATCGTCGCTGTCGTAATAATTTACCAGGCCGGCAGAGGATACGAGTCTCCCGCCAGATTTCTTTGCCATACCAGATGGTTATCATTTGCAATATATAAAATCGAGGTTGGACACCATGCAACAGTCTTCAGAACGCGTCATCACCGGCCGGGCGCTTCTCGGTGAAGATCTCCAGGAAGAGGACGTCAGTATAACCGTCTCAGGTGGTATCATCACCTCGATAGAGCCCGTCTCACGGCCCTCTGGACTCTGGATTGTGCCGGCTTTCTTCAACGCCCATACACATCTTGGGGACACTGTTGCGATGGACATTCCTGCCCGTGGAAGCCTGGCCGACCTGGTCAAACCCCCCAACGGTTTGAAGCACCGGATCCTTGCAGAAACCCCGCGCGCCGACCTGGTCAGGGGGATGCGCGCAAGCATTAACGCCATGATAGCAACCGGGACGGCCGGGTTTGCCGACTTCAGGGAGGGCGGGGTTGATGGCGTTGCAGCGCTCCGTGAGGCGGCAGCGGGGCTTGACTGCCATCCGGTCATTCTGGGTCGCGATGGCGGCGAGATGGTGAGCGATGGGGCGGGAATCAGCAGTGTCCATGACATGAAAAATGCAGAAGAGGTCGTGAGAGGTGCGCGTGCCGCGGGAAAACTGGTCGCATTCCATGCCGGGGAGAAGAACCTGGATGATATTGACGATGCGCTCACTTTTGAGCCAGACCTGCTCGTCCACTGCACCCACGCAACGGAGGGGCAACTTCGGTGCATAGTAGATATGGGTATACCTATCGCCGTATGCCCCAGGTCAAACTGGGTGCTCGGTGTCACGGCATCGCCGGCATATCCGCCGATCGCGCGCATCCTCAAACTCGGCGGCACGCTTTACCTGGGGACTGACAACGTGATGTTTGTCCAGCCAGATCTGCTCCAGGAGATGGCGTTTACCTCGACAGTCTACCGTGTAACCCCCGAAGAGATCCTCCGCGCCGCGATCGCAGGCGCGAGGCTTGCCGGAATCTCCGGTTACCTGGAAGAGAGGCAAAGTGCACATTTCCTGGTAATAGATCCGTCGAGGGTCAACCTCTCCTTCAGCAGGGACATCCGTGCGACCATTGTAAAACGGCTGGATTCTTCATCGATCGGCCAAAATATTTTAACCCTGCAATAGAAATCAAATACGCAGTATCTGTTCTGTGTGGTGTGTATGTTCCGTAAGATACTTGTTGCTATAGATGGCTCAGAACAAGCGGACCGGGCTTTCGAGGCTGCTCTCGCTGAGGCTGGTGTCTGGAAAGCCGAGGCTCATGTCGTGTATGTGGTTGAATCGGGGCTTTTTTCATCTCTTCCGATGGACAGCACACTTGAGATAATATACAGTGTCCTGCAGAAAGAAGGCGAAGAGATCCTCGAAGCGGCCAGAAAGAAAGCAGATGCGGCAGGCATTCCGCTGACCACCCATATTCGCCAGGGGCACGTGGGGTCACAGATCGTCTCCATGGCAGAGGAACTTGGTGCCGATCTCATCATCCTTGGTTCATACGGGAAGAGCGGCGTCGATCGTCTCCTGCTCGGAAGCGCAACCGACTACGTGGTGCGAAACAGTCCCGTCACGACTATGGTGGTGAGATCATAACCTCGCCCGAGCAGATGCTTGTCCGGGACTTCATGGTGACCGACGTTGTCTGCGTCGAAATCCCCGGTAACCGGGATGATGTCCTGCGCATATTAAAACGCACAGGCATCAGTGGTGTCCCGGTCCTGAAAGAGGGTGAACTCGTCGGTATTATTACTCGCAAAGATCTCCTCCGTAAAGCGGAAGAGACCCAACTTGGCCTCCTGATGACGCCGGATCCGGTTGTTATCCGACCGGATGCTCCCATCTCAGAGGCGGCACAGTTGCTTGTACGGCACAACATAAGGAGGCTCCCGGTCATGGAGGATGGGGCGCTTGTCGGGATCCTCAGCGTCGCTGACCTTATCAATGCCATAGCACAGATGCGTATAACCATCCCCATCAAGGACAACTTCGTCAGCAGGACGTATGCACTCTGGGAAGAGACCCCCCTCACGCTTGTCGGGAGGATCATGGAGATCTCGGGCTACGACGCCATACCCATCTTGAAGGAGGACGGCACACTCAGCGGAATCATATCAGAGCGCGACCTGATTCGGCATTCACGCATCGAGGACGGTATAGAGGTAAGCGACTTCTCAAACGGCACAGACGACGACGAATGGACATGGGAGAGCATCCGGGACCTGCACACCATCAGTTACGGGATCTCCAGGATCCAGTTACTCCCGATTCCAGTGAAGAAGGCGATGGTCAGTAACGTTCTTGCCGTCCCCCTCAACGCCGAGGTCAGCGAATGCGCCCTCAAGATGAGGCGGGCAAGGGTTGACCAGCTCCCGGTGATCAACGGGAACAGGCGGCTTGTCGGGATGCTATTTGACCGTGAGTTGATCAGGGTCCTGCTGCCGGAGCGGCAGGACCTGCGAAAGAGTTAAAATATAACGTCCATATACCTTATGGATGCCTATCTCTGTCGCATCGGGTTTACGGTGCGACGATAAGTTTATGGTACAATCTATCTCTATACGCTTAACCGCTTTTAAGCGAGATAAAGCGTTTTAATGGTTTTAAGGGGTGTTTAAATGCCTGATATTTCCCACGAGATTATGAAAGGTACAACAACCGTAGGATTGATCTTCGACCGTGGCGTGGTACTTGCAACCGAGATGCGGGCGACGATGGGGAACATGATCGCAAGCAAGCGAGCCAAAAAGATCTATCAGATCACGCCAAGAATAGGTTTGACCACCGCAGGAGGTGTCGGCGATGCGCAGCAACTCGTCCGGATAATGCAGGTTGAGTGCAACCTCTTTGAGATGCGCCGCGGAAAGACCATGTCTGTTGGTGCGGCCTCGACGCTGCTCTCAAACTACTTAAACCAGAATCGCTACTACCCATACTACGTCCAGCTCCTGATGGGTGGGTTCGATGACGAGGGGCCGAGCATCTACTCTGTCGACGCGCTTGGCGGCGCAACCAGGGAGGAAGAGATCGTTGCCACCGGTTCGGGGTCTCCCTTCGCCTACGGTGTGCTCGAAGACCAGTATCGTTCGGACATGAAAGAGGATGAGGCAAAAGACCTGGCCGTTCGCGCCATTCGTTCGGCGATGCGCCGTGACTCTGCATCTGGCGAGGGTATCATGGTGGTTGTGATCACAAAGGAAAAATACGAAGAACACATCCTGAGCGGGCTGCATGAACCCTCTGTGGCCCGCACAGCAGCCTGACATTTTTCAGGACGGTCTTAATGGTTATTGAAGACAAACTCCAGGAGCTCAAGGAGCAGATTAACAAGATTGTTCCTGGTGGTATTACGGTCTCTGACGTCGAGTTCGAGGGTCCAGAGCTCGTCATATATACCGATGATCCGAAGCAGTTCGCCGATCAGGCGGACCTGATAAAGATACTGGCACGTGATCTCAGGAAACGTATCGTTGTGCGCCCGAATATCCTTGAAGACCCTGAGCGGGCCGCGCAGGAGATCCGGGCGGTTGTCCCGGAGAACGCAGGGATCACCGATCTCTTCTTTGACCCGGAGACCGGTGAGGTGCTGATCGAGGCTGAGAAGCCGGGTGTTGTCATCGGGAAGAACGGGGCAACCCTCCGGGAGATCACAAAACAGATCGGCTGGACACCCAAAGTTGTCCGGACACCGCCCATTGAGAGTTCGACGGTCAAGCAGATCCGTGCCTATCTCCGCTCGGTTAAAGATGAGCGGAAAGTGTTCCTCCGTAAGATCGGGCGCCGCATTCACCGGGAGGTCACGAGCAAGGATCAGTGGCTGCGGGTTACCACCCTCGGGTGCTGCCGTGAGGTCGGTCGCGCCGCGTTCGTGATCTCGACGCCGGAGAGCAAGGTCCTGATTGACTGCGGGGAGAAGCCTGGCAGCACTTCAAACGGGACACCCTACCTTTACGTGCCCGAGATATATCCACTTGATACGCTCGATGCTGTGGTGGTCACGCATGCCCACCTTGACCACTGTGCGCTTGTGCCCCTCCTCTACAAGTATGGCTACGATGGACCGGTCTACTCGACCCCGCCGACAAGGGACCTGGCGGCGATGCTTCAACTCGATTACATTGACGTTGTAAGGAAGGAGACGGACAGGGCCCCTTACTCTTCAAACGAGGTGAAGGCCTACATAAAACACTCCATAACCCTCAACTACGGCAGTGTTACCGATATTGCCCCCGACATAAAACTCACCTTCCACAACGCCGGGCATATCCTTGGTTCGGCGATCGCGCACTTCCATGTCGGTGACGGACTCTACAACATCGCGTTCACCGGTGACTTCAACTACCAGAAGACCAGGCTCTTCTCTCCAGCCGTCTCTTCATTCCCGCGTCTTGAGACGTTATTCATGGAGAGCACCTATGGTGGGTCGAACGATATCCAGCCCCAGAGGAAGGAGGCAGAAGAGAAACTCTATGAGACGGTCTCCGAGACTATAGGGCGCGGCGGTAAGGTGATCGTCCCTGCGTTCGCCGTCGGGCGGTCTCAGGAGGTCATGCTTGCCCTGGAGGAGGGGATCAGGCGGCAGAAACTCCCGCCGATGAAGATCTATCTTGACGGTATGATCAAGGAGGCGACGGCTATCCACACGACGTACCCGGAGTATCTCAACAGCGATCTTCGGAACCAGATCTTCCGGGAGGGGCTGAACCCCTTCCTTTCTGAGGCCTTTGTCCAGGTGGACTCCCCCGATCTACGAGAGCGGGTGATCACCGGCGATCCATGTGTCATCATCACAACGAGCGGCATGTTGAACGGCGGGCCGGTGATGGAGTACCTCAAGGCGCTTGGCCCTGATGAGCGCAACTCGCTAATATTTGTGGGTTATCAGGCGGAAGGAACGCTCGGGCGGAGAATCCAGAAGGGATGGCGCGAGATCCCGCTCGGCTGGCGCGATACGATACTGATAAACCTTGAGATAGTCACAGTCGACGGGTTCTCTGGCCACTCTGATCGCAAACAGCTGATGAACTACATCGCCCACCTCCAACCGCGGCCGGAGAAGATCTTCACCATCCACGGTGATGAGAACAAGACCCTCGATCTTGCAAGTTCTATCTACAAACGTTACCACATTGAGACTCATTCTCCATTGAACCTCGAGACTTACCGCATGATCTAGGATGTTGCAGCGACCCACCCTTCTGCTCGGGATATTTGTGGTGATGGCGCTTTCAAACGCCGTCGTCCCGGTTCTTCCCGATTTTGCTGTGGGGGCGGCACTTCAGGGTGCGGTCTACTCTGCCTACTTTCTTGGCGCTTTTATCTCTGTGCTCCCGGCTGGTTATGCAAGTGACCGTATAGGGAGCGTGCCGCTCATCCGTGCCGGACTCTTTCTGACGCTTGCGAGCGGCATCCTGATCCTGCTCTCTCCCTCCGGCCTGCCGCTCATCATCTTCCGGGTTATCGAGGGGATCGGCGGCGGAATCTTCATATCGGCGACACTTGCATGGACAAACTCGCGGCCCTCAGCCGCCCGCGAGAGCGGTTACGTTATGGCGGCCCTGAACCTGGGCCTGGTAGTCGGGCTACTTGCAGCTGGTTGGCTTGATTCGGCATTTGGGAACCATCTTGCCGGGATTGCGGTCTTTACAGCGCTTGCCGTCCCAGTAACCGCGATGAGCGTCACGGTCAGGGAGGGTGAACGTGCGGGTTTCGTGAGGGCGGATGTCACAGGGATCGTGCGGAACTACTTCTGGCTTTTTATCGCGGTGCTTGTTCTGGTGGGGTTGACCGGGGCGGTGGCTGCTATATATCCTGGCTACACCGGGAACGACTCAACCGTGCTTGCCCTGCAGCTTGCGACCATCAACATTGCAACCGTCGTTGCCGTTCTGGTTACACCACGCTTCAAATTCCGGCCGGTCACGGCCATCCGGGCATCCGCGCTATTGATGGCACCGGCGGTCGCTGCGGCATACGTCACGCCCTATGTCTTTCCGATCATCGGTGCTCTCTCCGGCGTGACCATTGTCGCGGTTCTTGCGTTCCTGGCGGAGACCGGAATCCAGCAGGGAGTGATGACCGGGCTCTTCAACACCGCCTCCTACGCAGGGTTCACCCTCCTCTCTGCCCTTGCAGGGGGATTCGCTGTATGGTTCGGGTTTTTAACGACGTTCCTCCTTCTGGCAGTAATAGTGGCGGCAGTGGCTATCCCCATCGGCAGGTGTCGTTGTGAATACCGTGGCTGACGCGGAGCGCATATTACAGTCACCGTCGATAGGATCAGGTATGAAGATGTTGATCAACGGCGAGTGGTGCGACTCGGCCTCCGGGAAGGTCTTTCCGGTGCATAACCCTGCCACGGGAGAGGTCGTTGACCAGGCACCGCTTGGCGTGGAGGACGATGTCAGGGCCGCGGTGGAGGCGGCCGGAGAGGTGTTTTCAGACTGGGCCGCAAAGGAACCCAGGGTCAGGGCAAAGATCCTATTCCTGGCAGCGGAGGAGGTTCGTAGAAAGAATACCGAACTCGGGGCTCTCCTGACCGCCGAACAGGGAAAACCCATCCGTGAGGCGGTTGACGAGATCAACGGGTTTGCCAACATCCTGGAATACTACAACGCACTCTCGGCAGATCTCCAGGGAGAGTTCATGGACCTCAGGGGATACGGTCGCACAACCGTCATCAGAAGGCCGCTCGGCATCTGCGGCGCGATCATCCCCTGGAACATGCCGGCGATCATCATGGGCTGGAAGATCGGTGCTGCGCTGACGGCAGGAAACACAATGGTCGTAAAACCCGCCAGCACTGCGCCGCTGACCTGCATGCGACTCGCGAAGATCCTGGAGGAGGCCGGTCTCCCGCCCGGGGTTTTGAACGTCGTCACGGGTTCCGGGGAGACGGTCGGCCGGGAGATCGCAAGAAATCCGGCAATCCGGAAGGTCTCGTTCACCGGCGCTGTTGAGACCGGGCGGCAGGTCGCGATGGATGCCGCCCCTGCAATGAAATATCTCACGCTGGAACTCGGGGGGAGCGACCCGATGATCGTCTGCGATGATGCCGATATCCCTGCAACCGTCGAGGGCGTCATCAGGGGACGGTTCTACAACTGTGGCCAGGTCTGCACCGCGGTAAAGAGGCTCTACATCTTTGAGTCAATCGCGGATGAGTTTATCCGCCGACTGAAGGCCCGGGTCGAGAAGATCGCTCTCGGAAACGGCATCGATCGGGGTGTCGATATGGGCCCGCTGAACAACCGCCAGGGTCTTGAGAGGATCACCGGTCTGGTGAATGCCGCCAGGGAAGGCGGGGGCGAAATTATCACAGGCGGTCGGTCGCCTGAGGCTGAGGCATTGAGGCACGGCAACTTCTACCTGCCGACACTTGTCACCGGTCTTCCACGCGACTCCGTCCTCTTCACCGAAGAGGTCTTCGGCCCGGTGCTGCCTATCGCCACCGTTCATGACCTGGATGAGGCGATTGAAGACGCAAACAGCAGCCGTTACGGTCTCGGTGCGTCGATATGGACGCGGAACCCTGAGGCGATCGTCAGGGCAACGGAGGAACTCGATGCTGGAATAGTCTGGGTCAACCAGCACCTCAGGATTCCACCAGAGGTTCCGTTTGGCGGGACGAAGGCAAGTGGCATCGGACGGGAGAACGGCAGCAGGGCACTCGAGGACTACACCGAGGGAAAGGCCGTGCTGGTGCGACTGTAGCACCTTTCAAACCCTGGCATCCCCACGTGCGACAAAGACGGACAGTTTTGAGGTCTCAGATTGGCGGGACTGAAGGAAAACTTAATGTTAGCAGATAACCATATAAGAGCAGATGGTTAATGGCATTGTACTCCCCGTAAAGAAGGTTTTTTCGCTTGTGGACTCTAAAATCGTCGTCGAGATAAAGGATGACGGCAGGAAACTCAAGGGAAGGCTTGTGGCGGTCGACGAGCACCTGAACCTGCACATGGATGAGACGACAGAGTACACCGGAGATCAGCGGGGTCGCGCCCTGGGTACGGTTGTCATACGCGGCAACAATATACTGACCATTGCGCCCCTGCTCTGATTACCATGTCCGACCTGGAGGAAGAAGCACTCGGCGTCATCCAGTCCCACCGCGAAGGGGTTCTCCAGAGCGATCTCTGGAAACTCCTTGATATTGACAGCAGAAAGTGCTCCCGGATTGTAAAGCGGTTGCTGGATGCTGGTTTGATCGAACGGATCGAGTTTCGTAGTGACGGGATCAAGACATATCTTCTGAGGGCGAAGAAACGTGCCGTCGATCCCGGTCTCATCCTTGCCGGTGGGGAGGTTCTCCCGTGCATCGGTTGTGACCGGGAGTGCGACCCGGCAGGGTGCACCCTTCTTTTAGACTGGATATACCAGCTCGCCCTTGAAGAGTATAAGGAGTGATCGCTCTTCGAAAAGCGTCATAGTGAAAAGTGGTCCTGGGGGATTTGCCCCCCCGTAAAATCGGTTCAGGACAGGGAGGTCTCTCCTGGTATGTTCTTCTTCCGGCAGACAACATCGATCACACCGTGCTGCACGTTATAGGAACTGTGCACCAGATCTATCTCCCAATTGAGGTCTACTATCATCTCCTTCGCACCCCCGGTGCAGAGGGTCACAGATTTTTTATGGAACGTGACGTAGGGTGCACCGTCCGCCAGGGCGTTTGCAACCGTTGTTATGTAGATGCAGTCATCTCCCTCGATAACCTCAACCTCGGGGTCATCATAGTTGTCGTCGGAAAAATAGGGATAAATACCCTCTCCGGTCGGCCCACTGATGATGGTGAACCCGATAATCTTCGGGTCGTAATCGGGTAGATCGCTCAGGATCCGCTCCATCAGTCGCTCTATCTTTCGAAACATCTCGTCGTAAGGGTTATCCGCCATGTGTAACACTTATCCGGTATCGGTCGTTAGTCTTCTCGACAATCCCCATCTGCAAGAGGTTGCCCAGTCTTTGTTTCAGCTCATCCGTGGGCAGGCCACAAGCTTCCCTGAGTTCCCCGAGATTCAGATCGGCATGCGCGAGGGCGAGGATGATCCTCGCCTCCCCCTCGTTTGTGAAGATCCCCTCGCGCATGAACTCGGTGAACCGTGACTCGATGTCACGCTCCAGTTGTTCGAGGTTTTCCAGGAGTTCGTCATGGGCCCTGACCATCCTCCTGAACAACATGAGATCTCTTGCGATCCGTGCCTGCTGGTTCTCCTCAACGGTGGAGAGGATAACCTCATCCTGCTTCTGCAGGTTTATGATGAGATTGATGTCATGCGAGAGGTAGTAATACTTTCGCCTCCGTTCATCCTGGTATGATCCAAGGATCTGCTCTCGCTCCATCAATTGCAGATGCTCAATTACCGCTTTCGGGCTAAGCAGCAGGCGCTCGGAGATCTCTGTCACGAAACACGGCTTTTGTCTTAACAACTCAATTATTCGTCGTCTATTCCGGTTTCCCAGGATATCCAGGAGTCTGGAAACCTCGCCCCTCTCAAGCATACTAACTTAATGTTAGTAATCACAATATAAAAATTTATCATTCAAAGAGACGGTAGTTAGGCGCCTCATCTGTGATCATGATGTTATGGGGATGGCTTTCGCCATATCCCGCAGGGGTTATCCTGATGAATTTACCGTTCCTCTTCAGATCTGCTATCGTCTTCGAACCCGTGTAGCCCATCCCCGACTTCAGACCGCCAACAAGCTGGTAGATGACATCAGAGACCCGGCCGACGTAAGGGGTGACGCCCTCTACGCCCTCCGGAACAAATTTGGTCCTTCCAAACTCCTTTTTCTGGAAGTAACGGTCGCTGGACTCGCCGCTGCTCATGACACCGAGGGATCCCATCCCGCGGTACTGTTTGTAGCGTCGGCCCTTGATCGTTGTAACCCTTCCAGGCGCCTCGTCCGTTCCGGCAAAGAGGCTGCCAGCCATGATACAGTCAGCACCCGCCGCGATTGCCTTTGCTATATCTCCAGAGTATCGGATGCCACCATCGGCGATGACCGGCACATCGGCCTCGCCCGCCACCTCTGCAACGTTTGCTATCGCCGAGATCTGCGGGACTCCCACACCAGCGACGATCCTGGTCGTGCAGATTGAGCCAGGTCCGATGCCTACCTTCAGTCCATCGACACTATCCAGAAGGGCCAGGGCCGCCTGTTTTGTTGCGATGTTCCCGGCAACCACATCCACGGTGACACTCCCCTTGATCTCGCCGACCGCCCTGACGACGTTCATGTTGTGGCCATGGGCACAGTCCACCACCAGTGTGTCGGCACCCGCATCGGCCAGCATCACAGCTCGATTGAAATCAAATGGCCCTACGGCGGCGGCGACACAGAGTTTACCGCTCGAATCGCGGGTTGCACGGGGGTACTGCCTCTTCTCCAGGATGTCTCGCATAGTTATGATCCCGACCAGACACCCATCCCCATCAACGACCGGGAGACGCTCGACCTTGTTTGCGTACATCGTCTCAAGGGCGTTATCCGCCGTGATGTCCTCTGTTGCGGTGATCAACTTCCTTGTCATGTAGTCGCGGATCTTCGCATCGCCGTATTTAGGGAGGATCGCCCTTATGTCCCTTCGACTGACGATACCGATCACTTTATCGTTCTCGATGACGGGGACGCCGCCGACACCGTACTGGCGCATGATCCGCTCCACCTCGGTGACTGTGGCTTCGGGACTGACCGCCACCACCTCGCGCTCGATAAGGTCCTCTGCCTGTTTGACTATTCTGACCTCAGCAACCTCGCTCTCGGGGGTCATGTTCCGGTGAATGACTCCGATACCTCCTTCCCGGGCGATGGCGATAGCCATCGCAGACTCGGTAACCGTATCCATGGCAGCGCTCACGAGAGGTATATTGAGGGGAATATTCCGCGAGAACCGCGACCTGACATCGGCCTCGTCGGGCTCGACCCACGACTCTGCGGGTTCGAGCAACACGTCATCGAATGTAAAGGTTGTTTCCATCTTCAGTTTCTCGATGTACATAAATCACCCAATCATCATCTTTGCTCTCTCAACCAGTTCCGCCCTGATTGTGCTCGACCGGTCCCCACCACAGACCATTCCCCGGACACCTATGATATCCGGGTTGATCCGTTTCAGGGCATCCAGGTCTTCAAATCTCAACGAACCGGCAAGGGCGGTCTGCAACCCGAGTTCACGGTTATGTTCTACAAAGAGGGTAAGTGTCTCCTCATCCATGAACGTAAATAGGCCCTTACCATCTTTAACTCCTGTGTCGATCATTGCCACGTCAGCCCCGGCATCCGCAACCAGCGGACTGATGGCGAGTGGCGAGATCGTGCCAAGCCTATTAAAATCAGCGTAAGCCGCGATTACAACGTATCTCTCGGGAAACTCTCGTTTCACCGCGGTGGTTACCGCCTTGATGACCTCACGGGCACGTTCAACGCCGTCGAACATCAGGCCGACCTTGACATAATCGGCGCCGGCGTGGGCGGCACCGAATGCAGAAAGGGCTGCGGTTCCAGGTTTATACTCATTGTCCCCGATTGCAGCACTGACAGGTTTACCGCCGGCGATCTCCTTGATCTCATGGATGATCCATGGAAAATTAGCGCCCAGAGAGCCTTCAGCAGGTCTTTTCACGTCAATGATGTCAGCGGAAAGCGAGGCTTTTGCCTCTTCGATACTGCTTGGGCTGACGAGTAATTGCATAGAAATTAATGATCCTTCACCCTAATAGTGATTACGTTGAGGACATGGAACTGATTCTTGCAGTAGATCTTGCCGGCGGAGTTGTGGTGCATGGTAAAGCAGGGAACCGTTCGACCTACCGGCCGCTGACATGGGGGCTGGCGCCATCGGCCGAACCTGAGGCCTACATATCCACCCTTTTGCCCCGGTACCTCTACATCGCAGACCTGGACAGTATCCAGGGCGGGAGACCACAGGACGACCTTGTCAGGCGCTGTGCTGCAATGGTTGAGCGGTGTTATCTGGACAGGGGTTGCCGGTCGCCTGCGGACTCCTCAGCGGTCGAGGGTGTGACGCCGGTCGTCGGTACCGAGACGGCGGCAGCGAGTATCGATGACCTTGCGGCCTACCCGGGTGGCTATCTCAGCATCGATATCAGGGGTGGTCGGGTGCTCCCCTGGGGGATAACTCCGGTGGAGATGTTACGTTTTGCATCGGAGTTCGCTTTCGAGGGCTGCATCATCCTGAATATCGGTGCTGTGGGGACGGAGAAGGGCCTCAACCGACCAGACCTGGAAGAGATGAGGGCATGCTACCCCGACCGCCTCCTGTATGGCGGGGGAGTAGCAGGGGTCGATGACATCCAACTCCTCACCGATATCGGGTTTGACGGTGCGATCGTCGCGACCGCCGTCCATCGCGGCACCTTGCCGCTTGAGTGGCTTCGGAGGGGGCAGCCCTGCTGATCACCATCGAGGGGATCGATGGCAGCGGGAAGACCACACTTCTTGCACGTCTCCACGATCTCCTTGTTGACCTTGACCCCCTCTTCACCCGCGAGCCCGGTGCAACCTGGGTCGGCGATGCGGTGCGACGGGCGGTCGCCGAGCGGCTCGACCCGATCACCGAGGCGCTGCTCTTCTGCGCTGACCATGCCGCGCACATCGACACCGTGATCCGGCCCGCGCTCCGTGCGGGGCGGACTGTCATCTCCGATCGTTACGCCGACTCAAGGTTTGCATACCAGCCTGTCGTCCTGGAAGGCGTGCTGCCCGATCCGCGGGAGTGGCTGCTCCGGATCCACGATGGATGGTCGATCCGGCCAGACCGGACGTTCCTGCTGGTTCTCCCGGTTGAAGATGCTATATCGAGGCTCGATCCAGAAAAGAAGAGAGAATACTTTGAGAACGCCGGGATCCTTGCACGTGTGCAGGAGAACTACCTGGAGATCGCCGCATCCGATCCTGCGCGGTTTGTCATCGTCGACGCGCTGCTCGAGGAAGAGGCGGTTGCCAGGTTCGTCGCAGACGAGATCAGGGCTTTTGCCCGATCGTCACGACGAGATCCCCGAGCGTGAGGACGTCCACATCCTCTCCCGCCACCCGGTAGGTGACCTTCGGAGTGAAGGCATCGGGGGGCACTGCAACCTCCTCGCCATCGACCATAATGGCTGCAGGCGGGTTTTTAAGAACCTCCGGTGGAAGAGTTTTAACGGCCTCCATGAACCCCCGGGCGCGACCACGGAGGGTCGGCCCGATGACTGCCATGTTGAACTCGACTCCTGTCACGACCTCCTCTAGTTGCGGCGTGCCGGTCACCCACTCCAGATTGGCGACGAGCGCCCGGCCGGCATCACCGGCATCTTCGAGCGGTTCTGGCGCGTAAGCGATCACGTGTCCGAGCGGGGCGTTCAGGGCCATGCCGCGGTCATGCTTGTACCGCCTGAGTTCTGCAACGGTCTTCACCAGAAGGTCGCCCTTACGCTGCGCATCCTCATCGGTGTACTCAAACTCCGGCCAGGTCTCTTTATGCACGCTCCTACCGGTGAGTGTATGGTAGCACTCTTCGGAGAAGTGCGGTATGATCGGGGCGAGGAGGCGGAGGAGAACATCCATGGTCGTCCTGAGCGCGTTGCAGGCGCTTGCTCTCCCCTTTTCATCATCCCCATACAGACGGCCTTTAACGATCTCGATGTAGTCGTCGGCAAGGGTGTTCCAGGTGAACTCCCGTATAGCCCGGAGCGCCCGATCGAACTGGTAGCCCTCCATTGCAGCGGTTACATCCGCTACCGTCCCGGAGAGACGGACGAGCAACCAGCGGTCGGAGAGTTCGCTCACCGGTGCAGCAGGGTCGGCGCCCTTTTCGAGGTGCCCCATGACAAACCGGAAGATGTTCCATAGTTTAGTCTGGAACCTGGATGCGGCGATGACGTCGTTCCAGTTGAACATGATGTCCGAACCTGTCGCTGCGCCCGCTGCTCCCCACTGCCTGAAGGCGTCTGCACCGTATTGCTCGATGACGATCTCAGGGGAGATGATGTTGTTGCGGCTCTTGCTCATCTTGAACCCGTCTTCGCCGAGCACCATTCCGTTTATCAGGATCTGCTCCCAGGGGTGGCTCCCTACCAGAGCCTTTGCCCGGAGGATGGTGTAAAATGCCCATGTCCTTATTATGTCGTGACCCTGGGGACGGATCTGGGCGGGGAAGAAGGGAGGTTTTTCTGCGGATCCGTCCCAGCCGGTGACGTGGAGCACAGATATCGATGAGTCCATCCAGGTATCGAGCACGTCCTTCTCGCCGACGAACTCGTTTCCGCCGCAGTTCGGACAGGGGTGTCGAGGTTTATCGATAGTTGGGTCGATCGGGAGCTCCTCTTCGGCTGGGAGAACAATCTCGCCGCAGGTGGTACAGAACCAGACGGGAATGGGAGTCGCGAATATCCGCTGTCTGGATATACACCAGTCCCACTCCATGGATCTGACCCAGTTCTCCATCCGCGTGAACATGTGCTCCGGGATCCAGGAGATCTTCCGTGCCGCTTCCAGGATCTCGTCATGGTGGACCCGGACAAACCACTGCCGTTCCGAGAGGATCTCGATCGGGGTCTTGCAGCGCCAGCATGTTCCGACGCGCTGTTCGATCTCTTCCTGCCGTTTCAGTATCCCGGTTCTCTCCATATCGGCAAGGATCGCCTCCCTGCAGGCCTCCGAGCTCATGCCTGCGTACGGCCCCGCGATCCCTGTCATGACCCCATTCCGGTCGATTGCTTTACGTAGTTCAAGGTTATGCTCTTTCCACCAGTAGACATCGGTCTTATCGCCGAATGTGCATACCATCACTGCCCCGCTGCCAAACGAGGGGTCGACGGCGGGATCTTCGATCACCGGGACCTCGTGGCCGAAGATCGGGACGCTGAGTTTCTTCCCCCGAAGCCCGGTGTAGCGTTCGTCTTCGGGGTGGACTGCCACCGCAACGCAGGCTGCGAGCAGTTCAGGTCGGGTGGTGGCTATCTCGATGCCATCGAAGTCAAAGTAGTTGAGTCTGGTGTTGCGGGGAACGTAGTTTACCTCGGCAAACGCGATGGCCGTTTCACAGCGGGTACAGAAGTTAACCGGATGCTCGCTCTGATAGATGTCGCCGGCTTTGAGCATCCGCAGGAACGACACCTGGGTCTTCCTGTAGTACTCGGGGAGCATGGTGATGTACTCGTGGCTCCAGTCGATAGAGAACCCGAGACGTCGCATTGTCGCCCGCATCTTCTCGATGTTCCCGATGGTGAGGTCGTGGCACATCTCCCGGAACTTCTCCCGTGATACGTCGTTTTTTGTTATCCCGTGTGTCTCTTCGACTTTCACCTCTGTGGGTAGGCCGTGACAGTCCCACCCCTGCGGGAACATTACATTGTAGCCGCGCATGCGTTTGTATCGGGCGATAAAGTCGATATAACACCAGTTTAACGCATTACCGATATGGAAGTTGCCGGTTGGGTATGGTGGGGGGGTGTCGATGATAAACCGGGGTGCGGGCGATGAAGTGTCGAAATAATTGTCTTCATCCCGCCAGATTGACTGCCAGCGCCTCTCCACTTCTTCGATATCGTAGTTTTTGGGTAGTTGATGTGACGGCGACATTTTCAGCTTATAGTCTCTCTCTTCTCTCGGAAATATAATGTTCGACGTTACTTTCATCCCGCCGCGCCCTGTGCTGTCACCATACGGATTGGTGGTAAAAGCGCGGGAGACTTTGAGTGTCAACCCTAAAGGCTTTGTTCCTGTAGTTTCAACCATGTTATGAATGACAAAGTGGCAGGGGCTGGTTCTTGCATCGGTGCTCACTCTGGTCTTTATAGGCCTTGCCCCTCTGCTCCAGCCACCCTGGTTGCTCACGTTGTTTCTCGTTTTATTCTCGCTACTTCTCCTGCTCATCAGGGATACTCGCTATATATCGCTGTCTATAATAGCACTTGCCGTGCTCTACTGTTTGGGCTGGCTCTCGACGTTTGTCTTCACCTGCACGCTTGGTATCGTCGTCTTTGGTGAGGTGGCGTTCCGCCTCACAGGCGGTGGGCATGCCTCTTATATTTACCACATGCTTGCTGCAATCGTTCTGTCGATCGCGGTGATGTTCTACCTCAATTACACCGTGGCCCTTGTTGCCCTGATGGGTGTGGTTGCTGCGGTCCTCCTCCGGGCAGTTCTCGGCGGGCGGGACGACGCGTTGATGGTCGAGGCGCTCGGCGTCGCGATGACCATGTTCCTCTTTGAGGAACTCAAGTATGAAGTCGATCTGAGCATTCTCATCGCGGCGGTAGTTATTGCATTTGGATTCGGATACACCTCCTACCACCTCAGAGTGGCCGATATCAGCGGCCTCTTCTCCGGAGCTATGATCGGGATCATACTGATAGTATTTGCGGACGTCCGCTGGTTCCTCATCATGCTCACCTTCTTCATAATCGGCGCAGGTGCAACCCGTTACCGCTACGCTGATAAGGAACGGTTCGGCGTCGCGCAGGAGCACGGGGGGGTGCGCGGATACTTTAACGTATTTGCAAACGGTCTTGTGGCAACAGGCGGCGCCATACTCTATGGTATATTCGGGAACCCGGCGTTTGTGGCACTATTCATGAGTAGCGTCGCCTCGGCCTCTGCCGATACCGCGGCAAGCGAGATAGGGGTGACTGGAAAGACGCCATACCTGATCACTACGTTCAAACCCGTGCCCAGGGGAACAAACGGTGGGGTGACCCTGCGCGGCGAGGTTGCGGCCATCCTGGCATCGGTCATCGTTGCTGCTGTTGCCTGGGCGATGGGCGTTGCCGACCCGAAACTTGCCCTGGTAACGCTCATTGCGGGGTTCATCGGCACCAATGTCGACAGTCTGGTAGGGGCAACGCTTGAAAACAGCGGCAGGATCGGCAACTCTGGCACAAACCTGACCGCCACGTTCTTCGGCGGGGTGGCGGGGATGCTGCTATATATGCTCTGGTAAGCCCGATCCCGGGAATCTCCCCCGCTAGATCCCGATTCTGGAGAGAGGATGAAAAATAGCCCCCTCCAGAACTAACTGGATCTTCAGCCTTCTTTTGCCGTAGATCTGCACTTCAAGGCTCAAAGATCGCTCCCCTTGCAAAAGTACACTTGTTCCATGACCAGATATTAGATCCTGGTAACTTAAAACCGGAAACACGTGGGAGACTCTGGAGAAGACCCCCTGCACAGCCTTCCAGGGCGGTGTGGATGGTCAGCGAAGGCGGTTCGACCTGAGATGCATGAGACAGAGGCGATTATCCATGGATACCGTGCCGGGAAGGGCGTCTCTCCAGATCGTCTCGCTCACGCTCCCTGTCCACGGCCATCCAGGTCTATCGCCGATCACTGCCCGCCCCTTGAGGGGGCGGGAGGAGGCCGCGATAGCGGCCTGGAGGTGGGGGGATGGTCAGCGAATACTGTTCGTCGACACACTGCCATGGAGGTATCTACTGGTCTCAACACAACCCCATCATAGAGATCCTGTTTCTGCCCCCATGGTATGGCCCTCCCTGGCAATCACCCTGCACTGCTCCCACCCCCATGGGGTGGAGAAAGATAACCTTCGCTTTATGTGGAGTTACTGAACCGTGGTGCTCCGGGAGCAGAATATCTGCCGCAATGCCCGGGTTGGTGAGGATAAGGTCTCGCAAAATAAGTTTGAACGGCATGTTTACGAGGATTGTGCTGGTGTTTCTGAATAATTGTAAAGATACCGCTGTTGTGAGTGTACTTCTGGTATGGGTGACAATTACAGCTTCCGTTAACCAGAAGACAATGACCCGGAAGGTGGCTGAATGGTGAAATCTGCAGCAGGAGAGCAGACCACGGAGACATCTTCATTGGGAACCATCTACTGAGCATCAGGGTCACAGGTTGTGGGGATGTTCTACTCCCGGTCCGGAAAGGCGTTCCCGGTGAGATGCCAGGACAGTAGGGGACGTGCCCGGGTGAGATCTCTTCTCACTCAGGTTCACAGTGAAAGCATCCTGAAACCCTGTCTCCGTCGCCGTGCACCACCGGGCCGCGAGGCTGTTCAGCGAGAAAAAAACCATCCTGTGACCATGCGTGAGAGAGGGGGGAACGTTTCCGCCACCCCGTCAACCACCACGTGACGATTCCATCAAGATACTGCGCCAGGAAGGTTACACACCTCCTCGGGGTCACTGTAAACCCCCTCAAAAGCCGTTTGCACCTGTTGTTCCTCCAACTTTCGTATCCTTTTTTACTCCTTGGCGCCGAAGATTATAGAGAAATGGGTCAGGCAGTGTCAATATTCGGCGTTGCCATGGGAGGTTGAACATTATGGGAGTCTGCGATCCAAGGCCTTTTTTGAAGTGGGCTGGTGGAAAAGGTCAGCTTTTGAGCGAGTTTGAGACCCGGTTTCCACAGGCTGTGAGAGAGGGTCGCGTTTCTACATACGTTGAACCTTTTGTGGGTGGAGGGGCCGTTTACTTCCACGTCACCAGTAAGTATGCCTTTGAAGATTGTCATATCTTTGATATCAACGAAGATCTCATCCTGGCCTACATGGTTGTCAGGAATGACGTTGACGATCTGATTGAGATGCTGGGGGATTTGGAGACCACGTACCTTAATCTGGACGCCAAAAAGCGACATGAATTCTATTACACAGTTCGCCGCGACTACAATGAGCAGAGACCATCAATTCAGCTGAACAACTACAGCAAAGCATGGATTCAGAGGGCAGCGGCCCTTATATTCCTCAACAGAACATGTTTTAACGGACTGTTCAGGGTCAACTCAGAAGGTTCTTTCAACGTCCCGTTTGGTCGGTACAGGAACCCAAAGATTCTGCGTGAGGAACTGCTGCGAAGCGATTCGGAACTCCTTGAAAACACAGTGATACATCATGGCGACTTCTCATCGTCTGCTCCCTATATCGATGATGACACCTTCGTCTACTTCGACCCGCCATACCGCCCGCTGAACCGGTCGTCGAGTTTCAACTCGTACTCAAGGGAGGGGTTTGGTGACGATGAACAGCGACGTCTTGCCGCGTTTTTCAGTGACATGGACGCCAGAGGAGCGAGGCTGATGCTCAGCAACTCCGACCCGAAAAACCAGGATCCCTCGGATAACTTCTTTGACGAACTTTACGCCGGTTATTGCATTGAGCGTGTTCCTGCCCGTCGTATGATCAACTCTAACGGTGACCGGCGGGGAGTGATTAACGAGATCATAATCACAAACTACAGGCCCGTTTCCACCGATCGTCTGGCCTCCACCTTCAATTTTGAACCTGCACCATCCCTTGAGCCCTAATCTCGTGGTTGCAACGCGCGATAGATCCGTTTGAGGATTGGTTATGCCTCAGAGTGGCCCTATCAGAGATGGGTCTCGCGGTACACTCCTGACCGCTCGCTCCCTCTCGCTACTTTGAGATCTCGGCGTAGTAATAATCACCGGCAGCGATCTGCTCGCGGTCAAGGAACGATCCTGGCTTGTTGATCCGCGGTCTCCCGCTCTTATCCCGGCGGAACGTGATCCCGAGCGCCTTGAGGAACCGGTTCATGCCCGCCGCCATATCAAACGGTCCGGCGGCCCTACCCTGCACCCCGGGTTCGCCCTCAAAGACCAGGATCCTGTCGCTGATCATATCGATGACGTAGATGTCGTGGTCGATCACGAGCGTGCTTGCCTCCCGGCTCTCAGCGTGTTTTCGGATCATTCTGGAGATCCTCACCCGCTGCTCCACATCCAGGTGGGCGCTCGGCTCGTCCAGGATGTAGAGGTCAGCGTCGCGCGAGAGGCAGATTGCTATCGCCACCCGCTGGAGTTCGCCACCGGAGAGAGTATTCACAGGCGCCTGGAGCATCTGGGAGAGGGAGAGAGGTTCCAGGATCTCGTGCTGGTAGTAGGAGGTATCAAACTTCGTCGTAGTCTGCCGGAGGATCTCCTCGACGGTTGCTTCAATATCTCCCTTGAGGTACTGCGGCTTGTAAGATATCCGCACCCTCCTGTCCATCGTTCCGGTATCGGGCTCGATCACACCAGCCAGGAGTCCTGCGAACGTGCTCTTTCCTATACCGTTTGCCCCGAGAACACCCAGAACCTCCCCCTTACGGATCTCTCCTCCTTCTACAGAGAGCATGAACCGGTCGAACCGTTTGGTCATCGCGGGGAACTCAAACAGAACCTCCCGGTTGGTCGCGGCGGTGTGCGCCCGGGTATCGAAAGCAACCGCATATGAGCGGAACCTGACGTTCTCCTCCGGCAGGAACCCTTCAAGGTACTGATTGATCCCCACCCGGACACCCTTTGGGTGTGTGATGACACCGAATACCGCCGGTTCACCGTAGGCAATATGCACCGTGTCGGCGAGCATGTCGAGTATGGCAAGATCGTGCTCGACTATCACAACCGGGCGCTCCATCGCGAGTTCCCTTACAAGGTTTGCGGCAGCCATCCGCTGGTAGACGTCGAGATAAGGTGTGATCTCGTCCAGGAAATAGAAATCGGCGTCCCGTGCGAAACTGGCGGCAAGCGCTACCCGCTGGAGTTCGCCACCGGAGAGTGTCCTGATCGGCCGGTCGAGGAGATTCGTGAGCGATAGCCGCTCGATATAGTATCCCAATCTGCCGCGTTCGTCGGTGGTTGCCAGGAGTTCACGAACCGACCCTGAGAAGACTTTCGGGATCTGGTCAATGTACTGCGGCTTCACGGCAACCTTCACACTCTTCTGTGAGAGTAGTTTGAGGTAATCGAAGAGTTCAGTCCCCTGATAGAGGTCAAGGACTTCGTCCCAGGTGACTTCTTCATCGCTCCTGCCGAGGTTTGGAACCAGCATCCCCGAGAGTATCTTGACCGATGTGCTCTTCCCGATACCGTTTGGTCCAAGGATGCCCGTGACCTTCCCCTCGACCGGGATCGGGAGACCGTAGAGGACGAACCCGTTCCTGCCGTAGCGGTGTATTGGCTGGTCGAGGTGCTCGGGGAGGTTGACTATATCGATGGCATCAAACGGGCATTTCTTCACGCAGATACCGCAACCGACACAGAGTTCCTCGGATATGACGGCTTTCTGGTCATCACCTATGATGACTGTCTCATCCCCCGTTCGGACGCGCGGACAGTAGAGTACACACTCTGTTCCGCACTTAACGGGATGACATCTATCCCGGTGTACAACGGCAATGCGCATGGGTGATCAGATAAGGACGGTGGTCGTAAGGAGGATCGTCCAGGTCATGAACCAGAGTGCAAACGTCATAAAACTCTGGTAGAACCAGTCCTTAGTGGATAGTTCCATGTAATCGACCCCGATGAACATGAAGACGTATTTCTGGAATACAACGCCCGCTGCGAGGAGGAGTATACCGATAATGGCGTTCTCCTGAAGACCTGTTGCTAGGTCGGGTGTGCCGGAGAGGTAGAATGATAGTCCCCCGACCAGGATACCCATGAAGCAGGCTACAAGCGTCCGTTTTATCCGATTCCTGTGTTCGACCTGTTTCTCGGCACGAGTCCGCGGCCGTGTCTTATCGGTATCTTCTTCTATCGGTTTCTCGCTCATCGTGACACCCGTCTTACGCCATTCCTGGAGATGAGACTCCCCCCGGGACGGCGACCCGGCGAGGGAAGAATTTCTTTCCCGGCCACTCTCCTGGATTGACAAATTACTACAGTACTGGGAGTTCTCCGGTTATAAAAGTAGGTAACACCATGACATAAGGGGCCCCCTCCTGACCGGGACTGTTCTCCAGGCATCACTCGATCTTGTAGCGCAGGAGCGCCGCCACACCACCGATCGCCTCCAGGCGCTCTCCAGGCTCGAACTCGGTGCTCATAACCACTACAGTGGTGTTGATCTGCTCGGCCTGCTCGATAAGTGTTGAGATATCCTCATCACGGAGCAGGATGTCGGTGACCAATACCGTATCTGCGGCGCCGTAGGTGACCGCTTTACGAACCTCATCTATACCGTAGGCTACGGCACCACCAGTGGCTATCCGGAGCAGGACCTCCTCCATAAGCGTGACCTCACGCCCAAGGTGGAGATCGCCGAGCAACCTCTCGATGACCCCCTGTCCGATGACCTCCTGCACAGCGCCCCGACCGACCCGGCGTGTCTCGACGGTGACCATACGCCCGGCCAGGTCGGGAGCGCGTGTCTTTACATAATCGACGAACTCGTCCTTCACGAACCCTGGCCCCGCGACGACGAGAGGCCCGGTGACCGCCGAGACCGCCTCGAGAGTCTTCTCAAAGAGCGCCGATCGGGTACTGCCTGTCTCGGCACCCTTGCTGCTGCCGAGTGTTATGGTGGTAACCCATTCAGGGCCGAACTGACGGAGACGGTAGACCTGGGCCTCACCCTCCTCGATGCTCACGACGTGGACAACACCGTATTCAGAGGCGGCGACGGCCCGTCGGATCCGCTCACAGTCGACGGCGCGCCAGTGTTTTATGACAGAGATCTCAAATCCGGTTTCGATATTCAGGGTATGGTGCGCGGATACGTCCACTCCGCTCTCGATGATGCCGGAGACCCTGAGGCGGTTTGTGTGCTGGTGGAACTCCACTCTCTCAACACGGATCCCGAGCCTGACCGGCCGTTTCTCAACCTTCTCTGGGCGGATCTTATCGGTTGCCGTCTCCACACCGCGGAAGGTCGTCGCAAAGACGAGATCCCCTGGCCGGATCAGGTGGGAGAGGTGCCAGAGGTCGTCGAGCGTCTCAGGGAATAGACGAATCTCGCCAAACTGTTTCTTCATCTCGCGGACTTCGGCCTTCATGACTCTACGAGATCTGATCCTCCAGGCGGGACAAACGCAGCAACCGCCTCGGTGTTCAGGGCGTTCTTGAGCCCTTTCCACTCGTCCTCCGGGAGTCTCTCCCTGAGCGCCCGTACAACCTTTTTTGCTGTGTCGTTTGGCTCAAACTGCCCCGGCCGGAGTTCAACCCACGCCCTTGCACGCCCGGAGACGGCAGTGGGCGGACCGCCGATAACGGCTACTTCCGGTGAGACCTGAAGACCGATTGCCACGGCCAGGGGGACGTTCCTGAAGTACTGACGTTCACCCCGGACGACGAAAGCGCCTCTTGCCACGTACTCCCCGGACTCGGCAGTCTTGCTCACCTGTTCGGGCCTGGCGGCATAGACGTCGGTGGTAAAGTGTCCGGCTTTCCATGCGTTGGAATAGGATGCGGCGAACTGTGCCACCTCGTCCATGCGTTCGGTCATGCCCTTCACGATGACCACGCTCCCACCATGGACATCGGCGTGGACAAAAAGGTCGCCGCCCTCCAAGTATTTCTTGACGAGTTCCTCGTTCTGAGAGGCGTCACGACCGCCGATGACAAGGACACCGTCGCTGGTGACGAACCAGCGGAACCGGTGGTACCACCGCTTCTTCTGGAGAGGGATATCCCGTTTTTGCCGGGTTTTCTCCGGGACAGCCCGTGCCATCGCCGCGACAGCACCTGCCTTCTTCTTCTTGAACTTCTTGATCTGGTCGTAGTAACGGCCGAGGTTCTGTTCGATAGTCTCGTGTACGTAGACCTTAACCCGCTCCCCCTCGAGGTCGAGTTCAACCGCTGCCTCGGCGGGATGCACCGCTCGGACCATCTTTGCTGCCGGGTTTTCGCGGTTTGACCTGAGTATTTGCTCGATCTCCTGCCAGGAGCGGGTTCTGCTGGCCTCACCGAGCGTTGCAAGGATCCCGGCAACTGTCTGGTAGTTCTCGTAGATCGCTTCAACGACCCGTTCGTAGCGCTCAATCTTCTTCTCAAATCCCCTGATCGCCTCGGCCTGGCGCTGCCGGATCACCTCTTCACGGGAGAGACGGGGTTTTTCGGGTGCAGCCTCTTTCCCCTCCCCCGTTACCGGCGGATAGAACTTATCCAGCGCCTCGCTGAAGGTCGAGAATCGCTTGAGAACCTCTTCGCCGGGGAGCACTATGGGCCAGCATCCCGTGGTTGTGATCACCGGTTGGCGGTGGCGTTCGGCATCGACCATGAGCCTTCCGAGTGCCTCCCTGACAGTGTCGGCATCAACCTCTGCGGCAGGGGCACTCTTATCCACCCCCGCCATCCGGCAGACCGCTTCGGCGTATGCGCCTCCGAGGAGACAGTCTACAGCGAGCGTCCGGACGATATCGCGCTCAGACGCCGCAACCATCGCCCGGAACTCGTCAGGGGAGAGGGTTGAGCAGTCAGGCCCCCCTGTGACATAGACCGCGCCCGGAACCACCTCCCGGTTCCTGAACCTGTGGTGCCAGAGGGGTTTGATGATGGTATATGTTTCATCGCAGAGGACCACGTTCCCCTCATCAAATAACTCAAAGATGAGGTGATAGGTCGTGTCCCTCTTCCCGATATCCAGGCATATCGCGCGTTCAAGCCCGAACTGATGTATGCAAAGCACCTTCCCGCCGTCCAGGTGCTTTCGAAGCAGCATCGCAAAGGCGGGAGGGTGTTTTGGGGGTGTCGGGAACTCTGCGGTGAAGTGAGCTCGTCTTCCGGCCTCCACGATCAGCAGGTATTTCGCCCGATCCTCCCCGTTCAACCTGATACCCAGGGTCTTTGTGTCAAACTGGTAGATCTTGCCGACCCAGAGTGGGAGGCGTTCGGAGGCCTCTGCAACGAGAGCCCGGAGGTCGATCCCGCTCATGCCCTGTTGTGTCGCCATTGATTCAGAATAGGTACGGCCCGCTACCTAAATAAGGACACGGCCGGGATGCACGGGTCAGGGTGGAGACCGTCAATCCAATGCCTTATGTCAGGCCCCCGTCAGATGAACCTTTCCAGGGGCGTCTGGGGATATGCAATCACCGTAGAAATAGAATTTCTGTTTCATGCAGGAGAGCCTGGTGAAGCTGCCTGGTGGTGCTGGTTTTCTGCAGGGTGTATAACTTTTAGGAGCATGTTGAGACATGGGATGGGGCGTTCCGCCCCCCACCGCCGGGGGGGGTGATACTCCGTCTATACGTCACCAGGGAGTTATCTCCTCTTACCCAGGTTCACGGTGAAATCCTCCTGGAAAATCCCGTTTCCGTTCCGTGCACGTATCCCCTTCGGGGCAATCGGCACGCGCTGCCCCCGTCCCTCACAGGGAGTGGTCGACGAAAGGCGTTCAACGCGAGCGGTTCGATGTAGGGGTGAACGCTAGGGGGTGTGGTTTGACGATCCCCTGACCCCCTTTCGCTGAGGCTTCGGATCTCCCGACAGACCTGATGCGGTGGCGCTGGCACATCTTGTAGGCCAGATAAGCGTAGGTAGCCCTGACTTAAGCGGTGAGGGCTTTTCCAAAAAGGCAACGGATTTAGCGACAGCCCTGAAGACGATAGTATGCCCACCGTATCGCATTCAAGGAACTCCTCGAATGGTAGTTGTCCCGTGCAAGAACCGCTGAGTATGACCCCCTGGTTAATTGGGGTTACGTAGATGGACCGAGCGGGATTTGAACCCGCGGCCTCTACCATGCCAAGGTAGCGATCTCCCCCTGATCTATCGGCCCGTCTTACTCTATAGCGTTGATCCCGATCACATAATAAGGGTTAGGGCAGATCGCCCCGCTATCTCCTCAAGGCAGGAGCCTGGAGGCGGGATAGCACCCGTTCCCGCGCATCTTCCATCTTCGGACGCACAACGGGCACACCATTCCTGACACACGGTATAAGGAGTGGCACCGCATCCTTCGGTGCAGGGGTCTGGGCAGGGAGTGTAAGGCGCTGGCCGTCGGTAAGTTCATAGACCTGTTTCACGCCGCTACGTTTTCCCCGCTTTGCAAACGGTCGGCCCTTGAGTTCCACAATATCCAGGGCAAAGTCGATTACAGGAGCGTTTGCAATCGCGCCGCCGATACCGAAGGCATCGACGATGTCGTGGTAGGCGGCGACATCCGCACGGGTTAGACCACCGGAGAGGAAGATCTTCACCCCCGGGTATCCGTGAATATCCAGCTCCCAGCGCACCTCCGCAACTATCACCCTCAGATCACCCCGTCGAGACCGCGGCGTGTCAAGCCGGACGGCCTCCGCCCCGCAGGCCGCCGCCCTGACGGCCTCATCTTTTTCATCGGAGAAGGTGTCTGCAAGCATCACCCGCGGCACATCGGGGCCCGCACCATGCGCAAACGCAAGCCAGGCATCCTCCGGCGTCGGGTAACACATCACAAATGCGTGTGGCATCGTCCCGGCAAGCGGGATTCCCTCCGGCGCAGCGGTGTTACTCACGCCGTCCACCCCGCCGATCCAGGCCGCCCGCTCGATCATCGCCGCGATCGCCGGGTGTTGCCGGCGCGAGCCAAACGAATATACCGGTCGCCCCGCTGCGGCCACCTTCATGTGGGCGGCAGCCGTCGCCACCCCTGACGCATGGCAGAGAAAACCCAGGATTGCGGTCTCGTAGACCGCAAAGTCCCTGTAGCGCCCGGAGATCCGGATGACCGGCTCGTTCGGATAGAAGATCGAACCCTCCGGCATCGCGTCCACATCCACCGGGAGACCTTCGAGAAGATTGATCGCATCGTCAAGACCGCAGAAGACCGCCCATGGATCCGGGAGCGACGCCGCAGTCACCTCCATCGTGACCTGCGGGTTGACACCGTCCTGCTCCATAACCTTCACAACACGCTGGAAGTAGACGTCTGTGCACTCACCGTTCCTTATCGCATCCTCTCCGACCACCTCAAACCGGCCCATGATCATTCCGGTTGGCGCAGGGGAAAGTAAATATTTACTAAACCTGACGCTCCGGTATCGTATGGTGAGCCTTTTTCAGCCAGGAGGTCCACCATTGTAGAGAGTATGTCTGATGAAGAAACGAGTGCTGCAACGCCATCCGATCTGGAGCAGGTCTGATGCTCGGGATTATCGGGGGCACCAGCCTGCTATTTGCTGATCTACCTGCGCTTGAGAAGAGAGACGTAGCCACCCCATACGGCAAGGCGGAGGTGCATACCGGAGAGTTTGCGCTGCTGATGCGCCACCAGCACAACCTTCCGCCGCATAGGATCAACTACCGCGCCTGCCTTGCTGCGCTTGCGGTTCTGGGGGTGGATGAGATCGTCGCGTTCGGTTCGTCAGGGTCTCTGAAACACGAGATCGAGCCCGGCTCGATCGTCATCCCGACAGACTATCTCAGCTTCGCCGAGATCCCCTCCGTCTACGAGTCCACCATCGAACACGTCCGACCTGAACTCGACGCAGACCTTGTCCAAACCCTCGGCGGCCTGGTGCCGGAGGCGAGGGTCGGCGGGGTCTACGCCCAGACGCGTGGGCCAAGGATAGAGACCGTCTCCGAGGTACGGGCTCTTGCAAGTGTGGCGGATCTCGTAGGGATGACCGTTGCAAGTGAGGCGACGCTCGCCCTTGAACTCGGGATGCGGTTTGCCGCCATCTGCACCGTGGATAATTACGCAAACGGTCTTGGGGGAGAGACCCTGACCTATGAACATATCCTCGCCACCTCCAGGGCGAACGCCCGAAGGACAGAGAGAATCCTTGAGAGGATTGTGGAGCAACTTGGATGAATGATACCTTTTCCACCACAGGATCGACCCTGATCGCCGGGGTCACCACCATCGATGGTTCGGCCGCTGATATAGGGATCGACGAGAGCGGCACCATCGTCGCGATCGGGAAGGACGCAAAAGGGGCGATCGACGCCGATATAATCATCGATGGTTCTGACAGGCTCGCAGTCCCGGGACTGGTAAACACCCATACTCACGCCGCGATGAGTCTTTTGCGGGGGTATGCGGACGATATGCTACTCCAGGACTGGCTCTCAGAGAAGATCTGGCCGCTTGAGGCCCACCTATCCGGCGACGACGTCTACGCGGGGACGCGACTTGCCTGCCTGGAGATGATCAGGAGCGGCACCGTCGCGTTCAACGATATGTACTTCTTCATGGACAGGGCCACAGCGGCGGTCGATGAGATGGGAATGAAGGCAACGCTCGCCTACGGGTTCATCGACCTTGGCATGGAGGAGAAACGCGAGGCCGAGATCAGGGCGACGGAGGCACTGGTCCGCCACATCGCCTCGCTCAACAACCCCCGAATTCAGGCGGCCGTCGGGCCGCACTCTGTGTACACCGTCTCCCCCGAGGGTCTAACCTGGTGTGCCGATTTTGCAAAAGAACAGAATATCGGCATCCATGTCCATCTCTCCGAGACCGAGAAGGAGGTCACCGACTGCCTGGCGCAGTATGGAAAACGCCCCGCGTATCTCCTCGACGAATGTGGTTGTCTCACCCCGCGGACGGTCGCCGCGCACTGCTGCTGGCTCGATGAGTCTGAGTGCCGTCTCCTCGGACAGCGCGGAGTCCACGTCTCCCACAACCCGGCGAGCAACATGAAACTTGCCGTCAACCGGGCGATGCCCTGCCACTGGCTGGAACAGTATGGGGCCGGTCTAACCCTCGGGACAGATGGCTGCTCCTCAAACAACAACCTGGATCTCTTTGAGGAGATGAAGTTTGCAGCACTGTTGCAGAAGTTCGCCTGGAACTCCCCGACCCTCCTCCCCGCTGGCAAGGTGCTCGCGATGGCGACGGCGGGGGGTGCCCGTGCTCTCGGCACAGGCCCCGGGTCGCTGACAGTCGGCACTCCGGCAGATATCGTCCTCATCGATACACGGGCGGTCTGCAACACGCCGCTATTCCACGCTGACTCAAACCTTGTTTACGCCTGTAACGGTGGAGCGGTCATGACCGTCCTCTGCCAGGGTAGGATCCTGATGCACGAGCGGGAAGTTCCGGGAGAGGAGGAGATCGTCAGGGAGGCCGCTGCTGCCGCCAGAGCGCTTGTTGAACGAGCAAGAGATGGGGAGTGAATCCCGGGGTTCCGGGGACTATCCACTATTATTTTTTCAGATCACCGACTCTGGAGGGCCTGTGGCTGAAAGATAAGTCGCAAAATCCTTCCCGGGGGGTGTATCGATGGAGAGTTGCCACCCGGGGAGGGCGGGAGGGGAAGATATCTCTGGAACGGCCAAAACCTGCTCTCCAATCAGGGTCGTCTTGACTCACAGGGGACACCCGTCTGGCAGAGACCGCAACTAGGGACCGGAAACCCAAGTTCGCCCTCTACGTGGGGTATTGCCGTCTTCCGGATATAGGCAAAGCATCGCTCTTTATCGTGCCCCGCCTCCGAGATCGCGCCTGCCGGACAGCGTCGGATACAGGCATCGCACTCTCCCCCGGCGAGACGTAGACAGTACTCTGTTCTGTTGTGATAGGGTCTCGGTGTTGCCGGAAGGTCTACGTCGGCCACAACCGAACCCAGGCGCACTGCTTTGCCCCGCTCCGTGATCAGCCCATCACAGAGACCGAACGTCCCGAGACCTGATGCGTAAGCAGCGTGCCGTTCTGACCAGCGTGAAGCGATCCCAAACCGCTCCGAGACCTCGCGCCTGAACTCCGGCAGCCTGACCGGAGCGACGGCAGGGTGTCCGGCCTCGATAAGAACGCGGGTAAGGTGGTCGCGGATGCGGTCGTTTACAGCCTCCCCGTAGAGCCTGGCAAGGCTCCAGCGGCGTGAGGGAAACAAGGTGCATGTCCTATGCTCGCGCCGGGTCGCTTCGGTCTGCGGCAGCACCCAGACTATAACAGCAAGATCGGAGGCTGCAGTATCGATCCCGGGAAATCTGAGCTGGAACACCTCAAGGGGCGTCCAGTAAAACGGTCCGATCGTCTCCTTAAACTCAGCGTACAGCGGATCGTCCCCGCGCGAGACACCGATGAGCGGACTGTCCCAGACAGGTTCCGCAAGATCCGGGCCCAGCCTGTTCAGATCAGGATCGGCCAGGAGTGACTCGATCTCGTGTATGATCTCCTCGACACCAGATCCCCCGTGCATAACATAACCCGCTGAACTCGGTTTCACGCCGTCTCGATCTTTGACTCGTCCTCAAGACCGAGTTCCTTTATCGCGCTTTCTCGCATCTTGAACTTCATGATCTTGCCTGAGACCGTCATGGGGAAGTCGTCGACAAACTTGATATAGCGCGGGATCTTGAAGTGCGCAATCCGGCCGCGGCAGAACTCACGCACCTCCTCCTCCGTCAGTCTCTCGCCGTTATCGACCTTGATCCATGCCATAAGTTCCTCGCCGTACTTCCTGTCCGGCACCCCGATCACATAGGCGTCAGCGATCTTCGGGTGAGTGTGGAGGAACTCCTCGATCTCGCGGGGATAGATGTTCTCCCCGCCGCGGATCACCATATCCTTCAGGCGGCCAACGATCTTGAGATAGTTTTCTTCGTCCATCACCCCGAGATCTCCCGTATGGTTCCAGCCATTCTCGTCGATTGTTGCCCGGGTAGCGTTCGGATTGTTGTAGTAACACCGCATCACGCAATATCCGCGGGCACAGATCTCACCGGTCTCGCCCCGCGGTACAATCCTCTTCGTATTCGGGTCAACGATCTTGACCTCGGTGTAGGGGAAGGGTCTTCCCACTGTCGATACACGCCGGTCCAGGGGGTCATCGGTCGTAGTCATCGTGATCCCCGGTGAGGTCTCGGTCTGGCCGTAGACGATCACGATCTCGGACATGTGCATCCTCCGGTTGACCTCCCGCATCACCTCGGTCGGGCATGGCGAACCTGCCATGATCCCAGTCCTTAGCGAGTCCAGCCGATAGTTCTCGAAATTAGGGTGCGCAAGTTCAGCGATAAACATCGTCGGCACCCCGTGGAGGGCTGTGCAGCGCTCGTCCTGCACGGTTTTAAGGACGGCCTCCGCATCAAAGACTGGCGATGGCAGCACCATTGTGGTGCCATGTGTAACGCAGGCCATGTTGGAGAGGACCATGCCAAAACAGTGGTAGAATGGCACAGGGATACAGAGACGATCCGCCGGGGAGAACTTCATTCCCTCCCCGATGAAGAAACCGTTGTTCAGGATGTTGTGGTGTGTCAGGACAACACCCTTCGGGAATCCGGTTGTTCCGCTGGTATACTGGATGTTGACCGGGTCGTCGAAGTCAAGCGACTCCTCCCTCTCCAGGAGTTCTTCTGGAGCGATGAGATCGGCCATCTCCATGAGATCGTCCCAGGTGTACATGCCGTTGTAGGGGATATCTCCCAGGAATATGACGTTCCTCAAGAACGGGAACCTGTCACTATCTATCCGACCGGGCTTCGCCTCAAACGCTTCAGGACACGACTCATAGAACATCCCGACGTAGTCGGAGGTCTTGAACCGGCCCTGGATGAAGAGCGTCTGCACCTCGGACTGTTTCATCGCATACTCAAACTCGTATGTCCGGTATGCAGGGTTGATGTTCACCATTATAGCGCCGATCTTTGCTGTGGCAAACTGGACAAGCACCCACTCAGCGTAGTTCAGCGCCCATATGGCAACCCTGTCTCCACGCTCCACGTCAAGCGCCATCAGGGCGCGTGCCAGGGTATTGACACGATCGAGAAACTCCGCATACGTCCACCTGATACCCTGTTGGACGGAAACGAGTGCCTCGTTATCGGGGTGCGCCGCGGCTATACGGTTCAACATTTCACCAATGGTGACGCCGAGCAGAGGTATCTGCGAGGTTCCACATGTGTAACTGCCCTCAACCATTCCATATAAATGGGTGTCGGTGGCGTTATATGATTACTGGTTTTTTCCAGACGCAATCATTATACTGCATTGCCTTCAATGTAGTAGAGGACAATGGGGTCGTGGCCTAGTCCGGAATGGCGACGGGCTCCAGCGGTCTTTGCACATGATGAACAATGGGTCTCCTGATTGATGGATGATGACCCGTTGGAGCACTGATGCATGTTCGGAGAGACCCGTCGATCGTGAGTTCAAATCTCACCGACCCCACATTTTACAACTTTTGATGGGTAGGCCTGTCCACACTCTTCTTCTGCTGGCTAAATCTTCTTCTGCTGGCTAAAATCCCCAGAGCGATGAGAGTTACGCCGGGCGCGATCAACCCGCAGGTGTGTTCTCTCCTGGCCAACATGGTGCATCCCGCGCGCTCATCTGGACCCATCACGGAGATACTGGCGCGCATAAATATGACTGTGGGCAGCAATCAGTCCTTACTCACCGGGGGTTTTTCCGTCCAGGATAGATACGGTCTAACCGGGAGGTCTTTAAACCAGTTCAACCAACATTTCAGCACCTATCTGAGGGCACCTATATGTATCTCATCGGAGAAGCACTGGTTGGTGACGGCGCAGAACTTGCGCACGTAGACCTTATCATGGGAAACAAAGAAGGACCTGTAGGACAGGCGTTTGCAAACGCCCTCTCGCAACTCTCCAGGGGTCACACCCCGCTCCTTGCGGTCATAAGGCCAAACCTGCCTGCAAAACCCTCGACCATCATCATCCCGAAGGTCACCCTGAAAAAAGAGTATCAGGTGAACCAGATCTTCGGGCCTGTGCAGTCAGCGGTGGCAAAGGCCGTCGCCGACTCGGTTGAGGAGGGCGTCTTTGAAGGGGTCGATATCGAGGATACCGTCATCATGGTAAGCGTCTTTGTCCACCCGACTGCCGAGGACTACAACAGGTTATACCGGTTCAACTACGGCGCGACGAAACTCGCGATCCGCCGGGCACTCGATCGGTTCCCTGATCTCGATACGCTCCTTCACGAGAAAGATCGGGCAGCCCATGCTGTAATGGGATTCAAGGTTCAGCGTCTCTGGAACCCGCCCTACCTGCAGGTTGCGATGGACCTTGTTGACAGAAACCATATGCAAAAGGTCCTTGAAGAACTGCCGGAGAGCGACCACCTGATCATCGAGGCCGGAACACCTCTTATCAAGAAGTTTGGACTCTCGATCATCTCCGAGATCCGCAAGATCCGGCAGAGCGCGTTCATCGTCGCCGACCTCAAAACCCTGGATACCGGGAACCTGGAGGCCCGCATGGCCGCTGACGCCGGTGCTGACGCCGTTGTGATCTCCGGTCTTGCCCCGCCATCGACGATCGAGAAGGCCATCCAGGAAGCCCGGAAGACCGGTATCTACACTGTGTTAGACACGCTCAACGTCAGTGATCCGGTTGCTGTCATCGGGCAATTGAAGTTGAAGCCTGATGTTGTTGAACTACACAGGGCTATCGACATCGAGGATACCGATCACGCCTGGGGCGATATCCCGGCAATCAGGAAGGCAGGCGGTGAGAGGATGCTGATCGCGACTGCGGGCGGCATCAGGCAGCATGTTGTGAAGGATGCTCTCAGGGCTGGTGCTGACATCGTGGTGGTTGGCCGGGCAATAACCGCAAGCAAGGACATCAAACATGCGGCTGAAGAGTTTCTGGAAGAACTGAACACCGAAGAGGTTGACCAGTTCAGGATAATGACCGATTTCTAAGGTTATATTATAACCCTTTTTCCTGTCCGGCAACGGTTCCTGGAGGAGTTCCCATTAAAGAGAGGGTATGTCTTCAAGTATCAATGGCAAAACAGTCGATACGTGTGCAGGCACCGACAGGGACGGAGCGGCAACTATTTTTGTCTGGATCTCCTATTTATGCTGATAAGTCCGGGGCAGTAGGGTAGCCTGGTCCATCCTAGAGCGTTTGGGACGCTTTGACGGCAGTTCAAATCTGCCCTGCCCCATTTCTGTCATGAACCGAAATACTGCCTGCGAGATCTACCGCCGCCTCCTTGCGCGCTACCCGATCATCGATGACAGGCGTCATTTCATAGAGTTTCATAACCCCTTTGAGGCTTTGATCCTGACGATCCTATCCGCGCAGACGACAGACCGCGCAGTCAACGCCGTTCGCGACGAACTCTTTTCCCGTTATCCGACTCCAGAGACCCTCGCCAGCGCCGAACCAGAAGAGGTCGAACAAATCATAAGGAGCATAGGTTTCCATCACATGAAAGCCCGCTATATCGTCGGCGCGGCAAAAAAGATTGTTTCTGAGTTCGGTGGCGAGGTTCCTCAGACCATGGAAGGGCTGCTGTCCCTACCGGGCGTCGGCAGGAAGACCGCAAACATCGTCCTCTCACATGCGTTCGGGATCAACGCCGGTATACCTGTCGATACACACGTTCGCCGGGTTTCAAGACGGTTGGGTCTCACCCTGAGGATAGACCCCGACGTCATTGAGAGAGATCTCATGACGCTCTTTCCGCAGGAGGTCTGGGGAGACATCAACTACCTGCTGATCCGTCATGGGCGCGCTGTCTGCATGGCGCGGAATCCGAAGCACGACGAGTGTGTGGTAGCAGACCTCTGCCAGTATTACCAGGAGATGCGGACCGTAGAGGAAGAAGGCGGTATGAAGCGAGGATGTCTGCACAAAATGTTACGTTGAACTCAAAAAGTCCCACCGATCAAGGCCCGTGCAATCAGGTAACAGCCTCCTGAAACCGCTGCCGCCGCCGGGATGGTCAGGATCCACGCGATCAGGATCTCGCGAACCACTCCCCACTTGACTGCCGAGTAGCCCCGGGTAGCGCCGACACCCATAATCGCACCTGTTGCCGCATGAGTCGTCGAGACCGGGATGCCGAATGCAGTCATCAGAGAGAGGACACCACCCGCCGCGGTTGATGCGGAGAAACCCTGGTATGGCCGGATCCGCGTGATCTTGTTGGCCATCCTGTCGATGACCCGCCACCCACCAAGGAGGGTTCCAAGTGATATGGCAAGTGAAGATGCAAAAATGACCCAGAGTGGGACAGAAAACTCGGCGATCAGTCCCCCTGCGAGGAGCATGGCGGTTATGATACCCATTGCATTCTGAGCATCGTTGCTGCCGTGGCCGATGGCCTGAAAGGATCCGGAAAAGATCTGGAGGATCTTAAAAAGCCTGGAGAGACGCCTTGGCGGGTAGTTACGAAAGATGCAGGTTATAATGATGGCGATGACAAACGCTGAGAGAAAACCAAGCATTGGAGAGATAACAATGAAGATGATAACCGCAAGGAGGCCCCCGATTTTCAAAAAACCTGTTGCAATGGCGAGCGGGATTATCACCGTCACCCCGATGAGCCCGCCAACAATAACGTTCCAGGGTTTAAAGTCTTCCCTCCTGTGCGCAATTGCAACAGTGGCTACCACCCCGATAACGGCACCTGCAATGGCGTAAAGGGCAGTCTGCTTCATCAGCGCAAAAGGCGGCCAGAGGATCGCTCCTTGCCCGGCAGCAACCATCCCTGCCCCAAGCAACCCACCGATAAGAGCATGGCTGCTCGATACCGGAATCCCGAAGAATGATGTTATCAAAACCCAGAGCACAGCGCCGATCATCGCCATCAAGATCATCAGCGGCGTGATAAAGACCGGATCGACTATCCCTTTACCGATAGTCGCTGCAATCGCAGTTGTAAAGAGCAGTGGCCCCAGAAGGTTGAATACACCGGCCAGGAGGACCGCCTGCAGAGGTGTCAGGGCTTTTGTCGCGACGATGGTGGCGATCGAGTTTGCAGCATCGTTCAGGCCGTTTGCAAAATTAAAGAGCAGTGCAAGAAGGATACCGAGAACGATGATCGGGTCCATAGTGCTCAGGAGTGTCTGATGGCTATGTCGCTCAAAACGTTGGCGGCGTCCTCACACTTATCGGTCGCTATCTCAAGGTTTTCGTAGACATCTTTGAGCTTGATGATGGTGATGGCATCCCCCGTTCGGAAGAGGTCCATGATAGCGTGACCTAGAACCGTATCCGCAACGTTTTCCAGGCGGTTCACCTCTATGCACCGTTCCTCGATCTGGCTGGGGTTCTTTATGTTACGGATGCTGTTTACAGCTCTCTCGATCTCAATGACACTGAGCTGGATCAGTTTTGCGAGCTCGATCATTGAGTTGTCGGTCGCGGTGATGCCATAACTGTACATCTGCTGCATTGTACCGTCGATGTAGTCCAGGATATCATCGAGCGCTGATGCAAGTCGGGAGATCTCTTCGGGTTCAAGCGGGGTGATAAAAGTCAGGTTCAGTTGCTCGTAGATCTGATGTGCGATCTCATCCCCCTCGTGCTCGATCTCTTTCATCGTGCGACACTGCTCTTTTATGTTCTCGATCTTCTCGAAATTTTCGATGAACTCGACAAGCATATCAGCTGCAGAGACAACCGTCCGGGCCATCCTGTCGAAAAGATCAAAAAACACCTTATCCTGCGGAACCACCCACTCCTTGATCCCCACAATGATCAATATAGCGTTTTTTCTTCAAGGCCTATATAGCGTTCGATCGGATCAGTTTAATCGGCGGAGGAGACGCTGAACAGTGCCAAACATCCTGGATTTCATAAATCAGTTTTACAACATATCTTGATACACCGTGACAACGCGGCGGGATTATGTACTTATGAGTTTTGCTATGTTTGCAATTATATCAGGGCAAATGGGAGTATCACCCCCTCTGGACCACGGTTACGAGATCGCTACAGGGACTCCCATCAAAGATCTGGTGGTGGACTCTCCTCTCCAGGACGCAGGAGGGGGTGTTGAACGTAAAAACTGGCAGGATGTATGGTCCTGCTCATGGAATCCTCTCCCCGACTTCAGTCGGAGTGGTTGATGCTGACCCCGGAACACCTTCTTCATCCGGGGCGCTCTTTAGCATGCTGCGGATGTAGTTAAGGTCGTCCTCATCTGCCACGATCTCATAAAGTATGGTTCCCAGATTTGGACAACGTTTTGTAAAGGGCAGTAATATCCGTCCTTTTTTAACCTGTAGTCCCACAAGCATCGGTTCTTTCAGGAGCATCCGGATACCTTTGAAGACAAAACCCGGAGGTATCTCGTAGTACTCTTTGCAGTGTCGCTTGACGTAACTGTTTACCTCCTCCGGTGTCGCGTCCATGAGGAGCACCTTCCCACCGAGGCTGTTTACGCAACAGGATGGCATCATATCCTGTTCGTCTTTATACGAATAAATACCTTGCCTTGTTCTGTTACCGTCACTGCGCGCACCAGGTGTTTTTAAGCCCATTCATAAGTTACCCGCCGGTCGACTTAATGCCTTAAGATGCCAACCTATCTTAGCGTGGAGCACGAACCGGCGGTCAAAAAGGTCCTCTACTGGTGCGACCGGTGCAATGTTCCTCTCATCGGGCGCACCTGTGGCTGCAAGGCAAGTTCAAGAGAGGTAGCGTTGCTGCCACCGCATGATCTCCGGCCAGCGCTTGCGGCGGATATGGCCCTCATCAAACGCCTTCTTGCCGACCGATTTGGGGAGATACCTCTGCCGAGCGTTGTGCTGCTTAACAAGACCGGGGGAGTCGACAGGGCCGATCTTGTGATCGTGAACGGTGAGCGATTCGGGTGGCTCACGTTTGACCCCATCACACGACAATACAGCCTTGATATCGCGCCAGAAGCGATCGCCTGGATCCTCCCGCACGCAACCCGGGGTGTCGTTGACCTGGAGTCCGAGCCTGCCGTGCGCGCCCACAGGGGCCGTATCGGTGGGAAACGGTTTCCTCTCTCGACCCCCGTGAGAGACGGGACGGTCATAGTCTCCTACAAAAACCGGTTCGGCACCGGGACGGTCAGGGACGGGCAGGTGCGGGTGAAGGAGCTCGTCTCTGTTGAGACGCGCGCCAGGCCTGACCCGGGATGGGATATAGTTATAGAGAGGAACCGATACCACTTGAAGAACCTGGAGCGTAACGCTGTTCGTACCATTAGAAAACACATGAACGACCGGCCTTGCGTGAATGTCTCATTCTCCGGCGGCAAGGACAGCACCGCCGTCCTTCACCTCGCCAGAAAGGCCGGCGTGGAGAGGGCGTTCTTCATCGATACCGGGCTCGAACTTCCGGAGACTGTTGAGTTTGCGGAGTCTCAGGGTGTCGAGATCATACGTAAGGGCGGCGATTTTTTCGAGGCCGTTGAGAAGGCCGGGCCACCAGCAAAAGATCGTCGCTGGTGCTGTAAACTCCTGAAGCTCCAGCCTTTGAAGATCTACCTGGCCGGGACGGGGCCATGTGTCACCATCCAGGGGAACCGCTGGTATGAGTCCTGGAACCGCGCCGATCTAGATGAAACCAGCCAGAACCCGGCTAACCCACTGCAGGTGAACGTCTCACCGATCCGGAACTGGCGCGCGCTTGAAGTCTTCCTCTACCTCTGGTGGCAGGGTGTTCCCCTAAACCCGCTATACGAAAAGGGACTTGAGCGGATTGGGTGTTACCTCTGTCCGGCGGTCCTGGAGAGCGAGTACGACACGCTAAGAGATTTGCATCCAGAACTTACGGGGCCGTGGGATGAATTCCTGGCCCGCTGGGCGGAGAGGAAAGGCCTGCCGGAGGCTTACTATCGCTGGGGGCTATGGCGGTGGCGGGCTCTGCCCCCGAAGATGCGGGAGGTCTGCAAGGAACACGGCATCTCCCTCAAAGATGACTTCACCCTGAAAGCGGCCCCGGTGAATGATGTGACAGATATGGCAGCAAAGAAGAGATCAGCAACCCTTGAACCGGCACCGCCGGCAGAGATTGAGTTTAATCCGGACGAGATCCGGCGAGATTTTCCGGTTCTGGGCGACATAATCTACCTGGACAATGCGGCGACTACGTTTTCGCCAAAACCGGTCGTGGATGCGCTCGTCGAATTTGAGTACAATTACAGGGCAAATGTCGGCCGGGGCGTCCACAGGCTGACGCAGATAGCGACACAGCGTTACTGGCATGCTCACGAGAAGGTGGCCCGTTTTATCGGCGGCGAGGCGGGGGTCACGGTATTTACGAAGAACACCACTGAGGCTATCAACATGGTGGCGCAGGGTCTCTCCTGGAGATCGGGCGACCGTGTGGTGACCACCATCCTTGAGCACCATTCAAACCTCCTTCCCTGGAGGGCGCTTGCAAACCGTGGAGTTGCGCTCGATCTGATCGAGATCGATGCTGACTACGCACCAGATCTTACCGCGCTTGAGGAGAGCCTCTCCGGCGGCAGTGTCAGGCTCGTTGCTGTGACACACGCCTCAAACGCCCTTGGGGTTGTGACGCCTGTACCGGAGATCGCGCGGCTTTGCCGGGAGTACGGTGCGCTACTCCTGGTGGATGGGGCGCAGTCGCTCCCGCACATTCCGGTCGACGTCTCAACATTGGATTGCGACTTCCTCTGTTTCTCGGGGCACAAGATCTTCGGGCCGACCGGTACCGGTGTCCTCTGGATGCGTTCAGCGCTTATCGAGCCACTGGTTCTCGGTGGCGGGATGGTCGCGAGCGTGACATCGGATGGTTACGTCCCGGCGGAGGGGTACCTCCGCTACGAGGCGGGGACGCCGAACATTGGCGGTGGTATTGCGCTCGGCGTCGCTGTGGACTACCTTTCGGCGATAGGGATGGATCGAATCCATAGACACGAAGAACGTCTTACCGCGCGGCTGATCGAGGGTCTCTCTGCGATTGATGGGGTCAGGGTCTATGCAGGGAAAAGACCCGATGCCCGGATAGGGGTCGTCTCGTTCACTATCGACGAAGTTCACCCACAGGAGGCCGCGCAGATGCTTGATGAGGAAGCGGACATCATGGTGCGCTCGGGGCACCACTGCTGTCAACCGCTGATGGATTACCTTGGACTCCCGGAGGGGACTGTTAGGGCGAGCATGGCAGCCTTCACCACAGAGCAGGAGATCGAGTTGCTCATTGCGACAGTCGCCGAGATCAGCAGGGGACGGTAGAGCCAGATCCCAACACCACCACGCTGTCTGCGTGGGTGGACATACCCTGGTACGAGCGGCAAAAATGGGGTTTCTTTTTGTCAGGCTGGGGATGAGTTGTGCCCTCTGCTGAAGGTGGACAGCAGGGAGTGGTGATGATCAACGGGCGATTAACTTTCCCCCAGGCATGTAGAGAAATAAGGGGGGGAAACCTCCTATTAGCCGCAGGTGGGATTGTTTCCGGGATAGTTCACCGTATCCACTGCCCATGGGGGTGGTGGGGGTGCCACGAAAAGGACGGCGAAAGTAGGCAGGTCCTGTCATTTCAGGCCATATCATCAGTCAGCCCCTCGCCTTCTGCGCAAACCCTCTATGCGGATCGTTTTTGGCGGATAGAGGTCTCCCACGCCGAGAACCCTACCTCTTAACCCCTGAGATTCTCTCAGCGTGCGTAAAGACGGCCATCTCGGGGGTTCCCACAGACCCAACCAGGCAAAGGCCCCCTCCCCTCGCGACATCCACCGCAAGCGCGGTAGGCAGATCGGTGGAGACCAGCACAGGTATGCCCGCCGTCAGACATTTCCTGACCATCTCTGTGGTTACCGTGCCGGTGCTGAGCACGGTTATCTGTGATAAATCAAGACCATCACGCAGCCCATGACCGATCACCCGGTCAAGGGCGTTATGCCGGTCGAGGTCTTCAGCGCAGGTAATAACACGGCCGTCATCCATAAGCGCCACCACATCTAGAGGGGATGAAGGCCGAAGTGCAGCGAGGGCGGCCTGGAGATCCGTGATGCTGACCGTAAGGTCTGAATCGATCGCTGGCAGTCGTTCTGTGTCGATATAGGAGACCGAACCGCCACACCCCGATAGAATGGTCTTTTTCACGCTGCCCCTCCTGAATGGGTTCTTTGTGAGAACGCTAATCCGGTTGTCCTCGATCCTGATCGACTCTATCTCATCCGCGCTCCTGACGATCTCCTCGGTATACAGGTAACCCGTGATGAAGTCTTGAAACCCGCCCGGGCTCAGGATCACGGTTGTAAGGTGGCGACCGTTGACAAAGACCGCTACCGGTGTCTCCTCAACGACTTTCCGAACGACCCGTCTGCCGTCGATCGTGACACACTGCATCTCCCTGAACATCTGGAACTCCCGGTTTAGCCGCCTGGGGTGAAGGCTGAAATGATTCTCCTGAATGTGACTCCTCCCCCAGCTGAAGTTGGGGGGGCATCCTGGGATATCATCCTTGATATTGCAGTCCCAATCTCATAATATTGATCGCCGCGTTCTAGTCACAGTTCGTGATCAACCTAAATTGCGGGGCAGGAATAAAAACGGTCAGAAAGCGTCTTTCTGACGATAATCCCACACATGGAAGACTGCTGCGATGTATTCCTGGGATTCACCAGGATCGCAGGAGAACCAGCCTCTTCCGCTTTGTTCTCTGTGATAGTGATGAACTGATTCTAGCCGACATCTGGAATGCTATTTGTCAGAAGGTGTTCTGTTTTGTGATAAGATTATTAGTTTCGTATAACAAAACCGATTCGCCCTTAGTTTCATAAAGATTTTTTCGATACGCTAAAGTATCATTATAGCCTTCCCGACAGATATCTTGACTTTGCTCGACTTTTGAGGCCCGTCGTTTCGTCGGATAGAGTTGATTCTGATACGTTTTATGCATTGTATAATAATGGTTGTTAGTGAACTAACCCGCGCCTCTCCATCTCGCGTCAACAACCCCGGGCCATGCGTGCGGTCAGTCCGGGGGGGCGAGACGCCAGGCTGACCGGAAAGGTCTACATTGATGCCGATGGTGCTCCCCTCGATGAAAGTCACCAGGGGACGCTCGACCTTTTCTCGGCCGGCGCTGCCGGTGGCGATGTATGGCGTGAGCAAGGAACCGGCCCCGGGTTTTCTGCATCGTTAGAGCCGATCCCTTCGACCACCCCCTCGACACCATAAAGGAGTCACAGGGTCAAGGGGTGTCACAGGAAAGAATGCTTCTCGAACACCTGGTCTACTCGACGGCGATCGCGATCGTCCTTGGCATGCTCTACTACATAAGGTATGTGGGTGAGGAGAGGAATCACGCCTGGATCATTGTTGCGAGCGCGTATCTGCCGGATCTCGATATAGTCGCGGATGACCTGTTGCAGAGCATCGGGATCACGGTCATGATACACGGGAGCCCCATCACGCACGGCAACTTCCACAACGTAGGGGTCATGCTGGCGTATGCGGTCTTCGTCGCGCTCCTGCTCCACCCTGCCGGGGTTAGACTGGTTGACTCTTTCTTCTTTGCCGCTGCAGGCTTCGGGGCGCACCTCTTCGAGGACGCCCTTGTATACAAGAGAGGATATGCGCTATTCTGGCCGCTCTCCACTCAGCGCTACAGTATCGGGGCATTTGAGTATACTCGTGACTGGTATGGAGTCGCGAATACTGAGGTCTTGATCGTCGGGGTCATTGCACTGCTCGGCGCTCTGTTGTTGTGGTGGGTGTGCGAGAAGAAGGGCTGGATCGGGGGTGGTGGAGGGATATCTGGATAGGTGAAGATGGGGGTAGGTAGCCCATGAGACGAAGAGACAGGAATGGGAACGTCTTCACATCCCATGATCCTTGACCTTACGGCTCCTTTCCAGCCTGGATTTTCTTGAGCACCGCCCTACATCCTGCCCGCAGAACCCCCTGTAAGATCCTTTTTATTCCTATAAGCCCTCACCCTATGGTATGATCCTCGAAGAGGTCGTCAACTTCACGGAAGAGCACGACGCGGCGGATTTTGTCGGTTTTCTGAAGAGCAAGGGCTGCCGCGCCAGAAGGGAGGTCCGGGGGTTCGCCAACGCCGATGAGGTGCTGGAGGGTTCGCTTGATGACCTGATAGCCTGTTTTGAGAAGGCTGCAGCACTGATTGAGGAAGAGGCTGAAGAAAAACCTGAAGAAGTGTCCGAAGAAGAGGCTTCAGAGGACGCCCTGTGGTTCCGGGAGAGAGCGGAGAGGTACCGGCGCCAGCGCGACCGGATCGTGGAACTGCTGGAGGGGCATAAGCCTGGGGACACCCTCTACACCGAGGATGACCTCAAACGGTCGCAGGAGGAGTTGTTCACCAGGGCGGCGGAGAAGATCCAGGCATGGATTGATAAGAACAAGGACGCCAGCATGGAACTGGACGAAACGGTGCTGTTCGAGAGCATGATCGGTGACCATGATCTCCTTCCCGGAAAAGTTCCCCCCTTCATGCTTCATGCCATGCTGATGGCAAACGAGATCGTCGAGGAGACGCCCGAAGGCTACCGGCTGGTCAGGGAGATCCCCGCAGGGCAGATCGTGGCGGAGGTCTCGCCCGATAAAATGCCGGATATCGACACCGACCTTCTGGAGGAGTGCGGGCTGAAGATCAAGGCCGTCTACTGGATCGACCCTGTTTATCAGGTTATTATCGATCCCGCGGTTTACTTTGCCTGCGACCTGGACGAGGTGCTCGCCGCCCTTGAGGGCACAACGGTGGATATCGAATCCGTGGCCACCCTAGAAGAGAACCTCAGGGTGAAGGGTTTCATCATCGCGACACTCCTCGATGCGGTGATGCAGACACCAGGCATCTCGGTTGACGAACTTTCAGGCATTCTTAAGGTGGAGAGAGACGATGAGGATGGAAACTCCATGATGTTTGAGGTTGCCATCGACCGGCACACAACCTCAAACATCGTCGCCGAACTGCGCAAGCAGGGCATCCTTGCCGGGAGCGATCAGAAGGTTAAGATCGCGGGGACGCCCGCTGGCAGGAAGAAAAAGAGATAAGGCACCGGGAAAGGGAAGAGACGGGTTACCGCTCTCATCTTTCCGCCATTCTACCCTGAAGATACACTGGTTTTCGGTTCTGGAGGCTGCCCTTAACCCCTGGTTCCATCTCCATAGGGTTCCTGCGGAGTTGCTGACCGTATTCCGATGACAACCCCCCACCCACCCGGCCGCTTTCTGGGGCTGCGGTGTGTGGGGCCTAGTGATAAGGCCCACGGAGGCCGTGCATGGGGGGGGTGGAAACGAGATATCGAGGGTATCGTAGAGGGTTTCACCGAGAAACCAGAAAGGTAGCCTCCTGGAGACCGTATCAACGGAAAAATCGCCTTCTCAGAAGGCATTCTCAGAAAAAGATTGGGTTCTGGTTTTTGAGGATTATTCGGTCGTCTTTCCATCAAAGTGCTCGTTGTCGGCCATGGCCTCCTCACGAGTCCTGTGCACGACCCCATCGCGGTGCTCAGGCGGTGAGTATATCGTGTAGAGCTTGAGTGGAGCCTTCTTTGAGGTGTTGATCACGTTGTGGTTCGCGCCGTTTGGTACAACCACAGCGCTCCCGTCCTTTACCTGGTGCTCAACACCATCGATCACGACTACGCCCTCACCCTCTTCGAACCGGAAGAACTGATCGACGTCCTCGTGCACCTCCGCACCGATCTCCTCGCCGGGTTTGAGGCACATCAGCACAACCTGACTGTGGTTCCCTGTATACAGAACCCGGCGGAAGTAGGTGTTCTTCTTCGTCTCGGACTCTATATCAGTTACAAATCCTTTCTTCATTGCACAACCCCCTGAGTGTTATCGATAAACTGATAACATTAATCTTATATGGAACTGCTGATACTTAACATTTGAGCCTTTTTATCGTCGTGACCCTCACGAAACCTTCTTTGGCACTGAGTATAGACCTTGAAGCGATATATCCCTGCACCATGAGCCTTCCTCACTCTTTCTACGAACGCGATACTGTGGCCGTTGCCCGTGACCTGCTCGGTTGTCTGCTCATCCACCAGGAGGATGCCGGAACGACCGCCGGCAGGATCGTCGAGGTCGAGGCCTATCTACAGAACGACCCTGCGGCCCACTCCTACCGGGGGATGACAGAGAGGAACAGAGCAATGTTCGGCCCCCCCGGCCACGCTTACGTCTACCGGATCTACGGGCTCCACACCTGCGTCAACGTCGTGACCGGAGCGGAGGGCACGGGAGAGGCCGTCCTGATACGGGCGCTCGAACCGGTTGCCGGGATCGACCTTATGCAGGCGCGGCGGGGGAGAGATGACCCGATCTCACTTGCAAACGGCCCGGGAAAACTGACGGAGGCGCTCGGTATAACGATCGACCTGGACGGAACCTCGCTCTCTGACGGTCCGCTGCGGGTCCACGCTGCAGTGGGCCGCAGGGAAGAGATCGTCCAGACGATCCGGGTCGGGATCACGAAGGCGGCGGACCTCCCTCTCAGGTTTTACCTGAAAGGGAACCCATACATCTCGCGGCGGTGATATCGGGGGAGCCCCACAACCCTTCCCCGACAAAAGCAGTTATCCCTCACCGGAGAGATAACTTACGTTCATGCCCCAAGCCCGCCATCCCGCCTCATCCTTCGACGTCTTCAACGTTTACTTCGAAAGGATCTACGACCCGACGATGCACGTGGTCTTCACGTTCGACGGTGAGATCGAGGCAGAGATCATGCGAGAGGCGACGATGAGGCTGATCGCATCAGACCCCTATCTTCGGTCGCGCTACACGGAGGTCGATGGCCTACCGGTCTGGGAGGAGATCCCACCAGAGTGCCGGGACGGCGCGTTCTTCATCGAAAAGCGCAGCTGGCCGCTCACGCCGCCCCCGCCGCCCCCGCCGCCGCTTGACGTCCGAAAGGGGCCGCAGGTTCGGGTCGGGCTATACCGGGGGGATGAGGGTGACCGTCTAGCGGTCACCTGCCATCACGGGTTCTGCGACGCCGGTGGCGCCCTTGCCATTGCCCGGGACGTCTTCTCGGTCTACCGGAGACTCATGGAGAGCCCCGACCACCGGCCGACAGAGCGAAAGCCCTGTGACCGGAGCATAAAGAGAATCCTCACCCTCCACTCCGAGGAGGAGAAAAGAGGGGCGCTTGCCGAGGAGGAACCTTTCGTCGATCGCTGGAGTTTCCCGGCCGAGCATCCTGGCCGGGGAAGACCCAGGGTTGCGTTCAGGACTCTTGCGCCCGAAAGGCTCGAACTTATGAAAGCGTTTGGAAAGGAGCACGGGGCCACTGTTAACGACGTCCTGATCGCTGCGTTCTTCCTGGCCTTCCGAAATATCCGGGACGACCCTTCTGACATCGGGTCACCCCGCTCCATCCTGACATCGGCCGATCTCCGGCGGAGATACCCGGGGCTCTACGACGATTGCCCCATCGCGAACCTCTCCGCCGCCTACGAGATCACCATCACCGCCGGGGAGGGGGCGGGGCTTGAGGATATCATAGATGACGTTACGACGATAACGGCACGCCGGAAGGCCGGACACCTCGGGCTTGCGGCAATCCTCTTCTACGAGGGGATCATGGCCCGCGGGATGCCAGCGGTGCTGGAGTTCTTTGACGATATGATCGAGCGTTACACTATCTCCGGGCTCAAGAACCCGGTCTTCTCCAACCTCGGGGTCTTTGACCCCGGCGAGTTTCTCCCCGTCCCGGGGAAGGGAAGGAGCAACCTCGACCTCCTGGATGTCCAGTACCTCCCCTGCGTCTGCTGGCCCTACGGGTTCCTGATGATAGCATCCACCTTCCGCGACCGCCTGACCCTCGCCACCGCGTACGAAGAAGGGCCCTACTCAGCGGCGGTGGTGGAGCGGTTCCTGGGCTATGTGGACGGCTACCTGCCGTGAGGTGGTGGTGGGAGAGCTACCACGACCTCCAGAGGCTTTTCTGGCGCCAGGCGGGTGTTTCACTTTCGGATCAGGCTTTTCCCGGCGCTCCAGGCATTCCCGACGGTCTCGCCGAGACCGTGGTAAGCGTTGTCGACCATGGTCAGGATGAGCGGATTGATGGTCACGTAGTCGGGTTTCCCATCAACTATTACCCCTTCATCAGCATATGCTGCCACGATCTCGCCGATGAAGGCCGTGTGACTGGGCAACGGAACGGTCTGGAAGACACGGCACTCAAAATTGACCGGGCACTCTCTGATCATGGGTGCGTTCTTGAGTTTCCCGTAGAAGACATCAAAGACTCCTGATTTATCGACCTCGGCCCCAGATACCAGCCCGCAGTAGTCAGTCTTATCCACAATGGCCGGTGACGGGACGTTCACAGAGAATGTTCCGGTCTCCAGGATCCCCTTTGTTGTATGGTGGTTCTTTGCAAGTGCACAGAGGATCATCGGCGGATTTCCGTTCACCTGCGAGCACCAGCCCGCGGCCATGAAGTTCACCTTTCCGCTAACCTCTGCCCCAACAAGCACGATCGGCATCGGGAGGGCAAAGTTTCTATTGATCTCTTTTTTCTCCATGGTTATCACCTCACCTGAGCGCGAAACACGGCAAGTCTGTCAGCTGCGATGAGACCTGGGGTCTCTTCATGCTACTGATGGACTCTCCGTTATGGTAAAATAGACTCTTTGAAGATATATATGGTATACAGGTGTTTTGGTAAGATACTTACATCGGTGTAACTATGGCCTACACAAAGAACGGTAAGACCTTCCACTGCCCGATCGAGGCGGCCCTCGATGTCATCGGCGGTAAGTGGAAGCCGCTGATACTCTGGCACCTTTGCGACGGGATCAAGCGATTCTCTGAGCTGCAGCGCGAACTCCCCGGTGTCAACGCAAAGATGCTCACGCGACAGCTCCGTGAACTCGAGGAGGACGGTCTTGTGATGCGGACGGTCTACCCGGAGGTGCCGCCACGGGTGGAGTACGCCATCACCGAGTTTGGAAAGACTCTGCTCCCGGTGATGGAAGCACTCTGTGCCTGGGGTCTTGATTACCTGGGTATCGAGGATGGGACCGCATGCCAGTGCACAAAAGATGGGGGAGGTTGAAACGGCAATGCAGGATGCCGGTCATGCTGAGAGGCTGAGAAGTCATCAAACCATCGAGCTGAGATCTCTCCTGAACCACTTACTTTTCCCATACCTCCCGCCCACCTGCAAGGGTCGGAGGTAGAGTATCGCGATGAGGGGTTGGGCTGATGGGGAAGGGGGATGAAAAATGCTCCACTACCATCCCCCGGTCTCTCCCTGGAATAGCGTCTTGCAAAAACCCGGCCGCACTCGCATCCAGATAGAGGGTGGTCCGCGGCGAAGGGCATCCACCGGAACCCGTCCCGTGAGGTTCATCAAACCAGGACACAGCCAGACGGTAATGCTTGATGGCCTCTCCAGAAACTTCCGGCGGTTTGCCCAAATTCTTTATATGCCTCCGCTGATAATGTTTAGGTATGAAACCTACAAACGCTGAAGCACCTGGAAACGCTGAAGCGTACTGTCTTCTTCGCCGATAGCCATGCGAAAAAGAACGTAACTGTTTTCGACACCACGCTGCGCGACGGTGAACAAACACCGGGCATCTCGTTCACGCTCGAAGAGAAGCTCGCTATTGCCGAACAGCTCTCAAAAATAGGGGTCCATGCCATCGAGGCAGGGTTCCCTGCGTCCTCGGAGACCGAACGCCAGAGCGTCAGGGCCATCGTGGGTCTGGGCCTCTCGTCACAGGTCTGTGGACTGGCACGATCGCTCACCTCTGATGTGGATGCATGCATCGACTGCGATGTCGATATGGTTCATGTCTTCATCCCGACCTCAGACGTCCAGAGGGAGTACACCATCCGCAAGACGCGAGAACAGGTACTTGAGACGGTCAACGAGATCATCACGTATGCGCGTGACCACGTCGACCTGTGCATGTTCTCGCCGATGGATGCCACCAGGACCGACTGGAACTACCTGATCCAGGTCTGTCGCACCGCGGTGGATGCAGGAGCCACGATCGTCAACGTCCCGGACACCGTCGGTGTGATCACGCCGGCGGCGATGAAACGCCTCATCGAGAGGATCAGGAGCGAGGTGAACTGCCCGATCGACGTCCACTGCCACAACGATTTCGGGCTTGCTGTGGCAAACACCCTGGCGGCGGTCGAGGCCGGAGCCTCGCAGGTCCAGGTGACGGTGAACGGCCTCGGGGAGCGGGCGGGGAACGCCGACCTCGCGCAGACGGTGATGGCCCTCACGTCCATCTACGGGATCGATACAGGCATCCGGACGACAGGACTGGTTGAGACCTCAAGGCTTGTATCACGATATTCCGGGATCAGCATCCCGCCAACCCAGCCGATCGTCGGCGAGAACGCCTTTGCCCACGAGAGCGGGATCCACTCCCATGGCGTTATCACGCGCTCGGATACCTTTGAGCCCGGGATCATGACGCCGGAGATGGTCGGCCACCGGCGCAGGCTTAAACTCGGGAAACACGCCGGGAGACACGCTGTCAGACAGATGCTGACGGAGGTGCACATCGAGCCAACCGATGCGCAGCTCGACGAGATCATCCAGCGGGTGAAGGCGATTTCCGGGAAGGGTAAGCGGGTGACAGACGCAGACCTCTACGAGATCGCGGAGAGCGTCATGCACCTTGTACCCGACGAGAAAGCCCTGGAACTCCAGGACGTCGCGATCATGACCGGGAACCATGTGATCCCTACAGCAAGCGTCAGGGCGCTGGTCGATGGGAAAGAGCACATCTTCTCGAGCGTCGGCAGCGGTCCTGTGGATGCGGCCGTGAAGGCGATTCTCGGGATCATGCCGGCCCCGATTCAGTTGAAGGAGTTCAATATCGAGGCAATCTCGGGGGGCACCGATGCAATCGGGCACGTCACGATCGCCGTCGAGGACGAGAAGGGCCGGGTATTTGACGCCACTTCGGCAAGCGACGACATCATCCTGGCGTCGGTCGAGGCTGTGGTCAACGCGATCAACCTGGTCTGCAGGATGCACAAACACGACCGGAACCAGGAAGACTGAGAGAGACCCCCTATCACCTTTCCCCATTTTACAAAACCTTTTCTTGAACCGCGGTAGAGATTCGATAACTGCCCGGGGCCGGATAGAGGTCTCGATGATAGTGTCTGCGTGGACCGGGTATGAGTGTCTCCAGCAGTCTGGACGGCCGGCCCGCCGGGAAAGTGGATTGGCGGTGGTTGGCGATTGGCCTGGAAGACCGTGAGATGGACGGGAAGAGGGTTTTCTGGAGCGATTCGCCGGGGCGGTGGTACAACCCTCTACCGGACACTGTATCAATGGAGAATCACCCCCTTACGGGGGTGGGGCTGACAGGGAGGGGGCGGAACGGCCCCGCACCTGTCTTTACAGGCTCCCGGGGCACCCCTACCACGATGGTGGTAGACCCCGCTGCCTCGCACCGTCTGCGGCCTCCCAGGTGGCAATGCAGAACAACGACAAAAAGAGCGGCAGGTCTCGCCGGAGTGGTTTATTCATGTGAAAACGATTGTTTGGTTCAGGCCGCGCCTGGAGGTTTCTGTTTACCTTCGAGCACATCCCGGATCTGGGACGAGAGCTGCTCGTACCTCTCCTGCAGCGCCTTCTCCTGCTTCTCAAGCGACTTGACTCTGAGTTCAAGCGTCTCGATACGCTCGTTTAGGGCTGCAACCACCTGCTCCTTGCTCTTCTGCATCATGACGCTGCCGACGTTCATGAAGACCGCCGCATCCTCCTGGACGTCGGCCAGATCCTCGAGCGCACGCCTGGCCTCGCGGATCGTCATATCATACTGCGCCTTCTGCGTGATCACGGTCTGCAGCTGCTGCTGCATCTGCTGGAGCATCGCCAGCTGATTCTGTAGTTTTGGCGGAACGTTCTCCATATTACATCTCCTCCTCGATTACAACAAAGATAGATAAATAACAGTTATCTCATCTGCGACAGGCAGGTTTCACCCTGCCACTCCTTTTACAGGTTAGAGCAGCGAACCCCATTAAATGTAGGGTTCAGGCTGGAGGACTCTCCCCTGAGGAGAGAGCGATCTCCCGCACCTCAACCGCTATATTGACCAGTCGAAGCCAGGTGTTCAGGGCCGCACGAAGCGCCGGGATATCCGCAGCACTCACCTCAAGAACTAGATTCTCCTCATCCTCAAGTCTAACCCCTGCCGACGAACGCTCACCGACCTCCCCCTCCTCCTGGCAGACGGAGAGGTAGATTGCACGGGCATCGGGAACCGTAAACCGGAATACCGCTGAATGTCTCATGGCGCCACCGTCAGGGTATAGCGTCGCCGCTGCCTCCCGTCAAACACGATCCGGTGTTCCGGGAGCGTATCCGCCCAAAAGACCATATCGACCAGACCCTCGAGCGCCGCGGCGACAGCATGGTCGGAGATCGTGAGCCCGCGAGAGATTGCACCTTCCCGCTCCTCGACCACAAACGAGAGAACCCGAACATCGGCAACAACCTCGCCGTCCGAAAAAACCTGAATAAGAAAATATTGACCGGACCTCGAGACGATCAGAACCGGCCCCTCATGGGACGACAGGAGATCATCCATCCCCATCTTCCCACGGGTGGTATATTCGGCGCCGATCGCAAACGCCAGATCCCGTGCAAGTGACCGCACCTCGGGAGCCGGTTTGCGCGACGTCGTGACGACCTTCATCGAGCCTTCAGGTCTTTTATCGCGGCCCCGCGCTCCTTAAAGAGGATGCGGTGCCCACAGTAGGGACAGCGTATATTGATATCTATCTCAACCTTCTGCTTACAGCGAGCGCACTTGTAGGCAACCACGTCCGATTAACCCTCCTTCTGCAGCGAACGCTCGATACTCCGCGCGGCGACGCGCATAACCGGCGTCTCCGGAACGTAACTTCCGCCTGCGAACTTGAACCCGCACTTGCGGCACTCCCAGATCCCGGTCCCCACACGCCTGACCGCTTCCTGGTCACAGCGAGGACAGACATGAACCGCGCGGGAGATCTGCTCGATCTCGTTTACCCTCTTCCTGATGAACCTGCCATACCTCGGGCCGAATCGACCGGAACTCCCGACAACCCTGCCTTTTGCACTCTGCTTACGGCCTGCCATTTCGCCTACCTCTTGTATGTCCTTTAATCTTTGTGGTCTCGACTAATATTAGTTACTCACGACAGACGCCCCACGATCCTGGTCTCAGCGCTCCCTCTCGAGATCTTGTTCACCAGGTCGTAGAACTCCTCCTGGATGCCGGCCGGGATCCTGACCACGGCGATCCAGGACCCGTCCTTCTGCCACTCGTTCTGCTCGATCGTTGTTGCGGACTGGAGTTCCCCGTAAGCCCTTGCAGCATGTTCCGGCGGGAACCTCACAGCGATCCGGACTTCCTCAAACCGGATGGGAAGGATCGGGCGGAGGGCCTTAACGACCTCTTTGACCTGTTCCTCGACCGACTTGAAGGGATCGATGTTCACCTTCGCTTCCTCCATCGCAAGTTCGATCCGCTGCGGGGGGTGGGGGTAGCCAGATTGCGGGTTGACAGCGTTCCTGGCTATGAACGTTATGACCCGGTTCCGTTTATCTGCGATGAGATGGCGTCGCTGCTCTGCCGTCAGATGGATCTCGCCTTTCTGGATGATCTTCGGCGCAATCTCTTCAAATTCGGTCGTTTTGAAGACCTTCATGAGAGCCTCGTCTGAGGCTCTCTCCCCGTGAGCAGCGTTCGAGAAGACGGAGTCGGCAGCAACGACATCCTCAATGTCCAGCGCTTCGCCTTGCCGAACACGCATCGCCTGATCGGGGTCGACAAGCACCTCAAACCGCTCCCCGTGACTCTCGAACCTCGCCACAACCGCACGGTCGAGTGGGATCATTCTGATGGCACGCTCTCATCAAACTTCTCGACGTATGTCTGTACCTCGTCCCTCTCCATCTTCCGGAACTCTCCCTTCTCGATGGAGACGACACCGATCTCGATTGCGCTCACGTCCAGTTTCCCTTCGGTCGCTGCATGGAGCGCCTTGATGCCAAGAGAGATCGCCTCCGAGAAGTCTGCATCCTCCCGATACTCTTCTTCAAAGACCTGCATGACCGCCGGCCGGCCGGTCCCGATCCCGGTTGCCCTGTACTCGAGCAGCGTGCCGCTCGGGTCGGTCTCAAAGAGTCTGCCCTCACCGTCGCTGATCCCGGCGATCAGGAGCGCTGTGCCGTAGGGACGCGCACCGCCGAACTGGGTATAGATCTGCATATGGTCGCAGAGTTTCTTGGCCAGGGTCTCGACATCGATGGACTCGTTGTAGGAGACCCTGTTGATCTGGGCTTCGACCCGTGCCCTGTCCACGAGGGAGCGTGCATCTCCCACAAGCCCTGAGGAGGCCACGCCTATGTGTGTGTCAATCTTGAAGATCTTCTCGATGGAGGCCGGTTCAAGGAGACGTGATGTCACCCTTTTATCGACTATCAGCACGACACCCTCGCTGCACTTGAGCCCAACGGCCGTTGTGCCCCGTTTTACCGCTTCTCTGGCATACTCAACCTGATACAGTCTTCCGTCGGGGCTGAAGACCGTGATAGCCCGGTCATATCCCATCTGATATTGTGGTTGCATTATCGTTCCTCCAAATCGAGTTCGCTGAAAAAGAATCTTTTCTGATGCTTAATACCCTTTTCAATCAAATCAACCTTTTGACCCGGATACCGGCAGACGGCATAAACCGTCCCACCGACCACCATCTCCCCCTCCTCTGGACGGGGTCGGATCGGTTTCATCCGGCGCCGCAGCGCACGGATTGTCCCGGAGGTGGCGACCGTCCGGAGCGAGACCCGGTCATCGCCGACCGCCGTGACCGTTGCAAGCGCCGCGGCGATGTCCCTCTCCGTCCCGCGCCGGCACCGGATCACGGCATACCCCTCATCGCAGTATACCGCAGCGGGCTGAGCGAGACCGACGGCCGCATCCCCGAAGAGAGAGGTTGCGGCCTCGATGACGGATAGGTAAAGCTGTTTCTGGTCAACCGTCGCACCGGAGGGAATGATCCTGACCAGAATGTAGCGCTTTTTCGTCCGCATCGCAGGGGGTCTGGGTCTCATCTGACCACCCCCACGGGGCTGAAGGGCTCGATTATCCGGCCAACAGACGATAGTGCCTCGTTCACCTCGGCCCCGGTCATACCGAAGAGTTCGCAGAGCCCCCGGATCTCGCGAACCGAGCGTTGATCGAGTATAGAACGGGCAGCGCTCGATATGGTCAGCATAAACCCGTAACGCCGATGCAGCGCCAGGATGTCCGCATACCGGTTCAGCGCCCGCTGGCGTTTCACCCCGCGAAGGTTGATCAGTGGGGCAAGCGAGATCTCCACCGCCACACCCCTTTCCGCCGCCGTCCGTGCGGCAACGTGGTCAAAGGCGTTCTGCCGGGTGGTATGGATCTTACTGATGACGTTCACCTCATTTATGCTGGCAAGAGCGCGGTTGAACGGGAGATCCCCGGCATCGACGTAGACGACGTCGGCGCGCCGGACGGCGGGGTCGCGCAGATCGCGGAGTACCTCTCTTATTGACTGGGCAGTGATGATAGTGCCCTGGAGGATCTCAACCCCTTGAAACGACTGATGCCCAACATCCCCAATGGCGACAAGACTATCGAACCCGAGTTCTCCCGCCTCGATCGCCATCCGCGCAACCGTCGAGTCACCGGCAGGATAGGGGAATATACGGGCATCTGTGATCTTCATTGTCGTATAAAAAAGGGATTTTTATTTGCCGCGGTTTGCATGCGAGCGGATGCTGGGGCGAGTCTTCTCAGTTCCGCGCCCGCGCTTCCGCATCCCGCGCCCCTTCATGCCGGCGGAGGTCTTGCCACGCTCCGCCCGGCCGCGATGAACCGGGTCGGCCAGCCAGGAGAGGTTCCGGTCGCTCTGGATGACCGGGTGGTGGCCGTCGACCATGATCACCTCAAACCACTTGTAGCGTCCGTCCTCGCCGACCCAGTAGGAGTTCAGGGCCTCCATGTTCGGGTACCTCCGGGACGCGCGCTCCTCAGCCATGCGCTGGAGACTCTTTGCCGGTGTCATCCGGCGCATACCCATGCGCGCAGACCTGCGCCCGCGAACGTAACGGGGCTTTCTCCGACCGCCGCGGCGGACCCTGACCCGCACGACGATTATGCCCTGCTTGGCCTTGTAGCCGAGCGAACGGGCGCGGTCGATCCTTGTGGGGCGCTCAACGCGCACAACACTCCCCTCACGCCGCCAGACCTGGAGACGCTCCCAGAGGAGGTCTTTCACCTCGGACGTGTCAGGCTGTTTCCAGGCCTCACGTACGTAGGCATACATCGATTTTGCCATGCTCTCAATCACCTCAGGTTCAGCGTTTCCGCCACATTCCTTTCCGGGACGTATCCCGTGGTTCCACATAGGTCGACTGGAGCGTAGATAAAGGATTCCGTCATCCCCTCCCTCTCCGTCTCGACACCGGGTGGTGGGTGTCCTGCCAGTAATATGCTGTGCCGGTGACATTTTCAAGCAGGGGGGCTGTTCGACGCTACGAGAAAGAGACTCTCCAGGGAGCAGCATGTCGAGACAGGGGGGGCGTTTCCGCCCCCTACCCGCCAGCCCCTCTCCTACGGGGCGATAATCCATAGATACAGTGCGGGGGGAGTATCTTTCTGGTTTCTCGGTGAAGCTCTCATCGATATTTTGTTTCCACCCCCTGCATCCCCCCTGTCGGGTGGCCGGCCTCTCACCGTCCTTTTTTCTTCTCCAGAACGCGGATGGCATCGATCCGGGTGACAGGATACTGACCGTTCTCATCCTTCTCGGCCGACTTTACCATGTCCCAGACCGTGAGCAGGGCAACAGAGACACCTGTAAGCGCCTCCATCTCAACGCCCGTCCTCCCAAAAGACTTCACACGGGCGGTCGTCTCCAGGTAACCATCGCCCTCCTCAAAGTCTATGGTGACCCCTGCAAGCGGTATGGGGTGGCACATGGGGATTATGCGCGGCGTCTCCTTCACAGCCAGTGTTGCCGCCACCCGCGCGGTTGCAAGGACGTTGCCCTTGACCGTCGTCCCCTCCCTGATCGCCTTTAGGGTCTCCCTCCGGAGATAGATCCGGCCACTTGCAACCGCCTCGCGGGGAACCTCGGTCTTTGCCGAGATGTCCACCATCCGTGCACGGTCGTTCTCGATGTGAGTGAAGACCGGGGTCATGCCGTCCTCACCGGACTCGTTCATATCCATTGCAGGAGATCTTCTCTCCTGTCGGGGATAAATGTGGACGCCCGGGAAGTCTCACTCAGGCGACCGGGAGAGAAATATCTCCTGCGAGATAAAGTCCAGGATATCGGTGGCAAGGATACCGTTCCCCCTCTCCTCTGCCGCCCGCATCCCGGCCCTGCCGTTCACGTATGCAGCGATACAGGCCGCTTCGAAGGCCTGGAGGTGGCAGAATAGCGCGCCCGCAACCCCGGCGAGCAGGTCGCCCGTCCCGCCGACGGTCATAGCAGGGGTGCCGGTCCGGTTGAACCGGACGCGGGTGCCATCGGATATCACGTCGACCGGGCCTTTGAGGAGGATCGTCCCGGTCGATGCGGCGGCCTTCACAGACCGGCCACGTGCCACAACCTCCGTAGGCGGTTCTGTCCCGGTCATCCGGGCAAACTCGCCGGTGTGGGGTGTGTAGATCGTCTCTTTAGCCGCTGGTAGCGGGCGGCGGAGAGCGTCGGCATCAAAGACCGCTCGCCCTGCCCCTTCCGCAACGCCAAGGACGACCTCGTGGCTCGCCTCCCCTAGCCCCATACCGCAGACGACAACATCGGCCCTGTCCACGAGTCGGAGGATGGTCTCCAGGTGGTCTGGGGTTATCATCTCGCCATCCAGACGCTCGTAGATCAGGTCGGGGAATGGGATGTAAGCGGGGGAGGCGACCCGCACGATGTCCGCGCCGGCACGCAGCGCGCCGAGCGCCGCAATGTAGGGCGCACCCTGGTAAGGGCCGCCACCGATGACGAGAACCTCGCCGCCGGCGCCCTTGTGAGCCTCCCTCTCTCTTACCGGGATGAGCGTGAGATCGCCGGGACCGATGTAGACCTCAGCCTCGAGCGGGATTCCGATATCCACGAGATCTGCGCCGTGTGTCTTTAAACGGTGGAACGAGAGGATCCGGTTTGCACGTATGCCCGGCGTGGGGATATCGACGGCGATGACCGGCGCAGAGCTCGCGTTTGCGCGGGCAACAAGGGTTGCGAGCGGTTCACGAGGCACACCGGACGCGCCTGTGCCAAGCATCGCATCGACGATGATCTCTGCCATCTCAAAGAGGTGCGAGAGCCCATCGATCTCGGCAGCGCACCTGATCGGGTGGAGACCGACAGAGCAGTGCCGGAGCAGACTGAGTTCCGAGGCGGTCGGGGCGGTCATCGAACCGCAGTCGGGGTAGATGACGTCGACCGCGTCGAGGTGCTGGAGGTAGCGTGCCGCTACCATACCGTCGCCGCCGTTATTCCCCCTCCCGCAGAGCACCAGGACGTGGGATGGGCTGAAAGACTCCACGGCGGCAGCAACCGCCCGCCCGGCGCTCTCCATCATCACAAGCGACGGCAGGCCGAGCGCGATCGCGTTCCCCTCAACTGCACGCATACGCCCGGCGTCGATCACGTCGGTCTCCAGAAACTCCCGCATACCTTTTCCGGTCATATATCCCCCCTCGTGGAATCTTGCAACTATCGGGTGCTATGGAGTTTCTCTCTTAGATATCTTTTGAATGGGATCTATGGAGGCGGGGATGATCCGGCAGCAAAAGGATTACGCCAACGTAAAAATGGCAGATCCTTTCCCCTCATTGTAGGTTCCACAAAATACGGTGCCAGAAGTGGTATCGTCTTATGGCGTCCCCCCTGATCTCCGCATTAAAATCCCGTTCGCCCCTCCCTGCATGAATTTATTGAGTTGCACCACGCACAGATATGAAGATGAGTCTCGATAGCGATCTGCAGAGAGCGACTGACATCATCTCTGAAGCAGACTCGGTGACGATCATCTCCCACATCGATGCCGACGGTATCAGCACGGAGGCGATCCTGGCGCAGGCGCTCAGCCGAGAGGGCATACCGGTCGAATCGGTCTTCGTTCGCCAGCTCGAACCGATGGCGATGCGACACATCCCGGACGGCAATTCCCTCAAACTCTTTGCAGACCTCGGCGCCGGGCAGCAGACCCTCCTCGAGAGCCACGGTCTCCCCGGGGACGAAGTTCTGATCCTGGATCACCACGTCAGCCAGCCCTGCGGCACGGCATACCCCATGATCAACTGCCTGGACCACGGCATCACCCGGATGAGCGCCGCCGGTCTCGCCTACATGGTCGCAAAGACGCTTGATGCGACGAACATCGACCTTGCTAAACTCGCCGTGATCGGGAACGTCGGGGACATGATGGCCCGCGAGAACTGCGGACTGGTCGGCCCCGCACGTGAGATCGTCCAGGACGGCGTCGAGTACGGTAACATCATCGTGCAGAGTAGGGACTTAAACTGTTACGGCCTCTCAACCCGGCCCGTCCACATCTGTCTTGGCTACTGCGACGAGCCCTACATCGACGGTATCTCAAACAACACCAGCAGCGCCCTCCGGTTCCTAGAACGCCTCGGCGTCGAACTGAAGAACCCCCGGGGCGGCTGGCTAGTCTGGGAAGAACTCCCATTCGACGACCGGCGCAGGATCATCAGCGCTCTGACCCAGCACCTCATCGCCCACGGCCGGGATACCGACCGCCTCCTCGCCGAAACCTACACCTTCCCGGACGAACCGGAACGGACAGCCCTCAGGAACGCTTCGGAGTATGCCACCCTGCTCAACGCCTGCGGCAGGTGGGCAAAACCCCGAGTGGGGAGCAACATCTGCCGGGGGATGCGCGGCGAGGCCTACCGCGAGGCGGAGTACATGCTCGGCCACCACCGCTCCGTCATACGCGACCTGCTCCGCTACATCCTTGACACCGGCGTCACTGAACTCTCCCACCTCCAGTATATCCACACCGGCGACCGGTTCCCAGACACCATCGTCGGGATAGGAGCGGGCATGGCGCTCTCAAGACTGAACTGGCGTAAACCCATAATGGTTCTCAGCGCAATGGTGGACGAACCTGACCTCACCAAGGTCTCGATGCGGACGAACGAGTGGGCGATCAGCCGGGGGGTCGACCTCCAGCAGGCGCTCGTTGAGGCTTCGGAGTCGGTGGGCGGTGCGGGCGGCGGGCACCGGATCGCCGCCGGGGCGTTCATCCCCCGCGATACAGAGGAGGAGTTTGTTGATGGTGTCAACCAGGTACTCAAAAGACAGTTTGCTACGGCGGATCAGGACGATAGGTGACTTCCAGTTCGGGAAAGGGGCAGGGGAGGCTATATTCCCCGACGGATGCACGTTCCAGTTATCAACGACGGGACGCATCCGCCAGGCGCATCTGGACGGCGATAGGCTTGCGACCGTTCGTGCGCAGGATGGTCGCCTCACCCTGGGGATCGCCGGAGCGCTGCGTCTTGCCGCCCACATACCCCCGCCGTGCTACCGGGTGACGGTGCAGGAGGATGTGGCGGCGTTTATCGCCGATGGGAAGAACACGATGGCGAAACACGTGGTCTCTGCCGACGAAGAGATCCGCGCAGGGGACGAGGTGCTGGTGGTGACCGGGGAGGATAACTTACTTGCCACCGGCGCTGCCCTCCTCTCCGGTCGGGAGATGCTGGCATTTAATTACGGTGTAGCCGTAAAAATAAGGCAGGGGAGAGGATCCAAATGTATCCAGGAAAGGTAAACCCAAAGAAGATGAAGCAGATGATGAAGCAGATGGGTATGGAGATGGAGGAGATCGAGGGCGTTGAGAGGGTCGTAATCCAGACGGTTGGTGGGGACTACATCTTCGACGAACCCCAGGTCGTCGCGACCAGGATGCAGGGGATCACAACCTACCAGATCACCGGCGAACCCCGGTTCGAGGAGGCCATCCCGGAGATCCCGGACGAAGACGTCGCGCTCGTTGCATCCCAGACCGGAGCAACAGACGAGGTTGCACGGGCTGCGCTCATCGAGACCCGCGGCGATATTGCCGAAGCCATTCTGAAACTCAGCGAGCAATGATCGAGATCGGGGAACATCTCCTTCTCGTCGGAGAGGATCGGGAGTACTTCGTGACGGCGGGGGAGGGACAGTTCTCCACCGACCGCGGGATGATCGACCTCTCGGCACTCCCGGGGATGAGTCCCGGCGACGAGGTCAGGACACACCTTGGCGTCCCATTCACCGTGTTGCGTCCACGGCCGACCGATTTTTTTGTCCACGCTAAGCGTAGCGGCGCCCCGATGCTCCCCAAAGACATCGGGATGGTTATAGCCTACACCGGGATGAACCGGGAGGATACCGTCCTCGACGCAGGGACGGGGAGCGGAGTCGCCGCGATCTATTTTGGAAAGATCGCCCGCGAGGTGAAGACCTATGAGGTGCGTCACGAGTTTGCAAGGCTTGCAGAGAAGAACATAAGAAACGCCAGACTTGATAACGTCGAGGTGATAGCGGGCGATATGCTCGAGGCGACCGGATGGTTCGACGTTGTCCACCTGGATATGACGATAACCCCGGCACACGTGGAGCACGCCTTCTCGCTCATCCGGCCCGGCGGCTACCTGGCCTGCTACACGCCGTTCCTCGAGCACACCTTCGTCGCGCTCGATGCCGCAACACCGATCTTTCGCGAGGTTCACTGTTACGAGTGTATCGAGCGTGAACTGACGCGTTCCGCCAGGGGGACGCGACCGTCAACCCGGGTCGCCCACAGCGGTTACATCACCATAGCGCGCAGGTAGAGAGGCTAATACTCTTTCAGCGGGTGCTCCCAGCCGGTGTAGCCGCAGTAGATGCACCCGTCCCCGCTGCAGTGCCTGCATTTGCGTGAGGGCTGCTCCACCATCACGCTACCCTTTCCGTTGCAGTAGGTGCAGCCGAGCCCACCACAATGACAGCAGGTCTCGGCGGCATACTCCTCTTTATTTTTTGAGGCCGTTCTCTCCTTCATTGAGTATTACTGGACGGTCAGGGGTGAGAAAGGTTGTCATTGGATCACGCGCCTGGAAAAAAGGTATTTTCTTTCTGTGCGGTGAACCAGTATCCATGAGAGAGGAGGGGGCGAAAGGATTGATCGCGAGCCCCGGAAGGTAGCCGCACGATGTACCACATTATCTCTATCCGGGATTTTGAGAGGAAAGACCTTGATTACCTGCTGGATCGGGCAGAGGAGTTTGAGACCGGGCGTTACCCCCCCGGGTTGCTTGAGGGTAAACTTGTGGCGCTCCTCTTCTTTGAGCCCAGCACCCGCACGAGGATGTCGTTTGCGGCCGCCCTGGCCAGGCTTGGAGGGCAGTCGATAAGCTTAGATTCTGTGGAGGCGAGTTCCATCGTCAAGGGGGAGACGCTCGCGGACACCATCCGGGTGGTGAGCGGGTACGTGGACGCCATCGTGCTTCGCCACCCGAGAGAGGGGGCTGCGCGCCTGGCTACCGAGTTTGCTTCGGTCCCGGTAATCAACGCCGGCGACGGTGCAGGGCAGCACCCGAGCCAGACGCTGCTTGACCTCTACACCATACGGAAGTCGATGCCGCTTGATGGGATCAATGTAGGCCTCCTCGGGGATCTTCGCTACGGCAGGACGGCGCATTCCCTGGCGCTCGCCCTTTCCCTCTACGGTGTCACCCTGCACACCATCGCGCCTGGAGGGCTTGAGATGCCGGTAAACATAACCCTGAAACTCCGGGAGCGCGGCGTGGAGGTGGTCGAGCACGCGAGCGTCGAAGAGGTGATAAGGGAACTCGACGTGCTGTATGTCACAAGGATCCAGCGCGAACGTTTCCCGGACACAGCGTCCTATTACAACGTCGCCTCAAGTTACCGGATAACAACACAACTGCTGGAGGGTGTCAGAGACAACCTGATGATCCTCCATCCCCTCCCGCGTGCCGGGGAGATCGATCCTGCGGTGGATCGGACGCCTTATGCGCGCTACTTTGAGCAGGCACGTAACGGTGTTCCGGTCAGGATGGCGCTACTTCACGAGGTGATGAGATGAGCAAGAAAGATACCGCACGAGGGTTGCTCGTCAGTCCCATCCGGAACGGTACCGTCATAGATCATATCACGGCCGGCGAGGCGCTGAACGTCCTGCGAATCCTTGGTATCACGGGGTCGACAACCGAGTGTCTGAGCATCGCGACAAACGTCGAGAGCAGGCGACTGGGGAAGAAGGATATTGTCAAGATCGAGAACCGGGAGCTCCGCAAGGAGGAGGTCGATCGGATCGCCCTGCTTGCACCGCAGGCAAGGATCAACATCATCAGGGATTATCAGGTCGTGGAGAAGAAGGGTGTGGAGATCCCCAGGATCCTCAAGGGTGTGGTCAGGTGTCCGAACCCCGGTTGCATCACGAACACAAACGAACCAGTGGAGAGCACCTTTGAGGTGCTCGATAAAGGGCTGCACTGTCTCTACTGCGACTGGTTGATCAAGGACGATATAGCAAACCATATCATCTGATCAGACGTCCGTGCGGGTCGATCTCGCCCCTGTATATCCGGGTGCTCGAGATCCGCCGCTCGTCCTCGGCAAGGACGCACGAAACTACATACAGGTCTACCTTTGCCATCCCGCGTTGTCGCCGCAGTTCATTGATATCCAGAGCTACAGGAAGGGTCTCCTCGGAGACGACAAGGATATCAAAATCGGCGTCGATGGCGCTCCCGTAGCGGTCGGAGAGCGGTTCAACTGCCCAGGAGGCGGTATAACCCTTCTCCTGGATGAATGCCGTAACGTTGTCCAGTCTTTTCTGGTATGGTTGGACCGGGTGCACCTTTGTGCCGGCGAAGTCATCGGTTGTCAGCCCGATTACCACCTCACCGGCGGGCCCGGCAAGGTTAAATGAACGGGAGAGGAGTTTCCGGTGCCCGGCATGGAGGGGGTCGAACGTCCCCCCGACCATCACTTTCATCAAGAGGCGTTTGCACTGATGGGTATTATGGGTAGTGGTCGGGAGAGATGGGGTGCTGGAGCATTCTCCAGCATCTTTTCTTCCGTATCCCCGGTCGGACGCCCTTCGTTGAACACACCACGCCGGCAGCTCCCTGGAGATGGATGTGGGCAGTGTGTGTGGCGATTGGCCCGGAGGACAGTGTCCCGGGACAGTAATGAGTTCTTCAGGACGTCTCTCACAGGGAAACCGGGTGAATGAATCCCCATGGCACTGGACTTATGGATAATCGCCCCGCCATGGGTGGGGAGCTGACGGGGAGGGGACGGGACGTTCCCAGCCCCTGTCTCCTGCGTCTCCAGGAATACGGTCTTTCGCGGAAACACCGCCGCCTCCCACTCCCGGACCCGTCCACGAAAATGTTCACCGAACCGGGGGAATGTATGTTTTGATTCCCACCGGAGAGGGAGAAGGTTTTGTATCGCCAGAACAAATGCTATATCTAATATGGAGAGCGGAACGGTTGTGGGAAACCGCGTCTTTATCGCAGAGAATGCAACGGTCATCGGGAACGTAGCGCTCGCCGACGACGTCAGTGTCTGGTTTGGTGCCGTTGTCCGGGGTGACCGGGATAGGATCACGGTTGGAGCGGGCTCAAACATCCAGGACAACGCCACCGTCCACACCACCCCCGGCCACCCTGTCAGTATCGGGAGCCAGGTCTCTCTCGGTCACGGTGCCATCCTGCACGGTTGCACCATCCGGGACCGTGTGCTCGTCGGGATGGGCGCAATCGTCCTGAACGGCGCTGTGGTGGGGGAGGGGTCCATCATCGGTGCCGGCGCGGTGGTGACCGAGAAGAAGGTGATCCCGGCCGCCTCCCTGGTTCTCGGCGTGCCCGGAAAGGTTGTTCGGGGGACAACCCCCGAAGAGGAGGCGGGGATCGTTCACAACGCAGACGAATACGTCCGACTCGCAGGGAGGTACCGCCGTGGCTGATGTTGTCGTCATCGGCGCCGGAGTTGCGGGTATCCAGGCGGCGCTCGACCTTGCGGGGCACAACATACACGTCCATCTCATAGAACGCGAACCCAGCATTGGTGGACACATGGCCCAGCTCGACAAGACGTTCCCCACAAACGACTGCTCCATGTGCATCCTCTCTCCAAAGATGGTGGACGTTGCCCGAAATCCGAACATCACCATCTACACGTGTTCGGAGGTCGAGTCGATCGAGGGCGAGGTCGGGAACTTCCGGGTCAGGGTCAGGAAACACCCACGTTACATCCTGGAGAACGAGTGCAACGGTTGCGGGGACTGCAGCCTGATCTGTCCGGTGGAGGTCTACAACCGGTTCGACGCCGGGGTCGGTGTTCGAAAAGCAATATACAAGCCCCACACCCAGGCTGTCCCCGACATCGTCGTAAAAGACCAGGAGCACTGCATCGAGTGCGGACTCTGTTACGACGTCTGCGGCAGGGAAGCGATCCTCCACGAGGACGAGGAACGCACGATCGACCTTGAGGCGGCAAGCATCATCGTTGCAACCGGTTATGCAACGTTTGATGCCAGAAACAAGACCCAACTGCGATACCTAACAATCCCCGACGTCATCACAAGCCTTGAGTTCGAGCGGTTGATCAACGCAAGTGGCCCCACCGGCGGTAAGATCCGACGTCTCTCCAACGGCAGGACTCCAAGGAGCGTGGCGTTTGTCCAGTGCGTCGGTTCACGTGACCTCTCCATCGACCGACCCTACTGTTCGGGTGTCTGCTGCATGTATGCGGTGAAGAACGCGATTCTCATCCGGGAGAAGAACCCGGAGATCGAGGTTAACGTCTTCTACAACGATATCCGGGCATACGGCAAGGGTTACGAGGAGTACTTCGAGCGGGCAAAGAGTCTTGGCGTCAGGTTCGTCCGGGGGTTCCCGGGGGAGGTGCTCACGGAGAACGATCGGCTGACACTTATCGCTGAGAACACCGAGACCGGTGAGATGGAGACCGTCCACCCCGACCTTGTGGTGCTCTCCGTCGGGCTTGAACCAGCCAGTGGTGCGGAGGAGATCGCCCATATGCTCGGGCTCCCGCGGGACGAGTCCGGGTTCTTCGGGGTTGCCGACCAGAAACTCGGCCCGGTGCTCACGGTGAAGCCCGGCGTCTATGTTGCAGGAACCGCCACCGCGCCAAGAGACATCCCGGACTCGGTCGCGATGGGCGGGGCGGCGGCGATGCGGGCCTACCTTGACGTGATCCGTGCGGGGTAAAGATGCCAGGAGAGATCGCCTACACCATTGCCTGGGATGCGGAGAACGACTGCATCGTCTACATCGACCAGACCCTTCTTCCAGGGCAGTATGAGGTTGCGTGCTGCAGAACCGTCGATGAACTTGCCGATGCGATCCGGAGGCTTGCGATCCGGGGTGCCCCGGCGCTTGGGATCGCGGGGGCGATGGGCGTGGCGCTTGCGGTCGTCAGGAGCGGCGAGAGGGATCCCGTGCGGTTCCGTGAAGGCGTCAGTCGGGCTGCCGAAGCTCTGCGGAGCACCCGGCCTACCGCGGTCAATCTGGCCCGGGGGATCGACCGTGTCCTCGGCGTGATAAACGCTGCCGTATCGGTCGAGGCGGCAAAAGAGGCCGCGGTCCGCGAGGCTAACGCAGTTGCCGTGGAGGATGAAGAGACCTGCCGGAGGATCGGTGCGTTCGGCGCCGAACTTCTCCCGGAGATGTGCACGCTGCTCACCCACTGTAACGCGGGGGCGCTCGCCTGCCGCTGCTGGGGAACGGCCCTCGGCGTTGTGCGGTCGGCGGTTGAGGCCGGGAAGGAGGTGCGGGTGCTCGCCTGTGAGACCCGGCCGCTGAACCAGGGTTCGCGCCTCACCTGCTGGGAACTTAACCGGGATGGGATCGATGTGACCCTCATCACCGACTCGACAGCCGCCTATCTTATGCGGAAAGGGGTGATCGACTGTGTTATTGTCGGGGCTGACAGGATCACCCGGGACGCGGTCTTTAACAAGATCGGGACATACATGCACGCTGTTTCAGCCCGGCACCATGGTATCCCGTTCTACGTTGCGGCGCCGGTTTCGACGTTTGATCCTGCAAAGAGCGAGGAGGAGGTCATTGTCGAGGAGCGGGACCGCGCCGAACTCGCCCGCTGCGGTGACCGTATGCTTGCACCCGATGATGTGGCGATCTTGAACTACGCTTTCGACGCCACTCCGCTCGACCTGGTCGATGCGATCGTCACGGAGGTCGGGGTGCTGCGACCGCCCTACGCAGAGTCGTTCCGGCTGATAGAGGGGAAAGGAGGGTTTGAGCGATGAGTCTACTTGAGACCGGTGTCTGGGGGCAGGTGATGATCCTGATAGGAGAGGTGACGTTCTTTGTGGTCCTCGGGATGTTGCTCCTCGCGGTAGCACTCGCATTCCTCACAGTCGCCTCGGTCAGGAGAGGGAAGTTCTACCTGCCGCAGATCCTGATACCGGCTATGGTCGCCATGGAAGGGCTTGTGAAGGCGTTCTGCAAACTCCTCGGGCTGGATGATGGGGACCTCATCACGTTCTTCATAACGCTTCGTAACAGCATGAACCAGAAAGCGTTCTCGGAGATCCCGGTGGAGAAGCGTGCGGTCTTTCTGCCACAGTGCCTGCGCTCGGCACAGTGCCCGGCGAACCTGACGCCGGAAGGCCTTAAATGCCGGAACTGCGGTCGGTGTCAGGTCGGGGAGAACGTTGTCTGGCTCGAAAGACTCGGCTACAGGGTATTCATAGTGCCGGGCTCGACGTTCATAAAGAGGATGGCCCGGAAGTACCGTCCGCGGGCGATCATCGGTGTTGGCTGTCTTGTGGAGGTAAAAGACGGGATCGATATGGCCGATCGGATGGGGATCACCGCCATCGGTGTTGTGAACTTGAAAGACGGCTGTGTGGAGACCATTGCCGACTGGGCGGCGTTGAGGGATGTTGCCCTGCTCGGCCTTGAACCGCCGTCAGGGGGCGTGGACCTTCACGGCCCGGCCCAGTAACTGTTCGGTGCTGACTTTTCCATAGACGTAGATCGTCTCTTCGCTGGTCACGACCCCGACCTTCACACCGGGCCGCAGGATGACATCTCCTCCCGCCTGGATCGAGTGGAGGCAGGCGTTGTCACAGACGGTGGCGCTATCGAGCACCCGGAGCGGTCCTTTGATCCTGACGTCGTGGCCGATGATGGCGCTCTCGGCCTCCACAAACCCGCCGACCGTTGATCCGGGGCCGAGTTCAAGCCGGCCGGTAACAACCACGTTTCCCCAGATGTGCGTCCAGGGTGGAGTGATAAAATTCCCTTCTATCTTCACGTTCCCGTCAAAGAAGGAACCTTTCGGTGCTATGTATGTCTCCCCGTGCCGGTAAACCTTCATTAAGATCTCCCGGGTAACAACTCTCGTCCATAACCAGATAAAATTATCAGCGCGGCAGGGTGTTTTGAGGGCGCTGCGGTGTCAGGATGATTGCCTGCTGGAAGGACTGGACAGTCCGACGCCCATCAAGCCTCCTCCACTTCCGTGGGGGCGGGTATTAAGTGGCGATGTTTCCTTGCTGGCACCGTATCGATGGAGAATCGCCAACAGGGGGATGGGGCGAGACGCCCAGTCCCATCCCGTTCAGATAACCGCGGCGATCGCAAACACCGCAAGAGCAGCAAACATCCCTGCCCGGAGTATGGATGGTGCCCGGGACGCACGGACGCAGTCCGGCCGTGTGCAGGCCGCTCCTCTGGCGGCGCCGACCAGGATGACGATGTCCACAACCGTGATACCGGCCAGGTAGAACCCGCTCCACCATCTGCCGAAGGGAAGGAGGCTTACCGCCACGGCACAGCAGGAACAGGCGAGCGCGAACACCCCCGTCCGCCGGATACCGATGATCATGGGAAGGGTGCGTGCGCCGCCAGCTGCATCCCCCTCGACGTCCTCTGCAGCCTTCAGGACCTCCCGTGCCAGGGTTGCAAGGAAAGTGATGGCTGCAAGCGAGAGGTTGCTGATGAGCCCGAAGACGCCCGCAAACGCCCCGCCGAAGAGGAAGACGCTGGCCGTCAGGTAGGCAACAGCGATGTTGCCGAGGAGCGGGGTGCGTTTCAGTCGGGCAGCGTAAGCTACCAGGATGGCCGAGTTGATGAGGGCTATTGCAAGGCAGAGCGGTGTAGTCAGGGCGGCAAGCACAATCCCGGAGCTGAATAGGGCCAGGGTGTAGTTCTTTGCAGCGCCGGGGCTGATCTCGCCGGCCGGTAGAGGACGATCGGGTCGGTTGATCCTGTCGATATCTATGTCGAATATGTCGTTTATGACGTTTCCGCCGGCAGTGATGAGCGCGACGATCACAGCGAGGAGGAGCGCTGGCATCGTGAGCGTCCCCGTGGCGATGAGGTAGCCAAGGAGCGCGGTAAGCCCGGCAACTATGGCGTTGTGCGGCCGGGTAATCCTGAGATGGGCTGAAGCGCTCATTATTGAGGAGTTAGGTTCACGATTGAAGGATAAATAACCCGGTTATTTGTAACAGCACAGGAGGGGCCGTGGACTCACCGGGTGTATGATGTACGTGAGAGGTTTCTGGCGTGTGGCCTGCCGCAGTGGTGCCATTCTCTCTCCCGGCATCTTTTCGAAAAACACCCCTTGGGACGCTGCGTGTCCTCCCACCCTCTCGACACGTTCCCTGGATGGTCTTTTTCTCGCACCTTCAAACATCCTAACCAACCTGGTGGCCGTGCATCGGGACGAAAACTGGATCATCAAGGACGGTTCTGCTGATACGCCACAGAGTTCTCCCTGGGCACCGTATCGATGTGGAATCGCCCAGCGGGGGATAGGATTGAAACCTCCCCCCATGTCACGACATGCCACACAGACGCCTTCTTACCTGGATACGGGACACTCCCTACCCGGCGCTCCGCTGCTTCCTCCCACACCTCCTTAACAGGGGGGCGGGCAGTGCATGACGTTGGCCTAAGGGCCATTCACGGGGATGGAAACGAGATTTCGGAGAGGGTTTCACCGAGAAGCCATAAAGATGGCCTTCAGGGCACCGTATTGATGGAGAATCGCCCCCTTCGGGGAGGGGCTGAGAGGGGGAGGTGATTGAAGCATCTCCCTCCCCTGACTCGACATTCGAGATCTCAGAGGGAAGATCCGTTGCACCGGGACTGGAACAGGATTTCAGAGATTGGTCCAGCATGACGCATGAGATGCACTTCCTGGCACGTCTCGCGTGTCACCGGGACGGCCTCTTCCCTATGAGATATCCCCGTGATTCAAGGCAGAAGCATAAAAAGAAGCAACGGGCTTGGGGGGATTTGAACCCCCGACATTCAGCTTAGGAGGCTGACGCCATATCCTGGCTAGGCCACAAGCCCACACGCTGGGCTAAAAGTATTACCCATGAGAAGGTATAAGGGTATCGAGCATCCACGTATCCCGGAAAATATGGATCTCGTTGAGGTTACCGAAGGGGGAACCCGGTTTTTTGTGTCCCGACAGGACCCTGCCCTCCCGTTTCCGCCGGCGAACTCCCCGGTCTTTTACAACCCGCGCATGGAGTTGAACCGGGACGCCACCGTCCTGCTGCTCACCGTCCTCCGGCCGCGGGACTACCTCGATGCGATGGGGGCTTCAGGTGCACGGGGGCTCCGTGTGGCAGGCGAGGTTGGGATACCGGTGACGATCAACGACCGGAGCGAGAGAGCGGTCGACCTGATCCGGCATAACGTCGAGATGTCTGGTCTGGAGATCGAGGTCACATGCCAGGACGCAAACGTGCTTATGAGCGGGAGGAGGTTTGATGCCGTCGACCTCGACCCCTTTGGAACACCGGCGCCCTTCGTGGACTCCGCCGTACGGAGCGCAGGGAACTACCTCTTCGTCACAGCCACCGACACCGCACCGCTCTGCGGGGCGCACCTTCCGGCGGGGATGCGCCGCTACTTCTCCCGGCCCAGGAACACCGAGTACCACGCCGAGGTAGGTCTCCGGACGCTGCTCGGGTTTGTCGTGCGCGAGGTGATCCGGTACGACCGCGGCGTGGAACCCCTCTTCTGTTACGCCCACGAGCACTTCCACCGGCTGCACCTGCGGATCCGCAACGGTGCTGCGGCGGCCGACCGGACGCTGGCACGGATAGGCTACGTGATGCAGTGCCCCACCTGCCTCTACCGGACGGAAGAGACCGGGATGCTCCCGGCACCTGCAGACTGCCCGCTCTGCGGCGCCGGCCTTGTAGCTGTCGGCCCGCTCTGGACGGGCAGGATCAACGATGATCAGACCCTCGCCGCGATGCAGGAGACCCTGCCGTCGGTTAAGGCCGGGACGGTCCCCCGGCTCTCAAGGCTGGTCTCAACCTGCCGGCAGGAACTCGATACCTCAAGCCACTACGACTACCACGTTGTGGCAAGATCGCTCCGCGTCTCCCCGGCCAGCATCGAGAGCGTGATCGAGCGGCTAAGGTCTCTTGGCTACAGGGCAAGCCGTGCCCACTACTCGGGCACGGCCCTGAAAACGGATGCACCGCTCCCTGTCCTCCAGGAGGTCATCAGCGGCGGGTGACTATGGTCAGGATGTCCCCGTCAGCGAGCCGGTGATTGAGCCCGACGCGCTGGGCGTCGTGTTTTGCGGATCTGCCCCAGACCTTTGCGTAACGGAACTTATCCGCGAAATCACGGTGGAGACGGTTGCAGACGTCCTCAACCGTTGCCGGGCTCCGGATTATCAGCGGTTCGTCCATGTCCGCGGGGCCGCCGACCGGTTTCAGGTAAACACGCATGAACCCCAGGTTATCAAAGATGGCGTCCTTGAGTTCTTCAATGTGGTAACCGCTCTGCGCGGAGACCATGATCGGGGGTTCACCAAATCGTTCGGTCAGGTTCTTCTCGATCTCCTGCCGCATCCTCTCGTCGACCAGGTCGACCTTGTTGACCGCGATAAACGCCGGGACGTAGACACGGTTTCCAATCATCGCATCGATGAAATCGTCCTGGGTGACTCCTTCCCGGATGAGGACTTCTGCGTTCATGATCTTGTTCTCGGCCAGGATCGATCGGATCTCCTCTATATCGAGGTCAACGGCACCGACGGTGTTCAACCTGATCCCGCCGTTGCCGGTCTTCTTGATGGTGATATCGGGTCTCTCCCGGTTGATCCGGATACCCGCATCATGGAGTTCCCGGAGCAGGACGTCCGTATGCTGCTGGTTGAAGACGTCGACCAGTATAAGGATCAGGTCAGCGCTCCGCACGACGGCAATAACCTCCTTTCCGCGGCCCTTCCCCATGGCTGCGCCGGCTATAAGTCCCGGGATATCAAGGATCTGGATCTTTGCGCCACGGTGTTCCATCGCGCCCGGTATGACAGTGACGGTCGTGAAGGCGTAGGAGGCCGTCTCGCTCAGGTTCTCACCGGTGAGACTGTTGAGCAGCGTACTCTTACCGACAGACGGGAACCCGACCAGGACAACGGTGGCGTCTCCCGATTTCTTGACGGAGTAGCCCTCGCCCCCTCCGGCGGAGGCCATCGCCCGGGCTACAGCCTCGTCACGGATCTTCGCGAGTTTCGCCTTGAGGCGGCCGATGTGTTTGGCGGTCGCCTTGTTGTAGGGAGTTTTCCTGATTTCGTCTTCGATCTCCCGTATCTGCTCTTCGAGACTGCTCATTGCTGCCGGTATAGGTTAGATGGTAAGCTACTTATGGATGTCTGTGACGGAAATCGCTGAAAAAAGGAGGAATTCAAGCCCGTATAAAGCTCAGATCGCCTGGTTGCCGGCAGAAATCCAGACTGGTGTAGTTGGACAGGTTTAAATATCATAAAGGACAACGTTTTAAGGCACATTGGTGCACTGCGCTGCTATAGTGTAGACCGGCCAATCATGCAGGACTCTCACTCCTGCGACTGGGGTTCGAATCCCCATAGCAGCATACTGTTCTTTAACATATACACATCTCGCCATCAGATGTGATCGAGACGTTCTCATGCAGAAGAACCAGCGATATCCCGGCGAGCGGGGTATCATATTCCTTAGCCCCCTCCGCATTTCACCATTCAGCCACCTTCTGAATCTTCGTCTTTTTGT